>NZ_JBIRZM010000010.1:182169-264105 GCF_044390825.1 Streptomyces sp. NPDC018833 | reverse complement strand
TCGTCCGTGGACACCTGCGGACCGTACGTCCCAGGGGCCAGCCCCTGGACCCCGCCAGCGCCCAGGCCGCGCTGGACCGGCCATGGCATGGGGGGGGGGGGGGCCCCCCCCCCCCCCCCCCCCCCCCCCGGGGGGGCCCGCCCCCCCCCCCCCCCCCCCCCCCCCCCGGCCCCCCCCCCCCCCCCCCCCCCCCCCCCCCCCCCCCCGCCCCCCCCCCCCCCGCGCCCCCGCCCCCGCCCCCCCCCCCCCCCCCCCCCGCCGCGGCAAGCGGCCGATGCGGGTGTCTCCCGCCGGACGAGGTGGAAGAACACCTCGCCGATGACGACGGCGGTCATCGAGCCCGCTCCGCCTCGGGTCGCTTGTCCTGGATCTCCGGAACGACCACCTCCCAGGCTTCGACGGCGTACCGCGGAGGTGCCGGGCCCTGTGCCGTCACGCGGAGCTCAGCTCCATGTCCTCACCGCCGATCACCCCATGGTGGCCACGCCGTAGCAGGAGGGCCTTGGGCCACCCTGGACTGTCACACGACGCCGGCCGGGCATGACTCCCGGGGATGGGCCGAGGGTTCATGGGTGCCGCCACCCATCTCCGGTCCTTGGCACGGGCCTGCCGGTTCCCGGCAGGCCCGATCCTGGCAGGCAGGCAGGCGGGCAGGCGGGCAGGCGGGCAGGCGGGCAGGCGGGCAGGCGGGCAGGCGGTCAGGCGGGCAGGCGCGCGGCGCCGGCTCACGCCCGCCGGGGGAACTCAGAGACCCGTCCCGCCCCGGTGCCCGTCCTCGCTGTCGTGAGGTAATTACTCATGACCCACGACCACCCGAGAGGACGTGTTCAGTGAACTCCCTGTCGTACCAGGACCTGCACCACAAATTCGCGGCGGACATCGACGCGGAGACAGCCGGCGCACTGGAAAGGCTCGGCTCGACATCGAGCGGGACGAAGAACGCCGTCGCCGGCCTCTTACGGCACCAGCAGCTGAAGCACCCGCTCTCGGTGCTGCCCCTGCTGGTGCACGGCGCCGAGACCGGCAGCCCGGAACCGGCCGTCCCGATAGCGGCTGTGCATGTGCTGTGGTGGACTTCGGCGTGCTACTTCGACGATCTGTCCGACGGGAACGGCTCGACGCCTGTCGGCGACGAACTCGGCCCTCACGAAGCCCTGCTCGCCTCTGTCGTCGCCGGGCATGTGCTGCCCCTGCAGATACTCCGGGCCCTGCAGACATCGGAAGAGGTCCGCGGCGCGCTGACGACAGAGGCCCTGACCTGCGGAGCCGTCGCTGCCGAAGGCCAACTCGTCGACATACGCGGCGACCTCTCCGGCGCCACGCGGAAATCGGTCGCCGAGGTGTACCGGGGCAAGTCGGGCGCGCCCTTCGGCATGATCACCGCCATGGCTGCGATCCTCGCCGGAGCGACGCCGGAAAAGATAGGGCTTTGGCGCGAGTTCGGCCACGTCTTCGGCATTCTGTGGCAGCTGTTCAACGATCAGGAGGACATCCTCTCCGGTCGCAACGAGGACCTGCTGAACGGCACGGTGACGTACCTCCTCGCGTGCGCCCTGGAGGAGGGTGCGCCCGGGACCGCAGAGCGCCTCACGGACCTGCACGCCGCCGCCCGGGAATCCGCCCCCGCCAGGACCGCGCTCACCGACCTGCTCCTCGCACCCGCCAACCAGCACCGGTACCACCGGGATCTCACCGCGTTCCGCGAGGAGGCACACCGCCTCCTCGCGGACCTGGGCGGTGACGAAGCGTACGTCACGGCACTGCGTCAACTGGTGGACCACTCGTCCCGGCTGTATCTGTGACGCTGCGGAGCCCGCGGACACGAGAAGCGGACACCGCCCCCGTCCGGCCCCGTCACCTGACCCTGGTGCCGGCCCGCCCCGTCGGGCGAGGGGCGGCGTAGGTCCGGTTCGCCCAGGCCTGGAAGTGCGGGGCCTGGGTGATGAGTTCCCGGTACGCGGCGGCCGCGTAGTGGTGGAGCGCCTCCGCCGTCACGTCGTCGACACTGTCGCACCGCCAGATCATCAGGTGTCTCAGCCACAGCGGCGTACCGGCCAGCGGTTTGATCAGCACACCGTCGAAGGGCTTGTGGGTGGCCTGGATCGCGGAGACGCCGTGTCCGCCGGCGATCAGTACCTGCAACTGGTCGAGCGGGCTGAACTCGTGCACGGCCGCCGGGGCGAATCCGGCCGCCCGGCACGCGTCGTAGAAGGCACCCGGCCAGCCCACCCCGTCGTCGGGTGTCACGAACCAGGTGTCCTGAGCCAGCTCCTCGAGCGGCACCTCCACCCGGTGTGCCAGCGGGTGATCGGCGGGCAGCGCCACGAACACCGGCGCGGTGACGATGGCGCGGTGCGCAAGGGCGGGGGAGTGGCGCAGTTCCAGCCCCGGGTAGTCGACGCCCAGCGCGGCGTCCAGCTCGCCGTTCTCCATCAGCCTGACCAGTTCCCCGGTGGCGTACACACTGCTCATCGACATCGCCAGGTCAGGGAATGCCGTGCGCATCGCGGCCACGAGGCTGGGCAGGACCGGGGTGTTCGTGGCGCCGAGCCGCAGCGTGCGGGTGGCGCCCGGGGTGACGGTCCGCCGACGGCCGAGGGCGTCCGCGCGGGCGAGGACGTCACGGGCCCGGCTGATCACCTCGACACCGTACGCGGTGAGCTCCACTCCCGTACTGCCCCTGGTGAACAGCCGCTCGCCCAGCGCACTTTCGATGCGCCTGAGCTGCGTGCTCATCGCAGGCTGGGTGAAACCCAGCGCGGTGGCGGCCCGCCCCACGCTCCCGGCGTCCGCGATGGCGCACAGGGCCCGTAGATGGCGCAGCTCCAGCTCCATCGGACACACCTCGCCGGCCGGTGACGGAAACGACTGGCCCAATTATGCGTGGCACGCCGCGCGTCCGGTACGGCACGGCAGCAGTCGGTGGCCCGGGGTGTTATGCCGGGGCCGGACGGTCTCGTATCCCTCAACTCATTGTTCCCGCTGGGCAGTCGTGGAAATCTCCCTGTGCGCCTTCGCCCCGAGCGGGGCGGCGGGGCGGAGCCGCCCGGCCGGCGCAAACCCCCCACCAGGAGTGTCGATGCAAAGAAGAAGGTCCTCCTTGCGCCGCATGGCGTCCGGAATATGTGCATCTGCCGCGGCGCTGGCCATCATCGCAACCCTCGCCGGTTCCGCGTCCGGGGCCGCCGGCCGGCCCGCTCCAGAACCGGCCGCCTCCCGCACACCCGCCGCCGGCGCCGGCCAGGCATCGACCGGGACCGGAAACGGGCCGACGGACCGCCAGCTCAGGCCCATGACCCCGGGCGAACTTCCCCCGCTCTCCGGCCCGGGAACCGGGAACGGCCCCGCCCCGGCCTCCCGCACGGCCCCAGCCCCCGGGACCGTCGCCGAGTGCTCGCCCGCCGACTTCGCCTCCCGTGACGGCGCGCAGCTCGTGACGCTCGTCAAGTCCTCGACCGACGCCTGCCTGAACAGCCTGTTCAGCGTCGCCGCCGCCGACGCGCACGGCGTGTTCCGCGAGGCGAAGATGGTCACCGTCGCCGACGCCTTCCGCACCTCCGCGCTCACCTACGCCGGAACCAACGCGGACGGCACCTACCAGCTGGTCCTCTTCCTCCGGGCCGGCTACTACGTCCAGTACAACCATCCCGACGAGGTCGGCGACTACGGAGCGCCGCTCAGGACCGCGATACGCGGCGGCCTCGACGCCTTCACCGGAAACAGCCACTACCTGGACGTCACCGAGGAACACGGCCGTACGCTCAGCGAGTCGATCATCCTGATCGACAGTGCCACCGAGGCGGGCCGCTACCTCGGGCCACTCCAGCGCGTCCTGAACGGATACAACAGCAGCTGGGACGCCTCCAGGAGCATGGTCTCGGCCGCCAACGCGGTGTACACCCCGCTGTTCCGCGGACATCAGTTCCCCGAGTTCGTCACGGCGGTCGTCCGCGATCCGAGCATTCTGCGGACCCTGAACCGGTTCGCCCTCGCCCACCTGGACCTGCTCGGTACCGACCGGTCGTACCTGACGAGCAACGCCGGAGCCGAGCTCGCCCGTTTCCTCAAGGACGCCCCGCTCAAGGGCACGGTCCGTCCGCTGGTCAAAGAGGTGCTCGATGCCACCGCGATGACCGGCCCGACTGCCCGGCTGTGGCTGGCCACGGCAAACCTGGCCGACTACTACGACGCCGCCGAGTGTGCGTACTACGACATCTGCGGCTTCAGGGGCGAGCTCGACAAGATCGCCCTGCCCATCACCCACGCGTGCGACGCGGCCCACACCATCCGCGCCCAGGAGCTGACCGCCGCCCAGCTGTCCGCGTCATGCCGCAGTCTGCAGAACCAGGACGCCTACTTCCACGGCATCGTCGCCGACAGCGGTCCCGTGGCCGACGACCACAACACCACCATCCACGTCGTCGCCTACAACAGCCGTGCGGACTACCAGATGTACGCGGGAATCATGTTCGGCATCGACACCGACAACGGCGGCATGTACCTCGAGGGCGACCCCTCCCGTCCCGGCAACCAGGCGGTCTTCGTCGCCTACGAACAGGACGGCCAGGTCTGGAACCTCAACCACGAGTACACCCACTACCTCGACGGCCGCTACAACACCCACGGCGACTTCACCGACTCCATCTCGGTGCCCACCGTCTGGTGGATCGAGGGCTTCGCCGAATACGTCTCCTACGGCTACCGCGGCATCGACTACACCGCCGCGATCAACGAAGCCGGCAAGCACACCTACGACCTGAGCACCCTCTTCCAGACCACCTACGAGAACAGCAACCTGGCCAGGACCTACCAGTGGGGGTACCTGGCGGTCCGCTACATGCTGGAGAAGCACCGCCCCGACGTGCTGAACATCCTGGCCAAGTTCCGTACCGGCGACTACAACGGCGCCTACGCCCTGTACGCCGAGGGCATCGGCACCCGCTACGACGCGGACTTCGACGTCTGGCTCACGGCCTGCGCCGCCGGCGCCTGCCAGGGCGGCCCGTCCGCGCCCCAGTGCACCGGCGCCGACACCCGGATGCTGGACAGGAACTGCTCACGCACCGGCCGTTCGGCCGCGGCAGCCGGCACGGACCACCTCTACCTGTGGCTGCCGGCCGGGAGCAGCACCCTGACGGTCAGCACCTCGGGCGGCACGGGCAACGCCGACCTGTACTACAACGCCGACACCTGGGCGTCGCCCAACGCCTACAGCGCGCGCTCCACCGGCACCGCCTCCACCGAACGCCTGAGGGTCACCAACACCACGGCCGGCTACCGCTACATCGGCCTGCACGGGGCCACGGCCTTCAGCGGCGTGACGGTGACCGCCTCGTACTAGATCCTGTCCAGTCCCTCATGCTGCTCGTCGCAGCGTCCACGTGGCCAAGGCCGGTGACAAACGCGACGAGCGGCGTGCTCTGCGGCCGGGGCGAGCCGCCCCGGCCGCGTGCCGGCGGCCCGGACGACGCGGTGGCCGCCTCGGCACAGGCCGAGGCGGCCGCGACCGCCGACTCACCCTGTGCGACCAGCGCGACGAACTCGCCGCCCGCCGCCCTCCGCGAGGCAGCCGACCCCCTCGGCATCGACACCGAGGTGCTGGTCGGCCTCTCCGACCACGACGACCCGCGCCGACACAGCCCTCCTGCCACACGCCGACCATACGGACGTCCGGGTACGGCGCGCGGTGGCCTCCGGCTTCCACCCGTGGTCACGGGCCTTCTCACCAGCCGTCCCGGAAGGCGCTGCTGGACCTGATGAACGACCCGGACGCAGAGGTACGGCAGCGGGCCTGCCGCACGGTCGGCGACGGCAAGGACCGCGATCCCGCCCTCGCCGACGCCATGGCCGCTCTGCTGGACGACGAGATCCGCCAGGTCCGAGTGCCGCCGTGTACGGGCTCGCCCGCCACGACGACGAGCGGTGGGTGGAAGGGGCACGCCGCCTTCCCCCGGCGCCGCCCGGCACCCCAACACGAGTACGACCTCGACGAGGTATGGCGGTACGAGCTGCGCCGCGACGGCCGCGGACACCCCGGCCGGGCCGTCTGGGCTGCGGTACCAGCAGCAGTGCGAGCATCGAAGGGGCCAGGCAGCCACCAAATGAAACCTCGTCCAAGACGGAAAGCGCTACCGGCGCCGCTGCCAGTCGGCCCGGGTGAGTTCGTATTCGACCTCGCCGTGTTCCGATCCCGCGATCGCTTCCGGCCAGTCCCCGGTGAATGTCCGGAGGAACGACAGGCCCGCCTTCTCCATCACCCGCCGGGAACGGGCGTTCACCGTCATGGTGTTCGCGGTGACCCGCTCCACCGCGAGGTCGGTGAACCCTTTGTCGATCAGGGCCCGCGAACCCTCCGTGGCACAGCCCTTGCCCCAGGCGGCCTTGTTGAGCCGGTAGCCGAGCTCGACCACGGAAGGGTTGTGGTCGTCGACGGGACGGAACTCGAACCAGCCCAGGAACGTCCCGGTGGTCTTCTCCTCAGCCGCCCAGTAGCTTCGGGTCCCGAAGCACGGACAGTCGTGGAGGAGCCGTGGCAGAGTCCGCTCCCGGATCGCCTCGCGGCCGGCCGGCCGGCCGCCGTTGATGAAGCGCATGACGTCGGGATCGTTGTGCAGCGCGAAGAGGTTGTCGGTGTCGGCGTCGGTGAACGAGCGCAGCACGAGCCGTTCGGTCGTCAGGAAGACATGCATCCCGTGATGCTCGCCACCGACGGCCGGGCCCGCCACCGGATATTCACGGCAGCCGCGACGCGTCCAGGGCGACCGGCTCGGCGCGGTTTGCCGGGCCGCGGGCTGCGTCACGGCGTTGCCGAGGCGGGAGCCGACTCATCAGCCCTGGTGCAGGGGCGCGTCCGCCCAGCCCAGTGGAGACAAAACGTTGTGTCCCGCCGTCCCGCCGGGCTCGTCACCTGCCTCGGTGAAAGCGGTCAAGGCGTCTATGAGAGCGGAGCGTTGATCGAGAGACAGGCGCTCCACGATCGTTGCGATCTCCTGTCGGCGCCTCCCCATGACGTCCTCGACGAGCGCGCAGCCTTCGCGCGTGAGCCGCAGTACGGTTTCGCGCCGGTTCTCGGGGTTGGTCTGGCGGTCCGCGAGACCGGCCGCGATCAGCCGGTCGACCATGCGCATGGCCGTGGAAGGATTGACGCCGAGCCGGTCCGCGAGCACGACGAGCTTGGCCGGGCCGTGAGTGGACAGCACGACGAGCAGCCGGAACTGCGCCAGTGTCACTCTGTCCTCGACCGCGGCGAGGGAGCGCGCGGAGACCGCGACCAGCAGTCGCGAGGCAGTGAGCACCGCACGGGTCACCGCGTCGACATCGTCGACGCGCTGGGGGGACTGCACCTCGTCGGCCATGCCGTCCTTTTTATCGTGCCTCGCCGACTCGCCGTCCCGCCGCCCCCGGGAAGAGCCTTTTCAGCTCCCGTGGTAGTGCAGCGACAGCATGGCCGTGTCCTCGTGGTGGGGCCGTCCGCGTGCTGAACCAGGTCCGGGTCAGTGGCCTTGTCGACCGCTGAACGCCCCGGCGCCCGCGTCCGTACATCTGGCTGCGTGCCGTGCCAGCCGCCGCAACAGCTCCCGATGACATGAACGACCAGCTCACGCCGAACCGGGAGGAACCATGCGTCCGACTCGACGCGCAGTACAACCAAGGATCTCGATGCGGGCCATCGCGGTGATCGCCGCCGTATGCGCCGCCGTCGCGACCGTTTTCATCGTCGTACGGGGCAGCGGCGGTGAGGCAGCGGCCACGCAGTCGCCGGCGGGAGTCGCGGCACAGAACGGCTACGGACACTCCACCGGGGCGGGTGCCGGCCACTCCTCCGGCGCGGGAGCCGGCACGACGACCGGTGCGCAGTCCGCCCCTTCGGGTCCGCAACCGGTCACCGAGATCGACAAGACCTTCCTCGTGAAGGTGCGGCAGGCGGGTCTGTGGGAGATCCCCGCAGGCCGACTGGCCCAGACGCATGCGTCGCGCGAGGCCGTCAAACGCGCCGGACTGCATCTGCTGGACGGTCACAGCAAGCTCGACCAACTGGTCCGCGAAGACGCCCGGATCCTCGGCGTCCAGCTCCCCAATCAGGCGACCGCCGAGCAGCAGGACTTCGTCAGTCAATTGGAGAACGCCCAGGGAGCCGAGTTCGACCGCCTCTTCGCCAACCTCCTGCGGGCCTCGCACGGGAAGATCTTCGCCACGATCGGCGAAGTCAGGGCGGCCACCCAGAACGACCTCATCCGCCGTCATGCCCGCCAGGCCAACCAGACCGTCCTGGACCACATGGAAGTCCTGGAGGACACCGGCCTCGTGGACGGCGCGACCTTCCAGGACGTCGAGAAGGCCGTGACTCCGAGGTAGCCGGGAACGGGCGTATCGAACCCTGGCACTCTCCTTTGCACTGTGCAATGCTGCGGGGCGAGGAGGGCTCGGCGGACGGTCGGCCCTTGCCTGGGAGCTGGGCGCTGGCACGGTGACGCAGCTGTACGTGGCACGCCGGCCCAATGACCGAAGCCCTCCTCGCCAACACGGTGAAGCTCCGGAGGGGCGCGGAGGGGCGACGGCCCCCCGGTGACTGGCCGGATCGGCACGGTGTACGACCCGGGACGGGTCGCGCCGCGAGGGCTGGGCCACGGGGCCGACGGGCACCCTCCGCCGGTGCGCTCCTCGGGCGACCGGCTCGCCGATGCCCAGCAGTTCCTCCTTGCTGTCACGGAACCAGGCGGCGTTTCATCCCGGGCGCCCTTGCTCGGGGAGGTCCCGTCGACCTCCGTGATCCCGTCCCTCGTTCGGGATCCAGGTACGTCACCTTCTTGAACACGACGCCGCGCCGCTCGATTTCGGCCATGACTGTCTCGATGTCGCCGATCTCCCGCCCCATCTGAGTGAAGGTGCCGGGCGAGGCCACCGCGACGACGCTCGCCGAACGACTTCCCGTCTCGCGGCAGGCGGTGGTCAAGCACCTCGCCGTCCTGGACGCCGCTGGGCTGGTCTCCAGTCGCCGGGCCGGGCGGGAGGTGCGGTACGCGGTGCGGCGCTGGACGCGACGGCGCGGTGGATGGCCGCGCTCGCGGCCGACTGGGATCGGCGACTGGCGACGATCAAGCGCATCGCTGAGGCAGCGGAGCGGGATTCGCGCTAGCACTTCAGGTTGCGGTTCTCCGTTGCCCGGGGTCGGGGTGCCTGTTCCGCCGCAGCCTCGTCGGGCACGCCGCGCGGCGCGGAGGCGGTGTGCGTCGTCGGCGATCGGACCGTCGCCGTCAGCAGAGACGGTCAGCAGGGCGGCCGGTGGGGGCCTGCCCGCCGGCCGCCCCCGAGTGGCAGATGGCCCACCGCCGCCTCCAGCCGGCGGGCGAGGCGATCGGCTCCGTCGGCTACCTCGCCGCCTGCTGTTCGCCGAAGCCGGGATCGCCCTCAGCTGAGCTCGGCGAAAGCCTCCACGGCGTGGGTCTTCCCGGTGACGACGATGACGTCTCCATGCTTCACCACGGTCTCGGCGGTGGCGTAGGTGAAGTCCTCGCCCGGCCGCTTGATGCCGACGACGGTCACCCCGTATTTCGAGCGGACCGCGCTCTGCCCGAGCGGCATGCCGGTCACAATGTCCGGCGTGACGGTCTTCACCAGCGCGTAGTCGTCGTCGAACTGGATGAAGTCGAGCATGCGTCCCGTCACCAGATGCGCGACGCGCTCTCCCATGTCGTGCTCCGGGAGAATGACGTGGTGCGCACCGAGCCGTTCCAGGATCTGCCCGTGCTGGCGGCTGATGGCCTTCGCCCAGATGTTGGGCACTCCGGCCTCCAGCAGATTGGACGTGACCAGGATGCTGGCCTCGACGTCGTTGCCGATGCCGACCACCGCGCTGGTGAACTCGTGCACGCCGAGCTGGTTGAGGACCTCCGGGTCGGTGCAGTCGGCGACGGCGGAGTGGGTGAGCGCGTCGCTGTGCTTCTGGACGAGCGATGCGCTGGTGTCGATACCGAGGACGTCCCAGCCGCGCCGGGTCAGTTCGTGGGCGAGGGAGCTGCCGAACCGGCCCAGGCCGATGACGGCGACCCGCTGGTCGCCATGATCGCCGACCGGGGCCGCGAGGCGCTTGGGACGGCGTCGGCGCAGTGAGTGCAGAAACCTAGCCAATGACGGGTCGCTCCTCCGGTAGCTGGTAGCGGCGGGTCCGTTCGCGCAGGGCGAGGGCCGAGACCAGGGTGACCGGCCCGAGCCGGCCGACGAACATGAGCATGATCAAGATGAGCTGTCCGGAGACCGGGATGTCCGCGGTGATTCCGGTGGAGAGTCCCACGGTAGCGAAGGCGGAAACGGCCTCGAACAGCACATCTTCGAAGGGTTCCTTGCTGACGGTCAGCAGGGCCAGCGTGGCGGCGATCACCAGACCCACGCCCAGCAGTGCCACGGTCAAGGCCTGGCGCAGCACATGGGGACCGAGACGGCGGCCGAGGACGGAGGAGCTGGGTTCCCCGCGCACCTCGGCGACCATCGCGGCGGCGAGCACCGCGAACGTGGTGACCTTGATGCCGCCCGCGGTGCCCGCGCTGCCGCCACCGATGAACATCAGCGCGCAGGTGAACAGCAGGGTGGACGCGTTCATGGCACCGATGTCGAGTGCGTTGAAGCCGGCGGTCCGGCTCATCGCCGAGTAGAAGAATCCGTTGAGGATCTTCCCGTCCCAGTCGAAGGACCCCAGCGTGGACCGGTTGGTCCACTCCAGCAGGCAGGTCAGCACGGTCCCGGTGAACAGCAGGATGACGGTGGTGATCACGGTGAGCTTGGTGTGGAGTGACCAGGTGCGCCGACCGGTGGTGCGCCGCCGGTTTCGGTACCGCAGCAGCTCCAGCAGGACCGGGAACCCGATGCCGCCCAGGATGACGGCGGCAGCGATGGGGAGGGTCACCCACGGGTCCTGGGCGTAGCGGGTCAGGTTGTCGGGGTGGAGCCCGAATCCGGCGTTGTTGAACGCCGACACGGCATGGAAGAAGCCCAGGTAGACGGCGTCGCCGAGCGAGTTTCCGTAGCCGAGTCGGAAGCGCAGTGCGAGGACGGCGCCCACGGAGAGCTCTACGGCGAGGGTGGTGCCGGCGACTCCGAGCAGGACGCGGCGTACGTCGCCGATGCCCAGGCTCTTGGTCTCCGCCTGCGCGGTCAGCTGCATACGCAGGCGGAGCTTCCCCGCGACCAGCAGGCCGAGCAGAGAGGCGAGGGTCATGATGCCGAAGCCGCCGACCTGGATCAGCGCGAGGATGACCCCTTCACCGAATCCGCTCCAGTACGTACCGGTGTCCACGACCGCGAGTCCGGTGACGCAGACCGCCGACGTGGCGGTGAACAAGGCCGTGACGACACCCGTCGCCCGACCCGCTTCGGAGGAAAGGGGCAGGACCAGGAGGGCGGTACCACCCAGGACGACCGTGGCGAAGGACATCACCACCGTGCGTGCGGGGTGGGTGGTGAACAGCGACTGCCACACGCGCATCGTGCGTCCTGCCACGCGGTCGGCCTTCCTGGTGCTGTGGTACGTCCTCTCGCCGATCAACTGTCCGGCGGCCGTCACCCTATATGCCCAGGCAGTCTCCGGCCTTACCGGACCACGGCGGCGTCCGTGCGAAGGCGGCAGGCGTCCCACTCCCATGGCGGCGACAGGCGCCCGTCGTCCGGCCGAACCCGCGCGTGTAGCGCGTTCGGCGGCGGGTACTGGGGCAGGGCACATCACTTCCTGCGGGCGGGTGATGATCACTTACGCGGACCTCACCCCAGGCGTTCGCCAATGCCGGCGCAGACCGCACGGCACCCGCAGGACGCGGGACGCGTTCCCGCCCCCATGAAGGAGATCACCATGGCCACTGGCACCGTGAAGTGGTTCAACCCGGAAAAGGGCTTCGGCTTCATCGAGCAGGACGGCGGCGGCCCCGACGTGTTCGTCCACTACTCGGCCATCGCCAGCACCGGATACCGCGAGCTCTCGGAAGGACAGAAAGTCCAGTTCGACGTCACGCAAGGCCCCAAGGGACCGCAGGCCGAGAACGTCACACCCGCCTGACCCCCTCCCACCGACGCGCCCGCGACACCCAGGCGCGGGCGCGGGGGGATTATGCCGTCCCGCCCCGTCGGGGCCGCCTGCACGAAAGGCGTCGTCAGTCGCAGGACGCGGCCGGCCGCACTGCCACCACGTCGCTCAGGGGGAGGGGCAGCACGCGCTCATCCACACGCACGGTGACGAAACCGTCGTCGCCCTCCCCGAGGGAGCCGCAGACGGTGCTGGCCGACGTGCTCACCCGGATGAGGGCCGTGCCGCCCGCGGCCGCCCCGCCGCCCTCGTCAGAAGGCCACCAGGAGACGGACGTGGACAGGGCGAGCAAGGCGACCGCCGTGAACGTCAGCGCGATCCCGACCCGGAGGTCGCGGCTCGCTCGACGTGGCTCAGGTGGGTGGGACCCGGTCCGTGCCCCGTACAGCGGCCACGCGGCCCGGCCGATCAGGAACGCCGAACAGCAGGCGACGGCCAGCGCCGACAGCGCGAGGATCGCGGCGGCGATCTGGACGCTACGCGGTGCCTGGACCGAACCACCTTCCCGGAGGACACCGCACAGGCCGACGAAGCCGAGGACGGCTAGTTGCAGCCCGTGCCATCCCTGCGCGGACGCCCGCAGGTCCTTCGGGCTGGGCGCCGGGGCGGCGTCGCGGACGCCGGGCGTCGGCACGTGTTCGCCGGAATCGGTCATGTCCCGCCTCCTTGTCGAGCGGGGGCCCATGCTCTCAGCGCCTCGGCGGCGCGGAGACGGACCGCGTCCGTGTCATCCTCCTGCCACTCTTTCGCCGTAAGGCTGTCGGTTCGCGCGAGTTCGCTCCCGCGGCCCGGCCCCTCGTCATCATGAGCGGCGTGATCACGGGCGGCGCGCCGAGCCGGACGAGGCCGTCGAGCGGGTCCGGCGCGCCCGCCGGGGGTGAGCGGCACTCCTGCGCGCGCCCCGGCACCGGGCGTGCCGCGCAGGGGCGAGGCACCGCGGACGGTGCCGTCGCCCCTGCCGTATCGGACTCAGGTGGGCGACGCCGCCGTCGCCGCCGGGGCCGGGTCGGGCGTCGGGGCCGGCGTCGGAGCCGGCAGCCGGGGTCGGTGGAGGCGGCTGACCGCCGGGGACGTGACCGCCGTGGTGATCAGGGCCATCAGGACCAGCATCGTGAACAGCTCCGGCCCGATGACCCCCAGTTCCAGGCCGATGTTCAGGACCACCAGCTCCGTCAGGCCCCGGCAGTTCATCAGGGCGCCGATCGACAGGGCCTCGCGCCAGGAGCGGCCGCAGACGCGGGCCGCTCCTGCCGCACCGCCCCATTTGCCGAGCACCGCGACGACGACCACCGCCCCCGCCCACAGCCACTGCACCGGATCGGCGGCCAGGGCCCCGATCTCCGTACGCAGGCCGGTGTGCACGAAGAACAGCGGCAGCAGGACGGGGACCGCCACGGCGCGGAGCCGGGCGGCCGACGCCTCCACGCGGCGATGGCCGCGCGGTGTGACCACGCCGAACAGGAAGGCCCCGAACAGCGTGTGCACCCCGATCAGATCCGTCATGAGCGCGGACAGACTCAACCCGCTGAACAACAGGACCAGGATCACCCCGTCGTTCGTCCGGTCCGCCCGTGCCGCGGCCCACCGTGCGAGCAGCGGGCGGACCACCAGCACCATGGCGCCGGCGAAGAGCACCGCGAGCCCGGCCGTCGTCAGCGCGTCGAGCGGCGAGCCCGCCGAGGCGAGTGCCACCACCAGCGCCAGCAGGCACCACGCGGCCACGTCGTCGACCGCGGCGCAGGCCATCGCGAGCGCGCCGAGCGGTGTCCCGTACAGGCCCCGGTCCACCAGGATCCGGGCCAGCACCGGGAACGCCGTGACACTCATGGCCACCGCCACGAATAGGGTGAACGGCACCAACCCCACGCCATCAGGGGCTAGTTGACCGTACATGGCGAGGGCCAGCAGTGCGCCCAGGCCCAGCGGCAGCAGCATGCCCGCCTGGCTGACGGCCACCGCGATCCGGGAATGGCCGCGCAGCGCGCCCAGGTCCAGTTCCAGGCCGACGAGGAACATGAACGCCAGCAGGCCGAACTGCCCCAGGACCGAGGTGTACGGCAGGACCGCGTCCGGGAACAGCCAGGCCTGCGCCTGCGGCCACACCCAGCCGATCAGCGAGGGGCCGAGCACGATGCCCATGGCGATCTCGCCGATCACGGGCGGCTGGCCCAGACGTCTGAGGAGAGCCGCCCCCATCTGGCAGGCGAGTATGACCACGGGTACGGCGACGAGCAGTGCGGGCAGCGGGTCAGCGGCGGACACCGGCGGCTCCTTCGGACGGCAGCACGGGCGGCGCGGGCCGGGCCGTCGCCTCGGCCGGCTGCGGCGCGGCCGCGGCGTCGGACCAGCCCGCGTAGCGGCGCAGGCCGTACAGCAGCGGGTGCGCCGCCGGGCGCACCGTCACCCGGGTCGCTTCCGCGAAGACGGCCGTGTGATCGCCGAAGGCGACCGACTGCACGACCGTGCAGTCGGCGATTGCGTGCGCGGCCGCGGTCAGGTGCGGGCCGCTCGCGCCCAGCGGCAGGCGCCATTCCGTCCGCTCGAAGCGGTCCGGGGCCCCGGAGGCGAACAGGTCCGAGGTCGCCCTGGCCCGCTCGTGCAGCAGGTTGAGCGCGAACTGCCCCTGGTCGAGCAGTGCTTCGAGGGTGGGACTCGCCGTGCGGATGCACACCACGAGGGTGGGCGGGGCGAGTGCCACGCTCGCCAGCGAGCTGCAGGTCAGGCCGCGTGGCCGGGCGTCGTCGTCGAGGGTCGTGACCACCGAGACCCCGGAGGGGAAGGCGGCCATGAAGGGGCGGAGGTCGGTCTGCCGGAGGACGGCGGAGTGCTCGGCCCCGGGCGTCCCCTCGTGGTCGTCGCTACCCGGTATGTCCTGGTGCGGCGCGGAGTTGGGCATGTCTGACTCCCTGTGGGTGACGAAACAGTGCGGCCCGGCACCCGGCGGGTCGCGCCGGGTGCCGGGCCGTGGGAGCGGCGGCAGGGCCGGGAGCCCGAGGGCACCGGATCTGCGCCGGAGCGCGGCCGGGCCCGGGACGTGTCGGAGTCCGGGCGGGCCGGGGCCGGAGGGAGGAGGCGCGCGGTGCGCGTCTCCTCGCCGGGCCAGGGGCCTACGCGTGCAGTCGCTTCAGGTACTCGTAGGCGCTGGGCAGCGTCTCCAGCAGGTTCTGCTGCTGGCGCTTGACCGTCTCGAACAAGGGCTCCGCACCCGCCACGGACTCGGGCTTGTGCGCGAGCGCCGGCAGGGGCGCGTCCGGCTCCAGGCCCATGCCCGCGAAGATGCAGTAGTAGCTGCCGTTGGTCCAGAAGTTGCGGAACTCGGCCTCGAAGTTGCCGTAGTACGTCGACTCGTCGGTGATCGGCGAGTTGATGGGCAGGCCCGCCCGGTACGCGGCGATCTTCTCCTGGATGTTGTCGGGGAGGGTCAGCTTCTTGTTGGCCTGCCAGAAGGGCGTGTCGTTGCGCGGCGCGTAGAAGAAGTGCGCCTGGATGAAGTCGCGGGTGTCGTCGAACATCACCTCGATCTCGTGGTTGAAGCTGTCGATCAGGCCGTCGTTGAACGTCTTGTCGGGGAAGTGCTTGGCCAGCTGGTAGATCGCCGCGGTGATGAAGTAGATCCCGGTCGACTCCAGCGGCTCCAGGAAGCAGGACGACAGGCCGATGCTGACCACGTTCTTCACCCACGCGCGGCGGTTGCGGCCGACCCGGAACCGGATGTGGTTGAACTTGGTCGTCTCGGGGTCCAGCCCCCACATGGCGGCGAACTCGGCCGTGGCCTCGTCCTGTTCGGTGAACTTGCTGGAGTAGACGTAGCCGGTGCCGAAGCGGCCCAGCATCGGGATCTTCCACGCCCAGCCCGACGACATCGCGATGGCCGAGGTGTACGGCTCCACACCGCCCGCCTCGTCGTCGTGCGGTACGGCGGTGGCCACCGCGCTGTCGCACAGCAGATGGTCGCTCATGTCGATGAACGGCTCCGCCATCGCCTTGTTGATCAGCAGTCCGCGGAAGCCGGAGCAGTCCACGAAGAGGTCGGCGTCCAGGGCCCGGCCGCCCTTGGTCTCCAGCGCCGTGACATAGCCGTGCTCGTCCTGCCGTACCTGCGTCATCTCGTCCTGGATGTGGCGGACGCCCTGCTTCTCGATGGCGAAGCGGCGCAGGAAGTCCGCCACGAGCTGGGCGTCGAAGTGCCAGGCGTAGCGGGTGGCGGACCGGCCGTCGAGCCAGCGCGGCGACTTCATCGCGTCCATCACCGGGGGCTCGCGGAAGCAGGCGTAGTCGAACGGCTCGGTGGTGCGGCCCTCGTACTTCCGCTTGAACCAGTAGTGCGACAGCGGTGTCTGGTCGTAGTCGGGCAGCAGTCCGAAGGGGTGGTAGAAGTGGTCGGGCCGGCCGTCGGGCAGCTCCCGGGCGCTCGACTCGCCCTGACCCTCGGTGCGCCAGTTCACGAACCGGACCGCCATCTTGAAGCTGGCGTTGCACTCGCGCATCCACTCGTCCTCGGCGATACCGAGGTAGTCGAAGAACGCCCGCTGCAGATTGGGCACGGTGGCCTCGCCGACGCCGATCCGCGGGATCGCCGGCGCTTCCAGGACAGTGATGTCGACCGTGCCCTGGAGAGCCTTGCCGAGATACGCGGCAGTCATCCAGCCGGCCGTGCCGCCGCCCAGGATGACGACCTTCTTCAATCGGTTGTCGGTGCTGGTCATGGAGCAGCCCTCATTTCGTCAGTCGGGATTCGCGGCCGGAAGCCGAGGAGCTGAAGGAGAGGCGGAGGCCGGTGGGGGAGCGGACGGCCGCGTCGGCGGACGGCCCGGGCACGTCCTGCGGCGCCGGACGGGTCCGTCGAAGCCTCACTCTGGCCACTCGGCCTATGACGGACCTACAGAGGCGAGATCCGGCCGGTATAGGGCGTTTGTAGAGCGCGGGAACACACTCGCCGCAGGCAGAACGGCATACGACCGACCTCGGGAGGAAGCGATGACCACCGCGGTGACCGGAACTGCGCGGCAGGCGGTGCGGATCCGCTTCCTGGGCGACTTCGAACTGACCGTGAACGGCACCCCGGTACGGCACTGGCGGGCCGGCAAGGCCCGCGGGCTCTTCCAGTACCTGGTGATCCACCGCGGCCAGACACTCACCCGCGACCGGCTGTACGAGGCCCTGTGGCCCCGCTCCGACCGGTCGGCCGGCGGCAGTTCGCTGAAGGTCGCCGCACACGCGCTGCGCCGCGTCCTCGACGCCCGCCCCGACAACCCCGAAGACTCGGGAATCCGGCTGCACTACCGCGACTTCGGCTACGTCCTGGACATCGCCGAGCTCTGGTCCGACGTGGACCGCTTCCAGGAGTTGGTGCACACCGGGCTGCGGGCGGCCGGCGCGGGAGACCGCGGGCTCGCCCGCGAACAACTGCGTGCCGCCCTCGCGCTGTACGGCGGCGAGTTCCTGCGCGGCGAGAGCGCCGACTGGGTCGTCGAACAGCGCGAGTACCTGCGGTCCCTGGCGCTTCGCGCGCTGGACGTGCTGCGGACCGACGCCGCCGAACGCGAGGACTTCCCCGACCTCATCGATACCTGCCGGCGCACCCTCGGCATCGACCGGCACCACGAGGAGACCTACCGCGTGCTGATGGCGGCGCACGGCAGGCGGGGCGAACACGCCTGCGTGCGCAACTGGTACGAGCTGTGCGCGCGCCGGCTCCGCGACGACCTCGCGGTCGCCCCCTCCCGGGAGACCGACCGGCTGCTCGCCGCGATACTCCCGGCACAGGCACAGGCACAGGCACAGGCACAGGCCCAGGCCCAGGCCCAGGCCCAGGCCCAGGCCGCAGGACCGCAGCGCCCGCCGCGGCCGTCACCGGCGCCGGACGCGACGCGCCCCGGGCTGCGGCCGCGGGCGGCGCGCCGTGCCCGGCCCGACGCCCGCGCCGCCGTCGGCGGCCCCGCCCGCATGGCCGGTTCCTGGTCGGACCCCCGCGCCGTATCCGCTCCAGGACTCGTACCGCCCGCACGCCTTCAGTGACCGAGCGACCCAGTGAGGACTCCACCGTGACCGTGCTGACCGTGCTGACCGTGCCGCAGGGCTCCGCCGCACCGACGGCCGAACCGTCCGCGGCCCCCTTGCCGCCCCGCTACGAAGACCAGTGGATCGGCGGCCGCTGGACACCGTCCGACGCCGACAGCCGGCTGGTCGTCACCGATCCCAGCAGCGAGACGCCGCTGGCCACCGTGCCCGCCGGAACCGCCCGCGACGCCGACCTCGCGGTGCGAGCGGCAGCCGCGGCCTTCCCCGGCTGGGCCGCCACGCCCGTACGGGAGCGGGCCGGGCTGCTGCGCCGCGTGGTCGAGGGCCTGGAACGCAACGCCGAGCGGTTCGCCGGCATCATCACCGCCGAGGTCGGCGCACCCGCGCGCATGTCCCTGCAGACCCATGTCGGGCTGTCCGTCGGTATGGCGGCGCACTGCGTGGAGACCGCCGCCTCCTACGGGTTCGAGGAACGGGTGGGCCACTCCCTGGTCGTGCGCGAGGCCGCCGGCGTCGCCGCCTGCATCACGCCCTGGAACACACCGCTGCTGCTCACCGTGCAGAAGCTGCTGCCCGCGCTCGCGGCCGGCTGCACCGTCGTCCACAAGCCCAGTGAGATCACGCCCCTGCACGCCCGGCTCCTGGCCGAGGTGTTCGCCGAGGCCGACCTGCCGCCCGGCGTCGTCAACATGGCCGTGGGCACCGGCGACGTCCTCGGCACGGCGCTCGTCACCCACCCGCTCACCGACGTGGTGTCCCTGACCGGGTCCACCCGCGCCGGGCGCCAGGTGTCCGCCCTGGGCGCCGACGGCATCAAGCGGATCCACCTGGAGCTCGGCGGCAAGAACGCCGCCCTCGTCCTGGACGACGCCGACCTCGCGGCAGCGGTCGGCGCCACCGTCGACCAGGTGCTCTTCAACACCGGTCAGACATGCCTGCAGTGGAGCCGGCTGCTGGTGCCCCGCGACCGCCAGGACGAGGCCGTGGAGCTGGCCGGACAGGCCATGGACGGCTACGTCACCGGCGAGCCCCGGGATCCCGCGACCGACCTTGGTCCGCTGGTGTCCGCCGCCGCGCACGCCCGGGTGAACGACTACATCCGGCGGGGCGTGTCGGAAGGCGGCGCCCGCCTGGTGCGCGGCGGTACCGGCCGTCCCGACGGGCTGTCCACCGGCTACTACGTCCGGCCCACGATCTTCGCCGACGTCGACCCGCTGTCCACCCTCGGCCAGGAGGAGATCTTCGGCCCGGTGCTCTGCGTCATCCCGTACGACGACGAGGAGCAGGCCGTACGGATCGTCAACGGCACCCGGTACGGCCTCCACGGCGCGGTCTGGTCGGGCGACGACGCCCGGGCCGAGCGCGTCGCACGGCGGTTCCGCACCGGCCTCGTCGACGTCAACGGCGGAGCGTTCAACCCCGCCGCGCCCTTCGGCGGTTTCAAGCAGTCCGGGATCGGCCGTGAGTGCGGCACCGCCGGACTCGAGGCGTTCCTGGAGACCAAATCGATGCAGCTGCCCCAGGGCCCCGAGGGCCGGCTGGTCGGCCCGCGCCTGCGCGCCACCGCGCCGCCGGCCACCGCCCCGCACCCGGAGAGGAACGACGGATGACCGCCCAGCATGCCGGCCCCGGACCCCGGCCCGCCGACGAGCGGCCGGACGGCGCCCCGCCACCGCTGTTCGCCGCTCTGGAGCGCTGGACCCGGGAGCTGTCGGACGAACACGCCGTCAGCGCCGAGGACGGCACCCTCACGTACAGACAGCTCACCGCCCGAACCGCGGCGACCGCGACGGCGCTCGCCGCCGCCGGCGTCGGACCCGAGACCGCCGTCGGGCTGCTCCTCGGCCGCTCCCGGGAGAGCGTGCCCGCACTCCTCGCCGTCTGGAGCCTCGGCGCCACCGCCGTCCCGCTCGACGCGGGCCACCCGGTCGAACGGCTCGGGTCCGTGCTGCGGGACGCCCGGGTCACCCTCCTGGTCGCCGCCGGCGTACCCGAAGGGCTCGACGTCACCGGCATCCGCACGCTCGACCCCACCCGCCTGCCCGGCACCCCGCCCGGCCCGCTCCACGTGGCCGATCCCGTACCCGGCACCTGCGCCTACGTCATCTACACCTCGGGGACCACGGGCCGGCCCAAGGGCGTCGAGGTCACCTACCGCGGCCTGGACACCTTCGTCGAGGCACTCGCCGGCATCGGCCTGCCGCCCGGCGGCCTAGGCCTCAACGCCGTCTCGCCCGCCTTCGACGGCTGGCTCTGGTGCACCCTGCTCTACCTCGTCCATGGCCAGGGCGTGGCCCTGGTGGACCTCTCACTCGACGGGCTGCGCCGCGCCGCCGACGAAGGGCGCGAACCGCTCCCCGCCGGACTGCGCACCGCGTCCCTCACCCCCTCGCTGCTCGCCGCCCACGGCGACGCGCTGGCGGCGGCCGAGGTCGTGGTCGTCGCCGGCGAGGCGTGCCCGGCGGCGCTCGCCGAACGCTTCGCACGCGGCCGCAGGTTGCTGAACGTGTACGGGCCGACGGAGACGACCATCGCGGCGACCTGGGCCGACAGCGAGAGGGGTGACGACGTGAGCGCCATCGGACGCGTGCTGCCCGGCTACCGGGCGTACGTCCTGGACGACGACCTGGTCCCGGTGCCCGCAGGCACCGAGGGCGAGCTCCACCTCGGCGGTCCCGCCGTCGCCCGCGGCTACCGCAACCGGCCCGGCCTCACCGCCACCCGGTTCCTGCCCGACCCCTTCCAGGGCGGTGGCGCGCGGATGTACCGCACCGGCGACCTGGTCGTCAGCCGGGCCAATGGCGAACTGGAGTACCGGGGCCGCCGCGACGACCAGGTGAAGATCCGCGGCCACCGCATCGAGCTCGGCGAGGTGGAGCGGATCGCCGCCGAACTCCCCGAGGTCGTGGCCGCCGCCTGCTGCTCCCTCCCCTCCGGCCAGTCCCTGGGGCTCGCGGTCGTCGCGGCCCCCGGCACGGGCGCTGCCGAGGACCTGGCCGCCGCGGTCGCCGCACACTGCGCCAAGCTCCTGCCCGAGGCCGCGGTGCCCGCCATCGTCCGCGTCCTGGACCGCATCCCCACTCTGACCACCGGCAAGGCCGACCGTGACGCGCTCGCCCGCCGGCTCGCCGGCACCGACCAGGGAGCGCAGCCGGCAGCAGCCGCCGGCACGGCACGAGAGCGCGAGGTGATGGCCGTCTGGGCCGACGTCCTGGAGCGCGACGTCCCGGGACCGGACGCGGACTTCTTCGAACTCGGCGGGCACTCGCTGGCTGCGGCCCGCGTCGTCGCGGACCTGCGCCGGGCCACCGGGCTGCGCATCACCCTCGGGAAGGTGCTCAGCCGGCCCACCGTCGCGGACGTCGCCGCCGAACTCGACCGGCTGGCCGCCGAGGCCGGGGCGGGCGCGCCCGTCCTGACCGCCGAGGGGGCCTGAAGCCATGGGGTCCTGGATCTCCACCTGGCCGGCCGGGCCCGGTGACGCCGACCTGCCGGCCCTGCTCTGCCTGCCGCCGGCCGGCGCGGGCTGCCAGCAGTTCCGCGCCTGGACACCGGCCCTCGCCGGTGTCGCCCAGGTCTACGGGGTGCAGTTGCCCGGACGGGAGAACCGCTGGCGCGAGCCCATGCCGGACACGTTCGGCGAGGCCGTCGAGGCGATCGCCGCCGAGCTGCGGCCGATCGTCTCCGCCGGCCGCCGCCTCGTCGTCTTCGGCCACAGCTTCGGAGGTCTGCTCGGCTACGAGGTCGCCCGCCGCGTCACCCCCGACGCCCTGGTCGTCAGCGCCTGCCGGGCACCCGGCCACTGGACCGGGGCCGGCCGGGGCATCGTCGACGACGACGAGGAGCTGGACAAGCTCTTCGACACCGCAGGACTCGACCCCGCCTTCCTGGACGAGGACACGCGCGCCCTGATGGTCGAGATGCTCCGCAAGGACGCCCGGCTGTCGCTGAGTTACACCCATGTCCCCGGCCGCCCGCTCCCCGTCGCGGTGCACACCTGGGGAGCCGACGGCGACGAGACCGTCACCGCACAGGAGCTGGCCGGCTGGGCCGCGGTCACCACAGCGGGTTTCCACGTCCACCGCGTCCAGGGCGGCCATCACGCAGTCCTGCGCCGCCCGGAGCCCCTCCTGGAGCACCTGACCGCACTGCTGCGCGAATCCGCGGACCGGCCTCCCCGACCGGACCGACCGGCCCGCACCGCCTGACCCAGCCGAAGCCCGCCCACCGATTCCGGAGGACGTCGTGCCCACCACCTACCAAGTCCTCGTCAACCACGAGGAGCAGTACGCGCTGTACCCCACGGCACACCGGGTGCCCGACGGCTGGACGCCGACCGGGTTCAGCGGCACCGAGGACGCGTGCGCCGCTCATGTGGACGCGCACTGGACCGATATGCGTCCCCGCAGCGTGCGCACGGCGGCAACCACCCCCGCGGACACGGGCGAAGGAGTCTGACGATGCGTATCGATCTGCTCGACCCGGCCCCCTTCGGACGGAACGACTTCTGGTCCGCGTTCAGCTGGCTCCGCGCCAACTCGCCCGTCCACTGGCACCCGGAGCCCGGCGGCGACGACGGCTTCTGGGTGCTCAGCAAGCACCGCGACATCATGAGCGTGTACGCCGACAGCGACACCTTCAGCTCCGCGCAGGGCATGCGGCTCGGCAGCGACCCGGCGGCTGTCGCCGCCGTCACCCAGCGCATGCTGATCGTCTCCGACGCGCCCCACCACACGCGCCTCAAGCGGGCCCTGTACCAGGCGTTCGGGCCCCAGCAGATGCCGAAAATGGAGGCCCTCGTTCAGACGGTGGTCGGGGAGCTGGTGGCCGAGGCCGCCGAGCAGGACGAACTGGACTTCATCGACCTCGCCAAGCAGCTCCCCAACCGGGTGGTGTGCGCGATGATGGGCATCCCGCGGGCCGACTGGTCCTGGATCGGGGCGCTCACCACCGACGCCTTCGACTCGCCGGACGAGAGCGTGCGCAGCAACGCGCACTCCGAGATCTTCCTCTACTTCATCGAACTCCTCGGCGAGCGGCGGGCCCGCCCCGGCGACGACCTCGTCAGCCAGATCGCCCACGACACCCTCGTCGACGAGGGCGACGGCACCGAACGGCCGCTCAGCGACGAGGAGATCGTCTTCAACTGCAACGGCGTACTGTCCGGCGCCAACGAGACCACGCGCTACTCCGCCGCCGGCGCGGTGCACATGTTCGCGCAGCTTCCCGAGCAGTGGGACCAGCTGCGCGGCCTCGGCCCCGCCGGCATCGCCCCGGCCGTCGAGGAGATCCTGCGCTGGACCACCCCCGGGGTGCACGCCCTGCGCACCGCCGTCCGCGACACCGAGATCAACGGGACGCCGATCGCCGCCGGCGACCGGGTGACCCTGTGGAACGTCTCGGCCAACCGCGACGAGGACGTCTTCACCGATCCGCACAGCTTCCGGGTCGACCGGCACCCCAACCGCCATGTCGCCTTCGGCCACGGACGCCATCTCTGCCTCGGCGCCCGGCTGGCCCGCTTCGAACTCGGCGCCCTCCTCACCGAGATGCTGGGCCGCTTCGACGGTTTCGAACTGACCGGTCCCACTCTGTTCAACTCGTCCAACTTCACCTGGGGCATCAGGAGTCTCCCGGTGCGGCTGCTGCGCAGCCGAGCCTACGCACAGGCAGAAAGGGCCGCGCTGTGACCACCGCACTGATCGATTTCAACCGCACCGACGCCGACTTCCCCACCACCGGCTACCCCGAACTCCTCGCCGAGCAGGCCGCCCGCACACCGAGCGCCCCCGCCCTCGTCCAGGGCGAGCGCCGCTGGACGTACGCGGAACTCCAGGCCGTCACGAACCGGTTGGCCCATGCGCTGATCGCCCAGGGCGCGGCCCCCGGCGAGCGGATCGGCCTCTGCTACCCGCGCAGCGCCGACTACGTCATCGGCTCCCTCGCCATCCTCAAGACCGGCGCCGCGATCGTCGCGCTCGACCCGGTCAACCCGGACGACCGGCTGGCCGCGATGATCGCCGACGCGGCCCCGCTGCTCGTCCTCACCCCCGCCGAACTCGGCCCCCGGATGCCCGAGGGCACGGCCACGGCAGAGGTCGCCACCGCCGGCGACGGCCGGCCCGAGACGCCGCCCGGCGTGGCCACCGGTCCCGACACGATCAGCCACCTGATCTACACCTCGGGCTCCACCGGCACCCCCAAGGCCGTCCTGGAACGCCATGGCGCGCTGACCAACCTGGTCCACTGGACCGCCCGCGCCTACGGAGTGCGCCCGGGGGACCGTGCCTCCTGGATGTCCACCCCCGGCTTCGCCGTACAGATCATGGAGTGGCTGCCGTACCTGCCCATGGGCGCGGCGATCCACATCCCCGAGGCCGGCCAGGCGCAGACGCCCGACCAGATCCGCGACTGGCTCGCCGCCGAGGGCATCACCCACACCATGCTGGTCGCCGCGCTCGCCGAACCGGTGTGGGGGCTCGAATGGCCGGCGGACACCGCGCTGCGCGTCCTGGTGACCACGGCCGAGCGGGTGCACAGCTGGCCGCCCGTGGACACCCCGTTCCGTGTCGTGATGACGTACGGCACCACCGAGACCACCAACGTCCTCACCTGCCTCGACCTCGGAGCCGGAGTCGACTTCACCAGCCAGGCCACACCGGAGCAGATCCGCGCCACCCGCCAGGTGCCCGTCGGCGTTCCCATCGCGAACATGCGCGTGCACCTCCTGGACGAGGAGGACCGCCCGGTCGCCGACGGCGAGGTCGGCCGGCTGCACGTCTCGGGCGCCGGGGTGTCCGCCGGCTACCACGGACGCCTCGAGCTGACCGAGGGGAAGTTCCGCACCGGTGTCGTACCGGGCGACCCTTATCCGGTGCTCTACGACACCGGCGACCTGGCCCGCCGCCGCGAGGACGGCGCCGTCGAACTGCTCGGCCGCTCCGACGCCCAGGTCAAGATCCGCGGCTTCCGCGTCGAACTCGGCGAGGTCGAGAGCCATGTCGCCCGCCTCGACGGCGTCGCCGAGGCCGTCGTCGTCACCCACGAACGCGGCGCGGGCGACAAGCGGCTCATCGCCTACGTCTCCGCCGGCGGCGACACGTCCCCCGACCCCGGTGCGATTCGGGCCGCCGTGGCCCGCACCCTGCCCTACTACATGGTCCCCGCCACCGTCGTCGTCCTGGCCGCCCTGCCCCGCCTGGCCAACGGCAAGGTCGACCGGCGCAGCCTGCCCGAGCCGCCCGCCTCCCGCGAGGCGGTCAGCGCCGGGTACGAGCCCCCGCGCAACGAGATCGAGGACCAGCTGGTCCGCATGTGGGCCGAGGCGTTCCGTACCGACGGCATAGGCATCCACGACAACTTCTTCGAACTGGGCGGCCACTCGCTGCTGGCGTTCCAGCTGATCGACGAGATCCGCCGCCGCTACGGCGTCGAACTCAGCCTCTCCGACCTGTCCTCCTGCCCGACGGTCGCCGAACTGGGCGCCCTCGTTGTCACCGAACGCGGCGGCGGCCGCGGCGAGTTCGGCGGCCTGGCCGCGATCGTCCCCGACCCGGCCGCCCGCTTCGAGCCCTTCCCGCTGACCGAGAGCCAGCAGGCCCTGTGGATCGGCCGGGGCGGCCTCGTCGAGCTCGGCAACGTCGGCTGCCACGGCTACTTCGAGTGGGAGAGCGAGCGCCTCGACGTCGCCCGCTTCGAGTACGCCTGGCGCCGCCTCGTCGAACGCCACGACGCGCTGCGCACCCGCATCCTGCCCAACGGCACCCAGCGGGTGTACGAGGAGATCCCCGACTACTCCATCCCCGTCACCGATCTCGGCTCCCTGGACCAGGGCGCCCAGCAGGCGGAACTCGCGGCCCTGCGCGAGCAGTTGTCCCACCAGGTGCTCGACGCCGACGGCTGGCCCCTGTTCGACGTGCGGATCAGCCTCCTCGGTGGCGGACGCGCCCGCATCCACCTCTGCCTCGACTTCCTCGTCGCCGACGCCTGGAGCTACTTCCAGGTCCTGATCCCGGACCTGGTCGCCTACTACACCGGGTCAGGCGCCGATCCCGTGGAAGCCACCCACCGGACAGCAGCGGTCAACGGCCCCGGCCCGGGTGAGCCACGGCCCGGGTCAGGCGCCGATCCCGTGGAAGCCACCCACCGGACAGCAGCGGTCAACGGCCCCGGCCCGGGTGAGCCACGGCCCGGGTCAGGCGCCGAACTGCCGCCGCTGGAGCTGACGTTCCGCGACTACGTGCTGGCCGTCGGCAACTCGCTGCGCGACAGCGAGCTCTACCGCCGCTCCGAGTGGTACTGGCGGGACCGGCTCGCCACCCTGCCGCCCGCCCCGCAGCTCCCCGAACGACCCGCGAACGCCCCCGAGCTGCCCGTCCGCTTCGAACGGCTCAGCCATGTCGTGCCCGCCGAGCTGTGGAACCGTATCCAGGAGCGGGCCGGCGACCGCAAGGTCACCCCCTCCGGCGTGCTCGCCGCCGCCTACGCCGAAGTCCTCGGCAACGCCTCGGGGCAGCCCCGCTTCACCATCAACTTCCCCCTCTTCAACCGGCTGCCACTGCACCCGCAGGTCAACTCCCTGCTCGCCGACACCACGACCACCCTGCTGCTCGCCGTCGAGCAGCAGGACACCACCTTCGCCGGACGCGCCCAGGCCCTGCAGCGCCGCCTGTGGGCCGACCTGGAGCACCGCTACTTCAGCGGCGTCCAGGTCCTGCGTGAACTCACCAAGCTGCGCGGCTCCCTCGCGCCCGCGATGCCCGTGGTGATGACCAGCCTCGCCGGCCACCCGCCGCAGTACGAGGAGACCGAGCTGGGCGTCCCGGTGTACGGGATCTCCCAGACCCCGCAGGTCTCACTCGACTTCCAGGTCTTCGAGAAGGCCGGCGGCCTCACCTTCAACTGGGACCACCTGCCCGCCGTGTACCCCGACGGGTTGATCGAGTCCATGTTCCAGGAATTCGTCGCCCTGCTCGAAGCGCTCGGCGAGGAGGAGGCGTGGGAGCGCCTCTCGCCGCCGCCCGGTGATCCGAGCGCCGCGGAGCGGCCGGTGGAGGAACGGGACACCGGTGACGCGTGGGAGCGCTACTGGGCCGGCATCGAACGCACCGGCCGCGGCGGCGACGTCATCTGGGACGCCGACAGCGGCGAGGAGTTCCAGTGGCTGCTCGGCCAGGCCCGCAAGCACTTCACGGACGACCTGCCGGTCATCGACCTCGGCTGCGGAAACGGCCGCTACAGCCGCGAACTCGCCCCGCACTATCCGCGTGTGGTCGGCGTGGACGTCTCCGCCAGCGCCATCGAGCACGCCGTCCGCGAGGCACAGGCAACGGATGCGGCGAACGTCGACTACTTTGCCGTCGACATGACGGACGCCGAGCAGGCCGCCGTTCTGGGCGAGGGGCCGTACAACATCTTCGTCCGTGGCGTCTTCCACGTCCTCGACAGTGCGGCCCGCGCCCGGCTCGCCACCGTAGCCGGCCGGCTGCTCGGCCCCGACGGGGTGCTGATCGTCCACGAGCCCGACTACTCCAGCAACTCCTTCGGCTACCTCGGCTTCGTCGGCGGCAAGCGCGGCCGGGCCGAGGACCTCGTCGGGCCGCTGGAGGCGGCTGGTGTGCGGCACTCCAACCGCTTCACCCGACCCGAACTGACCGGCGCCTTCCCGGCGGACGACTGGGAGATCCTGGAAGACGACGCGATCCAGCTGCACGCCATCGACCCGCGGTCGGACGCGGACGCGCTGCTGCTGCCGGGCTACTACGCGGTCCTGCGCCGCAGGCGCTGATGGCGGCGGTCGCGCTGGCCGGGCGGACCGCGGAGGTGCCGGCCGGAGCCGGAGACGTACGGGAGCTGCTGACCCGCACGGAACGGGACCGGGCGGATGCCCTGCGGTCCGCCGCCGACCGGGACGACTTCGTCGCCGCCCACGCCCTGGTCCGGCTCTGCGCCGCCCGCCTGCTGAGGCGGCCGGCGCGGAGCCTGACCCTGGTGCAGAGCTGCGACGAGTGCGACCGGCCGCACGGCCGGCCGCACCTGGCCGAGGCGCCCGGCATCGGGGTGAGCCTCACCCACACCCGCGGATGGGTCGCGGCCGCCGCCGCCCACGGGCCGGTGGGCGTCGACCTGGAGGCCGACGACGACCACGGCCCGATGAACTGGAACGTGGCGGAACGCGCCTGCGGCCCGGCCGAGCTCGCCGGGCTGCGGGCGCACCCGGACCCGCGGCGGGCCTTCCTCCGTCAGTGGGTGCGCAAGGAGTCCCTGGTCAAGGTCGGCGCGGCCGCGCTCGACGACCTGGGCCGCATCGACCTGCCCCCGCTCGGGACGGGGACGTCCCGATGGCGGGACTGGCGGCTCACGGACTGGTCGGCGCCGGGCGTGGTCGGCTGTGTGGCGGCCCGCGAACCAGTGTCGCTGCGGACGCTGTCCGCCGGCCTGTGACGACCTGATACCAACGATCTCGGTGAAAGACTGGGGACTGTGGAACGACGAACTGCCGACCGGCTGCTGAGAGCACGCGCACAGGCGATCGGGGGGCGGGTCCGTGAGAAGACGGTCGCCGCCGCCCTGGACCGGGTCCTCGCCGTCCAGGCCCAGGACCTCGCGGCGGCGGCCCTCGGCCTGCGCGCCCGAGTGGCGGACCTGACCGCCGGCGACGTCCGGCACGCCACCGACACCCAACGCACCGTCGTGCGCGGCTGGTTCATGCGTGGCACACTGCAACTCGTGCCTGCGGTGGACGCCCGCTGGCTGCTCGGCCTCTTCGGCCCGGTCTACCTGGCCCTCGCCGCCCGCCGACTGCGTGAACTCGGCCTGGACGAAGCCCTGTGCGAACGGGCGGCGAAACTCATCGTGCGGGCCGTCGACGGGGAAGGCCCGCTGACCCGCGCCGAACTGACCGAGCGCCTGGGTACCCTGGGCGTGGAGTCCAAGGGCCAGTCCGCCTTCCACCTGATCCGTAGGACCGCGCTGTCCGGCCTGATCTGCCACGGGCCCCAGCGCGAGGGCGAGGCCACCTTCGTCCTGCTCGACGACTGGCTGCCGGCCTCCGGACCGACGCCTTTCACCGGAGCCGCCGCAGAGAGCGAACTCGCCCGCCGTTACCGCGCGGCCCACGGCCCCGCCGACGTGGCGGATTTCGCCCACTGGTCGGGGCTTCGGGCCACCGTGTGCAAGAAAGCCTGGGCGGCCGCGGGCGAATTCCCGCGGGAGGACGCCGATCACATCCCCGAAGGGGATGTGCGGCTGCTTCCGGCGTACGACAACTATCTCGTCGGATACCGGCGCCGGGACCTGTCCGTGCCCGCGGAGCACGAGCGCCGCGTGTGGCCCGGCGGCGGAATCATCCGCCCCACAGTGGTGGTCGACGGCTGGGCGGTGGGCACCTGGTCAGGAGGCCGCCGCGGTGCCGAGCCGGTGGTGGAGCCCTTCGCCGGCAGCGAGCCGCTCGACCCCGCCGTCACCGCGGGGATCGCCCGGGAGAGCGCCGACATTGCACGCTTCTACAACGCCTCTCATACGCTCTCCATGCCCGGTCTCTGATCGCCCGGATCCGTAACCGGTGGCTAACCCGCCCGCCATACGTTCAGTGTCGTCCGACAATTCCGTCCCCAACCAGAAAAGGGCGTCGACATGGCACTCGGTCGGCATTCCGATTTCAATCGCCTGTGGTTCGGGCAGACCGTCAGCAACTTCGGCGACAAGATCTCACTGCTCGCGCTACCGACCCTCGCGGTCGTCTTTCTCGACGGGGGAGCGTTCGAGGTCGGCGTCCTCGGCGCACTGCGCTTCCTCCCCTTCCTGCTCCTGGCCCCGGTCGCCGGCCTCGTCGCGGACAGGTTCTCGCGCCGCACCATCATGATCGTGGCCGACCTGGGCCGCTTCGCGGCGCTCGGGTCGATCCCGGTGGCCTTCGCGTTCGACACCGTCACCATGACGCACGTCTACATCGCGGCCGCCCTCACCGGTGTCCTGACCACCTTCTTCGAGGTCTCGTACCAGTCCTGGCTGCCGCAGCTGATCGGCACCGAGAACCTCGTCGAGGGCAACACCAAGCTCCAGATCAGCCGCAGCGTCGCCGAGGCCGTCGGCGCCGGCGCCGGTGGCGCGCTGATCCAGGTGCTCGGCGCGGCCCGCGCGATCACCGCGGACGCGTTCACCTTCCTGGTCTCGCTGGTGGCGCTGCTGGTCATCCGGCATCGTGACACCCGGGCCCGGGTGGAGGAGACGAAGGCGTCCGCCAAGGCGGAGATGAAGGAGGGCCTCAAGACCCTCTTCGGCAACCCCGTCCTGCGGGGGCTGTTCACCGCCAACGTCGTGGTCAACCTCGGTGCCGCGATGGGTGACGCCCTGCTGATCGTCTACGCGTACAAGGTGCTCGACCTGAGCCCCGGCCAGGTCGGCGCGGCGTTCGCCGTGATGTCGGTCTTCGTCATCGTGGGCGCCGTGCTGTCCGAGCAGGTCACCAAGGTGCTCACGGTCGGCCGCACGCTGGTCCTGACCGCGGTCGTGCTCGGCGCGGGCTACATCCTGGTGCCGACGGGCGGCGCGGTCGCCGGATTCGTCGGGCTGATCGTGGTCCAGGCCGTCATCGGCTTCGTGTCCCCGATGTTCGACATCCACGTCCTGAGCCTCGTCCAGGGCATCACGCCCAACGAGCAGATGGGGCGCGTCAGCGGCGCGGCCCTGTCGGCCGTCTACGGTGCCTTGTCCCTCGGCTACTTCGCCGGCGGCGCGCTGGGCGAGGCCTTCGGCCTCACCGCGGCGCTGGCCGTCGCCGGAGCGATCACCATCGTCGGTGGTCTCACCCTGCTGGGCGGCCCGGTTGCCGCCATCAAGGAGATGCCGGGCGGTGACGCCACTGCCGAGGAGGGCGCCGAAGGCGCCGGACCGGCGGAGTCCGTGGCGGACGACGCCAAGGTCGGCGCGTAGGGCGCCCCGTACGCGTCGGAGCGGGTGGCGGCCCGACCGGCACCCGCTCCGCAGCCACACCGGCGCGGCCGACGGCCGCGGCCCGCGACACGGGGCCGCCCATCCGGGGGCAGCCGGAACGGCTGCACCACTCGCCGCACGGGCGCGGCAAGCCCCGCGAGTGGCCGCGCTTCCGGGGCCGGCCTGAACGCCCGCACCATGCGGGGGCGCCGCAGAGCGCGGTACCTCTGGGCCGGCGGAACCGGCCGCACGTGGCCGGACTGTGCGGCACGGCCGCACCGCTGGGGTTGGCTGAGCGGCCACCGGCCTCGGGGCTGCCGCAGACCTCCGTACTTCCGAGGGTTGCGGAATCGGCCGCACCTGGGTCGGCCGGAACGGTGGCACCTCGTGGGTCGGCCGGAACGGTCGCACCGCCGGGGTCGGTCGCAGCGGCCGCCGCTGCGGGGCTGTCGCAGACCGCCGTAACTCCGGGGCTGCGGAATCGGCCGAACCTTCCGGACCGCTCCGTAGACCGGCCCACCTTCGAGGGCGCGCCGGAAGCGGCTGCATCTTCCGGGGGTCAACGTCCGCACCGCCGGGGCGGGCTGAACGTCCGAACCGTCCGGGGCTGAACGTCCGCACCGCGGGGGCGGCGCGAACGGCCACCTGGGGCCGCAGCAGAGGGCCTCCCGGGGCCGCCGCAGGCGGTCGCGCACCCGCACGACGGGGACGGGGTGCCGCCACCGGTCGCCCGGGGCGCCCCACGTCCCACCGCCAACCTCGCCGTATCCCTCTTCCTTCAGACCGCACGGAGGCACAAGGTGAGCGAGTCCCTCGCCGAACGCATAGCCGCACTTCCGAAGCACCGCCGGGCGCTGTTCCAGGCCCTCGCAGGCCTGGGCGGAGGGCGCGCCGCCGTACGGGAGGACCCCGAACCGGCACCACGGGATCCCTCCGAGGCGCCGGTGCTCTCCTTCGCCCAGCGCCGCCTGTGGTTCATCGACCAGCTGCAGCCCGGCAGCCCCGCCTACAACGTCCCCGTCGCCACCCGCATCCGCGGCCCCCTCGACGTGCCGGCCCTGCACGGAGCCATTCAGGACGTCGTGGACCGCCACGAGGTCCTGCGCACCGTCTACCGCGACGTGCCCGGCGCCGCGGAGGCCGAGCCCCATGTGCTGCACGGGTTCCGCCTGCCGCTGCCGGTGACCGAGCTGCCGGACGAGTCCGCCGTCCGCGCCTTCTACGACGCGGACGCCGCCGCCCCCTTCGACCTCGCGGGCGCCGTACCGCTGCGCGCCTCGCTCGCCCGTATCGCCGCCGACGACCACGTACTCGTCCTCAACCTGCACCACATCGTCACCGACGGCTGGTCCATGCGGCTGCTGTACACCGAACTCGAGCGCGCCTACGCCTCCCGCGTGGGAGCGGCCGCAGAGCCGCTGACGCACCTCGCCCTGCAGTACGCCGACTTCGCCGCATGGCAGCGCCGCCGCATCAGCGGTGAGCGCCTTGAGGAACTCACCGCCTTCTGGCGCGAGGAACTCAGCGGCACCGGCCCCGTCGACCTGCCCACCGACCGGCCCCGGCCGCCTGTCTTCGGCCACGCGGGAGCCTCCCGCTACCTCGACCTGCCACCCCAGCTCATCGCCCGCCTGCGGGAGTTCGGCAAGTCGGAGGGCGCCACGCTGTACATGACGATGCTGGCCGGCTTCGCCGCCACCCTGCGCCGCTGGACCGGCCAGGAGGACGTCGTCGTCGGCACCTCCGTCTCCGGTCGCGACCACCCGGCCTTCAGCGAGCTCGTCGGATTCTTCGTGAACACCCTGCCGCTGCGCATCAGGACGGGCGGCGACCCGGACTTCGCCGGACTCGTCCGCGCCACCCGGCAGACCACGCTCCAGGCGTACGCGCACCAGGAGTTGCCCTTCGATCTGATCGTCGACGCGCTCGGGCTGCCGCGCGACCCCAGCCGCCCGCCGCTGACCTCCGTGATGTTCCTGCTGGACGAGACCCCGGACACCGCGCCCGGCCTCGCCGGACTCGACACCGAGCCGATCGACTTCTCCTCCCGGGCCACCAAGTACGACCTGATGATCAGCGTCCACGACACCGGCAGCGCGGTCCGCGCCCTCGTGGAGTACCCCACCGATCTCTTCGACGCCTCGACCGTCGACCGGCTGCTCGGCCACTTCCTCACCACCCTGGAAGCCGCCGTCGCCGTGCCCGATGTGCCGATCTCCGCCCTGCCGCTGCTGACCGGTTCCGAGCGCCGTACGGCCCTGGACGACTGGAACGCCACCCGTGCGCCCTTCCCCCAGGACGCCTGCCTGCACCAGTTGTTCGAGCAGCACGCCGACCGGCGCCCCGATGCCGCGGCGATCGTCTGCGGCGGCCTCGGCGGCTGGACCGTCACCTACCGGGAGCTGGAGGAGCGGGCCAACCGCCTCGCCCACCACCTGACAGAGGCGGGCGCCGGGCCGGACCGGACCGTTGCGCTGTGCCTGCGCCGCGGACCGGGCCTCGTCACCGCGATCCTCGCCGTTCTCAAGGCCGGTGCCGCCTACGTCCCCCTCGACCCCGAGTACCCCGCCGAGCGTCTGGGGCTGCTGCTGCGCGACGCCGCCCCGCCGATCGTGGTCTCCGACTCCGAGCTGATCGGCCGGCTCCCGCTGGGCCCCGACACGGTCCGGGTCCTGCTGGACACCGACCGGCCGGTGCTTCGGACCCTGCCCGCGACCCGGCCGGCGGTCCCCGTCACCTCCCGCGACCTGGCGTACGTCATCTTTACCTCGGGCTCCACCGGCACTCCCAAGGGCATCGCGCTGGAGCACCGCGGGGTGGTGAACAACCTGCTCGACCTCAACCGCTCCTACGGCATCGGGCCCGATGACGCGGTCCTCGCACTGTCCTCGCCGAGCTTCGACATGAGTGTGTACGAGACGCTCGGCATGCTCGCCGCCGGCGGCACGCTCGTCCTGCCCGACCCGGCCGCCGCCAAGGACCCCGCCCACTGGGCGGACCTGATAGAGCGTCACGGGGTGACCGTGTGGAACTCCGCGCCCGCTCTGCTCGGCCTCCTCCTGGACCAGCTCGAGCACGCCGGCGGCCCCGCGCTGCCGAGGCTGCGCACCGCCTTCCTCGGCGGCGACTGGATCCCCGTCACCCACCCCGACCGGCTCAGAGCCTTCGCCCCCGGGCTGGCTTTCGCCGCGCTGGGCGGCGCCACCGAGGCGTCCATCCACTCGGTGGAACACCGCGTCGACCGTGTGGATCCGACCTGGACGAAGCTTCCGTACGGCCGGCCCATGGCCAACCAGCACACCTACATCCTCGACCCGGCCGACCGGCTGGTCCCGGTCGGGGTACCCGGCGAACTGCACCTCGGCGGAGTCGGACTGGCCCGCGGCTACCTCAACCGGCCCGAGCTGACCGCGGAGAAGTTCGTCCGCGTCGAACTCGAACCCGGCCGCACCGAACGGCTCTACCGGACCGGCGACCTCGCCCGCTACCGGCCCGACGGCACCATCGAGCTCCTCGGCCGCACCGACTTCCGCATCAAGCTCAACGGGCTGCGCATCGAACCCGGTGAGGTGGAGAGCGCACTGCGCGACCGGCCTGGGGTCCGCGAGGCCGTCGTCGTCGCCCGCCAGGGCGCCGGCTCGGCGCGCCTGATCGGCTACGTCGTCCCCGAGGACGGGGCGGCACCCGACCCGGCCGCGTTGCGTGCCGCGCTGGGCACCGTGCTGCCGCCACACTGCGTGCCCGCCGAACTCGTGCTCCTGGACCGGCTGCCGCTCAGCCCCAACGGCAAGGTCGACCGCAAGGCCCTGCCGGAGCCGCGGACCCGACGCCCCGAGGCCGCCCCACCCGCCGGCCCCACGGCCACCGCTGCCACGGACGGCGACCCCGCCGGTCCCATGGCCGTTGCCACCACCGACAGCGCCCCTGCCACCGACAGCGCCCCTGCCACCGAGGGCACCCCTGCCACCGAGGGCACCCCTGCCACCGACGGCGACCCTGCTACCGACGGTGACCCTGCTACCGACGGTGACCCTGCTACCGACGGCGACCCCGTCGCCCGGCGCGTCGCCGGCGTCTGGGCCGAGGTCCTGGGCCTGGAGGCCGTCGGAGACGACGACGACGACTTCTTCGCCCTCGGCGGCGACTCCTTCGCCGCCGTCCGCGCGGTGCGGGCCGTCGCCGACGCCATGCCGCAGGCGCACGCCCTGCGCGTGGTGGACCTGTTCAGCAACCCCACCCCGGCGGGCCTCGCCGCTCGTGTCACTGAACTCGGCGGCCCGAGCGCCGACCGGGCTCCGCACCGGTTGCTGCACCGGTTGTCCCCGCGGCCCGCCGAAGGCCCCGCCGCGCTCACCCTCGTGTGCTTCCCGCACGGCGGCGGCGACGCCATCGCCTACCAGCCCCTGGCCGCCCACCTCCCGCCGCACATCGAGCTGCTGGCCGTGTCCCCGCCCGGACACGACCCGCTCGTCCCCGGGCCGATGCTCCCGGTCGGCGAATTCGCCGAACTCGCCGCCCGCGAGATCGCCCGCACCGTCACGGGACCGTTCGCCGTCTACGGCCACTGCGCCGGGGTCGTCACCGCCCTGGAGACCACCCGCGTCCTCGAACGCGACGGCCTGCGGCCGGTCGCCCTCCATCTCGCCGCCGCCCTCCCGGAGGACGACCCGGAGTACGCGCTGGAGATGGAACGCGTCTCCAGCGACGAGGACCTCGTCGGCTACCTCACCACCATGGACGGCTTCGACGGCGTCCTCGACGACAGCGACCTGACCGCCGTCCTGCGGATGGTCCGGCACGACATGACCGAGGCCGCCCGCTTCTTCGCCCGTACGCCCGAAGGCTACGAACGCCCCCTCAGCACCCCGCTCACCGTCATCGTCGGCGACGCCGACGACGCGACCGAAGGCTTCGAGCAGGGCCACCGCGCCTGGAGCCGCTACGCCCCCGACCTGCGGCTCGCCGTGATCCCCGGCGGCCGCCACTACTTCGCCAAGCATCTGCCCGACCGGCTTGCCGCACTGCTGGCCGACCTGCACCGCAACGGAGGAACCCATGTCTGACCTCGCCGAACGGCTCGGCCGACTGCCACAGGGGCAGCGCTCCCGGTTGCTGGGCCGGATGCGCAACCAGATGACCGCCCCCGTCGGTCACCGAGGTGAACTGAAGCGCGCCGACCACGGCCCCCGCTCCCGGGCCTCCTTCCAGCAGGAACAGATGTGGTTCGTCGACCGGCTGGGCGCGGGAAAGGCACGCAACAACATCGCCCTGGCGATACGCCTGGACGGCCCGCTCGACCGGGCTGCGCTGCACGAGGCGCTCAACGCGGTCGTCGCCCGCCACCAGGTCCTGCACAGCAAGCTCGTCGAGGTCGACGGGGCGCCCTGGCAGGAGCCCGTCCCCGGCTTCGTCCTCGGGGTGCAGACCACCGACCTCAGCGGCAGCGACGACCCCGACGGCGAACTGGCCGAACTCACCGCCTCCTGCGCGTCGGCGCCCTTCGACCTGGCCGCCGCCCCGCCCGTACGGGCCCACCTCGTGCGCCTCGCCGGCGACCGCCACATCCTGCTCTGGGTGGTCCACCACGTCGTATGGGATCCCGGCTCCACCCGTATCTTCACCGAGGAACTCACCTCCTGCTACGCCGAAGCCGCGCAGGGCAGGCGCCCCGAGCCCGGCGAACTCGCCGTGCAGTACGCCGACTTCGCCGCCTGGCAGCGCGCCAAGCTGGAACACCCCGAGCACCGGCGGGCGCTGGCCGACAAATGGCGGCAGCTGCTCGCGGGCGCCGAGGCCACCGAGGTCATGCCCGACCACCCGCGCAGCCCCGAGACACGAGGCGACGGCCGCGGCCTGACGCTCACCCTGCAACAGGACCTGCTGGACCGGCTGAACGCGGTGGCCGAGAGCTCCGACACCACCGTGTTCACCACACTCCTGGCCGCCTTCAACGCGCTGCTGCGCCACTGGACGCACACCGAGGACGTCGTCGTCGGCACGGCGAGCGCCTCCCGGCCGCACCCCGACCTGGAGCGGGTCATCGGCTGCTTCGTCCAGATGATCACCTTGCGCACCGAGGTCGGTGACGACCTCACCTTCCGCGAGCTGGTCTCCCGCACGGCGGGCACCGTGATGGACGCCTTCACCAACAGCGAGCTGCCCTTCGAACAGGTCGTCGACGCCGTCCGCCCGGCCCGTGACCCCCTGCGGCACCCTCTGTTCCAGATCGAGTTCACCTCGCTGGGCCGCTGGGGCACGCGGACGAGCGAGGCCGCCGGAGTCGAGCTCGCCGTCGAGCAACTGCACGACGGAGCCGCCAAGTTCGACATGAGTTTCCTGGTCGGCGAGAACGACGGCCTGGAGCTGTCACTGGAGTACAACACCTCCCTCTACCGGCACGGCACCGCCTCCGCGCTCCTGACCGCCTTCCGGCGCGTCATCGAGCAGGTGGCCGAGAACCCCGACCTCCGCATCGGCGAGCTCAGCCTCGTCGAGGAGCCGGCCGCTTCCCGGCACGCCCGTGAGCTGTCCCGCGGCGGTCCTCTCGACGACGCCGCCTGGACCACCACCCTCGACAGCGCGTTCCGGGAGCGTGCCACCATCCGGCCCGACGCCGTCGCCGTCCGCCAGGGCGCCACCACGGTGGACTACGCGGCCCTGGACCGCTGGTCGGAAGCCATCGCCCACCGCCTGCGCGACCGGGGCGTCCGGCACGGCGACCCGGTGGCCGTCTGCCTCGGGCGGGGCGCCCCCGCTGTCGCCGGACTGCTCGGCATCCTCAAGGCCGGCGCCCACTACGTACCCGTGGATCCGGCCGCGCCCGCCGAGCGCACCAGGACCGTCCTCGCCGACGCCAAGGTCCGCCACGCCCTGGTCGACGACGACGCCACCGCACTGCCCGTACCGCTGGAGCTCGTCACCGCGGGCACCACCGCTCCCGTGCGCGAGGTGCCGTCCCTGCCGCCGACGTCGACCCCTGCCGACCTCGCCTACGTGCTCTACACCTCGGGCAGCACCGGCACCCCCAAGGGCGTGATGATCGAGCACCGCTCGGTCACCCACTTCTCCCGCACCATCGCCAGGGCGTACGAGATCGGTGCCGCCGACCGCGTCCTGCACTTCGCCCCCTTCACCTTCGACGTCTCGGTCTTCGAGGTCTTCACCACCCTGCTCGCCGGTGGTGAACTCGTCATCGCCACCGACGACGAACGCCGCGACCCCGCCCTCCTCCAGGCCCGCATGCGCGACGACGCGGTGACCGTCGCGGAACTGCCGCCCGCGCTGCTGCCCCTGCTCGACCAGGCCCAGCTGCCCTCCCTGCGGCTGGTGTCCGTCGGCGGCGAGGCGTTCCCCGGCAGGCTGGTGGCCGAATGGACCGCGGGGGAGCGCCGGTTCGTCAACGGCTACGGCCCCACCGAGGCCACCGTCGCCGTCACCCTCATGGACTGCACCGGCGGCTACGACCGCAACCCGCCCATCGGCCGCCCCATGCCCGGCCACCAGGCCTTCGTCCTCGACGACCGGCTGCGCCCGGTGCCGCCCGGCGTGCCCGCCGAACTGTGCGTCGCCGGCCCCGGCGTCGCCCGCGGCTACCTCGGCAGCCCCGAGCTGACCGCCGAACGCTTCGTCACCAACCCCTACGCCGACGGGCCCGAGACCGAACGCCTCTACCGCACCGGCGACCTGGTGCGCTGGCTGCCCGGCGGCAACCTGGAGTTCCTCGGCCGCACCGACCGTCAGGTGAAACTGCGCGGACACCGCATCGAACCCGGCGAGGTCGAGGCCGTGCTCATCGGCCACCCCCGCGTCCAGCAGGCCGTCGCCCTCGCCCAGCCGGCCGCGGGCGGCGAGCGGATGCTCGCCGCGTACGTCACCGTCGAGCAGGTCGGCGCGTACGCCTCCGAGGTGGTCGACGCCGAAGCGCTGCGTGCCTACGCCGCGTCCCGGCTCCCCGGCTACATGGTGCCTGTCGTCGTCGTCCTGGACGAGCTGCCGCTCACCCGGCACGGCAAGGTCGACGTCACGGCACTGCCGCTGCCCGTCGACCAGGTCGCCGCCGGCGGCACCGCGCCCCGGGACGAGATCGAGGAGCAGATCTGCCGGGACATCCTCACGCCGCTGCTGGAGTGGTCCAGTCCCGACGTCGAAGGCGACTTCTTCGCACTCGGCGGCAGCTCCCTCCAGGCCACCATCGTGGTCTCCCGGGTCCGTGCCCTGTTCGGCATCGACATCGCGCTCGCCGACTTCTTCGGCCGCCCGACCGTCGCCGGACTCGCCGACCTCGTCCGCAGTGCGCAGGCGGAGGCGGCCGGTGAGCAGGACCGGCTGCTCGCGGTCTTCGACCAGATCGAGAACATGAGCGACGACGAGGCCGCCGCACTGCTGAGGTCCCTGCAGAACCCGGACGGCCCGTGATGGCCGCCCCCTTGGAGGCAGGGGTCGACCGGGCCATCGCCGCCCTCCCGGAATCCAGGCGCGAACTGGCCCGGATACTGCTCGCCGCCCGCAGCTCCGTCCCCGCCCGACCGGCCCCGCGCTCCGGCGCGGGGCCGGTCCCGGCCACCGCCCTGCAGGCCCGGCTGCACCGGCGTGAACAGCGCCTCCGGCCGGGCGCCGGCGCCGGCACGGGATCGCACGCCGTGCGCCTCACCGGACGCCTCGACCGGGGACGGCTGCGGGACGCGCTCACCGGCGTCGTCGCCCGCCACGAGGCGCTGCGCTCCCGGATCACCGACTCCCCGGACGGCGGCCGGCCAAGCTTGAGCGTCGACCCCGAGCCGACCCTGCGGCTCACCCTCACCGACCTCACCGACCGCACGCCCGCCGCGCGGGAGGAAGCCGTACGGCAGCAGATCGCCGAGAGCGCGGAGAGCGTGCTGTCCCTGGAGAGCGGTGACACCAGCCGGTTCCGGCTCCTGGCGCTCGGCCCCGAGGAGCACGTGCTGATCCTCGCCTCGCACCTCGCGCTCTTCGACGGCTGGTCCTCCGGGGTGTTCCTCACCGACCTCGCCGCCGGGTACCGGGACGGCGCGGACAGCCCTGCCCCGCCGGACCTGCAGTTCCCCGACTACGCCGACTGGCAGCAGCGCTGGCTCGCGTCCCCGGACGGCGTTGCCGAACTGGAGCGCCGGCGGGCCGCGTTCGCCGGCATCCCGCCGGCGCCGGCCGCCCCCGGCGGGTTCGAACGGGGGCATGTGCCGGTGCGGCTGGACCGCGGGCCCGGCAGCCCCCTCGACACGGGGCTGGCCCTCGGGGCCACGCAGGGAGCCACCCCCTTCATGACGCTGCTCGCGGCGCTCGCCGTGGTGCTGGCCCGCCGCGAGGGGAGCACCGATGTCGTCGTCGGCACTCCGGCCGCGGGCCGCTTCGCCACCCAACTGGAGGGAGCTGTAGGGCAGTTCACCACCGTCGTCCCCATCAGGATCGACCTGGCCCACAACCCGTCCTTCGCGCAGCTGCTGGAACGCACCCGCGCCTCGGTCGCCGACGCGCTGAGCCACCAGCGGCTCCCCGTCGACGAACTCTTCGCCGCCGGGACCCAGCCGTACAGCGTCCTGTTCGCCCTCCACAACTACCCGGCCGTGCCTTTCGGCCTCCCCGGAATCGAGGTGAGCCAGCAACCCGGCCCCCCTGCACGCCACCTGGAGCTCTACAGCCCCGACCTCGCCGCCACCCTCGCCTGCATCGGCCTGGTCGAACGCGACGGCGAGATCGGCGGAACAGCCGAGTTCAACCGCCGAGCCGCCGCACCCGAGGACGTGACAGCGCTGCTCACCGGCGTCGAGGACGTCCTGAGGCGAGCCGCCGAGTCGCCCACCGCCCCCGGGCTCATCACCCGCTAGCCCCTGGGAGTATCCGTTGCTCACCACCGAGTTCTACCGGGCACCCGCCGACTGCGGGCTCGTCCGTTCCGGCGACGGCGTGCCCCGTACGCCCATGCGCGCCCTGCGCGAGGAGATCCACGACGTCCTCGTGTCCGCGCCGGTCGCCGTCGCCCGGCGCACCCGGGACCCCCGCCCCGTCCACCGGGCGCTCGGCGCGGCCGGGCTGCTCGCACCGCAGTGGCCCGAGGAGTACGGCGGCCGCGGCGTCAGCCAGGTCGCCGCCGCCGTCCTCGTCGAGGAACTGGCGATGCACGACGTGCCCGACCTGCTGCACACCCTGACCGTGCAGATCGTCGGCTCCACCCTCCTCAATGTCGCAAGCCCCGCCATGAAGGCCCGGCACCTGCCCGGCTTCGCGAACGGGACCGCCTTCGGCTGCGTCCTCTTCAGCGAGCCGCAGGCCGGCTCCGACCTCAATATCCTGTCCACCCGCGCCGTCTCCGACGGGAACGGCGGCTACAAGCTCTACGGCACCAAGGTCCACTCCCTGTTCGCGGCGATCGCCGACTACGGACTCTGCCTGGCGCGCGGCGAGGACGACGCGTTCAGCCTGTTCCTGGTGCCCCTCGCCAACAAGGGCGTCACGATCCGAGCCGTCCCCGGCATCGGCGACGACGCCTTCCACGAGGTCACCCTCGACGGCGTGGCCGTCACCGCCGACGACGTGGTCGGCACCATCGGCCAGGGCTGGGCCATCGTCGTCAAGACCCTCGCCTTCGAACGCACCGGACTCGACTACTACGTCAAGGCACTGCGCTGGTACCGCGCCGCCGTCGAACGGCTGGAGGGCCACGCCGACCGGCTGGCGGCCGGCCAGCACGACCAGATCGGCCTGGCCAAGCTCAATGCCCGGCTGCTCGCCGCGGGCACGCTCGTACGCCGCGTCCTGACCCGGCTCGACCGGGGCGAACTCAACGAGGACGAGGCCGCGGCCGCCAAGTGGTACACCACCGAGCTCGCCGCCGAGGTCGCCTGGTGGGCGGCCGAACTCGACGGCGACCGCAGCATGACCCTCGACGACCCTTCGGTCGACGGGGTGGCACACCCACTGGACTCGGCGATGCGAGAAGCCCCCGGGATGCGGATATCCGGAGGCACCGCCGAAATGATGCTGGAGACGCTGGCCCGGCTGCGTCTCGACTCCGGGGCGGAGGTACGGCCGTGACACACTCCACGACGACGGACCAGGAGGCCGCAGGACGGGTGGTACCCGCCGAGCGGTGGCGGGAGCGCGCGGAGGAGGACGCCCTCTTCCGCCAGCTCCGCCTCACCGTCCGCCAGGGCCTGGAACTCGACTCCGGCGGCACCGCCGAATGCGCCTGGGTGGCCCTGACCCAGGTCGGCGCCTGGGAGTTCGTCCTCCCCATCGGCAAGGACGGCCTCGACCTCGGTCAGGCCGTCCTCGCGATGGTCTGCGAGGAGGCCGGCAACGCGATGCAGCCCCTCCCGCTGACCGACACCCTGCTCGCCCTCGACGTGCTGTCCGGGCTCGGCCCGCTCGCACCGGAGGCCACCGAGGGCCTGCTGGACCGGGTACGCGCCGGTGAGCACCCCATCGCCGTACCGGGCCGGCTGCCCGACCCGTGCGGCGCGGTCCCACCCGGCATCACCTGGAAGCCGGACGGGGAGAGCGGCGGCATCGTCCTGACGGGTACGGCAGGGCCGTTTGCCACGGGCGTCGCGCCCGGCTCGCTGCTCGTACCGGCCACGGGGCCCGAGGGGCCCTGCGTCGCCCTGGTGGAGTTGCCCGCCGAGGGGGTGACGTTGCGGCCGTTGCGCGACCACGGCGGCGGAGCGGTCTCCAGCGTGGTCTTCGACGCGGCCCGCGTTCCCGCGGGGGCCGTTCTCCTGCGGGGGATCGCCGCCGAGCAGGCGCTGGCCCGGGTGGGGCTGCGGGCGGCAGTGCACCAGGCGTCGCTGCTCGCCGGCATCACCGCCGCCGCACTCACCGCCGTGGTGACCCGGATCAGGAGCCGACAGCAGTTCGGCCAGGCGCTCGTCAAGCACCAGGGGCCGCGGCTGCGGGTCGCCGGCCTCCTGGCCCGCCTCGACGCGGTCCGCTGGGCGGTCGGCGACGCGGCCAAGGACCTCGACGAGAACCGGCTCACCCCGGGGGAGGCCGCCGGGCTCATCGCCCTGACGGCCGAGACGGCCCTGGACGTCACACGTGAAGCGGTCCACCTGCACGGCGCGTCGGGTCTGGTGCGGGACGGGCTGGTCGCCGACTGCTACCGGCGGACGGCCTGGGAGGCCCTGCGCTGCGGCCGCCCCACGCAACTGTGGGACACGGCGGCCCAGATGCCGTGACCCGGCCCCGGCCGGCCTGGGCGGGACGCCCGTTCCACGGGACGGGCGCCCTGCGGGGCCGGACGACGCTCCACCTGCGCGGAGGGCCGCCGCTCCCTGGGGCCGAATGGTCAAGGAGTCAACTCAGCCCATCGTGTGGCGCCTTCTTCGTGCGTGACGGTGCCGTGCCGAGTGGCGAGGGCGGCAACGATGGTCAACCCGCGGCCGTGTTCCTCCTGTGGATGAGGGTGCGGCGGCCGGTGGGACTGCGGGCCACCGTCGGTCACTTCGATTCGAAGGACGCTGCACGGCATGCTGAGGACGCGCAGGGCCACGGGTGGCAAGGCGTGAACCACCGCGTTGGTGACCAGTTCGGAGATGATGAGCAGTGCGTCCTCACGCGCAGCAGGCGGTACGTGCAGGCCCGCGAGGAAGTCATCGGCGAGATGCCGGACCCGGCCGATGTCCTCGGTACGGGCGCTCACCAGGGCGAGGTGCCTGCCTCCTCGGTCGTCCGTTCTGCGCCATGGCCCGTGACGATTCACCTGGCCGTGGCGAGGGACCGTGGGGCTCGGGGCCGCGTCGAGGAGTTGTACCGGCCCGGTCGGCTCGGGGAGTACTTGAGCATTCATGGCAACCTCACGTCTTCCGCGTATGCGCCGAGCGGTCGTTCAGGCCGCCGAACTTCACGTAGGATCCACTGGTAATAACCAGTTATGACCAGATTGGACCCGTAGTCCTGGTATGTCAACCGGGTCGGAGCAGGTGTTCTTGCCGACCCTCGGTTCGGGGTGGGCGCAGGACGCGGGGCGGCGCGCATCGTCAGCGGCTGGTCTGCCGGCTCCTGGCCCTGAGCGCCCGGCGATGCGCCTCCTGGACCTGCTGCAGGGGATCGCCGTCGAGTTCCCAGGGCCAAGCTGTGGCCACTCCCGACATCGCCTCGAGGACAGGCCATGCGTCGGGCAGGCGCGTGGCTTTGGTCAGCACGCAGGCAAGGAGGTTGAGGTCCGCGAGTGCCGCTGCGTGGGTGAGGAAGCCGGGCTGCGGCCAGGTCGCGAGGGCTTGGTCGACGAGGGCGCGTTCGTGCGGCTGGTTCCAGTGCCGGTGCGCGGTCAGCGCTTCGATCCCGCCGGCTGTCAGGGCTCTGCGATACCGGGTGAGGGAATGAGTGAGGCTCAGTGCCGCCACCGGGGCTCCGGGGGGCGCGGCGATGGTGACGGAATCGAGGAACTGCACGGTCAGGGCGCTGGAACCGCATTCGTGCGGAGACACGTAGTGCAGCATCTGCCGGTGTGCCTCGCGGTTCCAGCGGTCGCGTTCCTTGATGGCGTCCCACACGGGCTGCACCACCGCGCCGGGTGCCCGCTGCATCCGCCGACAGCTGAGCATGGCGATCCAGGGTGCGGGGTCCTTGGGCGCGAGCGCCCCTGCGTGCCGGCACAGACGCACGGTGGCGTCGATGTCGAGTGCCGTGCCGGCGGCGCGGGCCCGGTGGATGCCGGCGAAGATCTGAAGGAGCAGGGCGTCGGCGCCTGCGGGGTCCCGGCTTCGCCATTGGCGGGCGAGGACGAGGGCTTCGGGGATGGTGCTGAGCACGAGCAGGCGGTGCATGCGCCGGTCCCAGTCGTCGCCCGGGTCGCGCAGTGCCTGCTCGATGGGGTACGTGAGGGCGCCGCGGTCGTTGGATTCCGCCAGGTTGTCGCCCTGGGCGGCGATCTGGGCCTTGAGGTGTGTCAGGGTGCGGGCGAGCTGTCCGTCGTCCAGTTCTGGGCACAGGCGGCGCGGCGGTCTTTGGCGTCGTCGTCGGGGCCACATGGTCACCCGCTCCTTCCGTCCGGTCGTGTCCGTGGGGCAGCGGCGCTGGGGATTGCCGCTGCCCCACCGAGGCGGTCAGGCCGTGCGCGTGTCGGTGCCCGGGATCGAGGCGTCCCGGCAGGCTCATCCCTGAGCGGGTGCCGCGCCCGTGGCTGTCAGGGCGTGCAGAGCCGCTCCGAGGAGCCCGGCGTCCGCACCGAGAGGTGAGATCTCCACGGCTGGTGCGGTGCGCCAGGCGAGCCCTCGTTGCAGGCTCCGGCGGACCGGGTCCGTGAGGCGTGGTCCGGCCGCTGCCATACCGCCCGCCAGAACGATGCGTTGGTGATCGAGCAGGACGGTCGAGGTGACCAGTGCCCTGCCGAGGGCGTCTGTCGCCTCGGCCCAGACGCGGTCGGCGGCCGGATCGCTGTCCAGCCGTGCGGTGATGTCGGCAGCGGTGTCCGCGGTACTGCCCGTGCGGCGGTAGCGGCGGACCAGGGCGCCGGCTGCGGCGTAGGCCTCCACGCATCCGCGCTGGCCGCAGGTGCACAGCTCGCCATCGGCGTGCACGGGGATGTGGCCGAACTCGCCGGCGATGCACGTCGCGCCACGCAACAGTCGCCCGTCACTGACGATGCCTGCCGCCAGGCCGGTGCCGAGCACGACCACGAGCAGGTCGCTCACGCCGGCGCCGAGCCCGAACTGCCGCTCCGCCAGGCAGGCGGCCCGCACATCGTGCTCGAGGGTGACGGGCAGGCGCACGGCTTCGGCGACGGCTTCGGCAAGGGGCGTGTCGCGCAGTCCGAGGTTCGAGGCGAAGCGGACGACGCCGCCGACGGTGTCGATCAGCCCGGGAGCGCAGAGGCCGACGGCCCGCACGGGCGGGCGGACGAGGGCGCGGGCCGCCTGAACGACCGCGGCGACGACGGCATCGGGCCCCTTCGAGGAAGGCGTGGGGACCCGCAGGGTCTCCTCGGCAATCCCGTCAGCGTCGTATCGGGCCGCCTTGATCGTGGTGCCGCCGAGATCGACGGCCACGACGTGCGCGGGGCGTCTCGTTTCCGTGCCTGTCATCAGTACCTTTGTCCGGCGGGCTTGTGGCGGGCGATGCAGCGGTAGTAGGCCTGCTGTTCCAGCTGGGACGCGGCGAGTTCGTCCACCACCACGGTGGTGTGCGGGTGCAGCTGGAGGACCGAGGCGGGGCAGGCCGCGGTGACAGGGCCTTCGACGGCGGCGGCCACCGCACGGGCCTTGTGCGGGCCGGTCGCGATCAACACGAGGTGGGATGCTTCGCGGATCGTTGCGAGCCCTTGGGCGATGACGTGTCGGGGCACGTCGTCGACGCTGCCGAAGAAGCGTGCGTTGTCGCGGCGGGTGTCGTCTGTGAGGGTCTTGAGCCGGGTGCGTGAGGCGAGCGAGGAGCCCGGTTCGTTGAAGCCGATGTGGCCGTTGACTCCGATCCCGAGTATTTGCAGGCCGACGGGCCCTGCCTCGGTCAGGCAGTGCTCGAAGCGGCGTGCTTCCGCAGCCGGGTCGGCTGCCGTGCCGGAGGGCAGGTGGAGCCGTGCGGGATCGAGGTCGATGTGATCGACCAGCTCGCGTCGTATCACCTGGGCGAAGGAGCGCGGATGGGTGGGCGGGAGCCCGAGGTACTCGCCGAGCAGGAAGGCGTGGACGTCGGCGAAGCCGCGGCCCTCATGACGGTGGCGGCGGGCCAGGTCCCGGTACACCCCCAGGGGCGAGGAGCCCGTGGCCAGTCCCAGCGTTGTCACGCCTTCGGCCAGCGCATGGTGGACGATCCCGCCGACCGTGCGGGCGGCGTCATCCGCGTCAGAGCGGATCAGCACCTCCATGTCAGCCCCCCTGCCGTCGTCGGTCGCCGCCCGTCGCTTTGTCGGGGTGGGTGACGACCGGCGGCGTCATGCGGACCAGGGGGGCGTACGCAACTCCGCGGCTGACGCCGTGGCCGGTCGGCGTTGTGGAGGTGGGGCTCACGCGTCGAGCTCCTTGCTCAGCAGGGTCGACAGTTCCTCCAGGACGGTCTCCGCCTGCGGACCCTCTGCGGTCAGGGTGACCTGGTCGCCGTAGCCGGCGCCGAGCGTCATGACGCCCAGCAGGCTGTCGGCGGCCACCGGGGGCTTGCCGTCGACAGCGATCGTGACCCGCAGGGATGCCTGGGAGGCTGCCTGGACGAAGGTGGCGGCGGGCCTGGCGTGCAGGCCGCTGCGTGAGCCGATGGAGACGACGCGCTGCGCCATGGACGGTTTCCTTTCGAAGGAACGGTGAGGAGCGTGGGGCCGTGTCAGGCCGCGGGCTGGGGGCGGCGTTCCTGATGGGCCTCCGGGTTGTCCTCCTCGCGGCCGGGGGTGCGCAGGTTCCAGCGGCGGATGACGAAGCGGAACAGGACGTAGTAGAGGGCGGCGTAGCCCAGGCCGATGGGGATCAGCAGGAGCGGGTTGGTGGCCTTGCCCCAGTTCAGGACGTAGTCGATGAGTCCGGAGGAGAAGGTGAACCCGTGGTGGATGTCGAGGGCGTTGACCAGGGCGAGAGAGGTTCCGGTCAGTACGGCGTGCACCAGGTAGAGGGGCCAGGCGACGAAGAGGAAGGAGAACTCGATCGGCTCGGTGATGCCGGTGAGGAAGCTGGTGAGTCCGGCGGAGAGCATGATCCCGCCGACGGCCTTGCGGTGCTCGGGGCGGGCTTCGCGCCAGATGGCCAGAGCTGCGGCGGGGAGGGCGAACATCATGATCGGGAAGAAACCGGTCATGAAGATGCCCGCCTCGGGGTCGCCCGCGAAGAACCGGTTGAGGTCGCCGTGGGCGCCGTTGTGGTCGCCGAGGATGAACCACACGACGGAGTTGAGGATGTGGTGCAGGCCGAGGGGGATGAGCAGTTTGTTCGCGGTTCCGTAGATGCCACCGCCGACGATGCTGTTCTCGTCGACCGCCTCGCCGACCGCGGTGAGGCCGCTGTTGAACAGCGGGTAGACCACGCTCATCAGGACGCCGACCACGAGTGCGGTGACTGCGGTCAGGATGGGCACGAGTCTGCGGCCGCTGAAGAAGCCCAGGTAGGGCGGGAGCACGGTGCGGTAGAAGCGTTGCCAGAGCAATGCGGCGAGCAGGCCGATGACGATGCCGCCCAGGACCCCGAAATTGACGACGGCCTGTTCGCCCGCCACGTCCTTCTTCCCCTCCAGGACCACCGGGGACATCGCGGTGAAGACGCCGTCCAGGACGAGATACCCGACCACCGCGGCCAGCGCCGTGGAACCGTCGGCCTTCTTCGCGAACCCGATCGCGATACCGACGGCGAAGATCAGCGGCAGATGCGTGAACAGCGCTCCTCCGGCGGCGGAGATGACGTGTGCGGTGTCCTTCAGGGCGGAGAACCGGCCCAGAACGTCGTCCTGTCCCAGCCGGAGGAGGAGGCCCGCGGCCGGGAGGGTGGCGATCGGCAGCATCAGGCTGCGGCCGAGTTTCTGCAGGCCCGCCAGGCCCGGACGGCGGCCGGCGGATGTGGATGTACTGGTGCTCATGACAAACCTCGGGGGTGTGCGCGGAAGGGGCGGGAGCGCGAAGAGCCGGAGAGGGACGCAGCCCGGAGCGACTGAACGACCGATCTCATGCGGGGCTCTGGTACCTACTGGTAATTACCAGCTGCATTCCCAGAATGGCCTTCGGTCCACGGGCGTGTCAATGCCCCGTCATGGTGCAACCGCGTTCGGGCCTGGCGCTGCTGCCGCCCGGGCCCTTGGGGCGGGCACACCCACCGCGAGAGCGAGAGGTCCCCCGCGTGTTGCATACTGGTAGTAACCAGCCATGAGGCAGACGCCTCCCGAGAACCGAGAGTGGGTCGCAGTGGCTACACAGCAGATCGGCGGCAAAGGCATGCTGCCCAAGCACGCGCAGCTCCGCGCGATTCTGGTTGACATGTGCACCAAAGAGCTCTCCCCGGGCGATGCGCTGCCGAGCGAGCGGCAGCTGTGCCTGGACCACGGGGTCAGCCGGGTGACGGTGCGTGAAGCCCTCAGTCAGCTAGTGCAAGAAGGCCTGGCCGTCCGGGTGCACGGGCGCGGCACCTTCGTGGCCGAGCGGACGCACCGCTCCGAGCTCGGCCTGGCTTCCTTCCACGAGGACATGCTCCGGCTCGGCCTGGAGCCGGGCACCGTCGTGCTCTCCGTCGACCGGGAACCCTGCCCTCCCGCCACCGCCACGGCCCTTCGGATGACCGAGAACCAACAGGCATGGCACGTCCGCCGCCTCCGGCTGGCCAACCAGACCCCCATCTCTTTCGAGGACGCCTGGTACAACGCCGACCTCCTGCCCGAACTGGACAGCGTCGACTTCACGGCGTCGATTTACGAAACGCTGGCCGCGCGCTTCGGATATCCCGTGGACCGCGCAGAGCAGACCGTCGGGGCCGGCCCCGCCTCTCCGGAGACAGCCGCCCTGTTGGGCATCCGCAAAGGCACTCCTGTCATGACCTTCGACCGCATCGCCTACAGCTCCGGGCAGCCCGTCGAGCATGCCTACTCATGGTTCCGCGCCGACCGCTACCAACTGCACATGACCCTCACCGACCGCTGATCGCCCGAGCCCCCGCACCTCCGGGGCGAGCGGATTGGCATGTTCGCCGCATGGCGGTGTGTCGTGCTTCCGGCGGAAGCCGGGCTGCATGTCCCCTGAAACGGTTCCGGCCGAACGGCACACGGCGACGTCCCAGATCCGCAGTGAGCGGTCGCTGCTGCCGGCTACGAGATGTGTGTGCCCATCCGGGCTGAGCGCCAGCACATGTACCGCCTTGCTGTGGGCCATGAGGGTGCGCGCAAGTGCCCGGTCGAGGCGTTCCGAATTTTCACCATTCCGTCGAAGCCTGACGTGGCGAGCCAAGCTCCGTCAGAGCGATCAAGCTGATGACGAACGCCACGTTCTCACCCTGGCCTCGTGGGCTTCCGCACCAGGGCCTCAGCCTGAACTGCTCTGGCGCCGATGGGGAGACGACAATGCCTGGCAGGCCCTGCTCGCGGGGCGTGCAGCGGTCGAGACGGGACAGTACGTCCCGGACGTGGCAAGCCGTCTGGTTCCGCAGGATCCTCTGCGCATCAAGTCGCGGATCCTGGAACGGTGTGGAGTCCGCGATTCTGTGAGCGATTCCAGGTGATCATGAGCGCTGCTCACGGTCGGTAGTCGTCGACAGGGTTGTCCGACGGCTCTTCCCCGCACCGTCCCGCCGGGCCGCGATCAGGGCCAGCACCCCGAGCACAATCAGTCCAGGTGCGCCGGAGACGGGATAGAGAATCTGCAGCGGCACGCCGATGGCGAGCAGATACCAGCCCAGCTGTGCCGGGAGCCTGCCGGTGTCACGGGCGATGCGTTGGCTGAGTGTACCCAGGGCGAGGAGGCCGAACCCCGCGAGGAAGAACCACATCTCGTACTCGCGCTGCGGCCTTCCGGGGACGGTGTTCCAGAATCCGTCGCGGGCCACGTCACCGAAGGTGCTGGAGGCGATCAGGGCGACCACGAAGTGCACTGCGGTCAGTCCAATCACCAGTCGGGGAATCAACCGGGTCATCGTCAGTTTCCTCGATTCCTAAGGTCCTTGAGTCTCTTGATGACAGGGCGCCGGCCTGCGCGGCGAGGGACACGAGTGGCGACAGCGACGTATGCCGTCAGCCCCCCAAGCGCCAGACACAGCGGGGAGTACAGCGCCAGGTCCCAGCGGGTGAATTCGGTCGGCCGGCCGGTCAGAGCGGAGGAAACCAGACCAACCGCCCCGCGCAGAAGCAGCACGCCTGCGACACCCCATACGCCCTGGCGCACCACACGACGTGGCCCTGCCTGCGGGACCAAGCCGGCCCGGGCCGCGATCACATAGGACGCCGCCCCGAGCGCCGCCGCGACTGCCGCCGTCAACTCCGGTGTGGGCAGGTCTGCTTCAGCGACCCCAACGACCGTACGGGCGAACTCGGCACGGTTGGCCAGTGGCCAGGGGGAAAAGGTCCATATCCCGTGCAGTGCCCCGACCGCGGCGAGGCCGAATGCGGCCGTCCCACCAGCGAGTTTCGTCAGAGTCATGCTGCTCCCTCCGCTATTCCGTACACCCCTGTATGGGGTGTCCATACAGTACTGTACGGGCATGGCTAGAAGGCACCTCACCCCCCAGGACTGGTCGACCGCGGCGCTGCGCGCGATGGCGCGCGGCGGAGTCGCCGCAGTGTCGGTCAACGCACTCGCGGGTGAACTGGAGGCGACACGGGGCAGCTTCTACTGGCACTTCAAGGATCGCGATGCGCTGCTGACGGCCGCGCTGGAGGTGTGGGAGCGGGACGACACCGCAGCGCTGATCTCAGAGTTGAGTGATATCAGCGATCCCCGGGAGCGGCTGACGGCCCTGTTCACCATCGCGCTGGGGCAGGAAGACATCAACGGCCTGGAGCCCGCGATCGTCGCCCACGCCGAACACCCCGCCGTCGCCCCGGTCCTGCGCCGGGTCACCGAGCGGCGGATCGCCTACCTCACGGATCTCTACACCGAACTGGGCCTGGACACCGCCACGGCCCGGCGTCAGGCAGTCGCCGCGTACGCCGCTTTTCTCGGATGGCTCGAACTGCGCCGCTCCGCCTGCGACATCGTGCCCGAAGTCGCCGCCACCGGCACCACCGCCACCGTCGCGCTCGAGCACCTCATCACCGGGCTGGCCCGATCCGCCATGCACCAGGCGGAGCCAGAGTAAAGCGCGCTACCGCCCCGATCATCCGCACGCTTGTTCGCGCTTGACCGTCGTCGCTCGTAAGGCGGATCGAGCGACGTATCGAACGCACTCTTCGACACCCGAGACCGGCTGAAGGCCCTTCCTCGGCAACGACTGCGAACAGGAGCGGTGGTGGTATGGCACTTCCGTCAGCCTGCGGGTCGGCGGTCCGACATCGTGGTTCGGCGGTGGCGGCGAGCAGGGCGGTGTCGTCGTCGACCCGGTTGGGGGTGTTCAGCAGTTCCAGGGCCCGTTCGGTGATCTGCTGGGGGTCGGTGCGGGCGGTGGCGGGCAGCGCGCCACAGGTCTGGCGCAGGGCCGCCAGGACGTCGTCCAGGGACAGCGCCCGGTTCTCCACCAGGCCGTCGGTGTACAGCAGCAGGCTGGTGCCGGGCGGGAACGCCACCTCGTGTTCGACCGGGGCGCTGCCCAGTCCCAGCGGCAGCGCCGGGGGCAGCTCCAGGTAGGCCGTGTCGTCGGCTACCAGCAGGGGCGGCAGGTGCCCGCTGGCGGCGTAGTGCAGGCGGTGGCGGTGGGGGTCGTAGACCGCGTACAGGCAGGTGGCGAAGCGGTCGGTGGCGACCGATTGCAGGTAGGCGTCCAGCCTGGTCAGCACCTGGGCCGGGCCGGCGCCCTCCAGTGCCAGGCTGTGCAGGGCGGAGCGGAGTTGGCCCATCACCGTGGCGGCTTCCACGTCGTGGCCCATGACGTCGTCGATGGCCAGTCCCACGGCGCCGCCGGGCAGGGCGAGCACGTCGTACCAGTCGCCGCCGACCTCGGCGCCGCGGTTGCTGGCCCGGTAGTGGGTGGCCAGGCGCACCCCGGGTACCTGGGGCAGGCGGTGGGGCAGCAGGGCGCGCTGCAGGGTCAGGGCGAGGCGGCGCTCGTTGTGGTACCGCGTGGCGTTGTCGTAGGCCAGGGCCAGGCGGTGTGCGAGACGTTCTCGGGCGCCGACGGGAGCCCGGCGGAGGCCGCCGGCCGCGCGGATCCTGCAACGGCGAGCCGCCGCCGGGGGAGCGGCTACGACATGGGAGTGCTCTATCAAGAAGCATTGGCATGTTCATGACCTGACTCGTTGCGCTACTGAGACCACCGGAGCTATCCTGCGGTCATTACTGGTAATAACCAGTTGGATTTAGTCAGGAGGCGCAGCCATGTCCAAAGCGCGGCTGATAGTGGAAGGGCTTGGTGGGGCGGACAACCTTGCCGAGATCGAAGCCTGTATCACCAGGCTCCGTACGGAGGTGCTGGACCCGGACGCAGTGGACGTCCAGGCCCTGCGAGGGACGGGAGCCTACGGGGTCCTGGTCTCGGGATGCGTCGTACAGGTCGTGGTCGGCCCCGAGGCGGACTCGTTGGCCGAGGACATCAAGGAGATGCTGTGAGCCTCGCTGTTCACGCGCCCCTGCCCGGTGCCGTAGCGGCGCTCGGTAACGTCCCGGACCCGGTGTTCGCTGCTGAGATGGTCGGGGCGGGGCTGGCGGTGGAGCCGCCGCACGGCGAAGGCCCTGTGCCTGTCATGGCCCCGGTCGCGGGTCGGATCGCCTCCCTGCACCCCCACGCGTTCGTGGTCCTGACCAGTGGGGGGCTGGGCGTGCTGGTGCACCTCGGCATCGACACCGTACGCCTGCACGGAGGCGGCTTCCAGAGGCATGTCGCGGAAGGTGAAGAGGTCGAGGTGGGGCAGAAGGTGATCACGTTCGACCCCGATGCGGTCCGCGCGCACGGCCTGTCCGCGATGTGCCCGGTGGTCGTCCTCGATTCTCCGCCCGGTTCCGCGCAGCCGGCCGCCGTCACCGGTCCGATCCGGGCCGGAGCGCTCATGTTCCACTGGACCGCGTCGTGAAGGCCGCCGACCTCACAGGAAGCCGTGACGAATCGGCGTACGAGGCGGTCCTCATGGATTTGGACGGCACCCTCGTCTTCAGCGAAGAGGTGCACCGTCGCGCTTGGCAGTCGTTCTTCGACACCTGGGGCACGGTGGTGAGCGACACCGACTACGAGCAGCACTACATGGGACGACGGCCCGTAGACGTCATCGCCGGTGTGCCAGGGCCGTGGACGGGAACGGACCCGGTCACCGCCGTGAACACGATGACCGCCTTCACTCTGGAGCACGCCGGCAGTGTGAACGTCGTGCCCGGTGCAGCCGCGCTCATCGAGCGGCTGCGCGTGAAGTACCCCGTGTCCGTCGTCACCAGTGCCGGCCGCCGATGGGCCGAACACCTCCTTGAGAAAGTCCTGCAGGTGCGGGAGCTGATCGACGTGGTGATCACCTCCGAGGACATCACCTGCGGCAAGCCGTCGCCCGAGGGCTACCTGAAGGCGTGCGCAGCTCTTCGGGCGCTGCCGGACAAGTGCCTGGCCTTCGAGGACTCCCCCTCGGGTGTCCAGGCTCTGCGCTCCGCCGGTGTCCGGGACATCGTCGGCGTGACGACCACCTCGACCGCGGCCGGTCTCACCCGTGCCGGAGCGCGCTGGACCGTGCCCGACCTCACGCCCCAGCACCTGCGCGGCCGTGTCGGCCCGGGCTCCCGGGCCGCCGCCCAGGGGCGTAACCCTCTGGAGGAGCGAGCATGACCAAGACCCTCGACGTGGCACTGATCGGTGCCGGCTTCATCGCACGTACCCACCTTCCGGCGTGGATCGCCCTCGGGGCACGTGTGCGCATCTTCTCCACCGATGGTCACGCGGCCGGCCTTGCCGAGGAGTTCGGCGTCATGGAAGCCGCGTCACTGCGAGCAGCCCTGGACGGGGTCACCGTCGTCGACATCTGCACGCCCACCACCACCCACCGGGATATCGCGCTGGCCGCATTCCAGGCACAGGCCGACGTGCTGTGCGAGAAACCGCTCGCGCTGACGGCCGCCGATGCGCTGGTGATGGCGGAGGCCGCGCAGCAGGCGGGGCGCCGGCTGTATCCCGGTCACGTCGTGCGGTTCTTCCCCGCCTACGTGCGGCTTCACGAGGCTGTCACCTCAGGGAAGCTCGGACGCGTCGCGGTGGCCCGCTTCACCCGGACCGGCCGTTATCCGACATGGAGTCCGTGGTTCGCCGATCCTGCGCTGTCCGGAGGTATCGTCACCGACCAGATGCTCCATGACATGGACATCGCCCGGTGGCTCTTCGGAGACGTCGTCACCGTCCACGCCGCCCAGCGCGGTCAGCTCACCGCGCCGGCGCCCGAGGGAGCCGTGGCCGTCGGCAGCGCGACCCTGACCCACGCCTCCGGTGTGATCTCCCAGGTGCTGGGGGTGTGGGGGCCGCCGGCCACTCCGTTCCGCTCTACCTTCCACGTCGCGGGCTCCCACGGCACCCTCACCCACGACTCCCTGGCGCACCCTTCGCTGCGCATGGCCGGCGGCCCCATCGCCGAAGGCGATGGCGTCCCGACCGGCGGTTTCGGCGAAGACCCGTTCGCCACGCAGATACGCGAGTTCGCCGCCGCCTGCCAGGGCGGGCCCGATCCCCGGGTCAGCGCGCTCGACGGTGTCGCAGCCGTCCGTATCGCCGCTGCCGCACGGCAGTCCGCCGCCACCGGTCTGGCCGTCGCAGTGGACGAGGCGCACCCGCACACGCTCATGGAGGGAAGCCACTGATGAAGGTCGCCGTCCTGTCCTTCGCCCATGTCCACGCGGAAACGTACCTGCGGCTGCTGCGCGACCGCAGCGACATCGAACTGATCGCCACCGACCCCGATGCGGAGCCCGGTGACCTCGTGCGGGGCAAGGCCCTCGCCGACGAACTGGGCGTCTCCTACCGGTCCAGCTACGAAGCGGTCCTCGCCGAACGCCCTCGGGCCGTCATCGTCGCCAGTGAGAACACGCGGCATCGGCAGCTCGTCGAGCAGGCGGCAGCCGCAGGGGCGCACATCCTGTGCGAAAAACCCCTGGCCACGACCGAGCCCGACGCCCGCGCCATGATCCAAGCCTGCGAGACGGCGGGAGTCAGCCTCATGACCGCCTTCCCCGTGCGCTTCCACCCGGCCTTCACCGCCCTGCGGCACACCCTCGCAGGCGGCTCCCTCGGCCGGCTCCTCAGCGTCCACGGCGTCAACACCTCCTCCCCGCCTGCCCTGGAGCGCTCCTGGTTCGCCGACCCAGCCCTCTCCGGAGGCGGCGCGATCATGGACCACACCGTCCACATCGCAGACCTTCTCGACGTCCTTCTCGACGGCGAACAGCCCGCATACGTCTATGCGGTGGCCAACAACCACCTCGACCGCCACCATGACGACACAGCAGGAGGTGTCGAGTCCGCCGGCCTGATCACGCTGACGTACCCGCGCGGCCTCGTCGCCACCATCGACTGCAGTTGGAGCCACCCGGCCACCCACCCCACCTGGGGCGGCCTGACCCTCACCTGCGTCGGTGACCGGGCGCTGGTCGAGTTCGACGCCTTTCCACCGCTCCTCACCGGCTACGACACCCACCGCGCAACACCCCACTGGGAACCCGGCGGCATCGACCTCGACGCCGCCATGCTCAACGGCTTCCTCACCGCCGCCCGCACCGGACAACGCGCCCACCCCGACGGTGAGGCCGGGCTGCGCACCCTCAAGACAGTCCTGGCCGCCTACCGATCCCTGCACACCGGCCGGCCCGTCCCCGTGACCGACGCGGGCAGCGGCCGGTCTGCCCCCGGTGAAGGACACGACAGCAGCCGGTGATGCCTGAAGAGCTGTTCGAAGGACCATTCGACGATTCCCGGGTTGTCCGACACCAGTTGTCCCTGATTCCATCGGTGTTGAGGTACATGACAGCGACGCCGCAGGCGAACGGCGGGGTGGGAACGTCGAACCGTCGGCAGCGGCCGAGCGTGTGCACGAGGGCGGCGGCTCGGGCGTACAGGCCCACGTGGGAAGGGGCTCCCGCTGCGCGGAAGCCCCTTCCCCAGGCCGCGTACCGCGGACCCCGTCTATGCCCTGGCCGTCAGTCCAGGTCGCGGCGCATCACCCAGCGGTACCGCTTGTCGCTCTTGGCCTCCGTCCTCTTCACCCGGCGGAAGCCGGCCCGCTCGAACATCTCCATCGTGCCGACGTACGCGAGCGTCGGGTTCACCCGGCCGCCCTCGGGGTCCACGGGGTAACCCTCCACCGCCGGAGCGCCGTTGCTCCGGGCATGCTCCACCGCGCCCTCCAGCAGACCCGAGGCGACACCCCTGCCCCGGAAGTCCCTGCGCACGACGAAACAGGTCACCGACCACACCGGAGCGTCGTCGACCGGCGTGATCGTCTTCGACGACGTCAGACGGTCCAGCTGTTTGCGCGGCGCCACGTTGCACCAGCCGGCCACCTCCCCGTCGAGGTAACCCAGCACCCCGGGCGGGGGATCGGCCGACTCGACGAGAGAGCGCATGTGCGCGCCCCGCTCGTCGGCGGTCATCCGGCCGTAGTCGCCGGTGGTCAGCCGCCACGCCATGCACCAGCATGTGTGCGCGCTCTTCTTCGGCTGCAGAACCGCCTGCAGATCGTCCCAACGCTCGGCGGTCGCCGGCAGAACTTCCAGACTCATACCGCTACTTCGCTCTCTTCCCTTTGCTGTGCTTGCCCTGTGGCCGCGGACCTCCGTGTCCGGGGACGGCCCTCACCCATAACGGCGGCGAGGACCTCCACGGCACGACGGCACGCCTGTCGTCCGACATCCAGATGCGTGACCAGCCGGACCACTCCCGGACCCGGCGCGGTCACCAGCACTCCTTCCCGCGCCGCCCGTGCCACGACGTCCTCGGCGCCGGGCGTGTCGACGAGAACGATGTTGGTCTCCTGGGGTCGTACCGCGAACCCCGCCGCACGCAACCCCGCCGCGAGCAGCTCCGCGTTGGCGTGGTCCTCGGCCACGCGCTCCAGGTGGTGGTCCAGGGCGTGCAGGCCGGCAGCGGCCAGGATGCCCGACTGCCGCATGCCACCCCCCAGACCATGCCGCAACGACCTGGCCCTCGGCAGGAGTTCGGCGGACGTCAGCAGCACCGACCCCACCGGCGCGCCGAGTCCCTTCGACAGGCAGACCGCGAGGGTGTCCGCGACCGGTGCGCCGTACTCGGCCAGCGGGGTGCCCGTCGCGGCGTGCGCGTTCCAGATCCGCGCGCCGTCGATGTGCACCGCGATTCCCGAGTCCGCTGTCAGTCTGCGCACCCCGCGCAGGGTGTGCAGCGGGTACACGGTGCCGCCCGCCCTCGTATGGGTCTGCTCGACCGCCACCGCCCGTGTGCCGACGGTGTACGCGTTGCCCGGCCGCAGGATCCCGGCCAGCGCCTCGACGCCGATCAGGCCCCGCTCGCCGGACACGGTCCGCGTCTGGATGCCCCCGTAGCGCGCGGGCGAGCCCTCCTCATGGGCCAGGATGTGCGCCTCCGCGTCGCAGACGACCTCCTGGCCGGGGGCGACGAGCAGGCGCAGCGCGATCTGATTCGCCATCACCCCCGACGGGACGAACAGGGCACCGGGGAATCCGAACAGGCCGGCCACCCGTTCCTCCAGCGCACGGACTGTGGGGTCCTCGCCGAACAGGTCGTCGCCGACCTCCGCGGCGGCCATGACCCTGCGCATGCCGGGTGTGGGCCGGGTGACGGTGTCGCTGCGCAGATCAACGGTCTCGGCAGTCATGACGGTGCGTCAGCTCCTTGGCCTCGGGAAACCGGGGTGAGCTTGCGGGCCGCGGCCCAGTCCAGCAGCGGGCGCGCGAGCTGCCAGGTCTCGCGGACGAAGTCCGCGGCGCGGGCCGAACGGAGGTCGGGCCCCGGGCCGAGCCGCCGGCCGGCGTCGATCTTGCGGTGCCGCAGCAGGTCCAGTCGGGGATGGTCCGCCGGCACACCGCGCGGCCGGGACTTCAGCCGGTCGCCGCCGATGACGAAGCCCGCCTCCTCCAACCGTGCGGCGATCGCGGTCAGTTCCGCGCCGCCCGCCTCCTCGTCGACGGCGGCACGGTAGCGGGCGACCTCGTCACCGCCGTACGGGTAGTAGCGCCCGGAGGCGTACAGTCCATCGCGGTCCAGATGCACCCAGAAGCCCAGGCAGGGCAGCAGATCGAGGTAACCCCCCTGGTAGGTCTTGTACGGGGACTTGTCGCGGGACATCCGGGTGTCCCGGACGGGGCCGAGCACGCTCACCCCGTCCGGACCGGCGTACTCGGCGAAGTCCGCGGACAGTTCGGCGGCCAGCTCCTCCATCGGCGTGCGTACGTCACGTTCGTAGACGGCCCGATGGCGCAGCCGCCACGCCTCCTTGGTGTTGTCCTCCGCGAGGTCCGCGTACAGGTGCAGCGCCGAGGGCGGAAAGCCGCTGAACGTCACGTCAGGTACCCCGGGATGGGGTAGCGGGCGCACAGCCCGGTGACGCGGGTGCGCACCGCGGCGCGCACCGCTTCGGGGAGCACCCCGGAGCCGGCCCGCAGTGCGTCGAGCACGTCGGCCACCAGGTCCGCGCACACGGCGGCCGCGCCGCGGTCCATGCCACGGGCTGCCAGCGTGTTGCTGCCGAGCCGCAGACCGCCCGTGGTGCGCACGGGCGTCGTGTCGCCGGGGACGCGGTTGCGGTTGACGACGATCCCGCAGGACTCCAGGGCCTCTTCCGCGATGTCCCCGGTCAGGCCGGTGCCGCGCAGGTCGATGAGAACCATGTGGGTGTCGGTGCCGCCGGTGACCAGCCGCAGGCCGCGCTCCAGGAGCCGTTCGGCGATGGCCTGGGCGCCGTCCGCGAGCCGTTTGGCCAGCTCGGCGAAGTCGGGGCCCGCCACGAAGTCCAGCGCGCGCGCCTTCGCCGCCACCGAGGCCAGGTCCGGCGTGCCCTGGGTGAAGGGGAACACGGCCCGGCGCATGGTGGCCGCGAGGGTGCCCCGCTCCGGCCCGGCCTTGCGGGCGTCGCGGCCGAGGAGGATCAGCCCGCCGCGCGGGCCGTACAACTGCTTGTAGGTGCTGGTGGTGGTGATGTGGGCGTGATCGATGGGACTGGGGTGCAACCCGGCCGCGACCAGGCCCGCGATGTGGGAGATGTCGGCCAGCAGGTAGGCGTTGGCCTCGTCCGCGATCTCGCGGAAGCGGGCGAAGTCGATGCTGCGCGGATACGCGCTCGCACCGCAGACGATCAGCTTGGGCCGGTGTTCTAGGGCCAGTTCACGGATCTGGTCGTAGTCGAGCAGTCCCTCCGGGGTGACCCGGTAGCCCTTCGCCCGGTAGTAACGGCCGCTGACCGAGGCGGGGGAGCCGTGGGTGAGATGACCGCCGCAGTCGAGGTCCAGGCCGAGCAGCGTGTCACCCGGGCCGAGCAGCGCGGTGAGCACCGCGAGGTTCGCCGACGACCCGGAGTGCGGCTGGACGATCGCGTCCCTGGCGCCGAACGCCGCACAGGCCCGCTCGATCGCCAGCTGCTCGATCTCGTCGGCCACCTGGCAGCCCGCGTGGTACCGCCCGCCGGGATAGCCCTCGGCGGTGAGGTTGCCCAGCGCGCTGCCGCCACAGGCGAGCACCGAGGGGTCGGCGACGCTGGAGGCGGCGACCATCATCAGAGTGTCGTTCTGGCGCGCCGACTCCCTGTTCAGCAGCTCGTACAGGGCGGCGTCGGTCTGCCGGAGCCGGGCGGCGGCGCGGCCGGCGAAGTCGACGAGGTCGGGTCCGTCCTGCGGGAGCCCCGCGGCCGGGCGGGCCCGGTCCCCGGCAGGCGCTTCGAACGGTGCGGGCAGCGTGAACGTCATGACTGTCCCCTCCTGGAGTTGCTGGAGCCGGCCGTCCGGTCCGGAGCGTCGGCGGCGTCGGCCCGCCCGCCCGCCCCGGCGGCCGCGGACAGGTCGGCCGGGCTGTCGGTGTCGTCCGGGGACATCTCGGCCAGCGCCTGCGCGGCCGCCACCGCCCCGGCGCCGTACTCATCGTCGGCCGCGATCTTTCCGGCGAGCTCGGCGACGACGGGGGTCTGGAATACGGTCTTGACCGGTACGGGAACGCCCAGCAGCTCCTGGAGCAGCCCGGCCAGCCGGGTGCCGCTGAGTGAATCCCCGCCCAGCTTGAAGAAGTTGTCGCCCGGAACAACCCTGTCGAGGCCGAGGATGTCGCCGACCGCCGCGCACAGCACCAGCTCCAGTGCGTCGCCGGGCTCCTCGTCGCTCCTCGCCCCGGCCGGGTCCTCGGCGCTGTGCTGCGCCCCGGCGGTCGACCCCAGCAGCAGCCGGTCCACCTTGCCGTTGCGCGTCAGGGGCAACTCGTCCAGGACCGTGAGCGCGGACGGGACCATGTACGCCGGCAGGTGTTCGGTGAGCCGTGCCAGGATCTGTTCACCGAAGCCGGAGCCGGAGCCGGGGTGGGAACTGGAACCGGAGCCGGAGCGGACCTGCTCCGCGACGACATAGGCGTGCAGCCGGCGTACGCCGTGGGAGCTGGCCGGGGCGACCACGACGGCCGCGGAGACCCGCGGGTCCTGGCGCAGCGCGGCCTCGATCTCGCCGAGCTCGATCCGGTGGCCCTGCACCTTCACCTGGAAGTCGTCCCGGCCCAGGATCTCGATGCTGCCGTCGGGCAGGTACCGGCCCAGGTCGCCGGTCAGATAGGCCCGTTCGCCGGTCTCGGGCAGCCGGATGAAGCGGCTGCGGGTGCGTTCGCCGTCCCCCCAGTAGCCGAGTGCCAGACCCACGTCACTGGCCACGGCCATCTCACCGACCACGCCGAGCGGACGCTCATGGGCGGTGCCGTCGACGATGTAGTAGCGCTGGTTGGTGATGGGCGTGCCGTACGGGATGCTCGTCCACGACGGGTCGATCTCGCCGATCGGCTGGAACAGCGACCAGCAGATCGTCTCCGTCGGGCCGCCCGAGCCCACGACCTGGATCCGCGGGCTCTGGGCGCGCAGCCGGTCCGGCAGTGTCAGCGGGATCCAGTCGCCGGAGAGCACCGACAGGCGCAGGGACTCGAGCGGCCGGCCGCCGCCGCGTCGCTCGCGCACCTCCGCCTCGCCGACGAGGAGCTCCATCAGCACGGGCACGGAGTTCCAGAGCGTGACCCGTTCGGCGGCCACCAGATCGGCCCACACGTCCGGCTGGGCGTGCTGGAACGGCGGCGGGATCACGACGGTGCCGCCCTGCGTCAGGACCCCGAACACGTCGTAGACCGAGGCGTCGAAGTGCAGTCCGGAGACGGCCAGCAGCCGGTCGGACGCGTCGACGGCGAACCGCTCGGCGACATCGCGGATCAGGTTGACCACACCGATGTGGTCGACCATGACGCCCTTGGGCTCGCCGGTCGAGCCCGAGGTGAAGATGGTGTACGCCAGGTCCGCGGGACTCTGCGCGGTCTCGGGCCTGGTGGCGGCGCCGACCTCGAAGTCCTGGTCCACCCGGTAGCGCCGGGCGTTCGGGGGCCAGGCGATCCGTGTCTCCAGCGAGGACTGGGTGAGGATCTTGTCCACGCCCGCGTCGGCGAGCAGCCGGCGCAGCCGGTCCGGGGGCACGGAAGCGTCGAGCGGAAGGTAGGCGGCGCCGGACGCCAGGATGCCGTAGACCGCCGCGTACTGCTCCCAGCCCTTCTCCATCACGACGGCGACCAGCTCCCCGGGCTCGGCACCGTGCCGGCGCAGCCGGTGGCCGATGCGCCAGGCGTAGGTCGCGAGTTCGGCGTAGGTCAGCCGGCGCTTCGCGTCGACCACGGCCTCGGCGTCGGGCGTGCGCGCGGCCTGCTCGGCGAACAGATCGTGCAGGGTGATGTACGGGATCTGCCCGGAGGTGTCGTTGATCCGGCGGCGCAACTCGCGCTCGGACGGCGGGATCAGGTCGAAACGCTCGGTGTGCAGGGCGGCCGGGTCGTCGGTGAGGCGCTGGAGCAGGGCGGCGTACACGCCGAACGCTGCCTCGGTGAAGCCGGGGGCGAAGGCGCCGTCGACGTAGTCCCAGATGACCCGCAGCCCGCCGTCCAGTTCGCGCAGCTGGACGTCCAGGGAGACCTGCGGGGTCTGCGAGATCGAGTAGACCTCGCGTCCCAGGTCGGTGACCGGGCGGCGGACCGGGTAGTCCAGCAGGCTGGTGACCACGACCGGCATGCCGGCCTGGTCGCCGACGCCGTGCAGCCGGGTCAGCTCGCGCAGCACCCGCACCCCGTTGAAGGCGCCGTGCTCCATGTCGCGGTGCAACTGGTCGCGCAGGGCGTGCGCACGGTCCAGGAAGGTCGCGCCGGAGCTGTCCACCGCCAGCAGCACGGCGTTGGTGAAGTCGCCGAGGACCCCGCCGATGTCCTCGTGCACCCGGGGCCGTCCGAAGACCGGGTAGTTGAGGGTGAAGTCGGCCTCCTGGGCCCAGCACCGCACCACCTCGGCGAACGCGGCGGTGAGGAGCACGGACGGGGTCAGTTCCGCCTCCCCGGCCACGCGGCGCAGCCGCTGCCAGTCGGCGGGGGAGAGCCGGTGCTCGTGGCGCGCGAAGCGGACCTCGCCGTCGCGGGTGCCTCCGGACGGCAGCGACGGGGCGGGCGGCAGGTCGGGCACCCGCTGGAGCCAGTAGTCCCGGGCCGCGCGGAACGTCTCGGTGTGCGGCATGTCCTCGGCACGCCAGCGCGCGTACTCGGCGAACGTGATGCCCGGCGCGGGCAGCTCGGCATCCGGGTTCTCGTAGAGGTCGATCAGGTCGGGGAAGAGCACCTGGAAGGCGCTGGAGGCGTCCAGCACCTGGAGGTCGATGCCGAGATGGACACGGCTCAGGTTCCCCTCGCCGGGCAGGCGGATGATCCGCAGGTCGAACAGCGGCCAGCTGCCGACCGGGAACACCCGGTGGCTCATCTCCGACCGCAGCGCGTCGAGCCGCCGCTCGGCATCCGCCGCGTCCAGCCCCCGCAGGTCGAGGACCGGTACGTCGTACGGCGGCGGGTCCTGGAGCACCTGCTGGGTGCCGTCACTGCGGCCGACGGCGCGGAGCATGTCGTGGCGGGCGACCACCCGCCGCCAGGCCGTCACCAGCCGTTCCGGGTCCAGATCGGCGCGCTCCCACTCGAAGTACCCGTAGCAGCCGATGCTGCCCAGCTCCACTCCCTCGCCCCGCCCGATCATCAGTGCCTGCTGGGTCTCGGTCATGGGAAACGGGGCGGCGCCGTCGACGCGGCCGTGCAAGAGCTCGGTCATGGTCCAACTCCACTCGCAGTAACGGGATTCACAAGCTGGGCTACAGGGGCGGTGCCGCGCTGCCGGGCACGGCGAGGCTAGGGCCGGGCGGTTAGCCACCGGTTACGCTCCGCCGGGGTCTCCTCCCGGCCAGCCCTCCCACGTCCGTCCGCGAGGGAGAGGGCGAAGAGCCGCACCAGGGGGTGGAACAGATAGCAGGGCCGGCCCCATTCGTCGGCCCCGCTGACCTCCAGCAGTGCCGTATCGGCCATGGCCTCCAGCAGCAGTTCGGCGTCCTGCTCGGGCACGTCGAGCAGCACCGCCGCCTCCAGCGCGGCGAACGGCTCCGGCCCCAGCCCGGCCAGTGCGGGAAAAGCCCGGCGCGCCTCCGGCTCCAGTGCCCGCCACGACGGCAGCAGCGCGGCGTGCACGTCCAGGTCGCCCGAGTGCAGTTCGCGCAGCCGGGCGGCGGGATCGGCCAGCCGCCGGGCGAGCCGGTCCGGGGCGAAGTGCGGTCGGGCGGCGATCCGGGTGCCCGCGATCCGCAGAGCCAGCGGCAGACCGGCGCAGTGCTCGACGATGACGGCCGCGGCGCCGGGAGCCGCGGCGATGCGGTCGGGGCCCGCGGCGGCGGTGAGCATTTCCAGCGCCGGGGCCGCCCCCAGCGGGTCCAGGGCCACGGTGTGCGCGCCCGCCACGGTGGGCAGGGCGGTGCGCCCGGTCACCAGGACGGCCGGCTCAGGGGTGTTGGGAAGCAGCGGGCCGAGCTGGGCGGCGCTCTCGGCGTTGTCCAGCAGGACGAGCAGGCGTCTGCCGCCGATCCGCTCCCGGTAGAGACGGACCAGCTCCTCCAGGTCGTCGGTGACGCCGGCGTCCAGGGGGCGGCCGAGGGCGCGCAGCAGATGCAGCAGCACCCGCTCGGCGGGCCGCGCGGTGCCGTCCGGGCCGCGCAGGTCGGCGTACAACTGTCCGTCGGGGAAGTGCTGTTTGCAGCGGTGCGCCGCGTGTACGGCCAGGGCGGTCTTGCCGACGCCGGCCATTCCGGTCACCAGGACCCGGCGCGGGCGGTCGGCCGCCGTGGCGTCCGGGGCGAGCGCCCGGTACAGCGTGGCCAGCTCGCGCTCCCGGCCGGTGAAGTCCACCGTGTCCGGCGGCAGAGTCGCGGGAGCGCCGTAGGCGCTGTCGGGGGAGGGCTCAGCGGGGCGCCGCACCGCGCGTGAGGGGGTCCGCGGCTGCGGCAGGCGCACGAGCGAGCCGTCGAGGAGTGACTGGTAGGTGCTCTGCAGCTCCTCGCCGGGGTCGACGCCGAGTTCTTCTGCCAGTACCTCGCGTCCGTGGTGGTACAGGTGGATGGCCTCGGCCTGCCTGCCGGACCGGCACAGCGCGGTCATCAGCTGACTGCGGAAGCGCTCGCGCAGCGGGAACTCCGCGACCAGGCCGGTCAGGTCGACGGTGACCTGCTCGTGGCGGCCGAGCGCCAGATCCGCCGCGATCCGGTGCTCCAGGGTGGCCACGCGGGCCTCGGCCAGGCAGGGCGCCTCGGCGTCGAAGAGATGTTCCGTGGTGTTCGCGAGCGGCCGGCCGCTCCAGCACGCCAGGGCGCTGCGAAGGAATTCGCCCGCATTCTCGAAGTCACCCGCCAGCAGAGCTTCCCGGCCCCTGCAATCAAATTCCTCGAATTCTGTCAGGTCCAGCCGTGAATCGCCGATCGACATGACATATCCGGGTGGCATCCGGTCGATGAGTACGCCGTCACCGAGTATTTTCCGCAGCCGTGAAATGTAGGTGTACAACTGCGCGTTCGCGGTGGCCGGCGGTGCCCACCCCCACAGCAGCCGACTGAGCCTGTCGTCGGACACCACCTCGCCGCGGGCCAGCAGAAACGCGGCGAGCACGGTGTGCAGCTTGGCGCCGGAGAGCGGCGCCCTGCGGTCCCGGTCGCGCACCTCGACCGGCCCCAGAACTCGGAATTCCATGGCACCCCCGTCCATGATTCATGCAGCGAACCTTCGCACGAATCTAGCGGTTGCCGTTGTTCTCTCGATGTCGTCTTGATTTCATGGGCCCTGAGACGGGAAACCGGCGGGACAGGGAATGAAAAGGGCAGGTCCCTACTGTCCGTCGTACCGCAGCAGAGCGGCAATGACGGTCGAGGGACGAGGGGATCGAGATGCGCAGCACTCGGACGGTGAAGCGAGCGGCGATGGCGGGTCTGATCGTACTGGCGGGACTGATCACGAGCACCGGGGCCGGACTGGGCGCCACCGCGCACACGGACACGGTGACGGGTGACGACGACATGCCGTGGGGGGTCGTCAGGGCGACCGGGCCGACGTACGCCGTCTCCGGCGACGACATGCCGTGGGGCTGAACCGGGTGTTACGCCGGCGGAGTCAGCGCCAGGTCGTGTCCGCAGAGTCCTGTCCGGCCCACGACGCCCCGTCCCCCACGAACTCGGGGGTGGGTGGGCCCCCACCCTCGTAGCCCTGCGGGCACCGGAGGTGCGCCGGGCCGCGTCGGCGAAGAGCCAGAGCAGCTACGCCACGAGGGCTTCCGGCCGCCTTGCGATCTTCTCCACCGCCCTGCGGGCGCGGGTGGGACCTCCGGAACGGGACCGCGGCCCCGCCCTGCGGGCGCGGGTGGAGCCGGGCATTGGACTGTGACACCGCCCTGCGGGCGCGGGTGGGCTCCCCGCACCGGACCGCGACACCGCCCTGCGGGCCGGCGACGGTACTGTGCGGACACCCCCTAGCGGTCCGCCAGCAGCAGTCGCAGCTCCTGGGGAGTGAGGGATCGTTCCTTCCCCGTGCCGGCGGCACCGCTCCCGTCGCACTCGCCCCGCACCATGTCGAGCAGCCGCGTCACCGTGGCCCGCCACGGCTGGGCGCCCACTTCGCCCAGCGCCGCATGGGCCCGCTCGAACCTCACCGTCGCCGCCGCGTGACGGCCGCCGAGCGCCTCGACACAGCCGAGGTCGGTCTCCACCCGCGCATAGAGAAAGCGGTCGGCGAGTTCCTCGGTGATCTCCAGCGCCTGCGTCAGCGTGCGCTCGGCCGTCGTCAACTGACCCTGTGTCCACTGCGTCTCGCCCAGCCCGCGCAGCGCATGGGCCTCGCCGACCCGGTCGCCCTCTTTGCGGGACAGTTGCAGCACCTCATGGAAGGATTCCGCGGCCCGGTCCAGATCGCCCGCCCGCAACCGCACTTCGGCCAGCCGGTAGATGCTCTGCGTCACCGCGCGCACCGAGCCGGTCCGCCGGCTCAGCGCGAGTGCGTCGGCGGCCAGCGGCAGCGCCCGCCTCACCTCACCACGGTCCAGCTCGATCTGGGCCACGTAGCCCAGCAGATGGGCCTCGTTGCCGGTGTCGCCGGCCTCACGGAAACCCTTCAACGCCGCCCGGCAGTACTCGAGCGCCCGGTGCCAGTCGCCCTGGAAGCGGGCGCACATGGCCAGGTTCCGCTGCGCGAGCGCCGCCCCGGGCACGTCGTCGGTGTCCCCGAGCAGCCGCAGGGCCGCGATGTTCCACCCCTCGGCCTGCTCGTAGCGCCGCTGGTAGATGGCGAGCGACCCCAGCACCCGCAGCATCGTGGCCTCGCCCCTGCGGTCGCCGCCGCGCCGGGCCGACGACAGCGCGGCCTTCGCGCAACGCTGCCAGTCCTCCAGGTAGTTCCTCGTCTCGAAGTGGGGCACGGCGCTCTCGGTCAGCGCCCAGGCGTACCGCGCCCGGTCCGTCTCGGCCGCGTGCACCACCACGTCCGGGACGCCTGCGCGCTCGGAGTCGAACCAGTCCAGCGGTGCGGCCAGCAGCTCGTCCGCCGCGCCCCGCAGGAAGGCAGGCGCGGGCTCCGGCGGATGCGCGACCGGGAAGTCCCGTCCGTCCAGCCGACGATGCGCCTCCTCGGCGAGCCAGAGCCAGGCGGCGAAGATCCGGTCCAGCGCCGCGCCGCACTCCTCCAGCGTCTCGTCGGCCTCCGCGCGCTCGCGGGCGAACAGCTGGAGCAGGTCCTGGAACCGGTAGCGGGCCGCTCGGCCCGGCACCCGGTCGACCGTCTCCAGTAACTGGGCGTCCACGAGCTGGTCGAGCAGCTGCTCGGCGTGCCACACATCGGTGCCCAGCGCCGCGGCGCCGACCCAGGCCGCGAAGTCCGCGGTCCGCAGCAGCCCGAGCCTGCGGTACATCCGCGCCGCCTCCGGGGACAGATCGCGGTACGTCAGCCGGAAGCCCGCCCGCACCCCGCCCTCCGACGGGCTCAGCTCGTCCAGCCGCCGCCGCTGGTCGCTCAGACGCTCCACCAGCCCGCGCACGGTCAGGTTGGGCTTGGTGGCCAGCCGCGCTCCCGCGATCCGCAGCGCCAGCGGCAGACAGTCGCAGAGCGCGCTCAACTGCTCCAGGGCCACCGGATCGCTGCCGAAGCGGTCGACGCCCGCGATGTTCGTGAGCAAGGTCGTGGCCTCGGCCGGCGCGAGGACACGCAGTCTGATCCGCAGGGCCGTGTAGTCGCCGGTCACGTCGTCCAGCGCCTCACGGCCGGTGGCGAGGACGACACTGCGGCCGCCGCCCGGCAGCAGCGGACGCAGCTGGGCGAACGACCGCACATTGTCGAGGACGATCAGGGCCTTGCGGGTGCTGAGCAGACTGCGGAAGAGCGCCGCGCGCTCGTCCGGCTCCGCGGGGATCTGTGGCGCAGGCGTCCCAAGGGCCCGCAGGAAGCGGTCGAGCACCACGGTGGGGGAGACGGGCGGGTTCTCCTCGTCGTAGCCGCGCAGGTCGGCGAAGAGCTGCCCGTCGGGAAAGCGCTCGGCGGCCTGGCTCGCCCAGTGGACGGCCAGTGCCGTCTTGCCCACCCCGCCGACGCCGACGATCGTCGCGAGCGCGGGCGCGTGCGGCTGGTACGGCTCCTTCAACAGCCGGTCGAGCAGGGTCAGCTCCTCCTGGCGGCCGGTGAACCTCATGATGTCGGCGGGAAGTTGAGCCGGCGTGGTCGGTCCGTGAGCGGGGGCGGTCTGCACGGTGGCCGCGGCGGAGGTGGCCGCGGAGACCGGACGGGTCAGCTCCGGCGAGTCGTGCAGGATCAGTTCGTGCAGCTGCTGGAGCGCGGGACCGGGCTCGATGCCCAGCTCCTCGTTCATCAGGCGGCGGCCCTGCCGGAACACCTCCAGCGCCTCGGCGCGCTGCCCCGAGCGGTACAGCGCCAGCATCAGGTGCTCGCGCGACTGCTCGCGCAGCGGGTGCCGGGCGACCAGTTCGCCGAGTTCCCCGGTCAGCACCCGGTGGCGCCCCAGCTCCAGCATCAGCCCGGCGCGCTCCTCGATCAGATCGAGCCGCAGGTGTTCCAGCCGCGCCGCCTCGGCCTCGATGCGCTCCCCGGGCAGTTCGTCGAGCGCCGCGCCCCGCCACTTGCTGAGTGCCTCCTCCAGCAGGGCGCAGGCCTCCTCGGCCTGACCGTGCCGGGCGGCGTTCCGGCCGCGCTCGGCCTCCCGCAGGAACTCCAGGACGTCGATGCGGTGCGAGCCCTGGACGAGCACGTAGCCCGGCGGAGAGGTGAGCAGGAGTTCGCTCTCCCCGGCCTCCTTGAACGTCTTGCGCAGTGTCGCGACGCAGATCGCGATCTGGTTGCGGGCCGTCGCCGGCGGGTACTCGGGCCAGACGGCGTCCACCAATGTGTCGATGGAAACGATCCGGTCGGCGGAGAGAAGCAGCATCGCGAGAACGGTGGACTGCCGCCTCCCCTTGATGCGCAGCGGCTCACCGTCGGCCTGAACGAGCAGTGGCCCCAGCATTCTGAAGACGAACTGATTCACTGGTCCCCCCGGCCTGTGACCTTAAGGCAGGGCGGTAACGGTACAACACGGAAGTCGCCCAGATGAGAGGGCAGTCGCCGCGTATTCGGGGTCGATTTCCGGACAGGTGCGGGTCGCGGGGAATACGTGCCGGGACAGCGCCGGGGGCGGGTGTGTCATCGCCGCCGTCAGGACCGGGCGTGCGGAACGACGGCGCCCAGTGCGAGCGACAGCTCGCGCAACACCTCGGTGGTCCTGCGGAACTCCTCCTCGCCGCCCAGCTCCGTGCACAGCCGGCGTGCCAGTTCGGCGTGGCCCGCGTCGATCTCCCGCAGGACCGCCTCGCCCCGGTCGGTGGCCACGAGCAGGTGGGCGCGACGGTGCGCGGGGTTGGGGCGGTAGTCGGCGAGCCCCTGCTCCACCAGCAGATCGGCGACGCGCTGCACGCTCTGGCGGGTGATGCCCAGCAGGCGGGCAGTGCCGGAGACGGACTGCGGCCCGTCCCCGACCGCGCCGAGCACCTGCCACTGGGCGGCACTCAGCCCGGACGGCACCGTCAACCGGTCCAGCAGAGCGCCGAACCTGCCGTTGAGGTGGAAGACGGCCAGGGCGGAGCGGCTGAACGCGTCGACGGAGCTCATACCGTCGCGGGTGCTGCCACCGGATGTCGCGACGCGCATAACGGCCCCCCAGCCGGCAGTCGACACGGTGCATGTCCGTCGGTCCGTCACCCGGCGTGTCCGGCCAGGCGTTGCTGCACCGTACATGCGTCCGACAGTGGTGTCCATGAGGTGCCGGCACGCAGTCCGGTGGCGCCCGAAGCCCTCGACACATCCGGCACGGCATGGCTACGGTTCCCGGGCGGCGGATGATCCGCGGTACTCGGGGGAGTGAAGTGACCAGTGTGAGTGGGCGGTTCCGCTGCCTGGTGTCCGCGTACGCCGTCTCCTCCTACGGCTCCTACCTCAACCTCATCGCGCTGAGCCTCTTCTCCTACGAGGTGACGGGCAGCGCGCTCGGCATCGGCGCGCTCATGGCGCTGCGTCTGTTCGCCGGGATGCTGGCCGGACTGGCTGCCGGCGCGCTTGCCACACGAGCGGGCCGCCGGACCCTGATGATCTCCGCGGACATCGCGCAGGCCGTGGCCATGGCCGTCCTCGCGCTGGCCGCACCACACACATCGACGGCGCTGCTCGCCTGTGCGGTCGTGGTCCTGGGCGCGGGGAACACGCTGTTCACCGTCGCCCTGCGCGGCGCGGTACCGGTGATGGTGGGTCACGAGGAGCGCGTACGCGCCAACGGCCTGCTCGTCACGGTGCGGTCCTTCGCCACCGTGCTCGGCTTCGCGTCGGCGGCTCCCGTCATCGGTTTCTTCGGCTACTCGGCCGCCTTCGCGATCAACGGCGTGAGCTTCCTGGTGTCCGCGGCGGCACTGCTCCTCCTGCGGCCGCGCACCGATGGCGAGGAGCCGGACGCGTCGGCGGCGGCCCGAACCGATGCCGGCGATGGCGAGGAGCCGGACGCGTCGGCGGCGGCCCGAACCGATGCCGGCGATGGCGAGGAGCCGGACGCGTCGGCGGGGGCCCGAACCGATGCCGGCGATGGCGAGGAGCCGGACGCGTCGGCGGCGGCCCGAACCGATGCCGGCGATGGCGAGGAGCCGGACGCGTCAGCGGGGGCCCGAACCGATGCCATCCGCGCCGCGCGCGGGATGCGGGGTCTGCGCGGGCTGTCCGCGCTGCTGACCGGAATGATCCTCCTCAGAGGCGCCGACGCCCTGGCATCGTCCTCCCACAACGTGGCCCTGCCGGTGGCCGCCGGTGCAGCCTCGCCGGACGACCCGGCCCTGTTCATGACCCAGTTCTGGGCCGCCTGGGCCGTCGGTACGCTGCTCGCCCACCAGGTGCTGGGGCGCCGCGCGGACGCCGGCGCGGCGGCGGGCGAACGTGCCTTCGCGGTGGGCACCTGCGCCATGTCCCTCTTCTTCGTCCTGGCGTTCACCGGACTGCCCGGACCGGCGCTGGTGGCCGTCGCCCTGGGGGCCGGCCTCGCGGACGGCTGCACCGAGATCATCTACACCTCGCGCCTGCAGGCGGTCCCCGACCGACAGCGCAGCCGGCTGTTCGGCCTGTCCGCGACGGCGGAGACATCGGGGTTCACGCTCGGGACCGTGGCCGCCGCCGCGTCCCTCGAAGCGCTGCCCGCCCTCGCCGTGGTGGGCGCGTTCCACGGAACGGCCGTCCTCGGGGCACTGGCCCTGCTCCTGTTCCTCGCCGTTCGGGGCGGTACGGCCTCGCGACGGACACGACCCACACCAGGTGCGACACAAGGAGGAGAGACCACGCATGGAGCGCGTACGGGGACAGGCAGTCTGCCGGGGGCCTGAGCCGGAGTTCACCGACGACGACCCGCGGAACGCGGTCCAGGCGCTGCTGCGCGCCGCGGACAGGGCCCCGGACGCGGCGGTCGTCACCGTCGGACACGACGGAGGCACGACCAGACAGACCTACCCCGAGCTGCTGTTACGTGCCCGCAGACTGCTCACCGGCCTGCGCGGGAACGGCCTGCGCCCCGGCGACGCACTCGTGCTGTGCGGCCTTCCCCTCGACGAGTTCTTCCCCGCCTTCTGGGCCGCTGTGCTCGGCGGCGCCCGACCCGTTGCCGTCGCGGAACGCCCCGGCGAGAACTCCGCGGCCCTCGAACGGGTGCGCCACACCTGCGACCTGCTGGACGGGCCGCTCGTGCTCAGCGACGCCGCCGGAGCCGAGGCGCTGCGCCGGACCGCCCCCGAGCTGCGCGTCGCGGTCGCGGGCGACTGCCTGCGCGGGACGCCCGCGTACGACCACGTGGAACCCGCCGCCCCAGACATCGCCCTGCTGATGCTCTCGTCGGGCAGCACGGGCAGGCCCAAGGCGGCACAGCTCACGCACGGCGGGCTCGCGGACTTCGCCGCGAGCAGCCGGCGGATCCTCGACGTCCGGCCCGGCCACACGACCGTCAACTGGCTGCCCGTGGACCACAGCGGTGCCTTTCTCCTGTACCACGTGCTCGCGGTCTTCACCGGGTGCACCAACATCCACGTCCCCACCGGAGTCGTTGTCGCGGAGCCACTGCGCTGGCTGGATCTGATCGCCGAGCACCGCGCCGAGCACAGCTGGGCGCCCACGTTCGCCTACCAGATGGTCGCCGACGCGCTCGCCGAGCGACCCGACGGCGGCAGACGGCTCGACCACCTGCGCACCCTGGTGTGCGGAGGCGAGCAGATCACGCTGCCGGTGATGCGGCGCTTCCTGGCGGCCACCGCCGCGTACGGCATCCGGGAGGAGCACATCGTGCCGGCGTGGGGGATGGCCGAGACGGTCACCGCAGTCACCTACGGCAGGCTCGACCGGCCCGGCGCCGTGCACCGCATCCTCAGGAGCAGCCTCGACGGGGAACTGACGTCCGCCGCGGAACACACTCCGGAGCAGGACTGTGTCACCTTCGTCGCCGTCGGCTCACCCGCGCACGGCACCACGCTGCGGCTCGTCGACGACGCCGGGGAACCGGTTCCGCAGGGGCGGATCGGCAGGCTGCAGGTGCATTCGACGGCGCGCGTCACGCCCGGCTACATCCGCGACCCGGAGGCCGACGCGGCGGCCTTCCCCGCGGAACCGGGCTGGCTCGATACCGGTGACCTGGCCTTCTTCGCGGAAGGGCAGGTGGTCATCACGGGCAGACGCAAGGACGTGATCATCCTCAACGGTCACAACGTCCACTGCCACGAGGTGGAGGACGCCGCCACCGCCGTCGTCGGCGTCCGCACCGGGGACGTTGCGGCGTGCGGAGTCCCCGACGCGGACAGCGGCACCGAGACCCTCGCGGTGTTCTTCGTGAGCCGGGGCGAGCGTGAGGACGCGCGCATCGCACGGGATCTCAGGTCGGTGCTGTATGCCCGTCTGCGGCTCACCGCCTCCCACGTCGTGCCGGTTCCCGCGGAGGAGTTTCCCCGGACCCCCGCCGGCAAGGTGCGGCGAGGGGAGCTGCGTGACCGGGCGGCCGCCGGCGGGCCCGCCGGCGCATCCGTACCCGCTGTCGCACCCGCCCCCGCCTCCGTCGCCCCCGCACCCGCGTCCGCTGTCGCCCCCGCACCCGCTGTCGCACCCGCACCCGCCCCCGCGTCCGCCGCTGCTCCAGCCTGCGCACCCGCTGTCGCCGCCGCATCCGCACCCGGGCACGCCCCCGCCGTCGCCGCGGCATCCGTCCTCGCGCCGCCCGGGGACCTGCCGTCGGCCGTGCAGGAGGAGATCACCGCGGTCCTCGGACGGCCGGCGCCCGCACACGTACCGTTCTACGAACTGGGCCTGAACTCCGTGATGCTCGTCCGGCTGCGCGCCCGCCTGGAGGAACGGCTCGGCACCGACATCCCGCAGACCGCGCTCTTCGAACACCCCACCGCCGCCGCGCTCGCCGCCCACCTGGCCGCCGCCTCCGAGAAGCCCGGGCGGACGGCCGCCGACAGCGCCTCCCATCCCGCGACGGACCTGCGCATCGCCGTCATCGGCATGTCCGCGCGCTTCCCCGGGGCGGACTCGACCGCCCAGTTCTGGGCGAACCTGCGCGACGGCGTGGACAGCGTCCGCCGCTTCACCGCCGACGACCTCGCCGCAGCAGGGCTCCCGCCGCAGCAGGCGCAGGCCGTGGACCGGGTCCCCGTCGGCGGAGTCCTCGACGGCATCGAGGAGTTCGACGCCGACTTCTTCGGCGTGAGCCCCAAGGAGGCGGCCCTCACCCACCCGGCCCACCGGCTTTTCCTCGAGTGCTGCCACGAGGCGCTGGAGGACGGCGGTTACGCGGCGAGGCAATCCGGCACACGGGTCGGGGTGTTCGCAGGGGCCGGGATGAACCTCTACGGCCATCAGCACCTGCCCGTCGCCTCCCGCGACGACGGTGACCCGGCCACCGGCATGCAGACGGCCATCGGGCAGCAGCCGGACTTCCTCGCCTCCAGGGTCGCCTACCGGCTCGGCCTCGAAGGCCCCGCCGTCGGCGTCCAGACCGCGTGCTCGACCTCGCTCGTCGCTGTGCACCTCGCGGTCCAGGCACTGCTCACATCAGACGCGGACCTTGCCCTGGCGGGCGCCGCCGCCGTGCACACGCCGCAGGAGACCGGCTACCGCAGCCACCCCGGATCGATCCTGTCGCCCACCGGGCGCTGCCGCGCCTTCGACGCGGACGCCGACGGCACCGTGGGCGGCAACGGCGTGGCCGCCGTGCTCCTCAAGCGGCTCGACCGGGCCCTCGCCGACGGGGACACCGTGCACGCGGTGATCCTCGGCTCGGCGGTCAACAACGACGGGGCCGGCAAGGTCGGGTTCAGCGCGCCGGGTGTCGCGGGCCAGGCCGACGTCGTACGGCAGGCGTTGCGCCGGGCAGCCGTCCCCGCGGACACCGTCTCGTACGTCGAGGCGCACGGCACGGGCACACCGCTCGGTGACCCGGTGGAGCTCGAGGCGCTGGCCCGCGCCCTCGGCGAGAACACCGACCGCACGGGCTTCTGCACCGTGGGCTCGGTGAAACCGGCCATCGGGCACCTCGACAGCTGCGCCGGCATGGCCGGCCTGATCAAGACCGTGCTGATGCTCGAACACCGCACGCTGGTGCCGACACTCCACCTCGACCGGCCCAACCCCGAATTGCGCCTGGCCCACGGCCCCTTGGTCCTCAGCACGCGGACCGAGCCCTGGCGGCCGCCGAACGGCGCGCCGCGCAGGGCGGGAGTCAGCGCACTCGGAGTCGGCGGCACCAACGCCCATGTGATCCTCGAAGAGGCTCCCGAGCGCCCCGCTGCCACGGCTCCTTCGGACGAACCGGTCGAACCGGTCCTCGTACCGCTGTCCGCGCGCGACGCCGAGGCGCTGGCCGAGTCCGCCACCCGCCTGCGCGAGCACCTCCTCGCCCACCCCCGGCTCGCGCCCGCCGATGTGGCCGCGACACTGGCGCTCGGCCGGCCGCACCGGGAGGCGCGCACCGCCGTCGTCGGCAGGACGGCCCACGACCTCGTCCGCGCGCTGGAACGGCCACCCGCCCAGGGCGCGCCCCTCGGCCCCCTCGCCTTCGCCTACAGCGGCCAGGGCAGCGCCCGTCGCGGCATGGCGCGCGGCATTTGGGACGCGTATCCCGAGGCCCGCCGCGTGCTCGAACGCTGCGAGCGGATCCACGCCGACGAGTTCGGCGGCACGCTGCTGCCTCTGCTGCTCGACGACGGCACGGCGGGCGACGGCACGGCGGGCGACGGCATCTGGCCCACCGACACGGCCCAGCCCGCCCTGTTCGCCCACCACATGGCGCTCACCGAGCTCTGGCGCGCCTTCGGCGTGCGCCCCGCCCTTGTCCTCGGACACAGCGTCGGCGAGTACGCGGCCCTGTGTGCGGCGGGCGCCCTCTCCCTGGAGGACGGTCTGCGGCTCACCGCACTGCGCGGCAGGCTCATGCACAAGGCAGCGGCACCGGGCGGGATGCTCGCCGTGCGTACGGACGCGGCGACCGCCGAGCGGATCGCGTACGCCGCCGGCGCCGAACCGGCCGCCTTCAACGGGCCCCGCGCACAGGTGATCTCCGGGCCCCGGGAGGCCCTGGACGAGGCGGTGCGCCTCCTCGGCAAGGAGGACATACCGTGGCGGGCCCTGCCGGTCGACCGGGCATTCCACTCGGCCGGGCTCGACGAGGCGGTACGCGCGTTTCGCGCACATGCCGAGAGGACGGCGTACGCGCCGCTGCACACCCCGCTCGCGTCGGGACTCGACGGCCAGGTGCGCGCCGTCGGCTGGAGCGTCGACGCCGAGTACCTCTGCCGCCAGGCGCGGCAGCCGGTCCGGTTCGCCCTGGCGGTGGCCGCCGCGTCCGGCCTGCGGTGCGCCGACTTCCTGGAGATCGGGGCGGGCAGCACGCTGACCGGTCTGGGCAGGCACTGCGCAACCGGGAGCCGCTGGTACGGCAGCCAGGGCCACGACGCCGAGCAGGTGACCGGAATGCTGGAGACCCTCGCGGAGCTGTACCGAGGAGGGGCCTCGCTCGACTGGCGGGCCGTCAGCAGGGGCGGCGGCAGGATCCCGCTGCCCGGCCATCCGCTGCGGCGGCGAAGGGTCACCGCCGCGCCCGCGACGCCGTCGGCCGGGCCTGCGGCCGGAGCCGGGGCCGGGACCGGACATGAGGCCGGACATGAGGCCGGAGCCGGGGCCGGACATGAGGCCGGAGCCGGGCAGGCCGCCGCCCCATCCGTGGACGTCGCTGTGGCTCCGGACGAACTGGTGGACGAGATACGGTGGTTGACCGCCGAGAAGCTGGGGGCCGAGGTCGCCGACACCGCGCCCGACACCTCGTTCTTCGTGCTCGGCGCCGACTCGCTCGCCCTGATGGGGATGGTGGCGGAGCTGGAGCGCCGTCACGGGGTGCGTGTCCGGGTGCGGGACCTGTTCTCCGACGCGGACACCCCGCGCAGGCTGGCGGCCCACGTGGCCGGCCTGCGGAGCGGAACCACAGCCGAGTCGGCCGTGCGGCCGCCCGTCGCAGCGCCCGTGGTGCAGCCGCCCGCCGCAGCCGAGCCCGCTGTGCGGCCGCCGGCCGCAGGGCCCGCGCTACAGCCGCCCGCCCCGGCGCCGGGCCATGCCGGCGACGAGAGCCTGCACCAGTTGTTCACGCAGCAGATACGGCTCGCCGAGAACCTCGTCGAGCAGGTGACCGGTCTGCTCACCCGCCAACTGGACGCCCTTGCCGGGAGTCAACCGACCCCAGCCGTACGACCTGCCCGGGCCGCAGAACCGGCCCCCGCCGTGCATCCGGCCCCCGCCGTGCGACCCGCCCCCGCCGTACAGCCGACTTCCGCCGTGCGACCGGAACCCACCGTACGACCCACCCCGACCGCACAGCCGACACCCGCCGTACAACCGGCCCCTGCCGCGGAAACGACACCCGCCGTACAGCCGACAACCGCCACCCAACCGGGCCCTCTCTCACCGCCGTTCGGGGCGCGCGGCGACGTCCCGTCGGTCGCCGGAGCGGAACCGGAGCGCATGCACCGGGCAGACCCCGAGCCGACACGGGTGGCCCCCGCCACCCACCCCGGCCAGGCGCACTGCGACGTCAGCTTGTACTTCTTCGGCGACTACCCGGAGGAGGCCGACGACGACAAGTACGCGCTGATCTTGGAGGCGGCCGAGTTCGCGGACCGGCACGGCTTCCACGCCCTGTGGTTCCCCGAACGGCACTTCAACTCCTTCGGCGCACTGTTTCCCAACCCCTCCGTCCTCGCCGCCGCGCTCGCCGCCCGGACCGAGCGGATCCGGCTGCACGCGGGCTCCGTCGTCCTGCCGCTGCACCACCCGGTCCGCGTCGCGGAGGAGTGGTCTGTGGTCGACAACCTCTCGGGCGGTCGCGCCGGCCTGTGCGTCGCGAGCGGATGGCACGCCAAGGACTTCGCCCTGGCCCCGGAGAACTACGGCCGGCACCGCGAGGTCATGTACGAGCGGCTGGAGGAGGTCCGCCGCCTGTGGTCGGGGCAGCCGCTCCCGGTGACCGCGGGGGACGGCACGGCGACCGAGGTCCGGCTGTACCCACGCCCCGTCCAGGAGCAACCGCCGCTGTACGTCGCCGTGGTGGGCAACCCGGACAGCTACCGGCAGGCAGCCGCCCGCGACCTGGGTGTGGTCACCAACCTGATGGCGCAGACCGTCGAGCAGCTCGCGGACAACATCGCCCTGTACCGTCGCACCCGCGCCGAGCACGGACTCGACCCGGCGGCGGGCCGTGTGGTGGTCCTCGTGCACACGTATCTCGGCGACGACGCGGAGCAGGCGCGTGCCGAGGCCTACCGTCCTTTCGTGGCCTACCTGCGCTCCTCGCTGTCCCTCTTCGACCAGGTCACGAACAGCCTCGGCTTCGAAGTGGACCTGGAGAACACACCCGAGGAGGACGTGGAGTTCCTGCTCGGGCGGGCCTACACGCGGTACTGCGACTCCCGGGCCCTGATCGGCGACGAGGACACGGCGACCGGGACGGTACGCCGCCTGGTGGACGCCGGCGCCGACGAGATCGCCTGTTTCGTCGACTTCGGCGTCCCGGCACAGCGGGTGCTGTCCGCGCTGCCCGTCCTCGACCGGCTCCGGCGACGGCTGCGCGGGAGGGCCGGGACGGACACCGGCGGCAACGCGCCGCCGGTCCCGCTGACGCCCGCCCAGCGGCGCATCTGGTTCCTCGAAAAGCTGCACCCGGGCACGAGCATGTACCACGAGCCCAAGGCCGTCCGGCTCGACGGACCGCTGAACACCGAGGCGCTGCGGTGGGCGCTGCAGCAGGTGGCCGACCGCCACCCTGCGCTGCGCACCGTCTTCAGGGATGCGGACGGTGCCCCCTGCCAGGAGGTCCGCCCCCACGTGCGGCTCGACTGCCCGGTGGCCGACCACACCGGGGAAACCGAGGCGTCCGCGCTGCGGGCCGTCCTGGAGACCGAGGGCCGCCGCACCTTCGACCTCGGCGAGGGACCGCTGATCTCGGCCCGCCTGCTGCGGCTCGCGCACGACCGGCATGTGCTGTTCCTGCTCGCCCACCACATCGTCTTCGACTCGTCCTCCACCGCCGTCCTCACCCGCGACCTCGCCGCCTTCTACCGCGCCTGGCCGCACCACGGCGACGTCGCGCCGGAGCTGCCGCCGCTGACCGCCCTGCCCACCGGTGCCCCCGACCCCGCACGGGCCGCCGAGGCCCTGGCGTACTGGCGGCGCGAGCTGAGGGGTCTGCCGGAACCGGCCCTGCCCACCGACCGGCCCAGGCCCCCCGTCAGATCGGGCGAGGGAGCCCACCTCGGCCATGAACTGGACGCCGAACTCGTCAGCGGCCTCCGGCGGTTGGCGGCCGACCACCGCGCCACCCTCTTCATGGTGCTCACCAGCGCGATCGGCGCCGTGCTCGGCAGGTTCGGCGGACAGCAGGACGTCGTGGTCGGCACGGCCGTCGCCGCCAGGCCCACCGGAGCCGAACACCACATCGGGCTGTTCCTCGACACGGTTCCGCTGCGCCTGGACCTGTCCGGTGACCCGGACTTCGGCGAACTGCTGCGGCGGGTACGGGAGAGCAGCACCGCGGCGTTCGAGCACCGCGACGTCCCCTTCGACGAACTCGTCGGCGCCCTCAACCCGCATCGCGACCCGGGCCGCAACCCCGTCTTCCAGGTGCTGGTCGAGTACGAGAACGAGGGCGAGGTGACGTTCGACCCGCCGCGGGTGACCGCCACGCTGCTCGACATGCCCAGTGCCCGTGCGCCGTTCGACCTCACGATCTACCTGACGCACCACCGCGAGGGCGTGCGGTGCGCGGTCGAGTACGACACCGCCCTCTTCGACGGGTCCACGGTGCGCAGGCTTCTCGCCGCCACGGAGAGCGTGCTGCGCAGGGCGCTGGAGCAGGGCGGCGCCGCCCTGTCCGAACTGACCGCACCCACCGACGCGGACCGCACCGCCCTGGCCCGCCTCGGCCGCCTGGAGGAGCCCCTTCCGGCGCACGCCGACACCCTGCACGGGCTGTTCGAGGCGCAGGCACGGAGGACTCCGGAGGCGGTCGCGCTCGTCCATGGCGACGAGCGGGTGGACTACGCGGAACTCGACCGGCGCGCCGACTGCCTGGCCCGGCGGCTGAGGGCGAGGGGAGCGGGACGCGGCGAGCGCGTGGCGGTGCTGCTGCCGCGCGGCCCGGAGCTGATCACGGCGCTGCTCGGAGTGCTCAAGAGCGGCGCCGCGTACCTGCCGCTCGACGCCCTCGCGCCCACGGCCCGGCTGCAGCTGCTGCTCGGCGACGGCACACCGGCACTGGTGCTCACCACGACAGCCCTGCTCGACCGGCACCCGGTCCTCGCGGCATGGCCCGTGCACCTCGTGGGCGGACCCGACACGGCAGTCGGGGACGACGACGTCCCCGGCGGCACAGGATCCGGCCCGCATGAGGGGCCACGCCCGGAGGACCCCGCGTACTGCATCTACACCTCGGGCTCCACCGGCCGCCCGAAGGGCGTCGTCGTACCGCACCGCGGCCCGGCCGGCCTCGTCCGCGGTCACCTGGCACAGCACCCCGCCCTGCGCACCCTGCAGTGGACCTCGCCCGCCTTCGACGTCAGCGTGCAGGAGATCTTCACCACCCTGGCGGCCGGGGCGGAGCTCGTCCTCATCGACGACGACGTACGGCTCGATCCGGACGCGGTCTGCGACGCTGTGCGCCGCCACGCGGTCGAGCGGATCTTCATGCCGTGCACCCCGCTCAGGTACCTGATGGAGACCGGCCCCGAACTGCCGTCCCTGCGCGAGCTGTTCTCGGCCGGTGAGGCGCTGGAGCTCACCGCGTCCTTCCGCCGCTTCCTCGCCATGCACCCGGGGTGCGCGCTGTACAACCAGTACGGACCCACCGAGACGTCGATCATCGTCACCTCGCACCGGGTCGACCCCACCGGAGAGAAGCGGCCTCCCGTCGGGACCCCGGTCCCGGGAGCCCGTATCCGCCTCCTCGATCCTGCGGGGCGACCCGTGCCACTCGGCGCCGTGGGGGAGATCCATGTGGGCGGCACACCGGTCTCGTACGGATACCACGCACGTCCCGAGGAGACGGCCGCGGCCTTCGTCGCCGACGAGACGGGCGCGCGCCTGTACCGGACGGGCGACCTCGGCCGCTGGCGCGCCGACGGTGCACTGGCCTACCACGGCCGCGTCGACGACCAGGTCAAGATCCGGGGCCACCGGGTCGAACCGGCCGAGGTCCAGATCGTCCTGAACGCGCGCGCGGAGGTCGTCGAGGCCGCCGTCGTCGCCCGGCGGGACCGGTCCGGAGAAGCCGAACTCGTCGCCTACGTCGTCCTCGTGGAACCGGACGCCGACCTCGGCCGGCTGCGCAGTGCTCTGGCCGCGGAAGTCCCCGATCACCTGGTGCCGCGCCATTGGGTCCGTATGCGCAGGCTGCCGGTCAACGCCTCAGGCAAGCTGGACCGGGAGCGGCTGCCCGCACCTGGTGACGCAGCGCCTCGGGCGGGCACCGAGCCCGCCACTTGGCTGGAGAAGGAGCTGCACGAGCTGTGGTGCGGGGAACTCGTCCTGCCGCACGCGTCCGTGACACGGTCCTTCTTCGAACTGGGCGGGCATTCCCTGAGCGCGATCCGGCTGCTGAACCGGATGTCGGTACGACTCGGGATCGAGCTGGGCATGGCCGAGTTCTTCCGGGCCCCCACGATCCGGGCGGTCGCGGCGCGGTCCGAGGCGGACAGGCGGGGGGCGGACGCACCCCTCTCGCAGGCGCCCACGACCAAGGCGGACGGACCTTCCCGCCGGACGCCAACG
>NZ_JBIRZM010000010.1:154423-182073 GCF_044390825.1 Streptomyces sp. NPDC018833 | reverse complement strand
AACGGAGACGGTGACGGAAGCGGTCGCTGCCCGGGCTGAGACGTCAGGCACCGCGCCCCGGACGCAGGCGAACGGCCCTGCCCCCGCGACGCCAACGGAGACGGTGACGGAAGCGGTCGCTGCCCGGGCTGAGACGTCAGGCACCGCGCCCCGGACGCAGGCGAACGGCCCTGCCCCCGCGACGCCAACGGATACGGCGACGGAAGCGGTCGCTGCCCGGGCAGCGACGGCAGCCACCGCGCCCGCGTCCCTGCCGGACGACACACCCGCGGCCCCCACGCCCGTCGCGGACAGCGTCCCCATGACGTCCACACTGCGCCGACTGTGGCGGCGCCACCACGAGCGCACCGACCCCGGCGTCTACAACGTCGCACACCGCATCGACCTCCACGGCGCCCTCGATCCGGACGCCCTCACTCGGGCGCTGGAGGACCTGGTTGAACGGCACGAGGCGCTGCGCAGCCGGGCCGTGCACCGTGACGGGAAGCATCTCGTCGAGGTGCTCACCGACGTGCCGGTGGACGTCGAGGTCACCGACCTGATGGCGTACGCCGGCGACGCCGTCCACGTCGAGCGCTGGTGCCAGGACCACGCGTCCGAACCGTTCGCGCTGGACACCGCCCCGCTGTTCCGGTTCCGGCTCGGCCGGCTCGGCCCGGACCGCTGGGTGCTGGTGGCCGTACTCCACCACGCCGTCTGCGACGGCTGGTCCATGGGCATCCTCTGGCACGACCTGCAGGAGCTCTACAACGCCCGCGGCGAAGGCTCCGCCTCCGCTCTCGCGGCGCCGTCGGTACAGTTCACCGACGTGGCCCGCGCGGAGCACCGGCTCACCGACAGGCGCCGGGAGGAACTGGAACGGTTCTGGCGTGCGGAGCTCGCGGGCCTGCCGCTGAAACCGGATCTGCCCTGCGACCGGCCGCGGCCCGCCGTGCCGTCCGGCCGCGGGGCCCTGCACACCTGGACGATCGGCGGCGCCGTGCCTGGCCGGGTGGCGGGGACGGCCGAGCGGGTGGGAGTCACCCCGTACGCGGTCCTCGCGGCCGCCTTCGCCACCTGGACGGCCCGGCTGTGCGGGCGCACGGACGACGTCGTCCTCGCGGCCTCCAGCGCCAACCGCACCAGGCCGGAGCGGGAGGGCGTGGTCGGGCTGCTGGGCGATGCCGTACTCCTGCGCGCCCGCCTGTCCGAGGCCCCGGTGTTCGCGGATCTGGTGACGCGGCTCGGTTCGACCCTGTTCACCGCCCTCGACCACCAGGATCTGCCGCTGACCGAGGTCGTGCGGCTCCTCTCGCCCGAGACGGCCGAAGGGCTGTTCCCCACGGTGCTGTTCACGGTGGTCACGACGCCGCCCCCGGCCCTTAACCTGCGGGGGGTTTCCGCAACGGTCCGCGGCCTGCCCACCCGAGCGGTCGCCCGCAACGAGCTCTACGCCGTCCTCCTGCCCCGCGGTGACGCCATCGACATCACCTTCGAGTACGCGACCGACCTCTTCGACGCGGCGACGGTCCGCGCCTGGAGCGAGGACTTCACCGCACTGCTGGAGCAGGTCACGGCGGAGCCGTCGACCCCGGTCGCGGAGCTGCTGTGCCCTCCGGACGGGAGGGAGGGCGCCTGCTGAGCGCCCCGCCTTCGACCGTCTGAACAGGTCTGCGCCGGCACCCCGGTACGCGCCTAGACTGAGCGCATCGGGGTGCTTGCGAGAGACCGGACCGGACCGTGCGGCATCAGCGGTTGTTCGTGGCGGCACTCGCCCTGTTCCTCACCGTCCTGCCGGCGGCCGGCAGGACGGCCGCGGACAGCGCACAGGGCGAGGAGGTCCCGCGCGGCCCCGGTTTGGGTGCGCGGGCCCTTCAGGCACTGATCGACGGCATCCAGTTCGGTGTCATCATCGCGATCACCGCCGTCGGGCTGTCCTTGATCTTCGGGACCATCCACCTGATCAACTTCGCGCACGGCGAGCTCGTCACCATCGGCGCCACGTCCGCCTTCTTCCTGAACGTCTCGCCGGCGGGCCCCGGCTGGCACCTGGGCCTCGCCGCCCTCGCCGCCGTGGCCTTCGGTGCCCTGCTGGGCGCGGCGATCGACCGCGGCGTCTGGCGCCCGCTGCGGGCCCGCGGCACCGGGCTGATCAACATGTTCATCGTCACGATCGGCCTGTCCCTGCTGCTGCGGCACGTCGTGCTCGTGCTCTACGGAGCCCGCCCCGGCTCCTATGCCCAGTACGACATCCAGCAGGCGATCGACCTCGGCCCGGCCGGTATCACCCCCAGGGACCTCACCGTCACCCTGCTGTCCCTGCTGACACTGCTCGGCGTCGCGGTACTGCTGCAACGGACCCGGATCGGCACCGCGATCCGCGCGGTCTCCGGCAACCGCGACCTCGCCGAGGCCTCCGGCATCGACGTGCAGCGGGTCGTGCTCGTCGTCTGGATGCTCGGCGGAGCGCTCGCCGCCCTGGGCGGCGTCTTCTTCGGACTGGTGGAGGTCATCACCTGGGACATGGGGTTCAAGCTGCTGCTGCTCATGTTCGCCGGGGTGATCCTCGGCGGTCTGGGCAACGCGTACGGCGCGATGGCCGGCAGCCTCGTCATCGGCGTCGTCGCCCAGATGTCCACCCTGTGGTTCCCGGTCGACCTGCAGTACGCATGGGCCCTGCTCGCCCTGATCGTCGTGTTGCTGGTGCGACCGCAGGGCATCCTCGGCCGGGCCGAACGCATCGGGTGAGGGGTGCGCCGTGGACTTCTCCGTGATCCTCTCCGACGCGATCCGCTCCGGCATCGGTCCCATCGCCGCGATCTACGCGATCGCCGCCCTCGGTCTCAACCTGCACTTCGGCTACACGGGGCTGCTCAACTTCGGCCAGGTCGGTTTCATGCTCGTCGGCGGCTACGGACTCGCCATCACCGTGGTGACGTGGGGCGGTTCGATGTGGCTCGGCATCCTGGTCGGGCTCGCCTCCGCGGTCGTCCTGGCGTTGCTGCTCGGCCTGCCCACCCTGCGGCTGCGCGCCGACTACCTCGCCATCACCACGATCGCCGCCGGGGAGACGCTGCGGCTGTTCTACCGCTCCAGCTGGGCCGAGCCCACCACCGGCGGGGTGTTCGGCCTCCAGCGCTTCGCGGGCGACTTCTACGACCTCAATCCGATCCCGCCGGGCCGCTACGGCGTGTGGAAGGTCGAGTTCACCGCCCGGGACCTGTGGGTGCTGATCATCGCCTGGGCTCTCGTCGTCGTGATCGCGGTCCTGCTCGCCCTGCTCGTGCACAGCCCCTGGGGCCGTGTCGTCCGTTCCGTGCGCGAGGACGAGACAGCCGTAAGCAGCCTGGGCAAGAACGTCTACGCGTACAAGATGCAGAGCCTCGTCATCGGCGGCGTGATCGGGGCGGTCGCCGGGATCCTGCAGGCGATCCATGTCCAGTCGGTGAGCGCGGACAGCTACGACCCGGCCGTCACCTTCTTCCTCTACACGCTGCTGGTGCTGGGCGGCGCCGGACGGATCCTGGGGCCGGTCGTCGGCTCGGTCCTGTTCTGGTTCGTCCTCACCTTCCTCGACAGCGCTCTGCGCCAGGCCATCGGCACCGGGGCCGTCCCGTCCGACGTGATCAGCACGTCGGAGGTCGGCGCCGTGCGCTTCGCCCTGGTCGGGCTCGCCCTCATCCTGCTCGTGGCTTTCCGCCCGCAGGGGATCCTCGGGAGCCGGAAGGAGATGCTGCTCAGTGGCCGCTGAGAAGCGCAGCCCCGCCACGCCCGGCGGCCCCCGTGCCGCGGGCGCGCCGGCCGTCGCGGCCGAACCCGGTGTGCGCAAGCCCGACGCGCTGCTCGTCCTGGACGAGGTGCGCCGCAGCTTCGGCGGCCTCGCCGCCGTGCACGTCGACCACCTGGAGGTGCAGCGCGGCACCATCACGGCGCTCATCGGGCCCAACGGCGCGGGCAAGACCACGCTGTTCAACGTGGTCAGCGGCTTCGACCGGGCCGACGGCGGGCGGTGGTCCTTCGACGGGCAGGCCCTTGCCGGCCGCCCCGCCCACCGGATCGCCCGCAGCGGACTGGTGCGCACCTTCCAGCTGACCCGCACGCTCGCCCGGCTCACCGTGCTGGAGAACCTGCTGCTCGCCGCGACCCCGCAGCGCGGCGAGCGGCTGCTGCCCGCGCTGCTGCCACCGCTGTGGCGGGGGCAGGAGCGGGAGAACGAGGCCAGGGCCGATGACCTGCTGGACCGTTTCCGTCTCGCCCCGCTGCGCGACGACTTCGCGGGCACGCTCTCCGGCGGGCAGCGCAAACTGCTCGAACTCGCCCGCGCACTGATGGTCCGCCCGTGGATGGTGCTGCTCGACGAGCCCATGGCCGGGGTGAACCCCGCCCTGACCCAGTCCCTGCTCGGCCACATCACCCAACTGCGCGACGAGGGCCTGACGGTGTGCTTCGTCGAGCACGACATGGACGTGGTGATGGGCATCAGCGACTGGGTGGCGGTCATGGCGGGCGGCCGCCTGGTGGCGGAGGGCCCGCCGGCCGCGATCGGCCGGAACGCGGCCGTGGTCGACGCCTACCTCGGCAGACACCACGACGAACCCGAAGCCACCGGCGAGGAGGCTGAGCCCCATGACACCTGACCGCACCGCACAGCAGCGCCCGAACGGGGCGCCACCCGTGCTGGCGGCCGACGACATAGTCGCCGGATACCTGCCCGGCGTCGACGTACTGCGCGGCTGCAGCGTCGAGGTCGGGCCCGGTGAACTGGTCGGCGTGATCGGCCCCAACGGCGCCGGGAAGTCGACCCTCGCCAAGGCCGTCTTCGGACTGCTGCGCATCCGCGGCGGCTCCGTGCGGCTGCACGGCGAGGACGTCACCCACCGGCCCGCTCACGAACTGGTCCGCAGGGGCGTCGGATACGTACCACAACTGCAGAACGTCTTCCCCGGGCTCACCGTCGAGGAGAACCTGCGCATGGGCACATACCTGCGCCCCAGGGCCTACGCCGCGCGGGCCCGGGCGGTCGAGGAGGTCTTCCCGGTCCTGGCCGACCGCCGGAAACAGAAGGCGGGTTCCATGTCCGGCGGCGAGCGGCAGATGCTCGCGATGGCCCGCGCGCTGATGACCGAGCCGCGGCTGCTGCTGCTCGACGAGCCCTCGGCCGGGCTCTCACCGCGCTACCAGGACCAGGTGTTCGACCGCGTCAAAGAGATCAACGGCGCGGGCGTCGCGGTGCTCATGGTCGAGCAGAACGCCCGCAGGTGTCTGCAGATCTGCGCCCGTGGCTACGTCCTCGACCAGGGACGCAACGCGTACACCGGCGCCGGCGCGGATCTGCTCCGCGACGAGAAGGTGATCGAGCTCTATCTCGGCACCCTCGCCCGCGTCCGCTGACACCTCCGACATCTTCTGCGCACGACTTTCCGGTGTGTTCCTCACTCCTCGCCCCGGCTCACCTCCGTGCGCACGGTCTGCAGCTCGCCCTGATCGTCGTAGGTGTAGACCTCGATCGTCGCCTGGCCCGGCTCACCGGCGTCGGTGAACTCGAGCGGGCCGCTCACACCGTCGTAGTCGATGTCCTTGCCGTCGGCCAGCAGCTCCTTGCAGGCGGCGAAGGAAGTGCACTTGTCACCGTCCTTGGTGACACCGACCATCTCCTTGGCGAAGGTGCCGGGGTCGTCCGACTTCGCCTTCTCGGCGGCAAGCGCGATCGTCGTCACGCAGTCGAAGACCTGCGGCGCGAACTGCAGCTCCTTCAGCTCCGGCGCGAACGCCCTGAGCTGCTTCACATACTCGGCGTTGGACGCCGATGCCGGCGCCGTGCCCTTCATGCCTGCGAGCCGTTCGGGGTTCTTCGGTGCGACCAGTGAGGGCAGTTCCGCGCTGCGCAGGCCGTCGGCTCCGTAGACACCGATCTGCTGCGGTCCCACCCCGGCCTCGATGAGTCCTTGCAGGATCTGTGCGCCCTCCTCGAACGAGATCACCACGACGGCGTCAGGGTTCGCATTCCTGACCTGTTGCACGAGCTGGTCGTAGTTCGTCGCCTTCGGGTCGTACGTCTCGGCGACCGCGACCTCCGTGCCGCCCTTCTCCAGAGCGTCCCTCGTGGACTCCAGCAGCCCGCGCCCGTAGTCGTCGGCCCGCGCGACCAGCGCGACCCGGTCGTGGCCGTCGCCTTGGACGACGTCGGCCAGCACCGGCGCCTGCAGCACGTCGCTCGGCGCGGTGCGGAAGTAGAAGCCGCCGTCGTCGTAGTCGGTGAAGGTCGGTGCCGTGTTGGACCCGGAGCACTGGACGACGCCGGCCCCGGTCACGCGATCGATGAACGCCAGCGACATCCCGGACGCCGCCGCGCCGATGATCGCGTCCACTCCGCTCGCCAGCACGCGGTCCGCCGACTGCGCCGCCACGGCCTCCTGGCCTGCCTCGTCACCCGAGACGACCGCGGGGATCGGTTTGCCGAGAACTCCACCCGCGTCGTTGATCGCCTTGATCGCGAACTTCATCGACTGGATCTGGGGAGGCCCGAGAAAGGCCAGCTGACCGGTCTCCGGCAGGACGTATCCGAGTTTGAGTTCGCCGTCCTCCTCGCGGGCCACCGCGGCCGATGCGCCCCCACCACCGCTCGAACCACAGGCGGCCACCACAAGCGCGGCCGCGCCCAGGAAGGTCGCGGACCGCCGTATCGACGTGTGCATGTCCGCCTCCCTCAGTAGAGGCTGTCTGCTGTTTTGTTCAAGAATAAACCGCCTGGGAGTCGGTCGGCGCCGACCGATCACATTCACGTTCCCCGGTCGTCGAGGTGCTCAAGGGAGAGCGGCCACGCCACGGCTCCGGCGGGCGGTCGCCGATCGTGGCCAGCCTGCGGAAATGCCGTCGCTGCGAACGGGAGCCGCTCGTTAGACTCCCGTTCCCGGGCGGCCGTGACGTGTACACGCACGCCGCCACTGATGAACCCCGGCCGAGGAGGTCCATGTCCAGCGTGAAGATGCATGCCGACGAGGTCGACATCGACAAGTCACTCGTCGGCCGGCTGGTCGCCGCGCAGTTCCCCCGCTGGGCGCATCTGCCCGTCACGAAGGTCCCCTCCGCGGGCACCGACAACGCCATGTACCGGCTGGGGAGCGACCTGGTCGTCCGCCTGCCCCGCATTCCCGACGCGGCGCGACAGGTCGACAAGGAGCAGCGCTGGCTGCCCTTCCTCGCCCCGCATCTTCCGCTGGCCGTGCCCGTACCCCTCGGCAAGGGCGTTCCCGGCGAGGGGTACGAGCTGCCCTGGTCGGTCTACCGGTGGCTCGACGGCGCGAACGCGTTCGACGAGCCGGTCGCCGATGTCGCGGAGACCGCCATGGAGTTGGGCCGGTTCGGCGCGGCCCTGCGCACGGTCGACGCCGCCGGCGGTCCGGCGTCCTTCCGCGGCGGCCCGGTTCGTACGCGCGATGACGAGGTCCGGGCGGCCATCCGCGACCTGGGCGCGGACGGCACGGTGGACGCGGAGGCGGCGACGGCGGCCTGGGAGGAGGTCCTGCGGCTGCCCCAGTGGACGGGCGATCCCGTATGGGTCCACAGCGACCTCCTGCCGGGCAACCTGCTCGTCCGGGCGGGCAGGCTCAGCGCCGTCATCGACTTCGGCTGCGTGGGCGTCGGGGATCCCGCCTGCGACATGATGGCCGCCTGGACGCTGCTCACGGCCGGGACCCGGGATCTGTTCCGCGAGGCGGCCGAGGTGGACGACGCCACGTGGGCACGCGGCCGCGGCTGGGCGCTGTCCTGGGGGCTGGTGACGGAGCACTACTACCGGGTCAAGAACCCCGTGCTCGCCACCGTGGGCCGCCGCGCGCTGCGCGAAGCCCTGGCGGAGTACCAGGCCGCGGCGGGCTGAGACGACAAGGCGCCACCGCAGCCGGTGCGCCGCCGGCCCCCGGGCAGGACTTCGAGCCGCGGTGACCGCACAGCAGCCGATGAACGCCGGCCGGCGGAGGGCTGCACTCCGCCGGCCAGGCGTACAGCGCGGCCCGTGGTGCTACGGGGCGACCGCCATGTCGAACAGGTGGACGCCTGCGTTGGCCGGCAGCACGACCACCTCGACCGTCTTCGCGGGATCGAGCGGGATCGAGTTGGCGAAGACTCGGTAGGCGATGCCCGCGTTGCCGTAACCGTCGGGCCGGTTGCGGCCGTTCGTCGACTTCACCAGCGTCGCGCCGTGCTCCGTGGCCTCCTGGAAGGACCAGTTGGGGAAGCCCACCGCGCCACTGGTGCCGGACCCGTCGGTGTAGATCACCGTGGCCGTGCCGGTGGCCCCGGTGGTGACGCCCGAGCCGAGGAACACCAGCCGGCTGCCCTTGCCGTCGAGACGCACCGCCTGTCCGGTGCCCGCCACGTTGTTCTTGGTGCCCGGGACGGCGGACGGCCAGGTCAGCCGGGCTCCCAGGGCGGTCACCGCCGCTCCGGGCGTGAGCCCGACGTCCGCCAGCTTCTGCGCGGAGAAGCTGTTGCCCTCACCGTCGTAGTCGCCGGGCCCGGTGTTGTTCTCGTCGGTGATGCCGACGTTGTTGTACGCATCCGCCAGGCGGGCCAGGACCGGACCGGAGCGCTGCACCCGGGTGCCGGTGGCGGTGCCCTCGCCGTCGCCGCCCTTGTAGGTGGCGGTGGCGGTGAAGGTGCGCATCGTGAAGCCGGAGCGGGGCTCCGGCACCTGGATCCTGAACTCCGCCGTGGCGTCGGCGCCCGGTGCGTACGAGCCGTCGACGCTGCGCAGGGCGGGCTGCACCGCCCACCCGGCGGGACCTTCGAAGGCCACCCTGAGGCGTCGCATGCGGTCCGGCCCCGCGTTGGTGACGGTGACCTTGACCGCCGAGATGGCCGGGCCGTTCAGATCGACGGGGGAGATGGCCACCTCGGTGTGAGCCGCGGGCGGCGGCTCCTCGGCGGCCGGTGCGGCGGCCGCGGGGACGGCGGTGAACGCCACGGCCGACACCGCCAGGGCGGCCACGGCTCTTCGTGGCGCGGTCAGAAGCAGGGACATCGCTGCTCGCTCCTTGTCCGAAGGTGAACGGGGAGGGCGGAGGGTCACACCGGCGGCATCTCGGTCATGCGCGAGTCGAGTCCGCCGCGCAGGTTCACCCAGGCGCCCCGCGTGAAGTCGGGCATCGCCACGGGCCTGCCCTTGCGTTCCAGGGACATGACGCTCAGCGGGACCGGTGAACACCAGGCCGCCGAGTCGTACACATCGATGTCCGGCACCAGACCGGCCCGCATCTGCTGCACCGTGCGCCACTGCAGGACGTAGTCCATGCCGCCGTGGCCGCCGTTGTTCGCGGCGTCGTCACCGATCTTCTTCCAGAGCCAGTGGTCGAACTCCTTGCGGTACTGCAGGAAGTCGCGCCATGCGTGTCCGCCGTGGTCGGGCTCGAAGTAGACACGGCCGCCGGTGGAGGAGGTGCCCGCGTAGTCCTCGAAAATGCCGCGGCTGCCCGCGATGGTGTTGATCCGGCTGTACGGGCGGGGTGAGCTGACGTCGTGCTCTGCCCGGATCGTCCGGCCCCCCGCTGTCTCGATCATGCACGTGACGAGGTCGCCGTTGATGTACGTCTCGCTCCAGGAGGGGTGCTCCTTGGGAACGAATCGCTCGCGGTAGTCGGCCAGCCCCTTCGGGGCGGTGGCGGTGGCGCGCAGCGTCGTCATCCGGTCGCCGCGGTTGATGTCCATCGCCGCCGCGATCGGCGCGAGTCCGTGCATGGCGTAGAAGGACGCCGTGCTGCGGGTGTGCCACAGGCGTCGCCAGGAGTCCGTGTAGTACGTGTTGGAGAAGAGCAGGGCGCGCAAATCGTGCAGGTAGCCGCCGTGCCCGTTGGTGATGTCGCCGAACACGCCTTCGTGTCCCATCTTGAGCATCGCCAGCTCGTTGCGCCCGTACGAGCAGTTCTCGGCGAGCATCAGATGCCGGCGGGTCCGCTCGCAGGTGTCGACCAGGTCCCACAGCTCGTCGAGCGTGGTGGCGATGGGGAGTTCGACGATGACGTGCTTCCCCGCGAGCAGCGCGGCCCGGCCCTGCTCGTAGTGGAACTCCCACGGCGTCGCGATGTACACGAGGTCGATGTCGTCGCGCCCCAGCATCTGGGCGTACGCATCGGCGGTGCCGCCGTACTCGGCCGGGCGGGGCTTGCCCGCCTTGACCAGGTCGTCCGCGACACGCTTCACGCGATCGGAGCGGATGTCGCAGACGGCGGTCACCCGGCAGCCGGGAACGACGGACCACCCCTTGCTCATCCCGTTGCCGCGGTTGCCGAGACCGATGACGGCGACCCGGACCGTGCGGTGTTCCGCGTACGGCACGTTGATCATGGAGGTCTGACCGGCTCGGCGGCTCGGCGTGGGGACCTCGGCGGCGTCGGCGGCCGGCGCGGCGAGCGCCGGGGACGACGCGCCGGCTCCGAGACCGACGGCGAGCGCGCCCGCAGCGGCGCCTCCCAGTACCGAACGCCGGGAGACTTCGGGGACTTCAGGCATGACGAACTCCAGACAAGGGGTCGGCATCACTGGTGGGACGACTCTGACGGGACTGCCGCAGGCATGTCAATAGATGCTTGCAAGAACGAAGTTGTAAACAGAAACAGGCATTGTGCGTGTGGTGAACAAGCACTGCGTGCAGCGACGAACGCGTGGGCATATTGGGACGGCCCCCGCCCCTGACCCCGGCCTCCCCGCCGCCTGCACGAACGCGACGGGGAGTCGAAGAGACCGATCCGAAAGCCTTGACACGGCGGCAGATTGTCCATCGCACTGTCGTGTGGACCTGCGTCGCGCAGGGCTGTCAGCCGCCCACGAGCACGCCCAGGAGCCTGGCCACCTCCCACTCCACCGCCCGGCGGGCAGGACCGAGGTACTTGCGGGGATCCGCCACCTCCGGCGCCGCGTCCAGTTGTTCGCGGACGGTCCGGGTGAAGAGCTTGTTGAGGTGGGTGGAGATGTTCACCTTGGTCATCCCCGCCGCGACCGCCTTGGCGAGATCCGTGTCGCCGACGCCCGACGAACCGTGCAGGACCAACGGCACGTCGATCGCCGACCGCAGCCGGGAGATCAGCGCGAAATCGAGGACGGCGTCGCGGGTGAGCATCGCGTGCGAGCTGCCGACGGCGACGGCCAGGGCGTCCACGCCGGTCGCCGTGACGAACGCGCGCGCCTCGTCCGGATCGGTGCGCACACCGGGCGCATGCGCACCCTCCTTGCCGCCGACCTCGCCGAGCTCGGCCTCCACCCACACCTGGGCCCGGTGGCAGTGGTCCGTGACGGCCCGTGTCGCCTCGACGTTCGCCGCGTAGGGCAGGGTGGAGGCGTCGAACATGACCGAGGTGAAGCCGAGTTCGACCGCCTCGTGGACCAGTGCGGCCGACTCCGCATGGTCGAGGTGCACCGCCACCGGCACGCTCGCCGCCCGCGCGAGGGCCAGGGACGCGAGCCCGATCGGCGCGAGCGAGCCGTGGTAGCGGGCGGTGTTCTCGCTGATCTGGAGCACGACGGGCAGACCGGCGCGTTCCGCGCCCGCCACGATGGCCTCTGCGTGCTCGATCTGCACGACGTTGAAGGCGCCGACACCCGAGGTGGCGGCGCGTGCGGGACCGACGATCTCGTCAGCGGACGTGAGGGGCATGGGTGTTCTCCACGAGGCTGGTCAGAAGACGCTGGTAACGGAACGGATCGAGGGCGCCGGCCGCGACATCGCCGGCCGGGGGAGCCGGACGGAGGACAGGACCGCGGCCGCCGAGAGCGTCATGGCCGCCCGCAGGATCCGCGGCCACGGATCGCCGACGTCGGCGAGGGGAGCGAGGGCGGCGAGGTCGGCGACGCAGGCGTCAGCGGTGCCGGCCGGATGTCGAGGTCGGCCGAGTACACCGCCCGCCCGGCCTCCTCGTCGATGATGCCGGGCGCCACCGTCACCGCCTGCCGCACCGTCAGCTGCCGTGCGGCGGCCTGGGACACCGGCTCGTGCAGCGCGGCGACGATCTCGCCAACGACCGCCTCCGGCCCGGCCCGGCGGGGCGTCGGCCTGCTGAGCGCGGCCGACGGCGTCAGCGTCCGGTGGAGCAGCGCCCCCTTCATGCCGGTGCCGCCCACGTCCGGCGCGACGACGCAGTCGCGCGGGCCGTGCGGCTCAGGCATGGCTGCCCTCGAGGATCACGGACCGGGTCAGGTTGCGGGGCCGGTCGGGGTCGTAGCCGCGTGCCTCGGCGAGCAGCACGGCCAGCCGCTGCGCCCGTACGAGGTCCGCCAGCGGGTCGAGGGCACCGGCCGCGTCCCCGGACCCGGCGACGAACGTGCCGCCGACCCGTGCGACGTCGTCGGCCAGTCCGGCGGGCGCCGGGCCGAACAGCCACGCGACACGCCCGGGGCCGGTGATGCTGATCGGCCCGTGGCGGTACTCCATCGCCGGGTACGCCTCGGTCCACGCCCCGGCGGCCTCACGCATCTTGAGCCCGGCCTCCAGCGCGAGCCCGTAGGTCCAGCCGGTGCCCAGGAAGGTGACCTGTTCGGCCGCGCGCACCTGGGCGCTGATCGGTTCGGCAAGGGCGCGTTCGGCGTCCTCGACGGCCCTCGCCAGGGGCGGCACCCCGGCCGGCAGAGCGTTCTCCGCCTCGAGGTGGGCGCGCAGCAGGGCGAGCGCGGTCGTGGCGAACCGGGTCTGCACCACCGATTCCTCGTCGGCGTAGTCCAGGACGGCGACTGCGGCGGCGGCGTCCATCACGGGGGTGGCGGGGTCCGCCGTGAGGGCCGCGGTCGCGACGGTGCCCCTCGCCGCGGTGAGCAGGTCGAGGACCTCGGTGGTGGTGCCGGACCGGGTGATGGCGAGGACACGGTCGTAGGCGCGCCCGGCGGGGAACTCGGAGGCGGCGAAGGCGTCGGTCTCGCCGTGGCCGCCGGCCTCGCGGAGCCAGGCGTAGGCGAGGGCCATGAACCAGGAGGTGCCGCAGCCGACGACGGCGACGCGCTCGCCGCGGCGGGGCAGGACGCCGCTCAGCGAGCCGACGGACTCGGCCGCTCGCCTCCAGGTGCCGGGTTGGGAGGCGATCTCGACCGATGTACGGGAGGCGTCCTGGGCGCTCATGGGATGAACTCCTTGCTGTAATGGACGAGTTGGCGGATGGGGGGCGCGGGCCCGTTACTTGACGGATCCAGCGGTCGGTCCGGACACCACTTTGCGCTCGATGACAGCGAACAGCACGACGACGGGCACGACGGCGATGACCGAGCCGGCGAAGAGAGAGTTCCACTGCACGGTGTAATCGCCGATGAAGCTGTTGATGCCGACGGTCGTTGATGCCGACGGTCAGGGGGCCGGCTCCCGGGAACCGCCGACAGCGTCAGGCCCACGACGAACTCCACGCGGCGATGAACAGGGATCCCTTGTACTGAGGACGGTGCCGCACTGTGGCCGCGCCTGTCAAGAGTTGTTCATTTCTCCTTAGTTTCACGCAGAAGTGAGCGAAAAGGCTGAGGGGTGGATGGCCGCCGGGCCGCCGGCCTGCCCCCATCAGCGGCGTCCCCAGTACGATCAGTTGCAGCTCAGGGGCGGATTGCACAGGCGACAAGGAGTCCGACGATGTCCAAGCGCGAGCGCTGGAGTGCGCTGCTGGAGCTGCTGGCCGCCGAGGGACGCCTGGATGTCGAGGAGGCCGCCGGCGCGCTGGACGTGTCCAGCGCGACCATCCGCAGAGACCTCGACGAGCTGGCGGAACAGCAGATGCTCGTCCGCACCCGGGGCGGCGCGATCGCGCACGGCGTCTCCTACGAACTGCCGTTGCGCTACAAGTCCTCGCGGCACGCATCGGAGAAGCAGCGGATCGCCGCGGCGGCCGTCGACCTCATCGGCGACGGCGAGGTGGTGGGGCTCAACGGCGGGACGACCACGACCGAGGTCGCCCGAGCGCTCGCGCTGCGGGCGAGCGGCGGTCAGCGCGAGACCACCGGCGTACCCTCACCCGCCTTCACCGTGGTCACCAATGCACTCAACATCGCGGGGGAGCTCGCGGTGCGTCCCCAGATCAAGATCGTGACCACCGGCGGGGTCGCCCGCCCGCAGACCTATGAGCTCGTCGGCCCGCTGACCATGGGCGTCCTCAACGAGGTCGTGCTGGACGCGGTCGTCCTCGGTGTCGACGGCGTGGACCCGCAGCTGGGGATCATGGCGCACCACGAGGACGAGGCCAGCGTCAGCAGGCTCTTCGCCGAGCGGGCGCACCGGGTGATCGTGGTGACCGACTCGTCCAAGCTGGGCATGCGCGCCTTCGCCCGGATCTGCGGACTCGACCGCATCGACGTCCTCGTGACCGACGCCAACATCTCCGCGGAGACCTCGGCCCGCCTGGTCGACGCGGGCGTCAAGGTCATCGCCGTCTGACACCGGCGGGCCCGGCCCCGGCTTGCGCCGCGGGCGGCCGGCGACGGTCAGCCGGCCGTCATCCGTCCCTCGGCGGCATCGAGGGCATCGAGGGCATGGCGCACGACGCCGTACGCCACCGCCTGCTCACCGAGCACCGACGCCCGCACCGTCACCGGCACCAGGGTGTGGAGCCGCAACTGCCCGCGGACCGGTTCGAGGAGCACCTGGCCCGCGCCGGAGACGCTGCCGATCACCACCCGGGCCGGGGTCGAGCACCAGCGTCACGGCCGCGAGGCCCCGGGTGAAACGCGTCGCCGCGCGGTCCCCCCTCGCCACGGCCGCCCGGTCCCGGCCGCCACTGCATCGACGAGCGGCGCGATGTCGTCGCCGCCGCCGGGACACCCGCTCGAGGGCGAGCCGGTGGATCGCCGCCGCGCCCACCAGGGGCTCGAACAGCCCCTGCCGTCGGCCGGACGCGGGCCGACCGGGGCGTCCGGGTCCAGGAAAGGTCGATGAACCCCAGCTCGCCGGCGGCTGCTGAACTGCCCCGGTAGGGGCGGCCTTGATGAACGTCCCGGTGCCGATCCTGCTTCCCCACCGGATGAACACGTGGCTGTCGGAGCCGTCTTCCGCCCCGTGTCGGCCCCGCCGCCCCGTCACTGTTCCCCGAGCACCGTGAAGGCGACGCCGTTCTCGATGGACACCGGGCAGTGGAGCCACTCCCGCAGCATCGACCCCCGGCGTGCGACCACCAGAGACGCCCCCGGGGCGGCGGCCTGTCATGAGGGCTGCCCGGCCCTCGCGGACACGTCCGGGGCCGACGGATCCATGTGAACGACGGTCCGAGCGGCGGCGAACACCAGGGCAACGAAGCGGGGACGGCACGGTGACCTGTGCCAAATTCCCTGTCATGTTCACGCACTTCTCGGGCACCGGCCACGTCGGCGGCGGCCGTGGGTCACCAACCGGCAAGAGGGTTCTGGCGGTTCACACCGAACAGCCAAGGAGGACCCCGTGGGCGTACATCCCCTATCCCGGCGGAAGTTGCTCGGCCTCGGCGGCGCAGGGGCCGCGGCGCTGATGCTGGGTACCGGCGAATGGAGCTCCGGCGCCGCGTTCGCCGCCCCCGCCCTGAACGGCAACCCCCGTATTCGCCCCGCCGCGCCGCACCCGGACCCGGACGGCGTGGCGGGGCCGTGGGCGGCGACGTCAGCCGGCCAGTGCCGCAGAGACGACCGCGCGCGCCTCCTCCTGCACACGGGCCAGGTGGTCCTGGCCCATGAACGACTCGGCGTACACCTTGTAGACGTCCTCCGTGCCCGAAGGGCGGGCCGCGAACCAGGCGTTGGCCGTGGTCACCTTGATGCCGCCGATCGCGGCGCCGTTGCCCGGCGCCGTGGTGAGCACGCCGGTGACCGCCTCCCCGGCGAGCGTGCCCGCCGTCACCTGGTCCGGGGACAGACGGCTCAGCACCGCCTTCTCCTCCCGCGTGGCCGGGGCGTCGACACGTGCGTACGCCGGTTCCCCGAACCGGGCGGTGAGGGCCGCGTAGTGCTCGCTCGGCGTCCGGTCCGTCACCGCCAGGATCTCCGAGGCGAGCAGGGCGAGCACGATGCCGTCCTTGTCGGTGGTCCACACCGATCCGTCGCGGCGCAGGAACGAGGCGCCGGCGGACTCCTCCCCGCCGAAGCCCAGCGTGCCGTCCGCCAGCCCGTCCACGAACCACTTGAAGCCGACGGGCACTTCCACCAGCTCCCGGCCGAGATCCGCGGCCACCTTGTCGATCATCCCGGACGACACCAGCGTCTTGCCGACGGCCGCGCCCGCGGGCCACTGATCGCGGTGGCGGAAGAGATGGCCGATGGCGACCGCGAGATAGTGGTTGGGATTCATCAGCCCGCCGTCCGGGGTGACGATGCCGTGCCGGTCGGCGTCCGCGTCGTTCCCGGTGGCGATGGCGTAGCGGTCCCGGGCCTCGATCAGCGAGGCCATCGCATACGGCGACGAGCAGTCCATCCGGATCCTGCCGTCCCAGTCGAGCGTCATGAACCGCCAGGTGGGGTCGGTGTACGGGTTCACCACGGTCAGGTCGAGCCGGTGCTCCTCGGCGATACGACCCCAGTACGCCACCGACGCCCCGCCCAGCGGGTCCGCACCGATCCGGACGCCCGCGGAGCGCACCGCGTCCAGGTCGAGCACCGAGGGCAGGTCGCGCACGTACGAGCCCAGGAAGTCGTACCGGCCCGTCGTCTCCGCAGCCAGGGCGCGTGCGTAGGACAGCCGCCGCACGTCCTTCAGCCCGCCGCCGATGATCTCGTTCGCCCGCTCCTGGATCCAGCCGGTCGCATCCGACCCGGCCGGCCCGCCATTCGGCGGGTTGTACTTGAAGCCGCCGTCCGACGGTGGATTGTGCGAGGGCGTGACCACCACGCCGTCCGCCCGCCCGGCCGGACGCGTCCGGTTGTGGGCGAGGACGGCGTGCGACACGGCCGGTGTGGGCGTGTAGCCGTCGGCCGAGTCGAGGAGCACGGTCACGCCGTTGGCCGCGAAGACCTCGACGGCGGTCACCCGCGCGGGCTCGGACAGCGCATGGGTGTCCGCGCCCAGGAACAGGGGCCCGTCGATGCCCTGAAGCGACCGGTACTCGCAGATCGCCTGACTCGTCGCGGCGATGTGGTCCTCGTTGAAGGCCGTCGCCAGGGAGGACCCGCGATGCCCCGACGTGCCGAACGCGACACGCTGGGCCGGGTCCGCCGGATCGGGGTGCAGGGCGTAGTACGCGGTCACCAGCCGCGCCACGTCGATGAGGTCCTCCGGCCGCGCCTGCTGCCCCGCGCGCTCGTTCGGCATCCGTCCACTCCTCCACGTCGTCCGTGCGTTCAGTGTGGCGGCACCGAGCCGGGCGGCGCGAGACGGCCCGACCGGGGCGGGTCGTGGCGGCCGGGCCGGAACTTCACGGGGTGGGCAGGCGTTGCCATGGTGACGCGCGGAAACGCGCCGAGCACGGACCGGAACGACACGGGCAGAAGCCGAGGTGGCACGAGTGGCGATGTGGGATCGGATCAAGGACCAGGCCAGGGGTCTGCAGCAGCAGTCCCAGGGCGTGCGGGGCCCGGGCGGACATGGCAGGCCCGGTGGCTCCTCGGGCGGCTCCCGAGCCCAGTTGGTGACCACGCTGAAGTCGCAGCTCACCTCGTTGAAGGCCGAGTTGAAGAGCGGCGCCTACCGGGACGCCAGCATGGCGATGTGCGCGCTCGTGGCCGCCGCCGACGGGCATGTCGACCCGGCGGAGAGGCAGCACGTCGAGTCACTGATCCTCAGCAACGACGTCCTGCAGAACTTCCCGGCGGAGCAGCTGCGGCAGCGGTTCACCAAGCACGTCGACCAGCTGGCCCTCAATTTCCAGCAGGGTAAGAACGAGGCTCTGCAGGAGGTCGCCAAGGCCGCGAAGAAGCCGGCGGAGGCGCGCGCCGTGATCCAGACCGGTTTCGTGGTCGCGGGTGCGGACGGATACGTCGCACCGGCCGAGGAGCAGGTCCTGAGGGAGGCCTGCTCCGTGCTGGGACTGTCACCCGGCGAATTCGGCCTGTGACCGGCCGGTGAGCCCTGCTTCGCCGCCGCCCCGGGCAGGGGCGGCGGCGAAGCACGGGTGTGTCAGCTTTCTTTATCCCTCAGGGATCGGTCAGTGCCGCGTGCCCGCTCCTTGGCGTTCTCCATGGCCTTCTTGGCCTTGCCCTTCGCCTGGTCCGTGCGGCCCTCTGCCTTCAGGCTCTCGTCGCCCGTGACCTTGCCCAGCGCTTCCTTGGCCTTGCCCTTGAGCTTGTCCGCGCCCGAGCCTTTCGCCTTCGCCATGATGCGCTCCCGTGTGTCGGCGACCGCACATCCGCGGTCGAGTGAAACGACACCCTGCGGGTACCCAGTTTGTGGACGACATGCATGCGGAGCGGCAGGTCACGGCGCGACCAGACCTTTCGATCCGCCGTCCCGGGAGGCGATGTCCACCCGCGCGAGCCACGATGGAAGAAGGCGGTGGCTTTCATGAACAGTCCTGAGACGTATGAACTCGTGTTCCAGGCGTCGGCCGTCGAGGACGACGTCGTCGTGGTCCGCCGCACCGAGCGGTCGGGAGCGGGCGGGTACCCGGTCTACGAGGACGACACCGGCATCGTGCGCGCGGAGATCAGCAACCGGGGCGAGGTGAGGATGCTGGCCAGCGGGGGACACCAGGCGCACCACTTCCCGGTGCTCGCCCGGGTCCCGGGTCCCGACCGGGCCGGACCCCCGCCGCAGACCCCGTCCGACGGGCGGACCGGTCAGCCGGCGGCTGCCTGACAGCCGCGGGTCGGCAGCGAAGAATGCAGCGGGTGGGCGGCGCTTGCGCCCACCTGGGCCGCCCACCTGGGCCGTCCGGCACGGGTGGGCGGCAGTCCGCCCGGCGTCAACCTGCCGAGGCGGCCCCCGCGGCACGGCGGCCCATCACGGGCTCGGCCACCAGGCGCGCCGCCTTGCACAGCGTCTGGCCGTGCCGGGTGAACAGGTCGTCGCGCGAGTCGAAACGGCCCAGGTCAGCGACGACATGGGCGGACAGGTCACAGGCCACGGCGTCCGTCGGGCAGGCCGTGTCCCCGTCCCAGTCGATCGCCGTACGGGACAGGGCCTCGAACAGCGTCTCGGCGCCCGCGTTGGTGAAGCCGCCGCCGGGACGGCTGCTCAACTCCGCGAGGCCGCCGAAGAGTTCGGAGACCGGCAGCCACCCTCCGTCCGGACCGGCGGCCGGGTCGATCAGGAACTCAGGCCAGGCGAGCAACACGTGGTCCGGGACGAGCCGCCGCATCCGCGGAAACCGCGGATACCACAGCGCCCCGTCCACGAGCAGGCCGCGGACCCGGGTGGCGACACCGCCCGCGCGCGCGACCGCCTCGAGGACGGCGAGCCGCTGGCTGCACGACCCGCGGCCGCGCCGGAGCACCTCCGACACGGGACGCTCGTCCTGCACCGAGTACACCGGACGCACGGTCGCCGAGATCCTGCGGTGCGCCCGGCGCAGAGCCTCCACCCGCTGCCCGGCGGACGTCCGGGCGTCGTCGTGGGCCGGGACCCCCGCGGGCACGGTGCCCAGGCTGCCGAGCAGTTCGCCGACGCGCGGATGGCGCCAGTCCAGGATCCGCGTCGGCGCCGTGCTCCCGTCCGCGGTCCTGTCGTCGGGGGCAGCGGTACGGACCCGGCCACGCGGCCGCAGTATCGAACTCGTCATGGCGGACATTGTGCCCGCCGCCGGTGCGGCCCCCGCAGCAGGTTACCGAAACGTACGCGACGCACTCACGGGCCGGTCGGCGGTTCCACTCGGCTCAGCCATCCCGTGAGCAGTTTCTCCAACCGCGCGGCCTCCTGCGGCGTCAGTGCGCCGAGGAGTTCGCGCTCGTTGCGCATGTGGTCGGTGAAGGCCCGGTCGATCAGCTCGCGTCCGGCCGGCCGACAACTGGGCGGCCTCCTCCTGGTCCTGACCGGAGTCCTCCTCGGCCGGCCCGTCGCCCGCAGCAGCGGGGGTGCCGCGGAGCCGGCCGGGTGGAACCGGACGCGGGCCGCCTCACGTGGCGTCGGCGGACCGCCGCGGGAGTGACCCCCTCGCCGAAGCGCCGGCCGGGACGGATCCTGGAAGCAGGATCTCCGACAGGCCGGGAGTGTGCGCCATGACCACCAGGACGCTGGAGTGGAAGGTCAGAATCCTCCTCTCCGAGGAGGACGGCACCACGAAGGCACAAGCGGTGCTGGACACCGGCACCACCAGGATGACCGGACACGGCACGGCCCACCGCAACCCGCAGGACGTGGACGTCCCCGAGATCGGTGACGAGCTGGCGGCCGCCCGCGCGATGCACAGCCTCACACGGCAACTGATGAAGGCCGCGGACCGCGACCTCGAAGCGGTCGGCGCCGACAACGGCGACCCACCGGGCACTGGGTACGGCTGGCCCTACACCACCCCGTGAGGGTGACGAGGGCGGCTGCGCCGCCCCGTCGGACGTGACGGCCGGTGCCCGCATGCTGTGGGCTCCGGCCCGCGCGCGGGCCGGAGCGTTGGCAGGGCGTGCCGTCAGTGACGCCATGAGCCCGCGCGCCGCCTGGCGGTGCCGTCCGCCAGTTACCCGTGAGGGTGCGACACGCGCCGTGAACCGGTGGCCCGGGCGTGACGGCTGGACGCACCGGTGGTCCTGTGGACCGCAGGGTCGTGCCCATGGCCGGGCGGTCGACGGTGGCCCGTACCCGCGCGCCGCCTGTCGGTGCCGTCCGCCAGTCACCCGTGAGGGTGCGACACGCGCCGTGAACCGGTGGCCCGGGCGTGACGGCTGGACGCACCCGGGGACCTGTGGACCGCAAGGCCGTGCCATGGCCGGGCGGTCGACGGCGGCCGTTACCCGCGCCCCGCGCCGTCGCGAGTCGTCCGCGGCCCTGGCGACGAGGGGCCCCGCGCTGCGATGCCGTTCGTCAGTCGTGCGCGCCACGGTTGCTCACGCTCATGGCCCCCCGCGGCCCGGTGCGTGGCGACGGCGCGCCCACCCGCCGATCCGGGGGCATGCGGTGAGCGCCGCCGTCATGTCATGAGTGATGAAGGCTCCTGCGCCCGGGGGCGATTACGGCGACCCGTTCCGCGAGCCGCCCACCCGCGCCGCCCGCCGTTGTGCCTGACGGTGTCGGCGCATGTCGTCGACCCTCGGCCCAGAGCACCGCAGCCCCGCTGTCACTCGTGCGCCACCACCGCCACCGGTGCCGTGCAGTGGTGCATCGCCGCATGCGCCACGTGGCCGATGTGGGGGACCAGGGGAGCGTGGCGGACGTGGCGGCCGACCACCACCAGCCCCGCGTTCGCGGCCTCGTCGACCAGTGCCTGCGCACCGGCGCCCATCACCGGCCGTTCCACCACCGCCACCGACGGGTACTGCTGCCGCCAGGGCAGGAGTACCGCGCCCAACGCCGCGGCCGTCTCGCGTTCGGCCTCGGCCCGGGCGTCGTCGGAGTGGGCGAACCCGAGCGGCAGCTTCCAGCCGTGCACGGCGCGCAGGGTGCATCCGCGCCGGGCCGCCTCGCCGAAGGCGAAGGCGAGCACCGGATCGGCAGGCCGGTGAAGGTCCACCCCGACCACGACGTTCCTGTCCGGGCCGTGCCCGCCGTCGCGGCCGTGGGCCCGTACGACGACGACCGGCGTCGTCGTCGCCGCGATGGTCGCCAGACCGATCGAGCCCATGAGCGCACCCATCACGGTCCCCAGCCCCCGTGAGCCGAGCACCAGCAGCTCCGCGTCGGCGGCCTCGACGGCGAGTGCGCCGGCCGGCCGCCCCGACGTCCGGCGCGTGGAGATCCGGAGCCCGGGGTGGGCGCGCCGCAGCTCGCCGACCGCGCTGTCCAGCAGCCTGTCCGCCCAGACGCGGTGGTCTTCGCGGGTGACCGTGGGCATGGCCACGGCCACGGGCAGCGGCCACTCCTCCACATGCACCAGGAGCAGGTCCGCACCGCGCAGCGCGGCGTCCCGGGCCGCCCAGTGGGCCGCCGCGAGACTCTCTGGCGAGTTGTCCAGACCGACGGTCACATGCCCGGTCATGGTTGCTTCCTCCTTCGGATCGCTCCTGCGGCCTTCCTCGGATCGTTCCTGCGGCCACCTTCCAGCCTCCCGCTCCGGAGCGCTCGACGGCACCACCGGGCACCACCGCAGTCATGCGTATGGGCCCGGTCCGATGCCTGACGCACGGCCAGGCCCGGGGGACGCCGTTCGGCGGGCGCCGGAGGGGGTACCCGGCGATCCTGATCACGTCTGGCCGCCCCCGCGCGGCCGGGGCGGCCGGAGAGGGACAGGGAGGACCGCCATGACCGTGGACAAGGGCGCCGCGGGGCCGGGCCGCGGCACCGGTCCCGGCTGGCAGGACGCACAGGCCGTCGTCCTCGACACCGACGGCGTCATCACCGACTCGGCACGCATCCACGCGGCCGCGTGGAAGACCGCCTTCGACGCCTGCCTGAAGGACCATCCACCGGACGACCCCCAGGGCCGCCGGCCCTTCGACGTCCACGACGACTATCCGCGCCATGTCGACGGCAGGTCCCGGATGGACGGGGCCGCCGCCTTCCTGGACTCCCGCGGGATCCGCCTGCCGCCCGGCAGCCCCGACGACCCGCCGGGCACCGGCACCGTGAGCGCGGTGGCCGCTTACAAGGAGCGGCTGTTCACCGAGAGTCTGCGGAAGCACGGCGTCGAGGCCTATCCGGGGACCGTACGGCTGCTGAAGGCGCTGCGGTCCCGGTCCGTGCCGCTCGCCGCCGTGTCGGCGTCCCGCCACGCCCGCGAACTGCTCACCGGCGCCGGCGTCCTGCCGTACTTCGACGTCCTCATCGACGGGCAGGAGGCCGCCCGGCTCGGGCTGCCCGGCAAACCGGACCCCGCCCTCTTCCTGGAGGCGGCGCGCAGGGTGGGCGTCCCGCCCGGCCGGTGCGCCGTCGTCGAGGACGCGCCGGCGGGCGTGGCGGCGGGCCGGCGCGGCGGGTTCGCCCTGGTCGTCGGTGTCGACCGCACCGCCGGCCCCGGGACGGAATCAGCGCTGCTGGACCAGGGCGCCGACCTCGTCGTCCGCGACCTCGCCGAACTGCTCCCCGACGCTCCCGAGGACTGACGATGCCCGAGTGGATCTGGACGTACGACGGCTACACGCCCGGCGGTGAACGCCTGCGGGAGGCCCTCTGCACGCTCGGCAACGGCTACTTCGCCACCCGCGGCGCGGCCCCGGAGTGCACGGCCGACGCCGTGCACTACCCCGGTACCTATGCGGCCGGCTGCTACAACCGGCTGACCTCCACCGTCGCCGGCCGCCAGGTCGTCAACGAGGACATGGTCAACCTGCCGAACTGGCTGCCGCTGCGGTTCCGTCTGCACAGCCCCCGCGGCGACGCGCCCTGGTTCCATCCCGACGGCCCCGCCCTGCGCGAACACCGTCAGCGACTCGATCTGCACGCCGGGACCCTGGAGCGCACCCTGCGGTACGCGACGGACGACGGACGGGTACTGGCCGTGCGTCAACTGCGGATGGTCCACATGGGAGACCCCCATCTCGCCGTACTGCGCACCGAGTTCACCGCCGAGGGGTGGGCCGGCGAGATCGAGGTCGAGACCGCGCTCGACGGCTCCGTGACCAACAGCGGCGTGGCCCGCTACCGGCAGCTCAACGGCAACCACCTCGTGCACGTCAACGCCGGGGGCGGCGAGAAGGACGTGATGTGGCTGCGCTGCCGCACCACCACCTCCGACATCCGCATCGGGATGGCGTGCCGCACCACCGCCGACGAGCCGGTGGATCCGCGCCGGGCGGAGGCCGAGAGGCTGCGCACCGCCCACGAACCTCTGCGAGCCGTGCAACTCATGCGACTGTGGCTCAAGCCCGGACGCACCCGCACCGTCGACAAGACCGTCGCACTGCACACCTCCCGGGATTTCGCTATCAGCGACCCTCTGCACGCCGCCGTCGACCGCGTCGTCCGCGCCTCCGGCTTCGAGGCACTCATGGAGTCCCACCGGACCGCCTGGCGGCAGCTGTGGGGCAGGGGCGAACTCGACGTGCCGGGGGAGGCCGGGCGCATCCTGCGCCTGCACCTCTTCCACGTCCTGCAGACCCTCTCGCCGCACACCGCCGACCTCGACATCGGCGTACCGGCCCGCGGACTGCACGGCGAGGCGTACCGGGGGCACATCTTCTGGGACGAGCTGTTCGTCCTGCCCTATCTGAACCTGCACTTCCCCGAGGTCTCGCGGGCGCTGCTCATGTACCGGTACCGCCGCCTCGAACAGGCGATGCGGCTGGCCCGTGACGCCGGGCAGATCGGGGCGATGTACCCCTGGCAGAGCGGGAGCGACGGCCGCGAGGAGACGCAGCAGCTGCATCTCAACCCGCGCTCCGGCCGCTGGCTGCCCGACCACTCGCGGCTCCAGCACCATGTCGGCTCGGCCATCGCGTACAACGTCTGGGAGTACTGCGAGGCGAGCGGCGACGCCGAGTTCCTGCACACCAAGGGCGCGGAGATGCTGACGCAGATCGCCCGGTTCTGGGCCGGCTTCGCGGTCTACGACGAGGACATGGAGCGCTACCGCATCCGCGGGGTCGTCGGGCCTGACGAGTACCACGAGGCGTATCCGGGAGCGAGCGTTCCGGGCCTCGACGACAACGCGTACACCAACGTCACCGCCGCCTGGGTGCTCGCCCATGCGCTCGACGTCGTCCGGGAACTGCCCGCACCCCGCCGCCGCGAACTGAGCGAGCGCACCCTGCTCGACGAGACGGAGATGGAGCACTGGGAGGAGGTGTCGCGACGGCTGTACGTGCCCTTCCACGACGGCGTCATCAGCCAGTTCCACGGCTACGGCAGCCTGGCGGAGCTGGACTGGGCCGCACTGCGCGCACGCCACGGCGACATCCGCCGCCTCGACCGCGTCCTGGAGGCCGAGGGCGACACCGTCAACCGCTACAAGGCGTCCAAGCAGGCCGATGTGCTGATGCTCGGCTATCTGTTCTCACCGGCCGAGCTGCGCGGTGTCTTCCGGCGTCTCGGCTACGAACTGGACGACGACACCTGGCACCGGACCGTCGACTACTACCTGGGGCGCACCAGCCACGGCTCCACCCTCAGCGGCCTGGTCCACGGCTGGGTGCTCGCCCGGGTGCGCCGACACGACGCGTGGGAGTACTGCCGCGAGGCGCTGGAGGGCGACATCGCCGATCTGCACGGCGGCACCACCGAGGAGGGCGTGCATCTGGGGGCCATGGGCGGGACGCTCGACCTCGTACACCGCGGCCTGACGGGGATGGAGACCCGCGGCGGGGCGCTGTGGTTCGACCCCGTCTCCTCGCCCGATTTCGCCGAGTACGGATTCTCCGTCCGCTACCACGGGCACTGGGGCGTCCGGGTGCGCGTGCGGCCCGGGGAGCTGGAGATCGGCGTACCGGACTCGGACGCCTCCCCCATCGAGGTACGGGTCACCGACCGCACGGTCGCGGTGGAGCCGGGCACGTCGCGTGTGCTGCCGCTGCCGCCCGACTGACTCCGACTGGCTCCGGCCCGGGGGCCGGCCGCGGGGCGGCCGGCTCAGGTGCGGAACGCGTCGTCGTTCTCGTAGAAGAGACGGTCGACCACGTCCACGACGCCGTCGACGCTCTGGCACAGGCGAACGACCACCCGCACCAGGCTCTTGCGCTCAAGGGTGCCGCTGAGCGTCACCCGGCCCTCGTCGACCTCGACGTTGACGGCCGCCGGTGACACGCCCAGCGTGCCGGCGAGGACGTCCTCCACGATCTCCTCCTTGATGGCCCGGTCCCGGCGCAGGAACAGCTGGAGAAGGTCGCTGCGGCTCACCACGCCGATCAGCCGCCCGGAGCCGTCCACCACCGGAAGCCGCTTGATGTGCCGGTCCTCCATCACCCGGGCCGCCTGCACCGCACTCCAGTCGGGCCGCGCCACCACGGCGGGGCTGCTCATCAGGCCCTCGGCCGTGTCGGAGCCGGTACCGCTGGTGTGCCGGCGCAGCAGATCGGCCTCGGACACGACGCCGACGGGCCGCCCGTCGTCGTCGATCACGGGCACGGCCGTGATGCCGAACTCGTCGAGCAGCCGCGCGATCTCCTTGAACGTGGTGCCGCGCTGGACGAAGACCGCCTCGGGCGTCATCAGGTCGGCGACGAAGCGGTGTCTCATCGCGCACCGGTCCTCGGCATCATGGCTCCACCTCCAGCTGCGTACAGGTCGTCCACCACCAGTATTTCCGAGCACGGGTCACCGGTCGCGGCGGGGCGCCGGTCACGACGGGCGACGCGCGGTCACGCCGCCGTGCGGTCACGCCGCCGTGCGGCCCCCGGCTCCCCTGACTACCGTGGGCGCCAGGCCCGAGCCGAACCGGGAGCGCGAGCTGGGAAGGTGCCCACCATGCCCGAGAAACCGCATGCGGGAGCCCCGTCTCCGAGGGTGCCGAGGGGCGACATCGGCCGCCGGGTCGCCGCCCGCCGGCAGCAGCTCGGCCTGTCCCGCGAGGACGTCGCGCTGCGGGCCGGATCCGCGCCGGGGTACATCGAGTACCTGGAGGAGCAGACCGCGACCCCGGGCATGGGGTTCCTGCTGCGGCTGGCCGACGCCCTGGAGACCACCGTCACCGCGCTCACGGGCGGCGGCGCGGACGTGCCGCCCGGCTCGGGCCGCGCCGCGCACCGCCCCGAGCTGGTGGAGCTGGCCGAGGACGAGTGCTGGGCGCTGCTCGGGGCACACGGGGTCGGCCGCGTCGCCGTCGCGGGCCGGGACGGGCCCGCGATCCTGCCGGTCAACTACCTCGTCGCCGAGGGGGAGGTGGCGTTCAGGACCTCCCCCGAAGCCGTGCCCGGCCAGGCGGCGGGTCAGGAGATCGCCTTCGAGGTGGACCACATCGACGAGGCGTTCAGCCGCGGCTGGAGCGTGCTGATCGTCGGCCGGGCCCGGTCGGTCACGGACAAGGACGCTGTAGGAGAGCTGGAGCACCGGGCCTACAGCGTGCCGTGGGCGGGCGGTGAACGGGACGTGTGGATCGCCCTGACGCCGGAACGGGTCACGGGCCGCCGGATCCTGGTGCGCGGCGCGCCCGCACCGTGGGACTTCCGGTGACCGGAGCTGTGCCACCGGCCGTAGCGTGGGACTTCCGGTGACCGGAGCTGTGCCACCGGCCGAGACCGTGGGACTTCCTGCGACTGACCGGAGCTGCGGTACCGGCCCACCGCGGGACTTCCGCTGCCCCCGGGCCGCGGGTGGGGCCCATGCGCGAGCAGTCGCAGCACCGCCGCTTCCACCGGCCCCTGGGTGGCGAGCACCCGGGGCCGGCCGTCCCGGCCCCGGTCCCGACCACCTCCCGCACCGCACGAGAGGCGGCGCGCCGCCGGGCGGCCTCCCACGTACCGGCTACGGGATCTGCCCGCTGCCCGACGGCCACCTCCAGGCCCTCGGCACCGACGCGGCGGGACGCCGCCAGCACCTGTACCACCAGCAGTCCCGTGAGCAGCAGGAGGAGGGGCAGCCCCCTCGTCGACGGCGCCGAACGGGGCCGGATCCGCGATCTCTTCCATGTAGTGATCGTCACCCGCACGGAAGAACCCGAGGTCCAGCAGCCGCACCGCGAGTGCGAGCACCCGGTCGTGGGGGGGGGGGGGGGGCGGCGCCGGGGCCCGCGCGGGGCCACCACCACCCGGGCCGCAGACCCGCGGGCCCGGCGGGGGGGCGCGGGCGGGGCGCCGGGGCCGCCGGCTCG
>NZ_JBIRZM010000010.1:0-154413 GCF_044390825.1 Streptomyces sp. NPDC018833 | reverse complement strand
GGGGTGGCGCTTCCTGCCCCTTTTGTGGCCCCCCCCCCCCCCCCCCCCCCCGGGGCCCCCCCCCCCCCCCCCGCGGCCCCCCCCCGGGGGGGGGCCCCCCCCGGCGGGGGGCCCCCCCCACGGGGGTTCACCCGCGGACACGGGGTACCCGGCCGGGGTCCGCGCCGTGTGCCGCGACGTGGCCGGGACGGGCGACGGACGTCGACGGAGGAGGACATGCCCGAGCTGCCGGATGTCGAAGGGTTCCGAGAGGTGCTGCGTTCCTGCGGCACCGGTCGACGTATCACGGGGATCGACGTCCGCGACGCCGGTGTGCTGCGCGGAGTGACCGTGCGGCGGCTGCACAGGGAACTGGTGGGGCGGCGACTCGGCGAGCCCCGGCGGCACGGCAAGTGGCTCGTGGCGCCCACCGACGGGCCCACCGTCGTGTGGCACTTCGGGATGACGGGGCTGCTCCTGTGCGCCTCGCCCGACGACGCCGTGGCGGAGCACGACCGGCTCGTGCTCGTCCTCGACGACGACCGCCGGCTGCACTACCGCGATCAGCGCAAGCTCCAGGGCGTCCACCTCGCCGGGAGCGACGAGGCCGTCGGCCACATCCTCGGCGATCTGGGCCCGGACGCGCTCGGTCTGTCCCGGGACACCTTCCTGGAGCGCGTCGCAGGCCGACGGGGCGCCGTCAAGAACGTGCTGATGGACCAGTCGGTGCTCGCCGGCCTGGGCAACCTCCTCAGTGACGAGATCCTCTGGCGCGCCCGGGTGGCGCCCTCCCGGCCCGCGCGCGACCTGGACGAGGCCGAGCTGCGCCGGATCCACGCGGCGATGGGCCGGGTCCTGCGGTCGGCCGTACCGACCGCGCGCGTACCGCCCCGTCGGACCTGGCTCACCGGACACCGGGACGACCCCGACCCGCTGTGCCCGCGCTGCGGCGGGTCACTGCGCTCGGACCGCACCGGCGGCCGCCGCTCGATGTGGTGCCCCGACTGCCAGGACTGAGGGCCAGGGCACAGAGGCAGGGCGCAGAACACGGCACCGAGCAGGGTCGGCTACGGCTTCAGGAGGGTCTTGACCATGCCGTCGGCCTTCGCCTGGAACATCGCGTACGCCTCGGGGCCCTTCTCCAGCCGCATTATGTGGGTCGCGAAGCCCTCGACACCGAGCGGATCGGCGTCCGTCAGCACCGGAAGGATGTCGTCCACCCAGCGGTGGACATTGGCCTGGCCCATGCGGAGCTGGATCTGCTTGTCGAAGAGGGTGAGCATCGGCACGGGATCCGCCATGCCCCCGTAGACCCCGGCCAGCGAGATCGTGCCGCCGCGCCGCACCGCGTCGATGGCCGTGTAGAACGCCTGCAGCCGGTCCACCCCGACGTGCTCCATGACCCGGCGGGCCACCCGTCCGGGCAGCAGGCCCGTCGCCCACTGGCCCGCCTTGGCGACCGGTGCGCCGTGGGCCTCCATGCCCACGGCATCGATGACCGCGTCCGAGCCCCGGCCGTCGGTGAGCTCGCGGACCGCGTCGGCGACGTCGTCGTGCTCGCGCAGGTCGAGTGCCTTCACGCCCCGTTCCTCGGCCCGGTCGAGGCGCTCGGGGACGAGGTCGACACCGATGACGAGTCCGGCACCGCGGTGGAGCGCCACGCGGCACGCCATGTCGCCGATCGGCCCGAGGCCGAGGACGGTCAATGACCCGCCGGACGGGACGCCGGCGTACTCCACGGCCTGCCACGCGGTCGGCAGCACGTCCGACAGGTAGACGAAGCGCTCGTCGGGCGGTCCTTCGGGCACCTTGACCGGCAGCTTGTCGCCGAAGGGCACCCGCAGGTACTCGGCCTGCCCGCCGGGCACCTGCCCGTACAGCTTTGTGTAGCCGAACAGCGACGCGCCCGTGCCGCGGTCGCGCACCTGGGTCGTCTCGCACTGCGAGTGGAGTCCTTGGGCGCACATGAAGCACTCGCCGCACGAGACGTTGAACGGGACGACGACGCGGTCACCGGCCGAGAGGCTTCGCACCTCGGGGCCGGTCTCCTCGATGATGCCCATGGGCTCGTGGCCGAGGATGTCGCCCGGGTCGAGGTAGGGGCCGAGGATTTCGTACAGGTGCAGATCCGAACCGCAGATGCCGGTCGAGGTCACCCGGACGATGACATCCGTCGGCTCCTTGATGCGGGGATCGGGGACCGTCTCGATCCGGACGTCCCTCCGGCCCTGCCATGTCAGCGCGCGCATCGTGTCCTCCCACGTGATGTCGGTGGGCGGCCGGCGGCCGCCGTACGGGCGCAGCCGCGCACCCGAACACCACGAGCGAGTACCCGAATCGGGCGAGGTCATTACATACGGAATAAATCGGACTATTCCCGAACGGTGAAGTGTCGGAATTTTCCGTACGGGCACCTCCCTTTTTATTGCCCTAATGTCCGTTTAGAGGTGACTAGGGTGGCTCTTTGCTTTTTGTTCTCGCTTCCGTGATGTCGGTCACGCGACGCGGCCGCGGGGTCGGCGGCTGACTGCGCAGCTTCCTTGTGGGGAACGCGAGTTGAGTTCTCGACAGGAAATCAGGAAGGTCATTTACGTACTGTTTTTCCGCCTTGGCATTGCGGTTGTGAATTCATGGCTTGTTCCTTCCGGTCGCTCTCCCTTACGGTCACCGCAATCCGGATGGACCGCCGAGTCCTGCCGCCATCCGGAATCCGACCACACGCACTCGTTCGGCAGGAGCGGGGGACCCAGGTAAGCCGCCGATCCGGAATCCGGAACGGCTCGGGGTGAAGTCGCACCGACCATGCGACCGGGCATCTCCAGCCCGAACCCGACAGCTCACCTCGCAGGCGACGGAGAGGAATGCGTCATGCCTGCAAAGGGTAAGCACCGCCGTCACAAGTCCAGCCGGCTCACCCGCGGCCTCGTCGCCGCGGGCATGGGCGGTGCAGCGTTCGCCCTGCCGGTGATCGGCGCGACCACCGCCGGTGCCGCGCAACCGGCCCAGTCCGCGACCGCGAAGGCCGTCGTCACGGCATCCGCCGCGGCGAAGAAGGCCCCCACGACGTACACGGTCGTCGCGGGTGACTCGCTGGCGAAGATCGCCCAGGAGCACTCCCTCAGTGGCGGCTGGAAGAAGCTCTACAACGACAACCGCCGGAACATAGGCGCTGACCCGTCGCTGATCCGCCCCGGTCTGAAGCTCAGCATCGGCGCCAAGGCCAAGCCCTTGGACCGCGCCACCGACACCGCCCGCGCCGACCGCACCGCGGCCCGCACCGCCCCGGTGGCGAAGAAGGCCCCGGCCGCGAAGCCCGCCAAGGCCAAGACGTATTCCGACGATCTCGACGGCTGGATCAAGGAATCGCTCGACATCATGGCCAAGCACGGAATTCCCGGCACCTACGAGGGAATCCACCGGAACATCATGCGTGAGTCCTCCGGAAATCCGCTGGCGATCAACAACTGGGACATCAACGCGGTGAACGGTACGCCTTCCAAGGGTCTTCTCCAGGTGATCGACCCCACGTTCCGGGCCTACCACGTGCCCGGCACGTCGATGGACAGCTATGACCCGGTCGCGAACATCACCGCCGCGTGCAACTACGCCGCCGCCAGGTACGGCTCCATCGACAACGTGAACGGTCCGTACTGACCGTAGCCCCGTATTCGCGGCTTCGATTGCAGATGGAATCGCGCCGGGCTCCTGTTCTGACATCACGTCAGCGCGGCGTCCGGCGCGGCCGTGTGCCCGCCCGGTGCCGGAAGGCGGAAGGTAGGGGCATGCGACTGCTGCTGATCTCCGACACTCATGTGCCCCGCCGCGCCCGCCGGCTGCCCGACGAGGTGATGGCCCGTGTCCAGGAGGCCGATGTGGTCGTCCACGCCGGCGACTGGGTCGACACCGCGACCCTCGACCTGCTCGAGGCCCGTTCCGCCCGCCTCCTCGCCGTGTACGGCAACAACGACGGCGCCGAACTGCGCGCCCGGCTGCCGGAAGTGGCCCGGGCGGAGCTCAGCGGCCTCCGGTTCGGCGTCGTGCACGAGACCGGCCCGGCCCGCGGACGGGAACAGCGGTGCGCCGACCGCTTTCCCGACCTCGACGTGCTCGTCTTCGGCCACAGCCACATCCCGTGGGACACCACGGCCCCCGGCGGCCTGCGGCTCCTCAACCCCGGTTCCCCGACCGACCGCAGGCGCCAGCCCCACCACACGTACATGACCGCCCAGGTGGCGGACGGTGCGCTCACCGAGGTCCGGCTGCACCGCCTGTGAACGGAACCGGGTAGTTTTACGGTCAACCGATCCGAGGAGCCCGCCCGTGTCCGCCAGGCCCCGCCTCCTGTTCGTCACCGACCTCGCCTACCGGGCCAAGGGCCGACGGTACTGCGACGAGGACATCTTCCTGTCCTCCCGGCTGCGCCAGGACTTCACCCTCGCACTCGCCCACCCGGCGGACGCAGCCGCGCTGATGGACGACTTCGACGGTGTCGTGGTCCGCAACAGCGGTCCCGTACTGCACTACCAGGACGCGTACGACGCCTTCCGCGACCGGGCCGTGCAGCGCGGCACCCGGGTCTACAACCCGCTGAGCGCCCGCGGGGACATGGCCGGCAAGCAGTACCTGCTGGACCTCACCAGGGCCGGATACCCGGTCATCCCCACCGTCGACCGGCTCGACGACCTCGGGCTGCTGCCCGCCGCCGACGAGTACGCCGTCAAGCCCAAGACCGGCGCGGACTCCATAGGGCTACGCTTCGTGCGCCCCGGCATGCTCCCCGACCTCGCCCGCGGCGACGTCCTGATCCAGCCGCGCGTCGACTTCCGCTACGAGGTCTCCTTCTACTTCGTCGACGACACCTTCCAGTACGCCCTGCACGCCCCCGACCCCGCCCGCCGCTGGGACCTTGAGCCGTACGAGCCCACCGGGGACGACCTCGACTTCGCCCGGCGCTTCATCGCCTGGAACACGGTCGACCACGGGATCCAGCGCGTCGACGCCTGCCGTACCCGCGACGGCGCACTGCTGCTCGTCGAGTTGGAGGACCTCAACCCCTACCTGTCCCTGGACCTGGTCGGCGACACGACCCGGGAGGCGTTCGTCGCGGCCATGAAGTCCTCACTGCACCGCTTCCTCGCGACCCCGGCCACCCCCGCCCCGTAGGGACGCGCCCGAGCGCCGGCCACCCCCGCCCCGTAGGGACGCGCCCGAGCGCCGGGCACCCCCGCCCCGTAGGAACGGGCCCGAGCGCCCCCGGCCGCTCAGGGCCGGGTGCGAGATCGTCACCGACGCGGTGGTCCAGCACCTGCGACTGACGTTCCTGTCCGCGCTCGTCAGTCGCCCTCGCACGCCGTCGCCGAGTGCCCGATCAGCGAACCTCGTAGACATCGGGTTGCCGGTGAGAACCGCCTGACCGGAGCAGGCCGACGCCGGGTGACCGTGGGCTCGTTCACCCCCAGGAAGCCGCCGCCTACCTCACGGGCGTACTCACAGCCCGCGACCGCCACGAGCCAACCGACCAGCTCAACAGCCTTGTCGCCGACCTGGGACACCTGCCCCTCGCCCTGGCCGCGCTACATCATCGCCGCGGACCTGACCTGTGCCTCCTACCGAAGGCTGCTGGCCGACCTGTTGCCGCAACCCGGGACCCTCCCCGACGACCAGACCGCCACCCTGGCCGCCACCTGGTCACTGTCCATCGAACGAGCAACCGGATCCGCCTGGCGGGCCTGGCCGCCCCATGCTCCGGCTGGCAGCCCTGCTCGACAGCCCCCCGACGGTGGACCCCCGCCGAGGGCCGGGCGGGTGAGCGGCGCGTTCGGTGTTCGCCGTTGCGTCCGACGACGAAGTTCCCCGCCACCTGTCGGCCCCAGGCCGACCCACCCCCACGCCACGAGACACCCGCGAGCGCACCGGCATCAAGAGGCCACCGCCCTCCGTACCCACCTTTTTGTGGGTACTTGTCGACGCATGGAGGCAGAGGGGAACCTGGTCACACGGCGGCCGAAGGGACGCCGGATCCACGTGAGACGGGGGTGACCATGCGTCAGGAGGCCGACTGTGCCTGGGCGAGCTTCTCCAGACGACGGTGGCCCCAGTCGGAGACGGGCCCCAGGGCCTCCGAGAGCTCGCGGCCGAACGGGGTGAGGGAGTACACCGTCTTCAGCGGCAGCTCGTCATGCACCTCCCGGTGCACCAGTCCGTCCGTCTCCATCTCGCGGAGCGCCTGAGTCAGCACCTTCTCGCTGAGGCCCGGCAGCCGGCGTCGCAGCTCCCCGGGGCGCCACGGGCCGGATTCCAACAGCCACAGCAGAACGGTCTTCCACTTGCCGTCGATCACGGCAATCGCGGCGGTCACTCCGCAGACGTTCATGTCCCGGGTACGACTGCGCGTCATATGGGCCCCCTTCATTGCTTTCTTCCGGTATTTCTAAAGAGGTTGATAATCGTGTCTTCACGCACTGAACAGTCTGCCGTCACCGTGCTCGGTCTCGGGCCGATGGGCCGAGCCCTGGCCGGAGCGTTCCTGGACGCCGGCCTACGGACGACCGTCTGGAACCGGACGCCGAGCAGGGACCGCGACCTGGTCGAGCGAGGCGCGGTCGGCGTCCGATCCGCCGAGGAGGCGGTCGCCGCGAGCGGGCTGACCGTTGTCTGCGTGGTGAACTACGACGCTGTGGACGCCGTTCTGCGGCGCGAGGCGGTCACCGACGCGCTCAAGGACCGTACGGTGGTGAACCTGACCGCCGACACTCCGGCCCGGGCCCGCGACACGGCGGCCTGGGCAGCGGGGCACGGCATCCAGTACCTGGACGGCGCCATCATGACACCGACCACGACCATCGGAACGCCCGCCGCGGTCCTCGTCCACAGCGGCCCCGAGGAGCTCTACCGCGAGCACCTTCCCACCCTTGAGACACTGGGCGGCACCCACACCCATCTCGGCGAGGAGATCGGCCGGGCGGCGGCGTACGACATCGCGCTGCTGGACATCTTCTGGACCGCCATGGCGGGCTATGCCCACGCCCTGGCGGTGGCCTGGGCGGAGGGTGTCACCGCGCGGGAGCTGGCCCCGTTCGCCAAGGGCATAGGCGCGATCCTGCCGCCACTCTTCGAGCAACTCGCTGAGGGTGTGGCCGACGGCGATTTCTCCGGCGAGGGCAACCCGATCACCTCGGCGGCCTCGTCCATGGCCCACATCGTGCATACCTCCGAGGGGCATGGCATCGACGCGGGCGTGATGCGCGCGGCAGAGGGCATGGCCCGCCGCGTCATCGGCCTGGGCCACGGCACGGACGGGTTCATCCGCATCGCCGAGGTGCTGGGCCGCCGCTGAGGAGACGGCGGGCCGGGAGCCGCAGCCACGGCGGCAGCGCACCGACCCTGCCCAGGCACACCCGCGAGGACTGGGACGCCGTCGCCGCCGAACTCGACAGCCGCCCACGCAAGACGCTCGGCTGGGAAACCCAGCCACCGCCGGGGAGACCGTCGTACGCGGCCGCGGTTCCGGGCGGCTGCATGTCAGCTCCTCGGTGCGACGGGGAAAGCGTTTTCTGTCGCGCAGGACAGGACCGGCTGCCGGCCTGGTCAGGGCGACGGCCGTCCCGCGGCCCCCGTCCGTCCCACGGCCCCCGTCCGTCCCACGGCCCCCGTCCGTCCCACGGCCCCCGTCCGTCACCGCGTCAGCACACCGGGGAGCCAGGCCAGTTGGGCGGCCTCCTGGAACGGGCCGCCCCCCTCGTGGTCGTTGAAGTCGTAGACCTCGATGTGCTTCTCCTCGTGGGCGTAGGCGTTGAAGGCGGCGAACACCGTGGACGGCGGACACGTCTGGTCCTCCAGCGCCGCCGAGAAGAGGGCGGGAGTCCGGCCACGCGCCGCGAAGTGGACCCCGTCGAAGTACGCGAGCGTGCGCGCCGCCTGCTCGCTGCGGCCGCGGTGGGTGCGCAGGTAGTTGCCCACCTCCCGGTAGGGGTCGCGGTCGGTGAGCGTCGTGGCGCGCGGGAAGTCGCACAGGAACGGAACGTCCGGGGCGACGGCGGCGAGGTCCGGCATCAGGCCGCCCACGGCCAGCGCGATCCCGCCGCCCTGGCTCGCGCCGACGGCCGCCGTCCTGGCCGCGTCCGTCAGCGGATGCGTGCGCGCCGCCTCCACGGCGCGTACGGCGTCGGTGAACACCCGCCGGTAGTAGAACTCATGGGGATCACCGATGCCCCTGGTGAGGAAGCCGGGGTGGGCGGGGGCGCTGCCCACCGGATCCGCCGTGCTGCCGTGCGCCCAGCCGCTGCCCTGACCGCGGGTGTCCATGACGAAGTGCGCGAATCCCGCCGACGCCCACAGCAGATGAGTGTGCGGCAGTCCGCGCCCGCCGCCGTAACTGAGGAACTCAACGACCAGCGGCACCGGTTCGGATGTGCCGGCCGGCAGTACCAGCCACCCCTTCACCGGGTGGCCGCCGAAGCCGGCGAACGTCACGTCATGGACCTCCACGGAGGTCAGAGGGGTCTCGACGCGGTCGAAACGTGCGCTGAGATCATGGGCGCGGGCCTCTTTCAGCGTCTTCGTCCAGAACGTGTCGAAGTCCGCCGGCTCGGCGGAGGAGCTGCGATACCTGTGCAGCTCCTCCAGAGGGAGATCGAACAGGGCCATGGGAACCGCCTTCGGTACGGGAGCCGGGGCAGCAGATCAGCACGTCAAGCCATCGCTGACAAGACGGCGGCACGCACGCCGCGACCGCCGGTGCGCCGCGCGAACAGGGTCCCGTACGTGATCGACGAGGCAGGTGAGCGGCCGGCGCGTCGCTGAAGCAGGCCGTTCAGCGGGATGCACCAGCACTGCGCCGGATGGGTGGCGGTGCTCGACGGCCGAGGGCTCGTGGCGTCCCGAAGCTGCCCGGACACGGGTCCACACGGGCCGGACTGTCCGGAGCGCGGCACTCGCGCGGTCACCGTCCACGGCGCCCGACTTCCCGCTCAGGGGCCCTTGCCGAGGGTCCGCCACCCCTGCTATTCCTCTGGTTAGGAAAGTTTCCTTCCAGTCAAGCTCCGATGCCATCGGTTCTGCCGGCACATCCGCCCAGCCAACGGAGACCCCATGAGACCGGCACGGCTCTGGAAACGCCCGCTGACCGCCCTCGGCCTGATCGGCACCGCCCTGACGCTCGCCCTCACCGCCGCACCCACGGCACCCGCCGCTCCTGTCCCCGAGCCGCTCGCACCCGCGGCGGCCGTCACCCACGAGGCCGAGAACGCGGCCGTCACCCACGAGGCCGAGAACGCGGCCGTCACCCACGAGGCCGAGAACGCGGCCGTCTCGCGCGCTCTCGTCGAATCCGACCACGCCGGCTACACCGGCACCGGATTCGTGAACTACGAGAACATGGAGGGAAGTTACGTCCAGTGGTCGGTGAACGCCGCACAGGCGGGCCGGGCCACCCTGACCCTGCGCTTCGCCAACGGCACCACCACCAACCGTCCCATGGACATCCTCGTCAACGGCGCCCTCGCCGCCGACGAACGTGCCTTCGGCGGAACCGGCTCCTGGAGTTCCTGGTCGACGGCCACCGTCACCGCCGACCTCAAGGCCGGTACCAACACCATCAGGGCCACCGCCACCACCGCCAACGGCGGGCCCAACGTCGACCACCTCGCCGTCGACGCCGCCCCGACCGCCGCCGGCACACCTGTCGCCGTCAACGGCCCCCTGAAGGTCTGCGGCACCAGGCTCTGCAACCAGTACGGAAGGCCCGTCCAGCTGCGCGGCATGAGCACCCACGGCCTGCAGTGGTACAGCCAGTGCGTCACCACAGGCTCGCTCAACGCGCTGTCCACCGACTGGAACGCCGACGTCCTGCGCATCTCCATGTACATCCAGGAGGGCGGCTACGAGACCGACCCGCGCCGCTTCACCGACAAGGTGCACTCGATCATCGAGCAGGCCACCGCCCGTGGCCTGTACGCGATCGTCGACTGGCACATGCTCAGCCCGGGCGACCCGAACCACAACCTCGCCCGTGCCAAGACGTTCTTCACCGAGATCGCCCAGCGCCACCGCAGCAAGAACAACCTGCTGTTCGAGATCGCCAACGAACCCAATGGCGTGAGCTGGTCGTCGATCAAGAGCTACGCCGAGCAGCTGATTCCGGTCATCCGGCAGAACGACCCGGACACCCCGATCCTCGTCGGCACGCGCGCCTGGTCCTCCCTCGGGGTGTCGGACGGCTCCGACGAGAGCGAGATCGTCAACAACCCGGTCAGGGCCGCCAACATCATGTACACCTTCCACTTCTACGCGGCCTCGCACCGGGACGAGTACCTGAGCACCCTCTCCCGGGCCGCCGACAAACTGCCCATTTCGTCACTGAGTTCGGCACCCAGGACTACGCGGGAGAAGGCGCCGACGACTTCGTCATGTCCCAGCGCTACCTCGATCTGATGGCGAGCAAGAAGATCAGCTGGGTGAACTGGAACTACTCCGACGACCACCGGTCCGGAGCCGTGTTCAAGACCGGCACCTGCGACAACAACGGTCCCTGGACCGGCACGACATCGCTGAAGCCCGCCGGCGTCTGGATCCGTGACCGGATCAGGACCCCGGACAACTTCCCCACCGGCTGACCCCCGTCCCAGGTCCTGTCCCCGTCCGCCCTTGTGATCCACTGGGCGGACGGGGACGTGCAGGGACGACGACACCGCCGACTCGCTGTCCACCGCCCGCACCATCCGCGGGCTGCGCACCTGGGTCACCGACGAGTACGAGCGCGACGGGGTCCGCGCGAGCGGGCCCTGGGTACTCGACCGGCTGCCGGCCCTGGCGCGTGACGAGGTCTGACGATCCGTCCGTCCCGGTGCAGGTACGGGCCTTATCCTGCGGCCATGACGGAACAAGTGACCCAACAGCTCGAGGAGATGCCCGGCGACTGGCAGCGCGCGCTGGCCGTCGTCGCCCACCCCGACGACCTCGAATACGGCTGCGCCGCCGCCATCGCCGCGTGGACCGACGCGGGACGAGAGGTCGTCTACCTCCTCGCCACCCGCGGCGAGGCGGGCATCGACTCCATCGACCCGGCCGAGTGCGCGCCGCTGCGCGAACAGGAGCAGCGCGCCAGCGCCGCGGTGGTGGGCGTCCCCACGGTGGAGTTCCTCGACCACCGGGACGGGGTCGTCGAGTACGGGACGAGGCTGCGGCGTGACATCGCGGCCGCTGTCCGCCGCCACCGGCCCGAGCTGGTCATCACCCTGAACCACCGTGACACCTGGGGCGGCACGTTCTGGAACACCCCCGACCACCGCGCCGTGGGGCGGGCGACGCTGGACGCCGCCGGTGACGCCGGCAACCGGTGGATCTTCCCCGAGCTGATCTCCGAGCAGGGGCTCGAACCGTGGGACGGCGTCCGCTGGGTGGCGGTGGCGGGGTCGACCACGCCCACCCACGCGGTCGACGCACGGCCGGGCCTGGAGAGGTCCGTGCGCTCGCTGCTTGAGCACCGCATGTACATCGAGGGCCTGACGGACAAGGATCCGGAGGAGTACTGCCGCACCTTCCTCACCGGTATGGCCGAGGCTGCCGCACCGCGCTTCGGCGGCCGTCCGGCGGTCACGTTCGAGGTGTTCCCGCGACGCTGAAGGGAACCGCGCTGTACAGGGCCCCGGGCTCGCTTGCCGAGTCCGGGGCTTCATGCTGTCGCGGCGCGAAGCGACGCGCGGGGGCCGAATACGTCCGGTGAACCGCTGCGGTGCGCGACGGCGTGGGTCCGCGCGGTGTCGTCCCACTGCCGCGCAGCGGCCGGGGCGGTGGCGGTCCGGATTGACACAGCTCCTGTCCGGGCAGATCGATGGCACGTGATGTGATGCGTGACTTCCTTGTGCGACCCCAGCGGCCCATGGAGGAAATGTGACGCTTCGCCTACGAATAGCCGATTTCGTCGCGTCATTCGCGCTCGCGTGTACGCCGTCCGTCGGTGAGGCCGCCATTCAGGACCACCCCGAGCGCCGGGTCCCGGCCATCACCCCGACACCGCAGTCCGTCCGGTCCCTCGACGACCGGGTCACCATCACCTCGACCGTCACCCTGATCGCCGACGAGGACGCCGACCGCCGCACGTTGGACGTCATCGAGCGTGCCCTGCGCGACGCGGGCGCCCGGCAGATCGTGCGCGCCGGCCATGCCGTGGACGACCGGCTGGCCGTTCACGTCCGCTCCGCCGAGGTCCTCGGCGCCCTGGGAGCGCAGGGCCCCGACGAACTCCCCGCCGAGGGCTACGTCCTCGGCATCGGCCGAGACCGGATCGTCCTCGTCGGCAAGGACGATCCGGGCACCTACTACGCCGCCCAGACCCTGCGCCAGGTCCTGCCGCACCGCGACCGCCCCGGAGCCCACGTGGCCGGCCTGCTCGTCCGCGACTGGCCCGCCGCGCCCCTGCGCGGAGTCATCGAGGGTTTCTACGGCACGCCCTGGTCGCACGAGGCCCGGCTGGACCAGCTCGACTTCTACGGCGAGCACAAGATGAACATCTACGTGTACTCGCCCAAGGACGACCCGTGCCTGCGTGACAAGTGGCGCGAGCCCTACCCCGCCCCGGCGCTGGCGCGCATCGAGGAGCTCGCCGACGCCGCGGAGCAGCGGCATGTCGACTTCACCTACGCCCTCTCGCCGGGCCTGTCCGTCTGCTACAGCTCCGAGGCCGACGCCCGTGCCCTGATCGACAAGTTCCGGACGATCTGGGACATCGGCGTGCGCACCTTCGCCGTACCGCTGGACGACATCAGCCCGCCGAACTCGCCGGCATCACCGCCAATCCGGTGATCCAGCGTCGAAGATCGCGCTGTTCACGGTCGCCGACTACACCTGGAACGACGGGGCCTACGACCCGCGTACGTCATGGCTGGCCGCGCTGCGCTGGTACGCGGGCGGCGACGCGCGCTCCGAACGCGCCCTGCGGGCCTTCGCGGACGTCAACTACGGCTCACGGCTCAATGTGCAGCAGGCACCCGAACTGGCCGCGGAATTCGAGCGGTTCTGGCAGGACGGTGACGCCGACGCTCTCGCCGCGACCCTGGAGGGGCTGCGCGCGGCGCCGTCGGTGCTGCGCGACAGGCTGCCCGAGCAGGGCTTCGTGGACGACGCCGGTCCCTGGCTGGGCGCCACGACGGCGTGGGCGGAAGCGGCAGGCACCGCCCTGCGGCTCGTGGAGAGAGCCGGGGACGGTGACGCGGCAGAGGCATGGGAGCTGCGCGGGCGGCTGCCCGGCCTCCTCGCCACCGCACGGAGCACGTGCCTGCCCGCGCCCCGCATGATCGGCGGAATTGACAAACGGGCTTGCTGTTCCTGCAATGGAAGGCATGGACGACGACGCACGGCTCGACGCCGTACTCAACGAGGTGGGGCCCCGACTCCGCAGGATCCGGCGGGAGCGCGGCGCCACGCTCGGCGCCCTGTCGGAGGCGACCGGGATCTCGGTGAGCACCCTGTCCCGGCTGGAGTCGGGCGGGCGCAGGCCGAGCCTGGAACTGCTGCTGCCCATCGCCCGCGCGCATCAGGTCCCGCTCGACGAACTGGTCGGCGCCCCGCCCGTCGGCGATCCGAGGGTGCGCTCGAAGCCCATCGTCCGCGGCAACCGGACGATGTACCCGCTCACCAGCCGGCCCGGCGGGCTCCAGGCGTACAAGGCGGTGTACAAGCCGGCCGAGGAGCCTGTCGAGCAGCGCACCCACGAGGGGTACGAGTGGCTGTACGTGCTCTCCGGCCGGCTCCGGCTGCTGCTCGGCGACCACGACGTGGTGCTGGGCCCGGGGGAGGCGGCGGAGTTCGACACCCGGGTGCCGCACTGGTTCGGCGCGGCCGACGACAGGCCTGTGGAGTTCCTCAGTCTCTTCGGTCCCCAGGGGGAGCGGATGCATGTACGGGCCAGGCCGCGGGGCGATTGAGGCGATCATGGTAGCGGCGCGATTGAGGCGATCTGGGTTTCCGGTCGGGTGGGGCCTTCCGCGGAGGCAAGCGACCGCTTAGTATGCGCCGCAGCGCAGAATTGCCCTTACGGCTTGTGGGAGGCCCTGACATGCAGGCATGGCACGTGCACCGGAGCGGTGAGCCGAGCGAGGTGATGCGGCTCGAAGAGGTGGACCGGCCCTCGCCCGGTGAAGGGCAGGTCCTCCTCAGGGTCCGAGCCGCGAACATCAATTTCCCCGACGCTCTGTTGTGCCGGGGCCAGTACCAGATCAAGCCGCCGCTGCCGTTCACTCCTGGCGTGGAGATCTGCGGCGAGACCGAGGACGGCCGCCGGGTGATCACCAATCCGGTCCTGCCGCACGGCGGCTTCGCCGAGTACGCGGTCGCCGACCGGGCCGCGCTCCTCCCCGCGCCCGACGCCCTCGACGACGCCGAGGCCGCAGCCCTGCACATCGGCTACCAGACGGGCTGGTTCGGACTCCACCGCCGGGCCGGCCTGAAGGAGGGCGAGACACTCCTCGTCCACGCCGCAGCCGGCGGAGTCGGCAGCGCCGCCGTGCAGCTCGGCAAGGCGGCCGGGGCCACGGTCATCGGCGTCGTGGGCGGTCCGCAGAAGGCGGCCGTCGCACGGGAACTGGGCTGCGACGTGGTCATCGACCGCCGCACCGAGGACATCGTCGCCGCCGTCAAGGAAGCGACCGGCGGCCGGGGCGCCGACGTGATCTACGACCCCGTCGGCGGTGACGCCTACGCCAGGTCCGCGAAGTGCGTGGCCTTCGAGGGCCGCATCGTGATCGTCGGCTTCGCGAGCGGCGAGATCCCGGCACCCGCGCTCAACCACGCCCTGGTCAAGAACTACTCGATCATGGGCCTGCACTGGGGCCTGTACGCGCGGAAGGATCCCGCCTCCATCGCGGACTGCCACCGGACGCTTACCGAATACGCCGCCAAGGGCCTGATCAAGCCGCTCGTCAGCGAGCGCGTCGCCTTCAAGGACGCCGCAGGCGCCGTCCAGCGCGTCGCCGACGGCACGACCACCGGCCGTCTCGTCGTCGTCCCGGAAGGGGTGAACCGATGAAGAAGTCACCCGACGCAGCCGGACTGCGCGCCCTCACCCAGAAGTTCCTCGCCGCCCATCCGCCTGCCACCACCGACCGCGGAGCCTTCCTCGAAGCCCGCTTCGACGCCGGACTCGCCTGGGTGCACTACCCCGAGGGCCTCGGCGGCCTCGGCGTGCCGCGCTCTTTGCAGGCCGTCGTCGACGCCGAACTCGCCGCCGCCGGAGCGCCCGACAACGACCCCCGCCGTATCGGCATCGGCCTCGGCATGGCGGCGCCGACGATCCTCGCCTACGGCTCCGAGGAGACGAAGCGGCGCTTCCTGCGGCCCCTGTGGGTCGGCGACGAGGTGTGGTGCCAGCTGTTCAGCGAGCCGGGCGCCGGTTCCGACCTCGCGGCACTCGGCACCCGCGCGGTACGCGACGGCGACGAGTGGGTGGTCACCGGGCAGAAGGTGTGGACCTCCAGCGCCCATGTCGCCCGCTGGGCCATCCTCATCGCCCGCACCGACCCGGACCTGCCCAAGCACCAGGGCATCACCTACTTCATCTGCGACATGACCGACCCCGGTGTCGAGGTGCGCCCGCTGCGCCAGATCACGGGAGAGGCCGAGTTCAACGAGGTCTTCCTCACCGAGGTGCGCATCCCCGACGCACACCGGCTCGGCGACGTCGGCCAGGGCTGGAAGGTCGCCCAGACCACGCTGATGAACGAGCGGGTGTCCATCGGTGGCATGCGTCTGCCGCGCGAGGGCGGAATGATCGGCACCGTGGCCCGCACCTGGCGCGAGCGTCCGGAGCTGCGCACCCACGACCTGCACCAGCGGCTGCTGACCCTGTGGGTCGACGCCGAGGTCGCCCGGCTCACCGGCGAACGCCTGCGTCAGCAGCTCGCCGCGGGCCAGCCCGGCCCCGAGGGCAGCGGCACGAAACTCGCCTTCGCCCGCCTCAACCAGGAGATCAGCGGCCTGGACGTCGAACTCCTCGGCGAGGAGGGCCTGTTGTACGACGACTGGACCATGAGCCGCCCCGATTTCGTCGACTTCACCGGCCGTGACGCCGGCTACCGCTATCTGCGCTCCAAGGGCAACTCGATCGAGGGCGGCACCACCGAGGTGCTGCTGAACATCGTCGCCGAACGTGTCCTCGGCCTGCCCGCCGAACCGCGCAGCGACAAGGACATCGCCTGGAAGGACCTCGCGCGATGACGGACCTGCTGTACTCCGAGGCCGAGACCGATCTGCGGGCCGCCGTCCGCTCGCTGCTCACCACCCGCGCCGACCCTGCCGCACTCGTCGCCGGCCGCGCAGAGAGCGGCAGCCCCTACGACCCCGGCGTGTGGACCGCCCTTGCGGCCGAGGTCGGCGCCGCGGGGCTGCTCGTGCCCGAGAAGCTGGGCGGCCAGGGCGCGGGCCACCGCGAGGCCGCGGTCGTTCTGGAGGAGCTGGGCCGCAGCGTCACCCCCGCTCCGTACCTGACGAGTTCGGTCGTCGCGACCGAGGTGCTGCTGACGCTCGGCACGGAGACCGACGCCGTCACCGCGCTGCTCGGCGACCTCGCCGCGGGCCGCCGCACCGCCGTGACCGCCCTGCCGCTGTCGGCCGCCGCGGACGGCCCGCTGCCCGTCGACTCGCCAGTGGTCACCGGCGTCGCCGACGCCGTGCTGGCCGATGCGTTCCTGGTGCTCAGGGCGGACGGTCTGTACCTGCTGGAGCGTTCTGATGTCACGGTGGAGCCGCAGACCGCGCTCGACCTGACCAGGCCGCTCGCCGCCGTCACCCCCGGCACGGCGGGCACGCGCATCGCGGACCGCGCGGAGGGTGAGGCCGCCGTACGGCGCGGGCTGCTCACCGGGGCCGGACTGCTCGCCTCCGAGCAACTCGGCGTCGCGGAATGGTGTCTGGAGGAGACGGTCCGCCACACCCGGGAGCGTCATCAGTTCAACCGGCCCCTCGGGTCGTTCCAGGCGCTCAAGCACCGCATGGCGCAGCTGTGGCTGGAGGTCGTCTCGGCGCGGGCCGCCGCGCGCGCCGCGGCCGACGCCCTGGCCACCGGCAGCCCCGATGCCGCGCTCACGGTGGCCGTAGCCCAGGCGTACTGCTCACGGGTCGCCGTGCACGCCGCCGAGGAGTGCGTACAGCTGCACGGCGGGATCGGCATGACCTGGGAGCACCCGGCGCACCTCTACCTCAAGCGTGCCAAGGCAGACGAGATCGCCCTCGGCACGCCGGGCCGGCACCAGGAGGCACTGGCCGCGCTCGTCGATCTCCAGGCCCCATGACGCACTCTGCGCCACGGGCATGACGGGCCGGTCCGTACGGGCTGCGGCCGCCACAGCGCTCGCCGCCGCGCCGACCCTCGGCGCGGCGGCCTGCACCACCTGGGGCAGCGGCGGCGCGACGGATGCAGCGGCCAAGGACTCGGCCGCCGCCCCCACGAGGTCAGCGACGGCCGGTTGCAAGCCCCTGCCTCGCCCGCGCCCTGGTGCTCCGCCCGCGCCAGCCGGTCTGCGACGAGATGACCGCGATGCCGGACCCATCCACCACCGTGGCCCTGGTCACGCCGCCGACGACGGCGGGACAACGGCGCGGGCATCCTCGCCGTCGGCCACGACCACGTCCCGCTGAAGCGCTGGTGCGACCGCGCCTCCGCTGGTCCGAGATCGCCTGACAGAGCGTCATCACCCATGCCCGCCGCAGGCGTGCGAAGCGGCGGAGAGAGGAAGTATGGGCCAACTCGGTCCATACACCTGCCGGTTGGGCCTTGACCGTCGGATACTCGCCGGAGTTCCGCCGAGCCCGGAGGCCGCCGTGCCGACCACCCGTCGCAGAGCCGTCACGACATTCGCCGCCGCACTCGCGGGCGCCGCCGCCGCGCCCGCCTACGCACACACCGCCGCCCCGGCCCATGCACACGCCGCCGCGAGCGCCGGCGAACCCGCCGGACCCCGGCCGCTCCGCCAGGCCCATGCCCACAACGACTACCTGCACGAACGGCCACTCCACGACGCGCTCTCGCACGGCTTCACCAGCGTCGAGGCGGACGTCTTCCTCGTCGACGGCGACCTGCTCGTCGCCCACGAGCCCGCCGAGCTCGACCCTTCCCGCACCCTCCGCGGCCTCTACCTCGAGCCGCTGCTCGCCCGCGTACGCGCCAATCACGGCTGCGTGTACCGCGGTTACCGCAGGCCCGTGCACCTGCTCGTCGACATCAAGACCGACGGCGTCGCCGCATACCTCGAACTGGACCGCCAACTGCGCGACTACCGCCGGATGTTGAGCCTCTACGCCGACGGCCGCGTACGCCTCGGCGCCGTCACGCCGGTCGTCTCGGGAGACCGCACGGCCCGCGCCCCCATGGAGGCACAGCGCCGGAGGTACGCCTTCTACGACGGGCGCCTGGACGACCTCGCCGCCCCCGCTCCCGCCTCCTTCATCCCGCTGATCTCCAGCAACTGGACCCAGAGCTTCAGCTGGCTCGGCACGGGAGAGTTCCCCGCCGCCGAACGGGAGAAGCTGCACGACCTCGTCACCATCGCCCACGGGCGGGGCCGGCGGGTCCGCTTCTGGGCCACCCCGACACGCCCGGGCCGGCACGCGACGCCCTGTGGCGCGAACTGCTTGTCGCCGGCGTCGACCACGTCAACACCGACGACCTGGCAGGACTCGAGAGGTTCCTCCGCTCAGAGGACCACTGAGCCGAGTCACCCGTACGGCGGACACGCCAGTCGGCCGTACGGGGCCCGCGCTGCGCCAGACTGGCCGCCGAATGCCGCAGACCCGGCGCGGCGAAGGAGGCTCGGCGATGGCCATTTCGATTTCGGTGGTGCTTTTCCTGCTCGTGCTCGCAGTCATCTTTCTGCGCAACGGCGGTCTGAAGCTGTCCCACGCGGTGGTCTGTGCCCTGCTCGGGTTCTTCCTCGCGGGCACCAGCATGGCGCCGACCATCCGGGACGGCATCGCCGCCACGGCGACCGTCGTCAGCAGCCTCCAGCCCTGAGCTCCGCGGCACGGGTCAGGCCAGGAACGACCTGATCAGGAACCGCACTCCCTCCGGAGCCTCCAGGGAGAAGCCGCTGCCCCGGCCCTCGACGACGTCCACCACGAGCCGGGTGTGGTTCCACAGCTCGTGCTGACTCCGGGACATCCAGAACGGAACGGGCTCCTCGACCCCCGTCACATGGAGCTCGGCCAGCAGAACGTCGGACGCCCCGGTCCGGAATTCCCCGGCCTGATAGCACATGGGCGCACTCCCGTCGCAGCAGCCGCCCGACTGGTGGAACATCAGCGGCCCGTGCGCGGCCCGGAGCCGCCGCATCAGGTCCGCGGCGGCAGGAGTGAATTCGACGGGCCGGGCCCCTGGCTCGTTCATGTGGCGACCTTTCGACGACGGCCGATGCGGAACGTGACCAGTCAACTCCTCGGCGGGTTGCAAGTACGTTGCACGAGCCCGACGTCGGTACGGGCCTCGGGGCCCTACTCAGACACCAGCCGCAAAGTAGGTCGCGGGTAGCCGGACGAGCCCCCGGTTTTCCCTGTCATGGGCGCCGTCGTTGGTCTGATCGGGCGATCGAGGCCAACCAGGGTGTGGCCATGGCGGTCATCGCCGGAAGGCGGGGGTGGAGTCCTGGGCGCCTTGGTTGCGCGAGACGGCCACGGCAGGGTGCTGCGGTCATCTGGCTCCTGGCCGGACTCGGCAGCGACAGACTGCATTTGTTCGAGGCGGGCGTGGACGACCTCGGCAGTCTGGGGCCGCTGGCCGGGGTCGCGCTGTTGCTGCACCGCTTCGAGCTTGCCCGCGTTCGCGTCCGCGGCCGCTGCCTCGGCTGCCGAGCCGACCGGCTGTCGCCAGCAGGAGAGTCGGAACGGTTCAACGTGCGCCAGGCAGCAGCCGAGAGGCCGGTCGACGGGCATGAGGAGCCCGCATCCCGCGAGAGCTCATCGCCGGGACACGCCTTTGGTTCAGGCGGTCGGCAGGAGCTGGCTCGTCAGCGCGTACTCGGCCCAGTCCTGCCATGCCTCGTGGGTCCAGTGGCGTTTGGACACCAGCAACGTGTATGTCTCCGGCGACAGAGTCGCCAGTGCGATGTCCGCAGCGGCGTCCAGGGTGAGCCCTTCCCGCAGCGCGGTCTTGCGGACCAGTGCCTCGGCGAAGGTGCGCTGCACTGTCAGCCGCTGCTCGAGGTTGGTACGCCACAGCCAGTTCAGGTCGGGGTCGGTGGGTGCGGCGCTGCGCACTACGTCCAGCAGCGGCGCCGCGCGCCTGAGGATGTCACCGGCCCCCGCGGCCTGGAGTTTCAGCTGCCGGTGCGGGTCGGATTCGGCGATCAACGCCTTCGCCCAGGAGCGCGCCAGGGTGGGGACGGGCTGATCGTCGCCTGCGACGGCCTGATCCAGGGCGACAGCCAGGACGGCCTTCTTGGTCTTGAAGGCGTAGTAGACGGTCTGCTCGCCGACTCCGGCTGCGGCCGCGATGGCGCCAATGCTGGTGGCTGTATAGCCCTGGGCGGTGAACAGGTCGGCGGCGGCGGCCAGGATGCGGGCTCGGGTGGCCCGCGACCGTGCGGTGCGACCGTCGACTGGCGTGCTGTTCTCACCCGCGGGGTCTCTGCGCTGTGACTCGGCTCTCACGCCCTTGATTATAGCGGCACTACGAATATCTTCTTGTAGCGTGACTATGAAAACTTTGGGGTCGGGCGGCTTGCCCGTCCTGCTCCTGCTCACATCCGTCGAACTGCTGCTATTCCTGGAGGTGTCGATTTGCTGCTTCAGAAAACCATGGGCTACTCGGCCATGGCCGCCGGATTCGCCGTCCTGCCGATCGCCGCGGTCAACATGGCCGTCGCCCGCACCGCACTGCCGCAGGCGGTGCCCCGGTTCGGGCACCGCGCGGTCCTCGCCACCGGCATGGCACTGGTGGCCGCCGGGACGGCGGGACTTGCCGCCGGACTCCACCCCGGCGCGACATATGCCACCGCCGTCCTGCCCGCGAGCATCCTGTTCGCCACCGGATTGCCGGCCGTCTTCGTCGGCGCCACCGCCCCCGCCCTCCAAGCCGTGCCCGGTGAACACACGGGCTCCGCCTCCGGCGTCCTCAACACTGCCCAACGCCTCGGCGCTGCCCTGGGTTTGACCGCCCTGCCCCTGCTCGCGACCCACTGGGCCGCACGGCACGGCGGGCCCTCCGAACCGCACGCGCTTTCCGACGGTCTGCGACTCGGACTTGCCGGAGCGGCCGCCTTGGCGGCCGTGGGCACGCTCAGCGCTTTGGCCATGCTGCCGCGTTATCGGGCCACCGCGCCGAAAACCGGACGGCAGCACACGAGCGCCGACCCCGCCGCCATCGGCGACCAGGCCACCGACGGAGAAGCCTGATGACCACCATCCTCATCATCGGAGGCTACGGAGCCGTCGGCCGGCACACGGCCATGGCGCTCACCGACCTCCTGCCCGACGCCACCGTCCTGATCGCTGGACGCCGCCCCGAACGTGCCGCCCCCATCACCGGCACCGCCACCGTGCGCCTCGACGCGGGCGACCCCGATGCCATGGACGACCTTCCGCCGGACGTCGACACCGTCGTGATGTGCGCCGCCCGCAACAACGCCCGGATCGCCCGAGCCTGCCTGGAACGCGGCATCCACTACCTGGACGTCTCCGCCTCCCATCCCGTCCTGGCCGCGATCGAACCGCTGGATCCGACCGCTCGCCGCACCGGCGCCACCGCCGTCCTCAGCGTCGGTCTCCTACCCGGAGTCAGCAATCTGCTGGCCCGTCACGTCACCGACCAGCACCACGGCGCCGACCTGCGCATCAGCGCACTCCTCGGATCCGGCGACCGACACGGCCCGGCCGCACTGGAGTGGACCCTTGACGGCCTGGGAACACTTCACGGGTCCTGGACGGCCGCCTTTCCAGCCCCGTACGGCCGACGGACGGTCCATCGCTTTCCCTTCTCCGACCAGTACACCCTGCCCGCCACCACCGGCGCCGCAACCGCAGCCACCGGTCTGTGCCTGGACTCGCGCCTGGTCACCGGTCTCCTCCACGCTGCCGGGCGGCCCGCCGCGGCCCGGCTGCTGCGCCGCCCCGGCGTCCGCCGCCTGCTGCTGGCAGCACTCGAGCGAGCACACCTCGGGGGAGACGGGTTCGCCGTCACCGTTCACACCGAGGACGCGGCCATCGCCTTCAGCGGCCGAGACCAGAGTCGTGCCACGGGTCTGGCTGCGGCGCTCGCCGTCACCCGCCTCCCGGGCCTGTACCCGGGAGTGGTCCACCTTGACCAGGTGGTGGAACCCATCGGCTTCCTCGGCGAACTGGCTGCGCACGGCTCCTTCACCCTCCACCTGACTTACTCAACGGGCTGACATTGTCACCGCTTACGGCGTCCGGGTGTTTCACAAGCGGTCGCTCGTGAAACACCCGGACGCCCGGCGGCCACGCCCGCGCCTCGACCGCCCGCCAGTCCCTCGACACCAGCTCGACTTCCTTGTCGAAGCCTGGGTGACCCGGGTCTTCTCGGAGAAGATCTCCACCCGCGCCACCCGGCGCCCGAGCTGGAGGCCGCCGTGAAGCTCGCCGGGGAGATCCGCTCCTCCGGCGTCGCCGTGACCCTCGTCGTCCACGAGCACAAGCGGCTCGGCCGGGCATCGAACTGGCCATGCTCACCGACGGAACTGAAAGCGAGCGACGTCGGCCTGGAGTTCCTCACCGGGGAACCGAAGGGCTTGCACCCCCTCCGGCATCGTGTCCACGGTGCTCGCTGCGATGTCCGGGATGGAGCGTGAGTACATCCGCGACCGCACCCTCGAAGGCCAGGAGTCCGCCCGCAAGCGCGGCAAGACCATCGGCGGCGCGGGCATCACCGACGAGTCCATGCTGTCCACGGCACTGCACCTGCGCGAGCACGAGATGAGCCTGCGCGACATCGCCAAGCGACTCGTCATCACCGCGGGCGCGAAGAAGGGCCAGCACCCCTCACCCGCCACCGTCATGCGGATGCTCTGCGAACACGACGAACAGGCCGCCACGGCGGCGAGCACGTGATCGTCTCGCTACTCTTGGCTGGTGCCCGAGGTGGGACTACGAGGCCGTACGCCGATGGTCACGACGAGTCGGTACGCCGATGGTCAGGACAATGGGTGCAGGTCAATCCTGACGACCGCGGACAGGGACCCCGCATGCCACTCCTCGAAGTGCCACCGCCACGTTCCGCTGTCAGGAACGCGGACCGTCCGACTTTGCGGCGCGCTCCTCGTTCTTCGCCTTGATACGCGCGGTTTCCTTTCGCACCTCGGCCTGGGTGGCCCGCTCCTTCTCCAGCCACTCGGGAAGCTCCCGCTTCAGCGCGTCGATCTGCTCCGTGGTGAGGGGTTCGGTGATTCCGCCGCGTGCGAGACCGGCGATGGAGATGCCCAGCTTCGCCGCGACCACCGGCCGGGGATGGGGGCCGTTGCGGCGCAGCTCCTGCAGCCACTCGGGCGGATCGGACTGGAGCGCGTTCAGTTCGGTGCGCGAGACGACACCCTCCTGGAACTCGGCGGGGGTGGCCTCGAGGTACACACCCAGCTTCTTCGCCGCGGTCGCGGGCTTCATGGTCTGGGTGCTCTGGTGCGACGTCATGTGCCAAGGGTATCGAGCGTGTGTGCTGCCTCTGACCACGAACGGTAACCTTGCGGCGTGACAGGCTCGGATGTATCCCCTTCGTTCCGGCTCGCCTATGTCCCGGGAGTGACGCCCACGAAGTGGGTGCGGATCTGGAACGAGCGGCTGCCCGACGTCCCCCTGACCCTCATCGGCGTGCCCGCCGCCGAGGCGTTCGGCCTGCTGCGCGGCGGTGCCGCCGACGCCGGTTTCGTACGGCTGCCGGTCGACCGTACGGATCTCAGCGCCATCCCCCTCTACACCGAGACGACGGTGGTCGTGGTCCCGAAGGACCACCTCGTGGCGGCGGTCGACGAGGTGGCCACCGCGGACCTCGCCGACGACATCGTGCTGCACCCGCTCGACGACACACTCGACTGGGAGCGCCCGCCGGGACGGCCGGCGAACGAGCGGCCGGCCACGACGGCGGACGCCGTCGAGCTGGTGGCGGCCGGAGTGGGGCTCCTTGTCGTTCCGCAGTCACTGGCCCGCCTGCACCACCGCAAGGACCTGACCTACCGGCCGGTCACGGACGCGCCCCAGTCGCGCGTCGCCCTGTCGTGGCCGCAGGACGAGACCACCGACCTGGTGGAGCAGTTCATCGGGATCGTGCGCGGCCGCACGGTCAACAGCACACGGGGCCGCCCCGCGGCCGCGGCCGAGCCCAAGGGCAAGAAGCCGGACAAGAACCCGGACAGGAACTCGGACAGGAACTCGGACAGGAAGCCGGCCAAAGGCGGTGCGCCGCGGAAGCCCGCGGCCCGCACACCCGGCGGCAAGAGCGGACGGAGCAGTTCCGGCGGTACCAACGCCGGCAAGCGCGGCAGGCCGCGCCGCCGGTCGTAACACCAGGCGGCGCCGGACCACCCCCGTGACGCACGATGGCGGACCACCCCCGTGACGCACGATGGCGGACCACCCCCGTGACGAGCACGACGGCGCACCACCTCCTGACTGGCACGGCGGCGGACTACCGCTTGACGCGCCCCCGCACAGCGAGCACGGCGAGGCCGAGCAGAACCGGTTCGGTGAGGCGCGCGAGCATCTCGGTGTAGGTGCCGGTCGTGGTCAGGTTCTGACCCGAGGAGCGGAAGATCACCGAGTTCACCACGACGCGCAGGCTCCTCTCGAACCGGTCGGACGAGAGCCGGTCCAGGTAGCCGCTGTCCGGGTTGACCGGCTTCGGCGTATCGTTCGTCAGGCTGATCTCCTGGCCGGTGACCCTCCCCTTCGACACCGGCTTCGGGTCGTCCTTCGGCAGCCCCCACAGCATCATCACCAGCAGCGTCGCCAGTATGGTCAGCCCCAGCCAGCTCATGGCGCGCAGCGCCCGCAGCCCGTACCCGGACACGGCCCAGTAGACGTTGAGCAGGCCGCGCTCGGCCCTGGGGGTCCCCGGGTCGTGGCGGCGCATCTCCATCTCGCCGTAGTAGAAGTCGGCGGCGCCGGGTTCGTTCTTGCTGTCCTCGAAGGACTTCCGCAGCTGCCGGTACACCGGCGCCAGCGACGCGGGCCGGGCATCGCCCGCACCGAACACGGCAACGTCCCAACCGCGGGTCGGGGAGCGGTGCGCTGCCCGCCAGTGCTGCTCCTCAGCGAGCGTCCGGCGCGCGGTGAACCTCACCGGACGCCAACGGCGGCGTGGCGGGACCTCGGCGAAGGTGCAGGTGCCCTCCAGGCGCAGTTGGTCCAGATGCACGGTTCCGGTCAGCAGACAGCGCGACAGGTCGACGTCGGCGAGGACCAGGTGGGCGGCATCGACGCCGCGGAGCGAAGAGATACGCACCACGGGTCCCGACCCCTGGGCGAGCGCCGACTCGTCCACCCCCCGACCGTCCGGCAGCAGGAAGGGATCCGCCGCGGCGGAGATGCTGAGCGGGTACTCGAACACCGCGTGCGCGAAATCGACCGTGGCGTACCGTACCTCCAGCGCCGCCGTCGAGGACCACCGCGTGCGACGGCACACCACGCGCCGTGCCGCGAGAGCGATGGTGACGGGGCCGCCGAACACCGTGCCGGCGAGCGTCACCTGCCCCGCGCACACCAGCGGCCCCACCATCGCCGCCCGGTCGAAGGTGGCCTCGTCGAACCCGGCATCTCCGTCCACCGTGGCCGCGCCGAAGGAGACGTTGCCGCGGAACCCGGCCGCGTCGAACCAGACGTCGCGGGCGAACGCGACTCCTGCGAACAGGGCGTCGCCGCCGAAGCTCACCGACTCGAACGAGGCGACGCCGCCGAAGGCCGCCGACTCGAAGGACACAATGCCGGTGAACGTCACCGAATCGAAGCAGGTGTCGTCCGAGAACGTCGCCGACTCGAACTGCGCCGCGCCGAACACCGGCCGCCCGGTGGACGGTTCGCGAACGGCGTCGTGCAGACGGTCCAGCAGAGCGGTGTCGAGCCTGGTGCCCCGATGGTCGATGTCACTGCCACGGTTCAAGCTGGCGAAGTACGCGTCCCGTTGGGTGTCCGTGAGGTGAGCCAGGCAGGCGCTGTACGGATCGACGGAACGGCCGATGCAGCCGACCGGATCGCCGGCGGTGGTGCCCTGACCGCAGTGGGGCCAGGCCGGGGGAGAGGAGACGGGTGCCATGTCGGAGAGGACCTGTGACGCGGCCGTTCGGTTGCCGTCCCACGATCGCCACGGCGACCGGCGCGCTGTCCGGCCCTGTCTCGTGTGCGGCTCCAGCCTGCCTCGGCAGGCTGCTTACGCAAGCTCCTCGACTGCGCCGACGTGAACCGACCGCGACGTCGGTGTCTTGGGCTCCAACTCCGAATCATGTAGCTGTCGGCGAACGCGAGCGGCAACTCGGGGACGTACACGATGGTGTCGACCCCGGCGCCTCCCAGGACGAGCACATCGATCTCGGAGCTCATGGGCGTTCCTCTCGGGATGAACCCGGCCCGCAACGACCGGGGTGGAGCCTGGCGCACCACGGCATCGCACCACGATCCCGGGAAGGGGACGCCCGGTTGGTCACTCCTCGATCGTCGCCTTCGCATCGACACCGGTGTGGCGCAGGGTCCGCTGCACGTCGCGCCGGGCGCCGCGGATGTGAACCGTCGCGGTCGCGGGCAGGCGCGTCTGCGCCCGCAGCAGGGCGTAGGCGCACGCCAGGTCGATGCTCTTCAGGTCCTCCATCTCCAGCACCCACTCCTGGGCGTCACGCAGTCGCTGGTCCATGAGCAGTTCTTCCAGCTCGAGCACCATGTGTGCGTTCAGCTCCCCGGAGAAGCCGAGGACAGCTCTTCGGTCGTCCACCACGCTGATGGTGACGTCAGGAGTCTGGGGCACTGCGGCGGAGTGCGATTCCGTTGCCACGGCGACCTCCTATAAAGCGTCCTGTGCGCCTTCATTGTCCCAGGCGATGGGCGTACGCCGGCGAGCGGGCCGCTACGGCAACCTCTGGCTGGTGTCGCCGTGGTGCCGGGATGGCGCTCCGGGTGGCCATAACGCCCTACCTGGCGCCACTATGGCGCCATTATGATGCTATGGACCTCGCGCCGTACGTCGACAACCTCCGCCTTGAGCTCGCCGTCGCCGCGGACGCGGGCGGCGGCGAAGCCTTGTGCCCGGCTGGTACGGGCAGTCGCCGACGCCCTGGAACCTTGCCGGCCGCCCGCGACGCGGCGATGCCATCACGGTCGTGCCGGGTGCCGCCGGTGACGGGGAGGACCAGGGTTCATGTGGTGAAAGCCCAGAGGAGAGTGATGGTTCCGGCGAGTCCGGTGGTGCCGAGGATGGTTCCGGCGACGGCGGTCCACATGCGGCCGTTGCCGTGGCGGGCGCAATAGATTCCCGATGCGCCGAAGGTGACGGCGAGGGCTCCGGCGATGAACCCCCAGGGGAGCACGGCGAATGCGAGTGCGGGCGCCCATGCGCCTACGGCGGAGAAGGTGCCGAGGGCAAGTGAGGTGGGGCCCAGGGCGACGGCAGGTGAGTCGGTTCGGTCGGGCGCGGTCGGCTCAGGCATGACCTGATCCCCCTTTGAACGGGTTCAAATTATGCGCCGATCCTATCGGTAAGGGCGCGGCAGGCCACGGGGGGGCGGACAGCGAACTCCCGCCGGTGGGACGGGTGTTCCTTGCCCGCGTGCCGGAACGACCACTGCGACCCACCTTCACCGGCGCCCGGGTGAGGGCGACCGCTGCGCCCCGACACGGCCCCGGCCCCCGCCTGGCCCCTCCTCGGGTGCCGACCCCGCGGCGTCGCTCGATGATGGGCGCATGGATGTCACCGAGGTGCTGCTGCCCGGTGTGGGCCTGCGCTATGAATTCACCAGTCGCCGGGGGGACCGGGTGGGTGTGGTCGCTCGGCGCACCGGTGAGTTCGAGCTGGTCGTCTACGCGGGAGAAGACCCGGACCAGGGACGGGCGATCCTTCAGCTGAACAGTGAGGAGGCCGACACGGTCGCGGAGATCCTGGGTGCCCCGCGCATCGCGGAGCGGTTCGCGGACCTCACCAAGGAGGTGCCGGGGCTGTTGTCCGGGCAGGTCGAGGTGCGGTCGGGCAGTGCGTACGACGGCAGACCCCTCGGCGCCACGCGGGCGCGGACGCTGACCGGGGCGTCGATCGTCGCGATCGTGCGGGGCGATGAGGTGATCGCTTCACCCACGCCGCAGGAGGTTCTCCTGGGCGGCGACGTCTTGGTCGTGATCGGTACGCACGAGGGCATCGCGGGCGTGGAACAGATCATCCGGGACTGAGCACGTGGCTACGCCGGTCGCGCTACTGCTGGAATTGGGTGTGATCCTCGCCGCCTTGAGTGTGCTGGGGACAGTGGCGCGGCGTTTCAACCTCTCACCCATTCCGCTGTACCTGCTCACCGGATTCGCCGTGGGGGAAGGAGGAATCGCCCCGGTCCCCGCCGCCGGGAAGTTCGTCGAGACCGGCGCCGCGATCGGCGTGATCCTGCTCCTGCTCGCCCTCGGCCTGGAGTACTCCCTCGCCGAGTTCGTGGTGGGCATGCGGCGGCACGTACCGTCGGCCCTGGTCGACCTGGTGCTGAACGCCGCGCCCGGCGCGCTGGCCGGCTGGCTGCTGGGCATGGACGGCATCGGGATCCTCGCGCTGGCCGGTGCCACGTACGTCTCCTCCTCGGGCATCGCTGCCCGCCTGCTGTCCGACCTGCGCCGACTCGGCAACCGGGAAACACCAGCCGTTCTGTCCCTGCTGGTCATCGAGGACTGCGCGATGGCCGTCTACCTACCGGTCCTCGCCGTCATGGCGTCCGGCGGCGTGTGGTGGCAGGCGGTCCTGAGTGTGCTCGCCGCCGTGGGGGCGGTGCTCGCCGCGTTCACCATCTCCTACCGGTGGGGGCATCACCTGGGCAGGCTCGTCTCCCACCCCGACGCCGAGCAACTGCTGCTCCGGGTACTCGGCCTGACGCTGATCGTCGCCGCACTGGCCGAATTCGTCCACGCTTCGGCCGCCGTCGGCGCCTTCCTCGTCGGACTCACCCTCACCGGTGAGACCGCGACCCGCACGCGCGCCGTGCTCAGTCCCTTGCGTGACCTCTTCGCCGCCGTGTTCTTCCTGGCCATCGGGCTGTCCATCGACCCGGGCGACCTGCTGCCCGCTCTTCCCGCCGCACTCGCGCTCGCCGCGGTCACCATGGCCACGAAAGTGTTCACCGGCCGGTACGCCGCCGCCCGCGACCAGGTGGGCCGCCGAGGCCGGCTGCGCGCCGGAACCGTGCTCATCGCACGCGGCGAGTTCTCCCTGGTCATCGTCGGACTCGTCGGGACGATGCACGACCGACTCGGCCCGCTGGTGACCGCGTATGTCTTCATCCTCGCCATCGCGGGTCCCCTTCTCACACGCATGGCCGGGACCACCCCGCTCATGCCCCGGCCCGCGTCCGACGCCGAGGCCGACAGGCCCCCCTAGCCTTGACGCGTGCGGAGGGCGGATGCACAGGGTGTCAGGCGAAGCCGCGGCGGAAGGCCGCGGTCCGAGGCCGGTGTTCACGCCGGTGCGCTCACGCCAGTGCGTTCACCGCGGTGGTGAAGAGGCGCGGGAGCCGCTCGGCCGTGGGAACGATCAGCCGAGCCAGCCGGGGCTGCTGCCGAGCCCGTACGAGACAGTCGGTCAGAAGCCGGTGGCGCCGGGTCGCGGCTTTCCAGGCGGACTCGTAACCGGCGGGCGCACCGCGGCGCAGATGGTCGACCAGCACTTCGGCGCCCGTCAGGGCCAGCGAGAGGCCTTCCCCGGTCAGCGCGTCGATGTATCCGGCGGCGTCACCCACGAGCAGCACGCGTCCGTGCACGCGCGTGCTGGCCCTTTGGCGCAGCGGGCCCGCGCCCCGTACGTCCGTGACAGCCGCCTCGGCGGGGAGCCGGGCGGCCAGTTGGTGGAACCCGGCCAGCTGTGTGGCGAACGGCGAGCGCCAGGACGTCAGAAGGGCCACGCCCAGAAGCCGGGGGCCGAGCGGCGTCACGTAGGCCTCCCCCTGCGGCGCCCAGTGGACTTCGACGTACGGCGATTGCGGCACCACGGCGTAGTGCCGGCGCAGTCCGTACCGGGGCGTGCCCCGGCTGGTGGTCGTCAGGCCGAGCGACCGCCGCACCGGCGAGTGGAGGCCGTCCGCGGCGATCAGCCATCTCGCGCGCAGGCCGGTACCTGACGCGGTCACTCCCGTCGCGTCCTGGCGCACGCCCGAGACGCGGAGGGGCAGTACGGGGACTCCCGCCTCCACGACCGCCGTATGGAGTGCCAGATGGAGGCTGGTACGGCGCACGCCGAGGCCCAGGCCCTGCCGGAACGCCGCCTGAACCCCCCGCCCGTCCTGTACGTAGCGGATGCCGGCGAGGGGCTGGCCGGGCACCGTCACACCGAGCGCCTGCAGCGCCCGGACCGCGCCGGGCATGAGTCCCTCGCCGCACGCCTTGTCCACCGGCGCTCTGCGCGGCTCGGCCACGACGACGTCGAAGCCTGCCCGCACGGCGTGCAGCGCGGTCGCCAGTCCGGCGGGCCCCCCTCCGACGATCAGGAGGTCGTGCGCCGGTTTCATGCCGTCGCCGCCCGGGCGAGGGCGGTGTTCTCGCAGTGGACACGGACGCCGAGCAGTACTGCGTTGGCCGCGGTGACCACGGTGGCGGTCAGCCACGCGGAGTGCACCAGTGGCAGGGCTGCGATCTCCGCGACGACGGCGACGTAGTTGGGGTGGCGGGCGAAACGATAGGGACCGGCACGGACCAGACGCGCTCCGGGAACAACGATGACGCGGGTGTTCCAGTACGGTCCGAGTGTCGTGATGCACCACCACCGCAGCGCCTGGGCCAGGACGACGATACCCAGCATGGGCCACCCGAGGGCGGGGAGGAACGGTCGGCCACCGAGCACGGGCTCGATCAGGCAGCCCACGAGCAGAGCGGTGTGAAGGGCCACCATGACGGGGTAGTGCCCGCGGCCGTGTTCCACGCCGGCACGGGCGAGGGTCCAGGCGGCGTTGCGCCGGGCCACGACGAGTTCGACGCCGCGTTCCGCAGCGATGACGAGAACGAGAAGGGTGTACCAGGGCATCAGCGGTTCCTCACCAGCGAAGGAGGACGAATTCGGCGCAGAACCCCGGTCCCATCGCGAGAAGTACGCCCCAGGTACCGGGCTTCGGGCACCCGGTCCTGCCGATGTCCTCGAGAAGTCTGAGCACCGAGGCGGAGGACATGTTCCCCACGCTGGCCAGCGAGCGCCAGGCGGAGTCCAGGGCGCCTTCGGGCAGCTCGAGCGTGTCGGCGACCGCGGCGAGCACCCTGGGTCCTCCGGGGTGGCAGATCCAGATGCCGATGTCGTCCGGTCCGAGGCCATGGGCAGCGAGAAAGGCTCGCAGGTCCGGGCCGAGGTGGGTCCGGACGATGTCGGGGATGCCGGCGTCGACGACGACGCGGAAGCCACTGGCCCCGATTTTCCAGCCCAGCAGATGTTCGGTGTCCGGGTACAGGCGGCCCCGGGTGTCCACCACCTCCGGTCCCGCCGCCCGGCCGCCGCGTGCGACGACGGCCGCCGCACCGTCGCCGAAGAGGGCCCCGGCTACGAGGTTGGCGAGCGATCCGTCGCGCTGCTGCAGCGTCAGTGAACAGAGTTCGACGCTGAGCAGCACAGCGGTGTCGTCCGGATGGCCGCGCAGGTAGTCGTTGAGCCGGCCGAGGCCGGCGGCGCCCGCGACACAGCCCAGGCCGAACACGGGGATCCTCTTGACGTCGGGCCGCATGCCCATGCGAACGGCGAGGCGGGCGTCGAGTGAGGGAGCGGCGATTCCTGTGATGGACGTGCAGACCAACAGGTCCACATCCGAGGGCGTGATCCCGGCGCTGTCGAGGGCGCCGGCCAGCGCTTCCTCGCCGAGCTCCAGACCGGCCTTCATCCAGGCGGCGTTGGCCTGTCCGAAGTCGGTGAGTCCCGGATACCGTTCGATGGGCAGGGCGAGGTGACGGGTACGCACCCCGGCCGAGCGGTGCAGGCGGCGCAGCAACGCGCGGTCCTGGCCCGGCGGCAGGCACAGGTCGCCGATCAGTTCGGTGAGGTCGTTCTGCGCGTACCGGTGCGCCGGCAGGGCGGTGTGCACAGCGACGAGGGCGGTGGTCCGGTCGGAGGCGAAGGACTGGGCAGGGGCGTCTTCGTCGAGCGCGGGGACACGCATACCGGTATGTCTCCTCACGTTCGGTGCGGTGACTACTTTGTACCCGTGTCTCTATACCGCCCTGCGACGGCCCTGCGGGCGACACACCGGCTACCGGTGTTGCTGCGCGCGTGTCATCCGGAGCCGACGGTCGCCGTGACGGTGTTCGTGACCGCGCTCGCGGTGTCGACCGGCCGCGGACCGGCCGGTTCCGTGGGCGTCGGGGCCGCGGTGCTGGCCGGACAGCTCTCGGTGGGGTGGTGCAACGACGCGGTTGACGCGCGGCGGGACGCGGCCAGCGGCCGCTGGGAAAAACCGGTGGCGGCCGGCGCGCTGGCGCCACGCGTGGTGGCCATGGCGGCCGCGGCGGCGCTGATCGTCTGTGTGCCGCTGTCGCTGCTCGGCGGAGCTTCGGCGGCGGCGGTGCACCTGGCGGGAGTACTGGCCGGCGGCTGGGCCTACAACCTCTTCCTGAAGGGCACTGTGCTGTCCCCGCTTCCCTACGCCCTCGGATTCGCCTCACTGCCCGCGTTCGTGACGCTCGGACTGCCGTCCCAGCCGTGGCCTGCCTGGTGGGCGTCGGCCGGGAGCGCCCTGCTCGGAGTCGGGGCACATCTCGTCAACGTCCTCCCCGACATCGACGACGACCTCGCGACAGGTGTCCGAGGCCTGCCGCAACGCCTGGGCGCCACCGCGTGCCGGTGGCTCGCTCCTGCGGTGATGCTGACTGCCCTCACCGTGCTCACTTTGGGGCCTCCGGGCTCGCCCGGGGGCCTGGCCTGGGCGGTCGCGGGCGCGGCCGGGTGTACGGCGATGGCCGGTACCGCCCTGCGGCACGGCAGCGACAGGTGGCCGTTCCGGGCCGCGATCACGGTGGCCGGGCTGGCGCTGGCGCAGCTGCTGCTGAGCGGCGCGCAGATCGTCTGAGTCGGTGATCCGCATGGGCAAGCCGGGAGATCTGTGCACGGTTCACCGGCGGAGCCAGACATGGCCGGACGCTACGCGCACCTGCTTTTCCTCCGGAGACGGGACGCTGCCCCGGTCCGTTCCTCCGCCGTCCTGACCGCCTGCTCCTGGCTTGTCAGTGGCCTCTGCGTATCCGGGCGGCTTTGCGGGCTTCCGCGGTCTTGCGGGCTTCGGCGCTCTTGCGGGATTCCTTCGGGGAGCGGCCCGGTCGGGTGCCCAGGCCGAGGAAGGGCGCGTTGCCGCCGGTGGCCTTTCCTCCGGTGGGCGGGCGCTTCGCTCCTGTGATGCTGGTCAGCTTCTCCTCGCCGGAGCGCACCTGTGTGACCGTCGGCCGGATCCCGGCGTCGGACATCATCCGGTTCACATCACGCCGCTGGTTCGGGGTGACGAGGGTGACCACGCTGCCCGCCTCACCGGCGCGTGCCGTGCGGCCGCCCCGGTGGAGGTAGTCCTTGGGGTCGGCGGGCGGGTCGACGTTCACGACGAGGTCCAGCGCGTCGATGTGGATGCCGCGTGCGGCGACGTTGGTGGCCACCAGCACGGTGACGTCACCGTTCTTGAACTGCGCGAGCGTGTGCGTACGCTGCGGCTGCGACTTCCCGCTGTGCAGGGCGGAGGCCCGGATCCCGCTGCTGCGCAGATGGCGGGTGAACTGGTCGACGCCGAGCTTGGTGTCCAGGAACATCAGCACCCGGCCGTCCCGGGCAGCGATCTCCGTGGCCGTCGCGTACTTGTCCGCGGGGTGGATGTGCAGCACGTGGTGCTCCATCGTGGTGACAGCGCCTGCCGCCCGGTCGACCGTGGCGAGTACCGGGTCGTGCAGGTAGCGCCGGACCAGATGGTCGATGTTGCGGTCGAGCGTGGCGGAGAACAGCATCCGCTGCCCCTCGGGGCGCACCTGATCCAAGAGCTGCGACACCTGCGGCAGGAACCCCATGTCGCACATCTGGTCCGCCTCGTCCAGCACCGTGATCCGCACCTGGTCGAGGCGGCAGTCCCGGCGCTCCACGAGGTCGGTCAGCCGCCCCGGAGTCGCGATGACCACATCGGTGCCGGCCCGCATCAAGGCCGTCTGCCTCCCGATCGACACCCCGCCGACCACCGTCGCGAGCCTCAGCTTCAGCGCCAGCGCGTACGGTGTCAGCACGTCGCTCACCTGCTGCGCGAGTTCGCGAGTGGGTACCAGGACCAGCCCGAGCGGCTGCTTCGGCTCGGCGCGCCGGCCTGCCGTACGGACGAGCAGGGCCAGCCCGAAGGCGAGGGTCTTGCCCGAGCCGGTCCGCGCGCGGCCAAGGATGTCCCGGCCGGCCAGCGCGTCGGGCAGGGTGGCCGCCTGGATCGGGAACGGTTCCGTCACCGCGTGGCCGGTCATCACCTGCACCACGTCCGGCGGCAGCCCCAGTTCGGCGAAGGACTCGGCGGGCGGCGAACCGGGGGTCAGCGTCTCCGCCGAGAGTTCGCCCCGCGGCGCCCCTGCCCGCCGGGTCTTGTCGGCACCGTGGTGCCCAGGGGCTGACGACTTCGCGTTCATGGGGGCCCTTCCGTGGTCTGGCGCCGGAACGAGCCGGGGCCCGCACCCCTTGGTGCGGGCCCCAGGAACGTCGAAGCGTATACACATTTTACCATCGAACCATTTGGCTTCAGGCTGCCCGCCGTCCTCGGTCGGGTCTGCCGGGACACCTGGCCCGTGTGTTCCCGGGGTCCCACGCCGCGTGCGGCTCACGGCGCTCGGCTGCACCCTGGAGTTCGCCCGATTCTTCGCCTGAGGCGACGGCCGCTGCCTACGCTTCCCACCATGGACGCCTTGGTTTCGATAGTCCTCGTCACCGCTACCACGGCTGCCGCCGTCCACCTGCTGCACCGCTCATGGCGTTCCTGGCGGCTGATCCGGCACGGCGTGCGTACCACCGGACGTGTGGTCCACGTCCGAGAGGACACCGATGGCGACGGGGACCCCACATACATCCCGGTGATCGCCTTCCACACCGCGGAAGGTACGGAACGCGAGGCCGAGCCGACCGACGGCGTCCCGAACGGCCACCTGCTCCGTCCCGGACAGGAGTGGCAGATCCGCTACCACCCGGCCTCGCCCTCGAAGATCTACATCGACAACTACGACTCGAGGGTGATCGAGGTCCTCTGGGGGCTCGCCGGCCTGACTCTCCTCGGCGTCGATGCCACGATCCTCGGGCAAACGCTGCGCTGAACCACACTCATCCCCCCAAGGAGATGCAGCCCAAGGAGCGGACACCTCCTCGTGGTCGGTGTCAGGCGCTCCGCCGGCCCAACCGCCGGAACGCTCAACTTCGCTGCCGCTACCGGTCGGCCGGGCCAGGGTGCCGTCTTCCTGTTGTTCAGGGGGAGGAGAAGTCGTCCCGGGCCAGGGCGTAGACGGTGCAGGGGCGGCCGAGGACCGTGTCCTCGCGCAGGCGCGTGAATCCGAGGCGTTGAGCGACTGCGGAAGAGGCAGTGTTGCCGTGATGGATCATGGCGGTGATCTGCTTGAGCCTCAGGGGCCCGAAGCCCCACACGAGGACCGCTCGGGCCGCTTCCGTGGCATAGCCCCGCCCCCAATGGGCGCGGGCGAAGGTCCAGCCGATCTCGGTCTCACCGAACTGCCGCCACCAGTTCAGGCCGCAGCGGCCAATCACCTTGCCGGTGCCGCGCAGTTCGACGGCGCACAGTCCATGACCACGCTGAGCCCACTGCTGCTGTGTCTCGTGCAGGCGTGCTGCGGCCTGCTCTTGGGTGTAGCTGCCGACGAACCGGTTGATCTCCTTGTCGGCGTGGAGATCCACCCACCAGTCGGTGTCGGCGACGGTGAGCGGGCGCAGCCGGAGGCGTTCTGTGGTGATCACTGTCGTGCAGTCCTTACTTTCGGGGGGTGGTTGAGGCAGTGCGCTACTTGGCCTGCAATGGCTGAGACCGTGCCGTGGGCGCGCTGCGCCTCGCGTGTCGGTGGATGACGGCGTGCGCCGCTTCCGCCGCCCCGAGGCCAAGCGCGATGAACGCCGCACCGACGGGACCGAGCCAGTGCGGGCCGAACCATGCCATCCCTGTCTGCCCGACCAGGGGTGCGACCGAGACACCGACGTAGACCATGGCTGAGGCAAGGCCGGTGAGCAGAGGTGCCGCCGCCGGCATGGCGGTGATCAGGCGATGGGTCTGCGGTGCCAGGAGTCCCCATCCGCAGACACCCCACAGGAGGAGTGCCGCGATGGCGGAGGGCAGATGTGCGCTCGTCCACGGCAGCAGTGCGAAGTCGACGGCGGCCACGGTGATCGCGGCATTGATGATGCGCCGGTTGCCGAATCGGTCGATCAGACGGCCCGAGCCGAGAGTTCCGGCCGTGGCGGCCAGTCCCCACACGAACAGCAGTGCAGCGAGGGTGGTGCCGCTGCCGCCGGTGGCGCGGTCGAGGCTTTCGCCGATGAAGGAGTAGACGGTGTACAGACCGGTGTACACGAGGAAGGTGGTCAGCAGGGTCAGGCCGATGCGGCGGTCGGCGAGCGGAGCAACACGGGTGCGCAGCGGTACTGCCGGAGGCGTTGGTATCGGGGGCAGGAGCAGGGCTGTGCCTGCGGCGGCCAGCACTCCGAGCGCGGAGACGAACAGCATGGTGGCGCGCCAGTTACCGGTAAGGCTGCCGATCGCCGTGCCGATGGGCGCCCCCAGCGCGGTCGCGGCACTGAGGCCGGTCATGACTGCGGCGATGGCGCGGCCGCGACGCTCCGGTGGCGCGAGCGCGGTGGCCGCGGCGACGGCGGCGGGGGTGACCATGGCGCCGCCGAACCCGGCGAGCGCCCGCGCGGCCAGAGCCACGCCGAAGGCCGGAGCGAAGGCGGTGACGAGGTTGCCAGTGGTGAAGACGGCGAACCCGGCGAGAAACAGGGTGCGGCGCGGCCAGCGGGCAGTGAGCGCCGCCATGACGGGGCCGAGGACGGCATAGGTGAAGGCGTAGGCGGTGAGCAGCCAGCCGGCGGTGCCGACCCCGACACCCAGGGACTGCGCCGCGTCCGGCAGGATGCCGGCGATGACGAAGCTGTCCGTGCCGATGGCGAACATTCCGGCGGCCAGGACGACGAGCGATCGGTACACGATGCGGGACCTCCAGATGTTTTGATGTAACAGAAACAGTTACGACAATGGCCCGAAGAGAGGCCGGTCCGGGAGGACCGGCCGCCAGGGACTGCGGGGTGGGGGCTCAGCGTTGAGGAACCGTCTCTCTCGCCACGTCGGCGACGGTGACGGTTGCCAGTTCGGCTTTCATCGACTCCTCTGCGCGGTCGTACACCTCTCGCAGTACTGGTGGGATGCCCCGCCCGACGGGGCACTGCTGATTGGGGGACGCGGCGTGCAGAGCGATGAGCGGATCGCGCTCGACGGCGAGGTAGACGTCCCTCAAGGTGATCGATTCCGGAGCGCGGGCCAGCCGCCAGCCCGCGCCCTGGCCGCGCTGCGACTCCACGAGGCCCGCGTCGCGCAGACTTCCAAGGGTGCGGCGGATGACAACAGGGTTGGTGTTGACGCTGGCGGCGATCTGCTCGGATGTCACGATGCCGTCGGGGCGCTTGGGGCAGACCCACGCCATCCAGGTCAGAGCGTGCGTGGCCACGGTCATGCGACTGCTCGTGCTCATGAGGCCTCCCGCCATCTGAAGTCGTCGACGTCCCCTGTGTCGCAACTAATTCTGTTACGACACAGGCTCGCATGTCCAGCCCTACCTGCAGGCCGACGCCCGACCTCTGTGAATCACCGCAGCGACCGCGGCACTGTTGGGCGAGTACATCCACGACCGCACCCTGGAAGGACACGAGTCCGCCCGCAAGCGCAGCTTCGTCAGCTGTGAGGGGAGCCCGTCCCACACGCAGCTTCATTCCCGCGCGGTGAGGCGCCGCCGCCAGGTCAACTGCCCGATCGGCAACCACCGTCCGTCCGAGGAACTCACGTATTCGCGTTCCTATGCGTGATGAATCGCGTCCACCAGTCCAGCGACGAGATTCGCCCGCTCGGCCATGGCCTCGATCACCAGGTACTCGTGGTCGGCGTGGGCACCGCCCCCGACTGCTCCAAGGCCGTCAAGTGTCGGCACCCCCAGCGCGGCCGTGAAGTTGCCGTCACTTCCGCCGCCGACTGCCTTGCCTTCGAGGTCGGGAAGCAGCCGCTTGGCCACCGCAAAGAGCTCGGCCGACGCCGACCCGGGCATCGGGGGTCGGCTGACGGCTCCCTGAACCGTGATCCTCGCCTCATCGAGATGCGGAGCCAGTGCCGCGAAGGCGGATTCGATGCGCTCTTTCTCGCCGGCCGACTCGACGCGGACGTCGACGACGACGGTCGCCTCTGCGGGAACGACGTTGTCGAGGGTGCCTGCGGACGCGACGGTCGGGGTGACGGTCGTGCCGACGTCCGGTCGACCGAGCGCCGCGATGTCCAGTACCTGGTGTGCTGCCTCGATCAGGGCGTTGACCCCGACTGCGGGCTCCAGGCCTGCGTGCGAGGCCCGGCCCGCGACAGAGACGCGAAACGTGCCGCAGCCCTTACGGCCGGTCTTCAGGGCTCCGCCATCAGCGGCGCCCTCGAGCACAAGTACGGCGCCGCAGGCAAGGGCTCGTGCTTCGATCAGAGCTCGAGAGGAGCGGGAGCCGACCTCTTCGTCGGCGGTCACCAGGATCTCGACGCCTGACCGGTCATCGAGCGTCGCCAGGCCATGAACGGCCTGTACCAAACCGCCAAGCATGTCGAAGACCCCGGGGCCGGTCGCATGCCCGTCTTCGACCATGAACGGGCGGCGTTCAAGGGTGCCGAGAGGAAACACCGTGTCATGGTGACCGAGGATCAGTACTGTGGGATCGCCCCCGGCCGACCAGTGGACGTGCGGCCCGGCTTCGCTCTCCACGAGGGTAGCCCGCCCGCCGAGGCGGCTCTCGATGACAGCGGCGACAGCTTTGGCCGACACCGTCAAGGCGTCGAGATCGCGCGATGGAGACTCGATCTCGACGAGTGTCCTGAGGTCCTCAAGCATCGCCTCAACACTCACTTGGACGGTCTTGTGCATCGTCATGGTGCAAGGCTAGTCGGCCGGCCGTGGCCAACTGGCGCCGCATCAAGCCCAACGCGCGGCCAGTGCCCGGCACTCTGCGCTGCACCGCGCTGCCCGGGTCGGCCGTGGTGGTCGTGGCGGTCGTGCTCCATGCTCGGGCAGCCGGCGCCGTACAGGTCCGCAACGGTGCACGACGGAGAACGTCCAGGCCGGCCGGTACCGCCCGGCCTGGACGTCATGAATCAGACGAGGTCGAACCGGTCGAGGTTCATCACCTTGTCCCACGCCGCGACGAAGTCGTTCACGAACTTCTCCTTCGCGTCATCGCTCGCGTAGACCTCCGCGAGCGCGCGCAGCTCGGAGTTCGACCCGAAGACGAGGTCGGCACGGCTGCCGGTCCACTTGACCTCGCCCGTGGCGGCGTCGCGGCCCTCGAACGTGGTCGCGTCCTCGGACGTCGCCTTCCACGTCGTGCCCAGGTCGAGCAGGTTGACGAAGAAGTCGTTGGTCAGCGACCCCGGCGTTGTGGTGAAGGCGCCGAGCGGCGACTGCTGGTGGTTCGTCCCCAGGACGCGGAGGCCACCGACGAGGACCGTCATCTCGGGGGCGCTCAGGGTCAGCAGGTTGGCCCGGTCGAGCAACAGGTACTCGGCCGGCAGCCGGTTGCCCTTCCCGAGGTAGTTGCGGAACCCGTCGGCGGTCGGCTCGAGCGCGGCGAACGACTCCACGTCGGTCTGCTCCTGCGACGCGTCGACGCGCCCCGGCGTGAAGGGAACATGGACGTCGAAGCCGGCGTCCTTGGCGGCCTGTTCGACGGCGGCAGCACCGGCGAGCACGATCAGGTCGGCGAGCGAGATCTGCTTGCCGCCGGTCTGTGCGGAGTTGAAGGACTGCCGGACCCCCTCCAGGGTGCGCAGCACCGTCGCCAGCTGGTCGGGGTCGTTGACCTCCCACCCGCTCTGCGGCAGGAGGCGGATGCGCGCACCGTTGGCGCCGCCGCGCTTGTCGCTGCCCCGGAAGGTCGAGGCCGAGGCCCACGCGGTGGACACGAGCTGGGACACCGACAGGTCCTGGCCGAGGATCTGGCGCTTGAGGGCTGCGATGTCCGCGGCGTCGACGAGCGCGTGCGTGACCTCGGGGAGGGGGTCCTGCCACAGCAGGGTCTCGCTCGGGACTTCCGGGCCGAGGTAGCGCACGACCGGGCCCATGTCACGATGGGTCAGCTTGAACCACGCCCGGGCGAAGGCGTCCGCGAACTCGTCGGGGTTTTCGAGGAAGCGCCGCGAGATCTGCTCGTACGCCGGGTCGAACCGGAGCGAGAGGTCGGTCGTCAGCATCGTCGGGGCGTGGCTCTTCGACGCGTCGTGGGCGTCGGGAACCGTACCCGCTCCGCCGCCGTCCTTCGGCCTCCACTGGTGGGCCCCGGCAGGGCTCTTGAACAGCTCCCACTCGTAGCCGAAAAGGATCTCGAAGAAGCTGTTGTCCCATGCGGTCGGGGTGTTCGTCCAGATTCCCTCGAGACCGCTGGTGATCGTGTCGCCGCCCTTGCCGGTGCCGTGGCTGTTCCTCCAGCCGAGGCCCTGTTCCTCGATCGGGGCGGCCTCGGGGTCGGGACCGACAGCGTCCGCCGGGCCCGCGCCGTGGGTCTTGCCGAACGTGTGACCGCCCGCGATCAGGGCGACCGTCTCCTCGTCGTTCATCGCCATCCGACGGAACGTCTCACGGATGTCGCGGGCTGCGGCGAGCGGGTCCGGAGTCCCGTTCGGGCCCTCCGGGTTGACGTAGATGAGCCCCATCTGGACCGCGCCGAGCGGGTTCTCCAGCTCTCGGTCGCCGGTGTAGCGCTCGTCGCCGAGCCAGGTGGACTCGGGACCCCAGTAGACGTCCTCCTCGGGCTCCCAGACGTCCTCACGCCCGCCGGCGAAGCCGAAGGTCTGGAAACCCATCGACTCCAGGGCGACGTTGCCCGCGAGGATCATGAGGTCGGCCCACGAGATGTTCTGGCCGTACTTCTTCTTGACCGGCCACAGCAGGCGGCGGGCCTTGTCGAGATTCCCGTTGTCCGGCCAGCTGTTGAGCGGTGCGAAGCGCTGCTGGCCGGCGCCCGCGCCGCCGCGGCCGTCGCTGATGCGGTAGGTGCCCGCGCTGTGCCAGGCCATCCGGATCATGAACGGGCCGTAGTGGCCGAAGTCGGCGGGCCACCAGTCCTGGGAGGTCGTCAGCACCTCCGCGATGTCCTGCTTCACCGCTGTGAGATCGAGTGACGTGAACGCCGCGGCGTAGTCGAACTCCTGGCCGAGGGGGTTGGCCACGGCGGGGTTCTTGGCGAGAATCTTCAAGTTGAGCCGCTCCGACCACCACTGGCGGTTTCCGCCGCCCTGCGTCGGGTGCGCGGCGCGCCCGTGCGCGACCGGGCAGCCACCTCCGTCCTCCGTTTTCGCGTCTGTGACGATTGCATCAGGGTTCTCGGACATGGGAATCCTTTCCGACGGGGCGGACTGTGGTGCGCAGTAATCGCGGGCGGTGGAACAGCCGGGACACGGGCGTTCCTCGGACGGGGCCAGGCTGCCGACCGGCATCATCCGGCATACGGGACCCTTCGCCGGGGCGCGTGGACGTCTCCGGGCAGGACTGGGAGAGCGGTGCCGCGCAAGCGACACGAGCAGCGCGGCGCAGGCCCATCAACCGCAACTCGGCACCGAGTTGCTTCTCGGCGGTGGTCCCGTCATGTCTCAGTCTCCTGCCGTGCTGGAGGCTCCTGCTCCCTTGGCTATCGCCGGAACCGATCCTACGATGGACACAGTCCAGGTCAAGAAGCTCACCTGATCTCCGTGCAATCGGGCCCGGACGTCGACCGGTAAACTCCGGGTATTCCGCCAAGCCTGAGGTGAACCCTTATGAGTGACCTGCTGGAGCGACTGCGAGGCCGTGGCTGGCGGGTGACGTCCCAGCGGCGTGTCGTGGCCGAGGTGCTCGACGGCGACCACGTGCACCTCACGGCCGACGAGGTCCACGCCCGCGCGGCACGGCGACTGCCCGAGATCTCCCGGGCGACCGTCTACAACACCCTGGGCGAACTCGTCTTGCTCGGTGAGGTCATGGAGGTCACCACCGACGGGCGCGCCAAGCGCTACGACCCCAACGCACACCACCCGCACCAGCACTTGGTGTGCTCCCGCTGCGGCACGATCCGCGATGTCCACCCGACCGGAAATCCGCTGGCCGACCTCCCGGAGGAGGAACGGTTCGGCTTCACGGTGTCCCACGCCGAGGTCACCTACCGCGGTCTGTGCCCCTCCTGCGCCTGATCTTCCTGACCGGCCCGCTGACGCGTGTCGCGTTCACATGACGTGTGCGACCTTGTAGGCGATGCCGCCTTCGACGAGGTATCCCGACCCCACGCAGACGATGTCGTTGAGCCAGGCGTACGGCTGCGCCCCCGTTTCGAAGAGCGGGTTCGTCCGGAAGTAGTAGCCGGCGGGGTCGACCTGGTGTCTGGTGACGGGATCGGCCATCGCCGTGCGCAGTTCGGCCGGAGTGACCCAGCGGCCGCCGTACGTCATGTGCACGAGGTGATCGTCGTGGGTGCGCAGGATCAGCCGGACGTCCAGTGTCATCACTCCGTCGGATCGGAACAACGCCCAGTCACCGCCGCCGCCCAGCACCTCGCCCCGCAGTTTCGGGCCGTCGAACGATCCGCCGGCTGCGCCGAAGAGGACTCGCCGCCCGATCGGCCCGGCGCCGATGTCCAGCCGGGGCTTCAGATCGACCACGATGTCGAACAGGTGCTCCGTCCTGATCTCGGCGACAACCCTCACTCGCGGGTCCGGCGTCATGGCCTACCGCCCTTCCTGGCCGGGTGACGCGGGCAGGCCGGTGGCGCCGAACACTTTGCGGCGGACCGCGTCCGTCGAGACGCCCGACTGGGCACAGAGCGCCGACAGGTCGAAGAAGAACCGCTCGCGGGCGATCAGGCCGTCCTCGAAGGCGAATTGGATGAATACCGGCAACTCGGCCCGCCTGCCGGTGGGGACCACGCCGAACCGGTCGCCGGTCATGGTCATTCGGGCCGCTCCCCAGCAGATCAGCGTGACGCCGTTGTCGGCGTGTCCCTGCAGAGTGACGTCGTAGTCGGGAAAGGTGGCGAAGAACCTGGTCAGCGCCTTCTCGTTGGCGGCAGTCCCGCGGGCTGTCGTGCCCAGGGCCGGGGCTTCCAACACCATGTCGGGGTGGCAGAGTTCCATGGCCGCGGGCACATCCCGCCGGCTCTTGGTGACGGCGAGCGCCTGCGCCAGCTCGAACATCCGATGGCCGTTCAATGTGCGCACCTTCCCGTTGAGTGACTGCGGTTGACCAACTGAACGTACGACCGATCGTATTGTTTGGCAAGGGTTGAGGAAGGCGCCAGGCGACGAGTGGACGGGAGCGACGGCAGTGACCACCGACGGGTGAACGGGCGTGCCGCAGCACTGGCGCGGTGACACAGTCGGGCCACAGAGCCGCTTGTTCCCCCGGAGGTGCTGCCCATGGACACCGTTCTGGTCACGGGTGGGACCGGGCATCTGGGGCGGGACCTGATCGGCCTGTTGAAGCCCGACTACCGGGTGCGCGTGCTCGCCCGCTCTCGCGGCACCGACCCCGACGTGGAGTGGGTGCGGGGGGACCTAGCCGCCGGGGCAGGGATCCGGGAAGCGGTGTCGGGGGTCCGTACCGTGGTGCATGCCGCGACGTGGTCACCGGCCGCACGGCGTGGCTACCTCCTGCCGACCGACTTCTGGCGCAGCCCGGCGGACGTCGACGTCGACGGCACACGCCGGCTGCTCGACGAGGCAGCTAGGTCCGGAGTCGGCCATTTCGCCTACGTGTCCATCGTCGGAGTCGACCGGCCGCGCCTGCCGTATCTGCGGCTGAAGCACGCAGCCGAGGAACTGGTGCGTGTGGGGAAGGTTCCCTGGTCTGTGCTGCGGGCCACCCAGTTTCACTGGCTGGCCGACCGCATGCTGGGCAAGGCCGCCCGGATGCCCGTGCTGCCGCTGCCCACGGACATCGAGACCCAGCCGGTGGATTCCGGCGACTTCGCCGCGTACGTGGCCCAGCGCGTCGCCGACGGGCCGGGCGGGCAGTGCGAGGACTTCGGTGGGCCGGAACTGCTCACCTTCGGCGACCTCGTCTCGCAGTGGCAGCAGATCCGCGGCCGGCACCGCTCGGTCGTGAGGGTGCCGGTGCCCGACCGGCTCGGGCAGGCCGCCCGCGACCTCACCTGCCCGACCGGCCGCCGCGGCACCCTCACGTGGTCCGCATGGCTGCTCAGTCACCCGCCCGAGTGACACCGGCACCAGCGCTGCGGATGCGCGCCGTCTGATCCCCGCTGTGCGGCGTCAACGCTCCGGCCGTCGGGTTCACGGCCGCTGCCGATGGCCGCGGCCGTCGCCTCCGTCCCGTGACCGGGCTCTGCTCGGTGGCTCCTCATGGGTCGTCAGACGACGGCGCTACGGTTCGTTCATCGCTGACTTCGTGCTCTCGGCAGGCGCGCGGATCGGATCCTGGGCTTGGGACGAGGTGGTGCCGAGCCGCGTGCGGCCGGCCACGGTGCTTATCCGGTGACGCTGTCCGGACTCGCGGAAAAGCGGCACGTGCCGGCGGGACAGCAGACCCATGTCCAGGACATCGTCGGGAGGTCGAACGTCTTGATCTCCACGACGTCGTTCTGGTCGGACACAGTTGCGAGCATCCCCGTCGGTCACGCCGCCGGGCGTATCCGCGGCCGGCTCCCCTGTGTGGTGTTCATCGACGGCCCTGTTCCGGCCCAGGGAGAGTCGTGCACGTCCAGCCGGCCGGACGGCGGCAGGATCGTGAAGGCGGCGATCGCCGAGAACGGCGGCCGCTGGATGCCTCCTGACCGCGCCGCCTACCACGGCCTCGGTCTGACCGATGAGCAGATCGACCGGATCATGGGTGGCTCGACGCCGCATCCCGGCGCCACGCCGACCGAGCCGGCCGTACTGACACGCCCTGTCGCCGAGCTTGGAGGGGACGTACATCGCCTGCCCGCGGGGCGGTGCTGGGCCGAGCGCCGACGTGGCCGAGCTCGTGGCCGGCGAACGGTGGCGTCTGGTCGAGAGGGAAACCGGCCACTGGCCGATGTTCTCCCAGCCGCGTGAGCCGGCGCGGATCCTCCTCGATGCGGCAGGGCGTGACACCACTCGCACGGCGCAAGGTCCGAGCTCCCGGGTGAGGTGTCGCCGTTCCGGCACGTGGCTGACGCCATCTGCCGCGCACAGTCATCTGCCGCGCACAGTCATCGGTCGGGGCAGGCGCGTACGCGATGGTCGCACTCGCCCGGGCCTGTAGCCGGGCCCCGGCACAGGCCCGAGCCCATTCCTTCGCCCCGAGATGCGTAAATCTCCCCGTCGGGTGAACTGTGGAGGAGTACGCGAAGAGAGCAGTACGGACAAGATGTGGGCCCCATCGGCTCGGGGCCGGCGGCACCCCCGGCAACGGCCGGAACCGTGGGGGCCACCCTTCCTCCGCCCGAGCCATGGGGACCATCTCCGGTGAACCTCGTGAGGGGGCCGATCATGGGCGACCGAAGCAGCGTGACCGTAGGGGTGCTGGGATCCTACGGGGGACGGAACGTGGGCGACGAGGCGATCCTCACCGCCATGCTGGACCGCATTCGGGGCGGGCGCCCGGACGCTCGGCTCGTTCTCTTCTCCCGCAATCCCGACCACAGCCGCACCATGCACCCGGATATCGAGGTGGTCGGCTGGGAGGGCGTCTGCCGGGAGGGCATCTCCGAGCACCTGCGCCGGCTGAGTGTGCTCGTACTCGGTGGCGGCGGGATCCTCTACAACACCGAGGCGCGCCGCTATCTGCGGCTGGCCCGGACCGCACAGGATCTCGGCGTCCCCCTCTTCACCTATGCCGTCGGCGCGGGTCCGCTCACCGACGAGGCGGACTGCGCGTGGATCCGTGCCACGCTCTCCGACGCCGTCGAGGTGACGGTCCGCGACGAGGAGTCGAAGCTGGTGCTGGAAGAGGCCGGACTGACCCGGCCCATCACGGTCACCGCCGACCCGGCGCTGCTGCTCGAACCCGGGGACTGCGGTGGCGAACTCCTGCGGGCCGAAGCCGTACCGCAAGGGGTGCGACTGGTGGGGATGAGCGTGCGGGAACCCGGCCGCGCGGCCGAGCACCTGGACGAGGACGGCTACCACCAACTTCTCGCCAGTGTCGGCGACTTCCTCGTCCACCGGCTGGAGGCCCATGTCGTCTTCGTCCCGATGGAACGCGACGACATCCGGCACGCGCACGCGGTGGTGTCGCACATGGCCGACGCCGATCGCTGCACGGTGCTGCGCGGCAGCTATCGCCCGCAGCAGGTCCTCGACATGGTCAAACAGCTGGACCTCGCCATCGGCATGAGGCTGCACTTCCTGATCTTCGCCGCGCTCGCGGGGATCCCCCTGCTGCCCCTGCCGTACGCGGGAAAGGTCTTCGACTTCGCCCAGCAGATCGGCGCACCCGCCTTGCGCGGTGTGGTCAGGGAGACCGCGGGACTGCTCCTGGCGGAAGTGGACCGCCTGTGGGACGAGCGGCCCGCCCGCGAGGCTCACACGGCCACTCGGACGGCGGCGATGAAACTGAGGGCAGCCGAGACCGGTGACCGGCTCCTTGCCTACCTGGACCGCACCGCCCCCCGCACCCTCGTCCGCAGCGCCATGCCGACGGCCGCGGCCCCCATCGGCTGAGCCGTCACGCCACTCGCTCCCCCGGGAGGAACCGTGTCCTACCTGATGCCGCCCCGCGTCCCGCGGAGCGTGGAGCTGCCCCCGCGCCAGGCTCTGCACGCAGGCTCGACCCAGGTACTCGTGGTCGGCGGGGGGCCGGCCGGCATCGGGGCGGCCATCGGCGCCGCGAACGCGGGCGCGCAGGTGATCCTCGTCGAGCGGTACGGATTCCTCGGCGGCAACGCCACCGCTGCGCTGGTGATGCCGCTGATGAGCTTCCACAACGAGGTCCAGCAGGCTGTTGCGGGCGATTCCGCTCGGCTGCTGCCGCCCGATCACGGGGAGGGCGAGCCGGTCGTCGGCGGCGTGCTGTGGGTGCTGCTCGACCAGTTGGTGCGTGCCGGAGCGGCGATCCGCCCCTCGCTGGACACCGGCTACACGGTGCCCTTCGACGCGGAGCTGTTCAAGCTGGTCGTGTACGACATGCTGGAGATCCACGAGGTCCGCACGCTGCTGCACGCGTTCGCCTCCGGTGTCCTCCAGACGCCCGATGACCGCGTACGGGCGGTGTTCGAGACCAAGTCGGGGCCGGTCGTCATCGATGCGGATGTGATCGTCGATTGCACGGGGGACGGCGACATCGCCGCCGCGGCCGGTGCCGAGTACGAGATCGGCCGACCGGAGGACGGCTGGACGCAGCCCATGTCGCTCATGTTCCGCATGGTCCGCTTCGACCATGAGCAATTCGCCGCGTACGCCCGCTCCCACCCGGATCAGTGGAAGGGTGTGCACGGGCTGTGGGACCTGGTCCGCGCCGCCACCGACGCGGGCGAACTGGACCTGCCGCGTGAGGACGTGCTGTTCTTCGCCACCCCCAACACCGGCGAAGTGGCGGTCAACTCGACCCGCGTCACCGAGGTGCTGGGAACCAGCGTCTGGGACCTCACCCGCGCCGAATTCACCGCTCACCGCCAGATGGCTCAGATCGCACGCTTCCTGCGCAGCCGCGTGCCGGGATTCGCCGACTCGTACGTCGTGCAGAGCGGCGTCCAGGTCGGTGTCCGTGAGACGCGCCGGATCGTCGGCGAATACCAGCTGACGGGGGAGGATGTGCTGACGGCACGCAAGTTCGGCGACGTCATCGCCCGCGGCGCCTACCCGGTGGACATCCACAACCCGAGCGGTCGCGGCACGACGCTCAAACGAGTACCGCGCGGCGAGTCCTACGACATCCCCCTGCGCTGCCTCTTCCCCCGTGGCGTGGAACGGGTCCTCGTCGCAGGCCGCTGCATATCGGGCGACCACGTGGCCCACTCGTCCTACCGTGTCATGCCGATTTCGATGGCCACCGGTCAGGCGGCGGGCGTCTGCGCTGCCCTCGCCGCAGCCCATGGCCAACGCCCCCAGGACATCCCGGCGAAAGCGGTCCAGGAAGAGCTCCGCTCGCAGGGGGCAAGACTCCAGTGACGCCCGGGCGGCACCGGGAACCGTGTCGTCGCCCACGTACTGCTGAGCCACGGCCTGTGCCTGTGCCTGTGTGCCTGTGACCCGCTCGCGGCGAGGCAGACCCGTCGAAGAACATGCCCGCTGACGGAGGACCGTCGTTCATCCGTCGTATCGCGACCCCTCGGCGCTCCGGCGGCGGCGGAGTCCCAGCCGGTAACGTGGCAGTGGTGTTCTCCAGGGCGACGGCCAGGTCGACCGCGTCCCGGACGGGGGCGGCGTCGTGGACGCGTACGAGGCGGGCGCCTCGACTGACCGCGAGGGCGCAGGCTGCGACTGTGGCCGGGCCGCGCTCGTTCTTGGCACGGCCGAGCAGCCGGCCGAGGAAGATCTTGTGCGACGGCGCGGCGAGCAGGGGATGCGGCGCGGTCCGACCGCGGCCACGGAAGGCGCCTCGTCGGTGCCCCCGAGAACAGCACCTCGGCCGGGCCGTCATCGGCTCCTGGCCTCTTCGGAGCCGGGTGAGCCTCTTCGGAGCCGGGTGAGTCGGGGCAGGCGGCCGCACCGGTGGGCCACTCGCAACCGACCGTTGACCCGCTCACCGGCCGGTGCACCCGACCTCGGGCCACGGGGCGCCGCGGCCCGTTCGGATCGCGAGCGCGGCGTGCCCGTGGGCATCATGGCAGGAGGCCGGCCGGTCCGGACCGCGGCACCGACGGCGTTCCGCGGCCACCGCCGCCCGACCACCCGTCGACTGCCGGAGGCCGACCACGTGCACACCCTGCTGCCGGTGCTCTTCGCGATCTGCGCGGCGCTCAGCAACGCCTTCGCCACCGTGCTCCAGCGCAAAGCGGCTCTTGTCGTCCCGCGCTCGGAAGGCTTCCGCGCCGGTCTGATGCTCGATCTGCTGCGCCAGCCCGTCTGGCTGGCCGGCATGCTCGCCGTCGTCATCGCCGGCGTCTGCCAGGCGGTGGCTCTCGGAACCGGGCCGCTGACGATCGTTCAGCCGCTCTTCGTCCTCGAACTGCCGCTCGCCCTCATCCTGGCGACGCTGCTGCTGCACGGGAGCCTGCCGCGCACCGGGTGGGTGGCCGTGGCCGGTGTCGTGGTGGGCCTCGGCATTGCTCTGGCCGCCGCGTCGCCTTCGGGCAACCGTACCGATGTGCCGGCGGACCGCTGGATCGTCACCCTCGCGGTGTGCGCTGCGGTGGTCGTCGCGCTCGCCGCCGCTGCCCTGCGCCGCCCGGAGGGCCGGGCCCGCGCAGCCTGCCTCGGCACGGCCACCGCGATCAGTTACGCCGTCACCGCGGCCCTGATGAAGGAGGCGGTGCACATCCTGGACGACCATGGCCTCGGCGCCTTCCTCACGGCCTGGCAGACCTACGCCTTCGCGGCGACCGGTGTGGCGGCGCTCTTCCTGCTGGAGAACGCGATGCAGGCGGGCCCGCTGGTCGCTTCCCAGCCCGCGCTCACCCTCGGCGACGCGGCCGTGAGCCTGTGCCTCGGCATCCTCCTCTTCGAGGAACACGTCCGCACCGGCTGGTGGCTGCTCCCGGAGGCGCTAGGGGTGGCGTTGGTGGTGGCCGGTGTCCTCACCCTGGCCAGGATGCCGCTGGCCCGGTCCCTTGCCGCCTCCGAGGAGCAAGAGGCCACCGTGCCCTGAGCCCGGTCAGCCGTCCTGGCCGGAGGGGAGCGCCGTGCGGAGTGCCTGACGGACCGACCACACCACGGCCACCAGCGGCACCGCGGTGACCGCGCCCACCACACCCGCGGCGACCGCTCCGCCGACCACCGACAGCGCGACGACCACGGGATGCAGCCGGACGGCCCAGCTCATCACGATCGGGTGCAGCAGCTGACCCTCGATCTGCCCGATGACGACGATCAGGGCGACGACCACGGCCGCGATCAGCGGTCCCTCGGACGCGAGCGCAACCACCGCGGCCACGGCGAGCGCGATGGGCGAACCGACGAGAGGGATGAACGCGGCGAAGAACTCCAGCAGGGCAAGCGGCAGCGCGAGGGGCACGCCGATGGCGAAGAGGGCGATGCCCACCAGGATCGCGTTGGTGGCCGCCACCAGGAGAATGCCGTGCGTGTATCCGGTGAACGTCCGCCAGGCGGCCCGGCCGGCGACCGTCACGCGCTCCCGGGTCGCGGGCGGCAACTGTCCGCAGAACCAGCCCCACTGGCGGTCGCCGGAGTGGACGAAGAAGACCGAACAGAACAGCGCGAGGGCCAGCACGGTCAGCACCTCGACCAGCCGCCCGGCGCCGCTCAGCGCCTCACTGACGACGGTGGACCGGTGGCTGGACAGCAATTGGCCGATGCGGGACTGGATGTCGGTGAGGGCCTCCGGGGCGATGCGGAACGGGGGCTGCTCCAGCCAGTTCTCAATCCTCTCGATGCCGATGCGGAACTCCCGTACCAGTGTGGTCCGCTCGCCCGCGACCACCTCGCCGACCAGGACGAACACACCCAGCACGAGCCCGATGCTGCACAGCAGCGACCCGGCGACGGCGAGCGGACGAGGCAGGAAGCGTGCGGCCAGATCGGCCACCGGCCGGAGCACGGCGGTGACGACCAGTCCCAGGAATACGGCCACCGCGATCTCGTGGAACCGCCCCAGCAGCGCGAAGACGCCGTAGACGGCAGCGGCCACCACGAGGAACCGCCAGGCGTACGCGGCGGCCGTCCGCAGCGAGTCCGGCACCCGCGGTCCCTCTGCGGTGGACGGCGCACCCGAAGGGCGCTCATGCCGGTCCGGCGACCTGGGGGGCATGCACATGCGCGTACCACCGGACGCGCCGCAGACCACGCGTTCGGTGCATTGTTCGCCCGAAGGTACGCGGGATCGGGCCGCCACGTGGCCAGGCGGGTCGAGCGGTCAGCCGGAGCAGGCCGCACAGGTACCTCTCATGGGACGCGGGAAGGTGCGGTGCCCGTACTCCCTCACCGTGAGCAGTTCGTGGCGAGGCTCCTCCTACGCCTTTTCGGCCTGCTCCACGACCAGCACGATCTTGCCGGTGGTGCGGTCGGTCTCGCCGAGGGTGTGGGCCTTGGCGGCCTCGGCAAGAGGGAAGACGGCCTCGATGCGCGCGCGCAGGGCGCCCGCTTCGACGAGGTCGGCGATCGCGCTCATCCCGGCATGGTCGGCCTCGACGAGGAGCGTCTCGACGCGGATGCCCCGCTCGGCTGCCTGCTCCGCTTCGCCCGGGTCGGTTCCCGGCAGGAGCGAGACGAGGGTGCCGCCGGGGCGCAGGACGTCGAGGGAGCGGGCGCGGGTGTCGCCTCGCGGCCGCCGGGCTGCTCGACGGCCGGCCGGCCACCACGCACTGGGCACTCGCGGACGTCTTCCGCGACTGGTTCCCGCACGTGGCACTGGATCCGGACGTCCTGTTCATCGACGACGGCGACGTGCTGACCTCGGCCGGCGCCGCATCAGGAGTCGACGTCTGCCTGCACCTCGTACACAAGGACCACGGCAGCGAGGTCGCCAACCGGGTGGCCCGCGCCTGTGTTGTCCCGCCGTGGCGGGACGGAGGGCAGGCGCAGTACATCGAGCAGCCGGTACCGGAGACCTCGGCGAACGGAACGGCCGCCACCCGCCATTGGGCGCTCGAAAACCTCCATGAGCCGCTGACCCTGGCCGAGCTCGCCGATCACGCCAACATGAGCCTGCGCACCTTCGCCTGCCGCTTCGGCGAAGAGGTCGGTATGAGCCCGGGCCGGTGGCTCATCCAGCAGCGCGTCGCCCGGGCACGGCACCTCCTCGAATCCACCGACCTGGCAGTGGACGAGATCGCGGGGCAGGTCGGCTTCGCCACCGGCACCTCGCTGCGGCAGCACCTGCATGCCGCCATCGGCGTGTCACCGCTCGCCTACCGGCGCACCTTCCGGGGCGTGCCGTCGTCGAGTATCTGACCCGTACGCGTTCGCCGGCTACCAGGTGGCCGCTTCACCAACGCCGAGGAGAGCCAGGCCGGTTTCGCCGACAAGGCGAAGTGGCTCCCCGAGAACCGCCTCCTCGCGGCCGGCGTCCAGGTCCGGGTGGGCGAGCCGTGGGCGCCGAACGTGGTCGCCGACCGCAATCTGGTCACTGGTCACAACCCGTCCCCCTCCGCCCCGCTCGCGGTCGAGATCCTCAAGAAGGCTGGCCTGACGATGGTCAGCGACCGGCTCGAAGAGGCCCTCGACTCCACTGCCTCTGCCAGGAGGCGGGCACACCGGACGGTGTGGAGCCGGCCGAGGCCGCCGACATCCGCATCGCCCTGGCCACCGGCCTTGGAGGCCGTCCCTGACGGCGAACGGCTCCTGGAGACCGCGCCCCAGGCACTGCGCGCCGGACTGCTGGTGTGCGGGCCGTGCGCTCGCTGAACCCGACCGCGTGGGGCACAGGATGTCGGGTCCGGCAGGTTCAGCCCCGGGCCGCCGCGATGTCCCAGCTGGGCGGAGCCGGAGCGGTCGGCAACTCGCCAATCGTGTCGGCAGACCGGCCAACTCCCGGGCAGGAATGGGGGCATGTCCTGCGCTCGCCTGCCGTCATGGCATGATCCAACTGCTGTTACCGGCAAGTAGGGCATGCCGTGACAGCTGCCACCCCCCTCACGCACATCGCTCATCGCCGGAGGACACCCCCGTGCGCACTCCCACCAGGAGACTCCTGGTCCCCACGCTGATCTGCCTCACCCTGGCGGTGAGCGGATGCTCCACCACACCCGGCAGTACCGCCGCCGGCACCCCCGGAGTGACATCCGCCGCCACCCCGGCGGCGAACCCCGCCGCTGTGGGCGAGGGAAGCGAACGGCTCGACGTCACACCGGCACCGCAGGACACGCCAACTGCCGTGGCACCGGCGACCAAAGGCGGCACCGGCACCCGCCAGAGCACGTTCAAGGTCGCGGACTACGATCAGCGGACTCGGCACGCGGTCATCGCCACCCCGCCTGACGCCTCACCGACCGCGACCGCGACCCCGACCCCGCCCCCGACATCCGGGCGATCGGCCGAGCCCGGCGCCGAAGCCCCGGTCAGGACGGGCGACGTCATCGCCAGCGCCCCCGCGCCCGGCGCCCCCAAGGGCCTCCTCGTCGAGGTGACGAAGGTGGTGCGCACCACGGACAAGGGCACCGAGGTCGCCACCGAACCCGCGACGCTCAGCGCACTCCTCGCCGACGACAAGGCCGACGGCCGGATACCCGTGGACCCGGCCACGGTCGAGGTCGAGCCCTTGGTGAAGGGCGTGAAGTTGTCCTGGGCCAAGCCCGACGGCGTCCGCTTCGGCCCCAACGGCGCGAAGGTGCCAGTCGGCCGGCTCCGCCTCGACGTCGGCACCTCGCTCGCCACCGCCGAGGACGCGCCCGTCTCGGCCGCCGCCTCCCTCTCCGGCTTCGTCCAGCTGGCGCCCGAGGTGGAGTTCTCCTACGACGGCAGCGCCCACGGACAGGCAGGCAAGCCTGGACCCGGTTCAGCGTTCCTCGGCATGTCCGGCGACTGGGCCGCCCAGTGGGCGCTGAAGGGCCGCGCGGCCGCCCAGACCTCCCAGCGCATCGCCTTCGCCAAGCTGCACGCCGACCCCGTGATCCAGGTCGGCCCCGTGCCCGTCGTCGTCAACCTCGACCTCACCGTCTACCTCCAGGTCGAGGCCGACGGCCGCGTCACCCTCGACGTGCGGCAGGACGTCAAGGGCGACTTCCGCGTCGGCGGCGGTTACACGCCTGGCAAGGGCTGGACCCCGGTCAGCACCTCCGACCTGACGAGCACTCCCGTGACGGCCACGGTCACGGCAGTCGGCCGGGCGAAGACCGCCCTGGGGGCCGAGGCGTCCGTCGGCCTGTACGGCATGGCCGGTCTCACCGCCGACTTCGCCCCGTACCTGCGTGCCGAGGGTGAGGTCCGGGCCTCAGCCGCCACGGACGGCACCGCGGACCTGAACGGCGCCTGGGCCCTCCACGGCGGCTTCGACCTGAGCGGCAACCTCCAGCTCCAGCTTTCGGTATTCGGCACGCCCGTCTTCAGGAAGCGCATCCCCCTGGGCAGCCTTCACCGCGAATGGCCCCTCGCGAGCGGCCGGTTGAAGCAGTCCACCTGACCGCACGGGCCGGTCGCCGACGGCCGGACGAACGAAAAGTTCCCGCCGCATGAGCGGCCGGGGGCGGTCCCGGGGAGGCGGGGCGTCACCCGTCAGCGGGCGCACACACGGGCGTTGACCCTCGACCTCGTTCTCCGCGCCGTCGGCCTCCTTCTTGCCGTTCCGGGTCTTGCTGAGCAGGGCCCGGGGCCCGCAGGTTCACCGAGTCGACGGCGCAGCGGTTGAGTGCTTCCGTGTCACTCATCCGGTGACCGGAGCCCGGTGCCGCTCCGGAGACAAGCCGCAGGGCGCCGTGATGACTTGGCGGGGCGTCAGGCAGGTGCGACCCGCCCGGCACGGCGAATCGTGCTCGGGGCTCGGGGCTCGGGGCTCGGCGCCCGCGGCACGGGCAAGCGCGGCCTGTCCGGCGACACCGCCTACCTCCGCGGTGTCCTCGCCACCATCGAGGGCCCGTCGTCCCGGTCGGCCACTCCTGCGGCGGTGCCGTCATCAGCAGTGCCGCCGCGGCAACAGCCGGGTGAAGGCACTCGTCCACATCGCCGCGTTTCACCACGGACAAGGGCGAGCGCGCAGCGGAGCCTGCCGGCGAGTTTCCCCGCTCCACCCTCGGCGAGACGGTCAACCAGCTTCGGTACCCGCTGCCCGGCGAGGGCACCGAAACCGAGCTCGTCACCGAACAGGCCATATACCACCGCCAGTTCGCCGCCGACGTCCCCGCCGAGGGAAGCCCGGATCCCGGCCGCGACCCGGCGCGCCGTCCCCACCGCGGCCCTGGAGGAGCAGGCCGCAGGCGGCGGCGTGGAGGACGATCCCGTCCTGGGCGCTGATGGCCACCGCCGACAGAACATCCCGCCGGCCGCCGAGCGGTGGATGGCGCGGCGCGCCGGCTCTCACACCACCGAGGTGAACGCGTCACACGCCGTGGCCGCATCCCGCCCGGCAGTGGTCACCGACGTCATCCTGGACGTTGTCCGCGGTACCTGCTGAGCGCGCGCAACCACCCCGTACGTCCTCCGAAGGAGAGCCCCGCCATGTCGAACCAGCCGACACTCGAGCCGGCCGCCCAGGCCTTCGCCGATGCCACCGCCCGGCCGCCGTTCCTCTACGAGATCCCCGTCGCGGACGGCCGCAAGGCCGTGGACGACGTCCAGAGCGGTGAAGGCGTCACCCTGCCCGACGTCGACGAGGACTGGGTCACCGTCCACGGCGGTCCCACCGGGGACGTCCGCGCCAGGATCGTCCGCACTCGCGGCCTCACAGGCCCGCTCCCCGTCATCCTCTACATCCACGGCGCGGGCTGGGTCTTCGGCAACGCCCACACCCACGACCGGCTGGTCCGCGAACTCGCCGTCCGCGCCGGGGCGGCCGTGGTCTTCCCCGAGTACGAACTCTCGCCCGAAGCCCGCTACCCCGTCGCCATCGAGCAGAGCTACAGCGTCGCCCAGTGGATCGCCCGCGCAGGACACCACAAGGAGCTCGACGGCACACGGATCGCCGTCGCGGGCGACTCGGTCGGCGGGAACATGGCTGCCGCCCTCACCTTCATGGCGAAGCAGCGCGACGACCTCCGCATCGTCCACCAGGTCCTCTTCTACCCGGTCACCGACGCAGCCTTCGACACCGGCTCCTACCACCAGTTCGCCACCGGCTACTTTCTGCGCCGCGAGGCCATGCAGTGGTTCTGGAACCAGTACACGACCGACGAGGCCGAGCGTGCCCAGATCACCGCATCCCCGCTGCGCGCCTCCCTCGACCAGCTCGCCGGACTGCCGCCCGCCCTGGTCATCACTGCCGAGGCCGACGTCCTGCGCGACGAGGGTGAGGCGTACGCCGACAAGCTGCGCGCCGCCGGAGTCCCCGTCACCGCCCTGCGCGTGCAGGGGATCATCCATGACTTCGTCATGCTGAACGCGCTGCGCGAGACGCACGCCGCGGAGCTCGCCATCGGTCTCGCCGCCGGCATCCTGCGCAAGGCCCTGGCCTGACGGGGACCAACGGTGCGCCGGCCATGCCCGTGGCCGGCGTCTTCCCAGCCCGGCACCGGAGCACCCGCCGACTGATCTCCTCGTCCGCACCGCGAGGGTGTCCACCGGCGACCCCGGCGACCCCGGCCGCCCCGAGGCCCGCGCCGTCGCGATCCAACGGCGGCCGGGTTGTGGCCCTCGGTGACGACCACGACATCGCCCAGCTCGTAGGCCCGGCGACCAGGATCGTGGATGCACCGGGCCGCCGGGTGGCCCCGGCTGTATGACTCGCACCTGCACGTCATCCGGGGCGGCCTGAACTACGAACTGGACCCGCCATCCGGCGAAACCTCCGACCGGCCGACCGTCGACCACGGGTTCCTGGGTTTCCGAACAGCGGGCAGGGCGGTGGGCTGACGCAGGCGGACGCAGGCGGACGCAGGAGGGCCCACCTGCGGGTTGTGCCGCAGGGTGGACTCCTGAGTGTCTTGACGGACGGCGCGGAGCGCCGCGTGGAGGACTCGCGACTGGTCGCCTGCCCGACCGCACCCGGCTGCGCGGCTGCCCACTGCCGGAGACAATGTCGTGGTGCCGCTGGGCAGTACGCCAGAGTTCGGCAACATGCCGACGTCGAAGGGGACCGTGGTCAGACTGGAACGCACCACGACCGGGACCGGGACCGCCACCGCCACCGCTACGGCCATTGCCACGGCTCCGCGGTCAGATGGCCCATGAAGGGATCCCCCGAGGACCTGGTCCGCGCGGCCCGCGCCGTGGGCGTGAGGGACGACCGTCTCCTTGAGGCCATCCGGAGCATCCCCCGCGCGGAGTTCGTCCCCACGGGCGAGGTGGCATCCGCGTACTGGGACACGCCCGTTTCGCTCCCCCACGGCCAGGTGACCACCCAGCCCTCGCTGATCGCCATGATGGTCGCCGCGCTGGGCCTCACCGGAGACGAGCAGGTCCTGGAGGTCGGGACCGGATACGGCTGGCAGACCGCGTTGCTGGCCCGCTTGGCCGCGTACGTCGTCAGCGTCGAGCGCTGGCCCGATCTGGTGGACGAGGCCCGCCTGCGGCTGGCAGGACAGGGCGTCGGCAATGCCGAGGTCTTGCTCGGCGACGGGACGCTCGGGATTCCGAGCCGTGCCCCGTACGACGCCGTCATCGTCTGCGCGGCCTTCCCGCAGGTGCCGGAGCCACTGGTGGACCAGCTCCGTACCGGTGGCCGGCTCGTCCAGCCGATCGGGCAGGGCGGGCAGGAGCGCGTCGAGCTGTACCAGCGGAGGGCACGCGGCGTGGTGCACCTCAGGACGGTCACCGCAGCCCGGTTCGTCCGTTTGTATGGCGCCCACGGCTACGACCAGCGTTGACGCGCTCAGTGCTGACAGGTGCCGATCAGGTACCGGAGGCCGGCCAGCTGCCCTTCGGGGCGCGGTGCACTTCCGCGGCGCCCGGACGTCGTGCCGAGGCAGAGGCAGAGGCAGAGGCAGGGGCAGAGGCAGCGCCAGCGGCAGCGGCTCGGACAGGGCGCACAGGCGGAAGAAGCAGCGGCGCGGCCCGTGCCCCGGTGGCGGCATCGGGCCGCCCCTGCCCGAGCGCCCGAAGCCGTTGGGCCACGGCTGGCCTGTATGGGGCTTCTGGCCCTCTGCCACCGGTGGTCCCCGGATCCCTGCCCGCCACCAGCCGGTACTGGAACGTCGTCCCCGGTGCGTCTCCGTCTCCGTCTCCGTCCCCGTCCCCGTCCCCGTCCTCGCACAGGAGCACCAGCTCGTGCCTCGTGGGGCACGCACCCGACCGGTCGGGAAGCCCAGCCCTCCGAGGGTGGGGTTTACGTGAGCCGGCACGGAAGGCACCCCCGGCGCGCGCTCCGGCTCGCTCGGCGCCTCCAACGGCGCAACCTGCGTCGATGGCGCGAAGGACCATCCATCCGGCACCGACAGTCCTGCGAGGCCAGAGACGCGTACACATGTCCGATCTGCGCGATCTCTTGACGCGCCGAACTCGAATCGGCACAGTCCGTGCGGACTACGGCGGAGTCGGGCACATCGGCGTGCCTGTCCCGCCGTGATTCCTAGGGGGGAATCACATGCACGCGTTATTGCACATGCGCATGCCCATGCCCGTACGGGCTTTCCTGACGGGACTCGCCGTCCTGGCACTCGCCCTGGCCGGCATGGTGGCCTTGGCGCCCAGCGCCACGGCGGCGCCCGTGCCCGATGCCTCGGCCAGTCCCACGGCCGTCGCTCGGTACGGCACCTCCACCGTGACGCTCAGACTCGACGGCGAGTCCAGCACCCAGTCGACACCGACCGACCTCGTGCTCGTACTCGACGAGTCCGGCAGCATCGACGCCACCGAGTGGGGCCAGCTGAAGGACTTCGCCAAGAGCGTGGTCAACGGCGTGGCGGCCCACGGCCTGTTCACCCACGGCGGCAGGGTCGGCGTCGTCGGCTTCGCCGATTCCGCAGCGCCGCCCGTCAGCGCGCTCAGCGGCGACAAGGACGCCGTCCTGAACGCCATCGACACCAACCCCAAGCAGGACACCGGCACGTGCATCGCCTGCGGCCTGGCCGAGGCGAACGCCGTCCTGGGGGCCGACGACCCCGCCCGCAACCAGCTGGTCGTCGTCATCACCGACGGCGAGGCGACCAGCGGCAACACCGCCGCCGAGGCCGCCGCCCTGCAGGCCAAGGCCAACGTCTTCGCCGTGGGCGTCGGTGGAGGGGTCCAGCAGGCCACCTTGGAGGTCATCGCCAGCGGCCCCGGCGCCGACAACACCTTCTCGGTCGGTGACTTCGGCGGCCTCGACACCCTCCTGAAGAAGATCGTCGAGGCGGTCGTGGTGCCCGGCGCCACTCACCCGTCGATCGTCGTCACGCTGGACTCGCCCTGGGAGCTCGTGGCCGGCACCGTGACCGCGAACCTCGCCGGATCGGCCGTGAACAACGTCACCGCGGCGGGATTCACCTGGTCCCGGGCCGATCTCGGGGACGAGGACCTGGAGATCACCTACCAGGTGAAGCACCGCGGCGCCCCGTGTGGGCCGCTGGACGTGAACAAGTCCGTCGTCTACGACGACGACCAGAACGCCTCCGTGACCTTCCCGAAGGTCGTCGTCACTGTCAACTGCCTGCCGCCCGTCGCCGACGCCGGGCCCGACAAGACCGTCGACGAGGGCTCCGCGGTCACGCTCGACGGCTCCGCCAGCCACGACCCGGACGGCACCGTCGTCTCGTACGCCTGGAGCGGTGCCGATGCCGGCATCGGCACACTGGCGGACGCCGGCGCGGCGGTGGCCACGTACAACGGTCTCGACGACGGCAGCGACGCCGTTACGCTCACCGTGACGGACGACAACGGCCTCACCGGCGACGACTCCACGACCGTGGCGGTCAAGAACGTCGCCCCGGACCTCACCCTGACCACCTGCCCGGTCGACCCCCACGCGGTCGACACGGACGTCTCCTTCGCCGGTACGTTCACCGATCCGGGCACCCTCGACACCCACACGATGTCGGTCGCCTGGGGCGACGGCACCACCACCGATGTGCCCGGCGTGAACTCCCCTGTGGGCAGCACGCATCAGTACGCGGCCGCGGGTATCTACGACATCGCCGTCACCGTCACGGACGACGACGGCGGGTCCGACACCCAGCACTGCGGCTTCGTCGTCGTGTACGACCCCGACGGCGGCTTCGTGACCGGCGGCGGCTGGATCAACTCGCCGGCCGGTGCCTACCCGGCCGACCCAGCGGCCACCGGGCGCGCGAACTTCGGCTTCGTGTCGAAGTACAAGAAGGGGGCCACCGAACCCACCGGTAGCACGGAGTTCCAGTTCAAGGCCGGGAGCCTCAACTTCCACTCCGCCGATTACCAGTGGCTGGTCGTCGCGGGTGACAAGGCCATCTACAAGGGCACGGGCACGGTCAACGGCCTCGCCGGGTACTCATTCATGCTCACCGCAACCGATGGCACACCGGACACGTTCCGGATGAGGGTGTGGAAGACCGCGGACGACACCCTCGTCTACGACAACCAGATCGGCTCGGCGCCCGACGCCGACGCGACGACCGCCATCGAGGGCGGGGCGATCGTGATCCACAAGGGCTGACGCCCCACGTCCGGCCGGCGGCTCACCCAGCGCCGGCCGGGCACGGCCGTCTCCGGCAGAGCCTGTCGTCTCTTCGCCATCTCAGCTCACGACCACGTCTGCCCACCAGCTGGTCCCGTCGGCACGCTCTCGCACGCCATACCTGGCCGCCAGCGCCATGACGATTTCGATGCCTCGGCCGTGCTCGTCCGGGTCGAGTCCGGGAGGCGGTGGGTCGGCCGGAGCCGCGGGTCCCGCGTCCGTCACCTCGACGTGTACGGCTTCGAGCCCGTCCACCAGGACCCGCGACAGCCGCAGCGTCGCCGGGGGCAGGGCATGGGTGATCGCATTGGTGAGCAGCTCCGAGGCCAGCAGAAGCACGTCCTCGGCGATGTCCGCGGACAGGCGCCAGTCGGAGAGGACCGCGCGCACGCGCCGACGCACGACCGAGGCGGCCCTGGGGGCGTGTGGCAGCGGAAAGACGTACGTGACGTCTTCGGGAAGCTCCGCGCTCAGCTGCGCCACTGTCATGGCCCCTCCTCTTCCGGGAGCGCTGCCGGCCGGTGGGCCGGGCGTGATGTGAAACGCTAAGGACGGAGCAGTGGCGGGTCAATGAACGGCGGTCGGCATTGCCGAACGGAGGTCTTGAGCCGAAGGGACTAGGATCGTTTTATGGTCGGCCCGGTCCAGTCCATAGAACGGGCGGCGGCGATCCTGCGTCTGCTCGCCACCGGCCCCCGCAGGCTGGGCCTGGGCGAGGTGGCGTCGTCGCTCGGACTGGCCAAAGGCACCGCCCATGGCATTCTGCGCACCCTGCAGCACGTGGACTTCGTGGAGCAGGACGCGGCCACCGGGAAATACCAGCTCGGAGCGGCTCTGCTCCATCTCGGTACCAGCTACCTCGACGTCAACGAGCTGCGGTCGCGCTCCATCAACTGGGCCGACGCCCTGGCCGCCCGCAGCGGTGAGGCCGTTCGCCTGGGCACACCCCTGGAGGGGAAGGTGCTCATCGTCCACCACGTCTTCCGGCCGGACGACACCCTCCAGACCCTGGACGTGGGTGCGCTGCTGCCGCTTCACGCCTCCTCGCTCGGCAAGGTCCTGCTGGCCTTCGGGGCCGCGCCCGTCGAGCCGTTGCTGAAGGCCGGGCTGGAGGCCTACACCCGGCACACCCTGGTGCTCCCCGAGGACCTCAACCGGGCGCTCGGCGAGATCCGAGAGCTCGGCTGGGGCTCCGAGGTGCAGGAAATGAGCATGGGTGACGCCGGAATCGCTACACCGATCCGGGGGCACGGCGGCCTCGTCGTGGGCGCGCTCGGCGTATCCGGCCCGGTCGAGCGGATCTGCGACACGGGAGGACGGCCCCAAGCCGCCCTGATCACCTTGCTCCGGGAGGCCGCACGGGCGATCTCCAGAGACCTGGGCGCGGGCCGCTGGTAGGCACCCGCGGCTCCGCGACACATCGGAAGGCAGGCCCGATCATGGTTGCACGGTATGTGATGTCCATCGACCAGGGCACCACCTCCACTCGATGCATCCTGTTCGACCACCGCGGGCGGCTGGTGTCGGTTGCCCAGCGAGAGCATCGCCAGTTCTTTCCCGAGCCCGGATGGGTCGAGCACGACGCCGTCGAGATCTGGCGCAACCTGCAGCGCGTGGTGCCCGAGGCACTGTCCCACGCCGGCGTGGATGCCGGGCAGATCGCCGCCATCGGGATCGCCAACCAACGGGAGACGACCGTGCTCTGGGACCGGCGGACCGGTGCGCCGCTGGGTAAGGCGATCGTCTGGCAGGACACCCGCACCGCTCCGCTCGTCGACGAACTGAGAGATCGGCCCGGGGACGAGTTCTTCCTCGAACGCTGCTGCCTGCCTCCGTCGACCTACTTCTCCGCGCCCAGGATCCGCTGGTTGTTCGATCACGTCGACGGGCTGGAGCAGCGTGCCCGGGACGGCGAGGTGCTGTTCGGCACGATGGAGAGCTGGCTGATCTGGAATCTCACCGGTGGGACGGCCGGCGGCCTGCACATCACCGACGTCACCAACGCCAGCCGAACCATGCTCATCGACATGCGGAAGCTGACCTGGGACGGCGAGCTCATGGAGTTCTTCGGAGTCCCGCGCCAGATGCTGCCGGAGATCCGGCCCTCGGCCGAGTGCTACGGCGAGGCCCGCTCCGTGCTCCCGGGGATCCGGATCACGGCCGCCCTCGGCGATCAGCAGGCGGCCTTGTTCGGGCAGACCTGCTTCTCGCCCGGCGAGGCGAAGTGCACCTACGGGACCGGAAGTTTCCTGCTGATGAACACCGGCTCCGACGTCGTCCGGTCCCAGCACGGGCTCCTCACCACCGTCGCATACAAGATCGCGAAGCAGCCGGCGGTCTACGCCCTGGAGGGGCCGATCGCCGTCACCGGCTCTCTGGTCCAGTGGTTCCGCGACCGACTGGGTCTGATCAACAGCGCACCCGAGATCGAGACCCTGGCGCGCACCGTCGAGGACAACGGCGGCTGCTACATCGTCCCCGCGTTCTCCGGTCTGTTCGCACCCCACTGGAGAAGCGACGCCCGCGGCGTCATCGTCGGCCTCACCTCGTACATCACGAAGGGCCACTTGGCCCGAGCCGTCCTGGAGGCCACCGGCTGGCAGACACGGGAGGTCGTCGACGCCATGAACGCCGATTCCGCGCTCGCCCTGAAGCAGCTCAAGGTGGACGGGGGCATGACCTCCGACAACCTGCTCATGCAGTTCCTCGCCGACGTGCTCGACGTTCCCGTGGTACGGCCCATGGTCGCCGAGACGGTTTCGCTCGGCGCCGCCTACGCCGCCGGCCTCGCGGCCGGCTACTGGTCGGACATGGAGGTCCTGCGCCGCAACTGGCACAGGGCCGCCCAGTGGCTGCCGGCCATGGATTCCGAACGGCGGGAGCGCGAATACGACTGCTGGCAACGAGCCGTCGAGCGGTCCCTGGGGTGGATCCAGCCGCCTAAGCGATCATGACACCCCCCGGCCGGCCTTCGGCCGGCCCGGCGGGCGATGAGCGCGGCGCAGCGGCCGTCCCCGACCGCGGTGTAGTTCCGTGGCCGCGGAAACCCGTTCTCCCGTCCGCCTGTGCCGCATCCGGGGTCTGGAATATGTGGCCGGAGGCGGGAGGCGTGGCTGTCACCTTCATGCCTTCTCCTGGCTGTCACCCAGCCGAGTCGGGGCGGTCGAGAAGGTCGCTCAGCGGGACGTCGGAGTCGGCGAGCCTCGTCGCGTCGACCGGGCGCCCGGAGGTCACGAGGGCCCGGATCGGGTCAGTGACCTCCCAGACGTTGACGTTCATTCCGGCCAGGACCCGGCCCCCGGCGAGCCAGAAGGCGATGAACTCGCGGGTGTCCCTCCGGCCGCGGAAGACCACCTGGTCGTAGCCGCCGGGTTCGACGTAGCCGGTGTACTCCATGCCCAGGTCGTACTGGTCGGTGAAGAAGTACGGAAGGCGGTCGTAGGCCACGTCCTGACCGAGCATCGCCTTGGCCGCGGCTTGGGGCTGGTTGACGGCGTTGGCCCAGTGCTCGACACGGATGTGCCGGCCGAGCAGTGGGTGGAAGGCGTTGGCGACGTCCCCGGCGGCGTGGATGTCGGGGTGCGACGTGCGCAGGCGGGCGTCGACGCGGATGCCGTTGTCGACCTCCAGGCCGGCAGCGCCGGCGAGCTGGGTGTTGGGGGTGATGCCGACCCCGACGATGACCGCGTCGGCAGTGATGCGGCTGCCGTCGGCCAGCAGCACGCCGTTCGCCCGGCCGCCGGCGCCGGTGATCTCGGCGACCTGGACACCGCAGCGCAGGTCCACCCCGTGATTGTTGTGCAGGTCGGCGAAGATCTGGGAGACCTCGCGGCCCAGCACACGCAGCAGCGGCAGCTCCGCTCTCTGCAGCACGGTGACCTCCACGCCGGCCGCGCGGGCGGCAGCCGCTGTCTCCAGACCGATCCAGCCGGCGCCGATCACCACGATGCGGGATGCGGACTCAAAGGATTCCTTGATGCGGTCGCTGTCGGCGAGCCGGCGCAGATAGAGCACTCCGTCGAGGTCGGCCCCGGGGACGGTCAGGCGACGCGGTGAGGAGCCGGTGGTCAGGAGCAGCTTCTCGTAGCCGATGCGACTGCCGTCAGCGAGCGTCACCTCGTGCCTGTCCGGGGCGATCGCCGTGACCGTGGCGCCCAGGCGCAGGTCGACGTCGTGCTCGGCGTACCACTGGGCAGGATGGACATAGACGGTGTCACGCTCGTCCTTGCCCAGCAGATAGCCCTTCGACAGCGGCGGGCGTTCGTAGGGGTGCTCGCTTTCCTCTCCGAGCAGTACTACGGGGCCGTCGAAGTTCTCCTCCCGGAGGGTCTGTGCTGCCTTCGCACCGGCCAGGCTCGCTCCTACGATCACGAATGCTGTGTTCGCGGCCATGCTCTCTCCTCTGCTGCGTTGGCTCGACCCGTAGGCGGATGGCGATCCGCTCCCTGCTGACGTCGCACGTGGCCAGGCCATCGTCGTCGACAGCCCTGTGCTGTCAGCGGTTGTTGTGTTCCCCGGTGTGTCCGCCCATCGGTCGTCGCCGGAGACCGTGGCGCTGGTACGGATCGTCGGCGGCCGGCCGCATCAGGCGGCGGGGGGCCTGGGGTGCAGTTCGGCCTCCAGTTGCTCGAACAGCTCGTTGCCGGAGGCGGTGAACTTGGCGATGCCCTCGTCCTCGAGCGCACGCACCACGTCGTCGTAGGACACTCCGACAGCCTCCACGTCGTCGAGCACCTGCTGGGATGCCGCGTAAGTGCCGTGAACGGTGTCGCCCCGAATGCGGCCGTGCTCGGCGACCGCGCGCAGGGTCTGCTCCGGCATGGTGCTGACCACCCCGGGCGCCACCAGGTCATCGACGTAGCGGGTGTCCTCATAGGCGGGATCCTTCACCCCGGTGGAGGCCCACAGCGGGCGCTGGGGGCGCATCCCGGCCGCGGCCAGCGTCTGCCACTCCTGGGATGCGGTGGCCTGCTCGAAGCGCTGGTAGGCCAGGCGCGCGTTGGCGATCGCGGCCCGCCCGCGCAAAGCCAGGGCCTCCGGCGTGCCGATCTTGTCCAGCCGGCTGTCGACCTCGGTGTCCACCCGGCTGACGAAGAAGGAGGCCACCGACGCGATGGATGCCAGATCATGCCCCGTCGCATGGGCCTTGCCCATGCCGTCAAGGAAGGCACGGAGCACCTGGTCGTAGCGGTCGAGGGAAAAGATCAGCGTCACGTTGATGCTGACGCCCTCGCCGAGCGCGGTACTGATCGCCGCCAGGCTGGGCTCGGTGGCGGGGATCTTCACGAACAGGTTCGGCCGGTCCACCAACCACCACAGGGCCCGCGCCTCGGCGATCGTCGCCGCCGTGTCATGAGCGACGCGCGGGTCCACCTCCAGCGACACCCGCCCGTCCACCCGGTCGCTGGCCTCGTACACCGGTCGCAGTACGTCGCAGGCCCAGCGCACGTCGAACGCCGTCAGCAGCCTGACCGCCTCCTCCACCCGTACCCCGCGCCGGGCAAGATCACCGATTTGTGCGTCGTAGCGGGCACCCGAGCGGATCGCCTTGGCGAAGATCGTCGGATTGCTGGTGATCCCCAGCACCCGCTGGTCACGCACCAGGTCGGCCAGCCCGCCACCGGCAAGCCGCTCCCGGCTCAGATCATCGAGCCAGACCGCTACGCCTTCGGCGGCCAGCCGATCCAGCTTCTCACTCATGATCTTCTCCCATGCGTCGTCTCGCGGGATGCCGTCTACGTCGCGCCCGGATCCTCCGTGGGCCTGGCGCAGACCTCCTTCACACACCCCCCGGTGGCAGGGCCGGGCACGCTCGCACCGCCGGCCGCGGCGCGCAGTTCCACACAACACCGTCCCGGGTGAGGGGCGAGGACCGCGTCGATCCCAGCTGCCTGCAGGCCGGTGAGGAAGCCGCCGAGGAAGGCGTGGTTGATCCCGCACACCAGCTCAGGCGAACGGGCGGCCAGCGGGTGGAAGGGGCAGTTCAGCAACCGCACCTCGGTCGGGGCCTGCCGGTCGGGCTCGAAGCCGTGCTCCTCCAGCACGGACTCGGAAAGCGTGAGAGAACGCTCGGGCCCCAGACGGCCGGGACGGCTGCTGGCACGTGTCGCCGCTCCCAGCTCCTCGCCCCGGCGGCGGGCCGTGCGCAGCGCGGATGACAGCGCATCCTCGCCCTCCTCCTGTTCGAGGACCGCGTCGATGAGGATCTCGGCCAGGACGTCGGGTCGACGCTCGGGGATGCTGATGCGGATGTCGGTCTCGGCCGGCTCGTACACCTTGGGCTTGCGGCCGACCCTGCGGACGCCTCCCGGACTGTCGTAGCGGGAGTTCAGCAGCCCGGCCACGACGAGCTTGTCCAGGTGGAAGGCGGCCAGCTTGGCGGAGATGCCGGCATTCGAAGCTGCCTCCTCCCGTGTCACGGGCCGGTGCGCGAGCCGGATGAAGTTGTACAGGGTGCGGCGCACATCATCCGCGAGCACCGAGACCGCTTCCACGCCCGCCGCGGGGCGGGGATGGGGCGAAGCGGGAGTCAGTCCTGAGGTCATACCTTCACGATAACTCCAATCTGCGCGGGCGGAACTAAAGCTATCTGGGTTTTTTCGCTGGAAGCTTGACCATCCTCTTCCATAAGACCAATACTGATTGGTGAAACTACGAAGGAGGACGCCATGTCCATGGAACTGCCCAAGCAGGGGAAACAGCCGGTCAGCGCCACACTCGCGGACTCGTACGGGCACCCGTTCGCACCGCGCCCGGTCGCCGTGGCGGTCGGTGGGCGGATGGGCAGTCCTCTCGGGACGGGTGAGTGACATGACCCAGGACCTCCGCTCCGCCGTGCACATGGCCCCCGGCCCGTACCCCGCCCCTGAACCGATTTCGGCGCCTGCTGCGCTGCGTGTGGTCCACGACGTGGACGGGGTGGATCTGACGGCCGCCGAACTCGCCGCGGGGCAGTTCCTCCAGGCGCTGGGTATCGACACCGATTCGGAGAGCCTGCGCGGCACCCCGGGACGCATGGCCCGCGCCTACGCCGAACTGTTCAGCCCTCGCCCGTTCGACCTCACCACCTTCCCCAACGACGAGGGCTACGACGAACTGGTCCTCGCCCGGAGCATCCCGCTCCGGAGCGTCTGTGAGCATCATCTTCTGCCGTTCGTCGGGACGGCCCACATCGGCTACCTGCCGGGGCACCGGATCCTGGGCCTGTCCAAACTCGCCCGCGTCCTGGAGCACTTCGCCTGCCGTCCCCAGGTGCAGGAGCGGCTCACCAAGCAGGTCGCCGACTGGCTCCAGGCTCACCTGGAGCCGAAAGGTGTCGGCGTGGTCATCCAGGCCGAACACACGTGTATGACGCTGCGCGGCGTCCAGGCCACCGGCGCGACGACGATGACCTCCACGCTCCTCGGCCTGCTCCGCAGCGATGCGCGGTCCCGCAGCGAGTTCCTGGCCTTGACCGGCCTGCCCCGCTGACCAAGGCCAAGCGGGGCGGGATGGGCGGCACCGTGCTGGCCGGAAGCTGCTGAACTGGCTGTATGGATCTCGATCGGACCACCCTGCAGACGGGTTCGCGATGCCCCGGCTTCAGTTGATCACCTTCGGCCACAGCACCGCGGACCGGGCCTCGCTGGCAGAACTCCTCCGGGAAGCCGGCGTCACCGCGGCCGAGGAGTCGGCAAGCGCTCGCGCCGCGAGCTCGCTGGCGAGTCACCGCGCCACTGACCTCTGCGAGGAGGTGGTGCTCGGGGCGGACACCCACAAGGACGTCCATGCAGCCGCGATAGTCACGAGTGCGGAACACTGCTGGACGACCGCACCGTTCCGCCACGCGGGAGGGATGCCGCCAACTGCTGCCTGGGCCCGCTCCTTCGGGCAGCGGGAACGGCTGCGCCGGCGCACTGCGGCGGGCACCTGGACCGAGAATGATCCGGATCTTGGTGCATGGGCCTGACCGGTCGGCCGGGGCCACTCCGCGGCCGGGCCGAGAAGACGGGACCTGCGCGGGGCCGCCGACCGCGGCCGTCAGTGGCGCGTCACAGCTCCCCGCAGGCCGACCCGGGCCAGTTCCGTCAGCGCCTCGGTGCGGTCGTGGAAGCCGTGGGCGCCGTACGGCTCCACCGATGCCAGTGCCCGGGCCGCATCGCGCAGGCCCAGTTGTAGCTCCGCCGAGCACCCGCCCCCCGCGCGGAAGGCCACGCCGCGGACGTCCGACCACAGGTCCGGCCCCGGGGCGTCGGCCAGGTCGCGCCGGGCGCGTACCTCCCGCCACGTACCGTCCAGCTTCGCCCGTGCCACGTACGTCAGCCCGGCCACGTCGGCCTCGACCCTGCCGTCGGCCAGCAGGACCCGGCCTCCCCACGGCTCGTGGTCGACGTGGCCCACCAGGCGGGCGCCGGGCGAGGGGGTTCCGTCGGCGGGCAGCGGCAGCTCGACGGTGACGTCGAGGACGAGTTCGGCACCGTCCGCCTCGCCGCGCATCCGTTCCCGGAACCGCACCCCGCGTGGCGGGTCCTGCATCGCGGTGCACGCGGAGTCCTTCGGCACGCCCGACGGAGCGGCAGAGCCGAGATAGTCCCACGCGTCCCGGTAGCCCATCGCCACCAGGGTGTCGGCGGAGATCCGGCCCGCCAGGAACTCCGGGTCGAGCGGCAGCGGGTACCGCGGCTTGATCACATGGAGGACGAACGGCCGTTCCGCCGCCTCGGCGGCCGCCAGCTCGGCGAACAGCGCCCCGTTGGCGCTCATCTCGATCATGTGCACGTACTGTTCCAGCGGACCGTCACCCCAGTACGGCGCGTTCCCGATGCACCACACCAGCCACACCTCGTCGGCGCCGCGGCGCAGCGCCTCCCCCACGTTCGCGTCCTTGATCCACACCGCGTCGGTCCAGACGCGCGGTCCGCGGCGCAGCGGCGGGACGAACAGCGGCAGCGACATGCCCGCCGCCATGAGCTCCAGGTCGATGTCCGTGTGCGGTACGGCCACACACGTCTTGGTGACGAAGTCGGCGACGTTGAACGTGCCCGCCACCGCCGAGGACCGGACCGCCTCCACGTCGATGCCGAGAGCGGGCAGCACCTTGCGGACGATCCCCTCGGCGTCGCCGACGGCCGGCACCGCCCACGGCCCCTGGAGGTAGTCCGTGAGGGGCAGCAGGGAGCTGAAGTCCCGTACGCGGAGCGCGGACCAGCGCCGGCCCATTTCCGCCGGATCCTGCCCCGACAGCACCATCCCCGTCGTCATGATCCCGCCCGAGGTCCCGTCGACATGGTCGAAGACGACGCCGTACTCCCGCAGCGCCCGTACCACGCCGGTCTGCCAGGCCACGCGCATCCCACCGCCCGCGAGCACCAGGGACCGCCTCATGTTCCGGTCCCCGCGACGCGCAACCGCCCGGCCCCCGATGCGAGCCGACGACCCATCAGCCAGCAGAGCAGGGCGGTGGCCAGGTCGAAGAACGCGACCAGGAGGGCGATTTCCCCGAAGAGGTCCCGGACGACCCCGATGCCCACCAGGACGAAGGCGCCGAACTTCTGCAGACCCGCCCAGAGCAGCAGGTACGGGGGCGGCGCCGGGGTCAGCAGCCCCTGGACCAGCAGGCCGCCCACGACGAGCATGAACATGCCGACGGTCGCGAAGAGATGCCTGCTGATCCCCGTCGAGTCCGCCGACAGCAGGTCCAGCACGGGCCCCGGCGCGAGCAGCTGGCACACGCCGGTCAACACCGTCACCGCGCCGATGAGGACGAGCACGAGGCACAGGGGATCACGGGTGACCCGGGCAGGCAGCACACTCACTCGAATGCTCCCAGCAGGTCGCCCTTGGCGACGATGTACCAGACGATCGCCGCCCAGGTGATCGTCGCGCCGACGAAGCGGATGTCGTTGAGCCTCATCCAGCGCAGGAGCAACGGCGTCAGCCCGGCCGGGCCGTCGAACTCCCCGCCCCGGATCTTCTTGTTGACCGGGATGATCAGGCCCTGGCCGACCCAGGTGAGCACAAGGATGCCGGCCAGACAGACCGCCGACAGCGCGACGTACCACCCGCCCCACTCGCTCCACACCAGCACGATCCCGGAGACGAACATCAGGGGCACGACGATGGTGAAGAACCTGGTCGCCTGGGTGGTGGGGATGCCGAAGTGGGCGTCGACGTTCTCCGGCGTGAGGGTCCGCCAGGTGGGGTAGAGGAAGAACCTGAGTACCCACATGGTGCCCATGTACATCGTCGCGCCGAACAGGAAGTACAGCGCGTTGATCAGCAGCAGGGTCCCTTTCACGAGTCCGCTCCGACGTCGATGTGAGGGGGGTCGGGCCAGTCCTCCGACAGTCCGAGACCGACGACGCTGCCCAGCGCGTCTCCGTACGTCCGCCCGGGCTCCTCGCTGGTGAGGAACCAGCACTCGAAGTGGTCGTCGAGCACGCCCTGGGCCGACGTCAGGTAGACGGTGAACAGCGGGTCGTCGGCGATTCTCAGGTTGTGCAGTCCGGCCACCTGGGGTGCGTCGCCCACGACGAGACGTGCGCGGGCCCGCTTGCCGAACGCGATGTCGGCCTCGCCGTCGAGGTAGATGAACGACTTCATCAACATCCCCCGGAACGCACAGTAGTTGGCCGCTCCCACCCGCAGCGGCAGAGCGGTCGCCGGTGGGCGTTCGATCTCGATGTACATCCCGAGCCGCCCGCCGACCTCGTACTGGCTCGACACCGCGGAGTCAGAGACCTTGAAGTCGAGATTGGCCTGGTGCTTGGGCATCCCCCAGATGCCCTTGCCGCCTTTGACCGAGATCTCGCTGCTCACGGGCAGGTCCACGACGTACTGTCCGGTGTTGAACGTGCCGCGCAACAGCCCCGGCAGCAGCGGCGGCGCCGGCCGGGGCCCGTGCGTGCAGGCGATCGCGATGGAGTACTCGATGTACCGGCCGATGTCCGTACGCAGGTAGTTGACGACCGTGACGAGGAGCAGCCCCTTGCCGCCGGGCAGCGCCACGGGGTGCAGCTCGCCGCCGGGCAGCATCCGGGCGGCCGCCTCGCGGTCGATGGTGAACCCGGCCATCAGGGCGGGTGTGTCGATCGAGTCGACAGGCAGCTCGAACGGGATGCCGTCGACCAGGGCGTGTCGTCCGGCGAGCCGGCGCTGCCGACGCGGCACCGGTGACGGCACGGCCGACAACCCCAGCCGGGCAAGGTGCAGGATCCGATTCATCGGGCGAGCTCCTCAAGGATCAGCGGGTACGTGTCGGTCGCCGCCCGGCGGCCCAGGAACACGTCGAGGTGGCCGTAGCCGGGCACCATGTGCAGACTGTCGCGGCCGGGGCGGTACTTGTTCAGGAAGTCGTACGTGCGCTGCTGACTCTCGGCCAGGAAGCACCGGTTGTCCTCGCCCGCGAGAAGCACGATCCGGGCGTCGGTCCGCGGCGCCTGGTCGGCGAAGGACCGGGGGAGGCCCTCGATGCCCTCCGTCGACACCAGCTGCCCGGCCCGGATGCACCGGTTCATCTGGGCGAAGAACGTCATCGGCACCTCGGCGAACTCGCCGCGGATCCAGTCGTGCGTCGCCTCGTCGAGATTCGCGTGGGACCAGAGGGCCGGCCATCCGCTGCCGTACGTGAAACTGACCATGCGGCACACGGAGTTGCGGCACTCCGGGTGCGTCGCACGCACGAACCACACCATCAGCCGGGAGAGCGGGCCGGCGGGCCGGTCTCCCCATGCGGGCGAGATGGACGGCATCAGACGGCTGATGACCGGCGCGAGGCGGGCGATCTTGAACGTCGAGAGGCGGGGGACGACCGGGTGCAGCGACACCGCGTTGCTGACCACCGTGTCCACCTCGGGGAGCAGCCCGGCCGACAGGGCCATCATGAAGGACGTCGATCCCTGGCAGTGCACCACGGCTTTGAGCCGGTCCGTACCGGTCGCCGCGAGGACGTGGGAGACCGCCGCGGGATGGTCGTACGCCGCCGCCTGGTCCAGCGTCCAGGGCACCGGATCGAGGTCGATCGACGCGCGCCAGTTCAGCAGCCACACGTCCCAGCCGTCGTCGATCAGGGCGTCGACGAAGGTGCGCCGCAGCGGCGGCCGGAAGAGCTCGGCCCGCACGCCGGCGCCATGGACGACGAGGACCGGACCGCGGGTGGGCGGGCGTCCGCCCCGCACATGGACCAGGGTCAGCGGACGCCCGTCGAGCGCGGTCAGCGGCCGCACCTCGGTGACATGGTCTCGGCGGGACGTCTGCCGCGACGTCGGCCGGGACGCCTCGCTCGGATCGGGTGTGTGGGTCATGGCGTTCACGCTCCCCGGGAGATCACGACGGGATCCTCGATCAGGCGCACGGCCGGCTTCCGGCCGGGCACGGGCCGCTTCCCGCCGGACGGGTGGTCGCGAAGGTCCCACTCACGGCAGATCGCCTCGAGCACCAGCGGGTAGACGGTGAGGTCGCCGCCCGGTGCGATGTGCAGGCGGAGGAAGCCCTTGTGGTCCTCGATGGACTGGCCGGCCATCTGCCACTCCGCGACTTCCCCGCCCGTCGCGGACAGCACCCACACCGCGAAGACTCCCGAGCCCACGACCGCGCCCAGCACGGCGGCGATGGCCAGGCACACGAACAGGACGACCCATCTGTCCCAGGACGCCGGAAACGGAATCGCCACGGTGACGGCCAGCGCGGCCAGTGCGACCGTGGCCTGCGACAATGCGGCGATCGCCGGACCGGAGGGTGGGGCGGCCTTCCGTCGGAGGAGCAGCCGGCCGAGGAATCCCAGCGCGAGCAGCGCCACGGCCACGACCAGGCACACTCTGCCGAAGCCCCAGAAGTCGTCCATACCGGCCTGGCGCACGGCGTCGATGGGCCACAGCGCCCCCTCCACCAGCGCGAACAGGAAGCTCATCAGGAGGAAGAGAGCGGCGTGCAGGCCCGCGGCCAGCTTGGCGAAGCCGAGGTTGCGCCACGGCAGCCAGTGCCCCGACCACGGCAGTGCGATGCCCCGGGCGATGCGGCGGGACTCCGCGGCGTCGGGGTACGTCTTCCCCATCCGGGCGAACTCGACCGGCGGGTCGTCCTTGTCGCGCAGCCGCGCCCCGCGGGGCGGCAACGGGAGCACCGGAGGCAGCCGGTGGGTGGCCGCCAGGTACGCGCCGCCCATCCCGCAGGTCACCATCTGGCGCCGCCGCGGGTCCGGTGCCGGGACCCCGGTGCCGGGGAGCTCCCCGGGCAGCCGTTCGGCGTACCGGGCGTAGTGGTGGTGGTCACCGGTCAGCCACAGCCGGACCGACGCGTGCGTCGGTACCCGCTTTCCGGAGCCCGGATCGACGCGGGTGCGGATGAGGTTGCGGTCGAACCAGTGGAGGGCGTTGAAGGCGTCGGCGTTCCCCTCCGCGCTCTTCAGCCAGGTCGGCTCGGCCGAGCAGACGATCACACCGTCGCCACCTTGCAGGTTCGCCGACAAGTTCTCCTCGAAATAGCGCAGTTGGGGGTCGTCGAAGTAGGAACCCAGCTGGCTGTCCAGGCCCACGAGCCACCAGTGTGCGGGCAGGCGCACACAGAAATAGCTGCGGGTCTGCCGCGTCTGCCAGGCGCCGACCGGCCGCTGCTGTGTGAACATCCGCAGGAAGGCGGTGAGGCCGTCGTACCAGTCGTGGTTTCCCGGTAGCGCGACCATCAGCGGTGGGTCCGCCGCCTCAGGCAGGGCGGCGCTGTAGGGACCCTTCATGCGGTCCTCGTATCCCGTCGCCGAGGCCGCCGGGTACACCTCGTCGCCGCCGAGGACGAGCAGGGAGCCACGGCGCAGCCGGAGTGGCATGTCACCGGGCGTCGGCGCGTCACCGGTCCCCGGGGAGGCGGGCGGGACGACGAGTTCCTCCTCCGCGAGCGTCCACGCCACCGAGCTCGTCGCGTCGAAGCCGTCGCCGAGGTCGGCCACGTAGTCGATCCAGATCTCCCGGGCGTCGTTCCTGCCCGGCGGGGCCTGAAGCAGACCCGCCCCGAGCACCGCCTGGAACTCCCGCTTGTCCGAGTAGCCGGCGAAGACCCCAGCCAGCAGGGCCTTGACCGCCGTACGGGCCAGTTCCCTGGGTGCCAGCCACCGCACCTGCTCCTGCGGGGTGAAGCCGAGTTCGTCGGCGTGTCGGCGCAGCTCGCGTACCTTCACGCGCGCTCCCCGGTCGGCGTGAAGTGAGCGCCGTAGACGCTCCACAACTCGCCCAGGAAGAGGCGGCCGAAGCTCTCCAGTGCCCGGGCGGGATGGGGTCCCGAGGCCCGGAACGTCGTCAGCTGCTGGACGAAGTCGCCGGCGAGGATGACGACGATGCCCGCGCCGAGTACCGGCGGGGCGTCGGCGTCGCCGCCCGGCGGCACGTGCCCGGCGAGCATACGGACGTACAGGGTCGACGTGTCGCTCCAGACGTCGAATCCGGGGTCGTCGTGCACCTCCTTGTGCCCGACGAGCGTGAGCGGATTCCCGCTCGGGTCGCGCAGGTGCAGCCGGTACAGCATCCGGCGCCGGCCCGGGTCGTCGTCACGGGTGAACAGGTTGAACCAGCCTGCCTCGACGGGCAGTCGGCCGCCGAGGACGTCGCACTCGACGTGGCCGACCGCTCCGGCCTGGTGCCGGGGGTCCGCGACGAACCGGTCGACGTCGTCCGCGGTGATCGTGAGACGGAACATCAGCCGCTGGTTCCGCGCCCGGCCGAGCGCCTGACCCTCCTCCGGGTCGGCGACGTCGAGGGCGAGGTGTCCCTTCATCTCCTCCGTGAAGGAGAGGCTGGTGGGCCGTTCGCCGACCGCCGCCGCTGCCGGGACGTCGGCGCCGGGGGTGGGAGCCGCCACCGCAGCCCGTGGTGTGAAGCGCTCCTTCAGGATGCGGCGGCAGGCGCGGTCGGCGAAGGCGGCGATGGTGAGCGACGGATTCGCGCCCACCGGTCCGGGCAGGGCGGCGCCGTCGAGCACGTACAGTCCTGGGTGTCCGAAGACCTCGCCGTAGGAGTCGCAGACCCCTTCGGCGGGATGACGGCCCATCGGCGCGCCGCCCAGCGGATGCACGGTGATCACGCGGCGGCTCCACCACAGCGGGTTGTCGCGGTATTCGCCGCCGAGCGCGCCGGCCACGTCGCTCATCGTCCGCCTCACGCGCTCGAAGTAGCGGCGCGAGGTGAGCGTGGTCCAGTCGATGTCGAGGTAGCCCCGGCGCAGGCTCATCCGGCCGTCCGGGAGGTCCCGTCCCATGCCCAGCAGTGGCAGCGACGAGTCGGAGAAGACCCCCGGTCCGAGGAGGAGCGCGAGCCGGTTGCTGATGTTGCTCTGCGGGGTGAGACCGAGCCGGGACCGAAGCCGGTGGAGGCCGAACCCCACGGTACGGCGGACACTTCCGGGCACCTGCGCCGCTTCGGCGAGCCAGTCCACGAACGCCGGGTAGCCGGCGTCCTCTACGTAGAAGCCGCGTCCCGCCGACCCGTCCTCGTCGAGTTCGTCTCCGACGCGGATGGCGCTGGTGATCACCGGGCCCGTGCTGCTCGCCAGCTTCCGCGGCCCGCTTCCCGCGGAGCCGCCGGTCGCCCCGAGGACCAGGCCGAGCAGGTCGCCGTTGCCGCAGAAGCGGGTGCCGAGGGCCGGGCTGATGCCGCGCAGCGCGGAGCGGTTGCGCAGGAGCAGGTACGTGGAGCCGAACGCGCCGGCCGCCAGGACCAGCCGCTTGCAGTGGATCCTGTGCAGCGGCAGGCGACCGGTGGGGGTGCGGTGTCCCTCGCGAACCGGGTCGTGGACGACGTAGCGGACCTCGTACCCGCCACCGGGCCGGGGGGCGAACCCGCGTACCTCGCAGCGGGTGCGGATGTCGGCGCCGCGGTGGCGCGCGGCCGACAGGTAGGTGTGGTCGAGGGTGTTCTTGGCGCCGAGGTTGCAGCCGACGTCGCATTCGCCGGTCAGTCGACAGGTCTCCCGTGGCAGGCCGTGGATGTTGCCGTACTCCGGTTCGGGGAGCGGGGCTCCGGGGACCGGCGCCCCGCCGGGGTCCGAGGCGAACGAGACGGCGAGCGGCGGCCGGGACAGGTGCAGGCCCAGCCGGTCCGCTGCCTCCCGCATCGCGGCGGTCTTCGGTGTGTCCTGGTAGGGGTACGGTGTGGCGCCGAGCATCTTCTCGACCCGGTCGTAGTGCGGCTCGAGGTCACGGCGGCTGATCGGCCAGTTCTCGTACCCCCCGCCGGGCAGTGGCGATTCGCGGACAAACCACTTCTCGTCCTTGCGCAGCAGGACGTTGGCGTAGATCAGCGACCCGCCTCCGAGGCCGCTGGAGACGATTCCCTCCAGTCCGCGGAACGACCAGATGTCGAACAGTCCGTGCAGACCCTCGCTGGGGTCCCAGAAGTTGCGGGCCATGCCCGCGGGCGTCCGGGGGAAGCTGCCGGGAGGGTACGGTTTGCCGCGCTCCAGAACCACGACGGACAGACCACCGTCGGCGAGCTCGTATGCGGCGACAGAGCCGCCGAAGCCCGAGCCGACCACGACGACGTCGACTTCGCCGTCGACTCCGGCTCCGGCGCCGGTCTCCGGTCCGACTTCGGCTGGGGCTTCGACTCGTGTGCGGCGGCGCCGTTCGTTCGTCATCGTCGATCCCCTAACGGGCGAAAGTGAACATCCCGCCCTGAAAGGGACGCTAATGTTCCCCGCGCCGGCGCACCAAGCAGATGGTGCGTCCGGGGGAAGCCGGCCGAGCAGGGGGGCTGGAACGGCCGCACGGCGCAGTGGCGTGGCGACTGAGCTGTGGGCACACGCCCTGACCTGAGCAGAAGTGGATCCGTTGCGGCATCCGTTCGAGCTGGACGAGGCTGCGGCGAAGGCGGCCGGTCTCGTCGCGCCCTGCCGCCCGGCACCGATGCCGGTCCACCAGATACTCGGTGACGGGATCCAGCGTACGCGTGCCAGCCGATGGGGCTGCGGGTGGAACTGGCGGTGGGTGGGGGTGACTCGGTGGGTGGGGGTGACAGCGACGGCGGGGCGTCGGGCGCGTGGTGCTGTGCCGCCGATTCCGTGACGACGCGGACGCGACCGCCCCGCTGGTCGTCGCGGCCCTGATTGAGTGGGGGGCCGGGTGGAGGACCTCCCGGAGCGCTTCTCCGCTCTGGGGCCGCCGTCGCACTCGGCCGTGTTCTCGTCCTCCGTGGTCCCTGGTGTAGGGGAGCGGGCTTGCACGCGGCCCGCCGGCCGCTCGTGGGTGCCGCGGTGATGCGAGGATCCGCCCGGTCGGCAGGCCGACGGGCAGCCCCCCTGTCCGGGGCGCGCCTCAGGGGCTCGTGAGCCCCATCGACGATTGAGGCGGGGGTGCGGCCGCCGCGGTCCGACAGGCGGTGGAGGTCGACGGGGACGAAGCTCGGGTTGCGGTCCCCGGCCGCCGCCGGCCGGCGCCAGGTCGGTGACGCCCGTCCGGGTGCGGCGGGCCGAAACGCCGGGCGGCTCCACCGGGAACCGGTCCTCCCCCCGATCGCCCCGTGATCAGTAGCCGAAAACGATAGAAATGTTCCATGCATAAATTTTTGGGACGACTCGGGCGTCGATCGCCCAGGTCGCCCGGGAGTGATCACGCGCCCGGCAGGTGGAGCGCGCGACGGTTGCTGCGGCGGCTGCGTTCCCTGCTGAGCGTGCGCAGCCTCGCCGGCCAGGTGTTCCTCCTACAACTGGCGGTTGTGGGGCTGGTCGTCGTTGCCGCGCTGGTGGCCCTCGTACTGCAGGCGCGCCGCGACAGCATGGCGGACGCCCGGACCCGGACGCTCACCGCGGCCGAGACCTTCGCGAAATCACCAGGGCTCCTCACGGCATTGGAGAGTCCCGACCCCACAGCGGTGCTGCAGCCGAGCGCCGAGGCGGTTCGCAGGGCCGCCGGTGTCGACGCCGTCATCGTCTACCGGCCGGACGGGATCACCCTCACCCACAGCGACCCGAAGCAGATCGGAAAGCACGTCATCGGCCCCTACGCGGAAGCGGCGGCAGGAAGGTCGTTCACCAGGACCTTCCAGGGTGCCCTGGGGCTCTCCGTGATCTCGGCCGTCCCCGTCAAGGACACCGACAACTCGGCCGTCGCCATTGTCTCCTCCGTCGTCACGGTGGGGAACGTGCAGGACCGGGTGAACCAGCAACTGCCGGTCCTGTTCGGGGTCGCGGCCGGGTCACTCGCCCTCGCCGCGGGCGGGTCGGCACTGGTGAGCCGTCGCCTCCAGAAGCAGACCCACGGCCTGCGCCCGGCCGAGATGACGCGGATGTACGAGCACCACGATGCGGTCCTCCACGCCGTACGGGAAGGAGTGCTGATCGTCGGGGGTGACGGCCGTCTGCTGTTGGCCAACGACGAGGCTCGCCGCCTGCTGGACCTGCCGGAGGATGCGGAACGTCGCCACGTGAGCGCGCTGGGGCTGAACGCCGACCTCGCCGGGCTGCTCACGTCCGATCGCCCGGCCACCGACGAGGTGCACCTGGCGGCTGACCGGCTCCTCGCCGTCAACAAGCGGTTCACCGCTCCCCAGGGCACGGCGAGCAGGGTGGTGACGCTGCGGGACACCACCGAACTGCAGGCCCTCTCCGGCAGAGCCGAGATCGCGCGCCAACGGCTGGAGCTGCTCTATGACGCCGGTGTGCGGATCGGGACCACCCTGGATGTCACGCGCACCGCCGAGGAACTCGCGGAGGTCGCGGTCCCCCGCTTCGCCGACGTCGTCACCGTCGAGCTCCTGGACCCCGTCCTGCACGGCGAGGAGCCCTCCGGCGTGAGCACCGAGATGCGCCGCACCGCCGTCGTCGGCCTGGAGGGGGACCATCTGCTCTCCCCGGTCGGCAAGCTGATCCGCTTCGTCGCCGCCCACCCCATGGCCGCGGGCGCGGCCGACGGCCGGGCGGTCCTGGTGGAGGACCTGAGCGCGTCCGAGGGCTGGCGGGCCCAGGACCCCGAGCGCGCCCGCCGGATCCTGGACCATGGCATTCACTCCCTGATCCTCGTCCCGCTGCGTGCCCGGGGGGTGGTGCTCGGAACGGCCCACTACTGGCGGGGGAACGCCTCCCCGCCGTTCGAGGAGGAGGACGTGTCCTTCGCCGAGGAGCTGGCCGCTCGGGCGGCGGTGTGCATCGACAACGCCCGCCGCTACACCCGCGAGCACACCATGGCCGTCACGTTGCAGCGCAGCCTGCTGCCCAGCCGGGTGCCCGAGCAGACGGCCTTGGAGGTGGCCTACCGCTATCTGCCCGCCCGGGCCGGGGTGGGCGGGGACTGGTTCGACGTCATCCCGCTGTCGGGGGCCAGGGTCGCGCTGGTCGTCGGCGACGTCGTGGGGCACGGCCTGCACGCGGCGGCCACCATGGGCCGACTGCGCACCGCAGTGCACAACTTCTCCGTCCTGGACATCCCGCCGGAGGAACTGCTCGGCCGCGTTGACGAACTGGTGGCCCAGATCGACAGCGACGAGGCCGCCGCCGACGGGGAAGGTCAGGGGATCACCGGCGCGACCTGCCTGTACGCCGTCTACGATCCCGCCTCCGGGCAACTGGCGGTCGCCACCGCCGGCCATCCCGGACCGGCGGTGGTCCACCCCGACGGGACCGTGGACTTCCCCGAGCTGCCGATCTCCCCGCCGCTCGGCCTCGGGACCGGACTGCCCGACGAGAGCGCCGAACTGACCGTGCCTGAGGGCTCCCGGCTGGTGCTCTACACCGACGGGCTGATCGAGGACCGGGACCGCGACCTGGACGTCGGCATGGCGACCCTGCGCGACGCGCTGGCCGGACCCGACCGTTCCCCGGAGGACACCTGCGCCGCGGTCGTCGACGCCATGATGCCGGACCGGCCCCGGGACGACATCGCGCTGCTGGTGGCCCGCACGCACCGGCTCGATCCCACCCGGATCACCGAATGGCAGGTGCCCCGCGAACCGGCGGCGGTCGCCCCGGTCCGCGCCGACTGTGTCCGGCGGCTCCGGGAATGGGGCCTCGAGCAGATCGACTTCGCCGCCGAACTCGTCCTCAGCGAGCTGATCACCAATGCCATCCGCTACGGCACCGAGCCCATCACCGTCCGGCTCCTCCGTGCCCGAGCCCTGATCTGCGAGGTCTCCGACGGCAGCAGCACCTCACCACGACTGCGGCGGGCCAAAGTCACCGACGAGGGCGGCCGCGGACTCTTCCTTGTGGCCAGGTTCGCCGAACGCTGGGGCACCCGCTACACGCCCACCGGAAAGGTCATCTGGGCCGAACTGTCCCTCCACGGCGGCACCGGCCCCTCGCTGGAAGGGCTCGCCGAGATCCTTCTCGACGAGGAGGAGCGGCTTTCCGGCGAAGGCGGGGAGCAGAACGGCGCGGCACGGTGAGGGGCACCGCGAAGTCGCCGTCCGACCGCTCGCCCGCCACGCCGCACGGGCCGGGCCACGGCTTCCGGCCCGCCGCCGTTCTTCCGGCCGGAACGATCGGCGCGGCGGCCGGCGGCTGCGCCGACCCGGGTTCCGGAGCATCGCGCCTCCCTGAACGGACTGCTCGGGTACGTGCCTCGACCGCGGCGCCCCGCCGCGGATGCCACCCGCCGCATCTCGTCGCAAGACCGCTCAGCGCCACTGCTCGTCACCCCGAGGACGTGTCGTATCCGGCGAAAGCCGGACCTGCCCCGGGGACAACCGCTCGTGCCCGCCCCCGCGCCTTCCCGACCCCCTGCGTCCTGGAGCCATCGTGACTGCACCTCGTGTCCGAACAGCGGCCGCCACAGGCTGCCTCAGCCTCCTGATCCTGAGCGCCTGCACCGAGACGCCGAAGGCCACGCCCGTGAAGCCGTCGGTGGCCACCTCGGCAGAGGAGGCGGGGGGCATGAGCAAGCTGATCGCCGCGGCGAAGGACGAGGGTGCGCTCAACGCGATCGCGCTTCCGCGTGATTGGGCCAACTACGGCGGTCTGATCGACGACTTCGAGAAGAAGTACGGGATCAAGGTCACCGTCGACGATCCCCAGGGATCCAGCCAGGACGAGATCGACGCCATCAAGAAGAGCGGGAAGAGCGCCGACGCCCCCGACGTCATCGATGTGGGGGACACCTTCGCCCGGACGGCGGCCCGGCAGAGCCTGCTCGCGCCGTACAGGGTCGCCGCATACGACTCGATCCCGGACAACCAGAAGGACAGCGAGGCCCGCTGGTACAACAACTACGGCGGCTACATCTCCATCGGCTGCGACGCCAACCGCGTCAAGCCCTGCCCCCGGACCTTCGCCGATCTGCTGGACCCCCGGTACAAGGGGAAGGTCTCGCTCGACGGCGACCCCACCCGTTCCAACACCGCCTTCGCCGGCGTCTACGCGGCCTCCCTCGCGAACGGGGGGTCGTTCGACGACATCCGCCCCGGCCTCGACTTCTTCGCCGAGCTGAACGACCGAGGCAACTTCAACCCCGTCGAGTCGACCTCGGCCGCGGTGGAGACCGGCAGGACCCCCATCAGCATCGACTGGGACTACGTCAACCTCGACTACTCGGACCGGTTCCGCGGCAAGGGCGTGGACTGGCGGGTCGCGATCCCCTTCGACGGCAGCTTCGCCCAGTACTACGCCCTGGCCGTCAACAAGGACGCCCCGCACCCGGCGGCGGCCCGCTTGTGGCAGGAGTATCTCTTCAGCTCGACCGGCCAGAACCTCCGGCTCAAGGGCTACGCCCGCCCGGTCCTGATGGAGACCATGCGCGAGGACGGCACCCTCGACGAGGAGGCCGCGGCGATACTGCCGACGGTCGAGGGGGAGCCCCGGTTCCCCACGGACGCGCAAGTGGAGAAGGCAAGGATGACGGTCGACCGGGGCTGGGCGAAGGCCGTCGGAAGCTGAACCCATCACGTGAGGGATCACGAGTCCGGTCCCCGGCCTGGGGTGACGTCAGGCAGGCGGCACCCGGTCGTCACCGTTCCAGGTGTACTCGGTGCGCCGCCGCACCGGCCTGCCGGCACAGGTCCGCGAACCGGAGACCGGCCGGCGTGGCCCACTGCGAGCGTGGCCGCGGTGGTGCTCCTGGAGCCACCGACCAGGTCATCCACCGCTACGAACGCGACCGGTCGGGCGAACTGGTCCACGTCGACGTCGAGAAGCTCGGCCGGATCCCGGATCCCGGATCCCGGATCCCGGATCCCGGATCCCGGATCCCGGATCCCGGATCCCGGATCCCGGATCCCGGATCCCGGATCCCGGATCCTGGATCCCGGATGGCGACGGCCGGCGCGTCCGACAGTGCGGGCTTCGGCACACGGGCAGTTCGAGACGGTGCCGATGACGCGAGAGGTCCTGTCGCTGCTGCAGGAGTGCACGACCAGCGGCCGAACGCCAGGGCCGCCGTCCACCCGAAAGCTCAAGGGGCTGCTCTGGTCCAGGGGTCAGTGAACACGCCGCCGTGGCGCAGGAAGCGACTGGCAGTCCGGCCCACCAGACTTTGCGGACTCGGCCCGTGTCGGCCATCCCACGGGGCGGCCGGCACGACGAGGTTCGGCCTGATCGGTGAGAAGCCGGGCTTCTGCGGTGAGCAACTCACCAGCAGGTTCTTCGTCGAGCCGGTCCACCGGGGGTGATCAGGCGCCGGACCGGGAACGGGTGCCCGTGTAGGGGCGAACATCGATGACCGTCATGCCCGCCGCGTGGGCCGCCTCGATGCCCTCGTCGCTGTCCTCGTAGACCGTGCAGCGCGAGGGATGGACCGCGAGGAGCTCGGCCGCGCGCAGGAAGATGTCGGGTGCGGGCTTACCCCGGTCGACGTCGTCACGGGCCACCAGGGTGTCGAAGTGCTCGCTGAACGGCTGGTGGCGCAGGGTCTCCTCGATGACGCGGCGCGCTCCGCCGGACGCCACCGCCATGGGGACCCGGCCGTGCATGGCCTCGACGACCCGCAGCACCTCCCGGTGCGGTCGCACGGTGTGGGCCTCCTTGAGGAACGTCTCGTCGCGGTCGGCGACGAGTTGCTCCACGGGGCGGGACAGCGTGAGCGCGCGCTCGTCGACCAGGGCGCGGATCATCTCCGCCGACGACAGGCCCGTACGGGCGTCGAACCATTCCTGTTCCAGGAGCACGCCTTCCGGGGCCAGGACGGCTGCCATGGCCCGGTAGTTGGCGTACTGGCTGTCGACCAGAGTGCCGTCCCAGTCGAAGAGCAGGCAGCTGGCGTGGCGGGGGGCAAGGTCGGGGTGCATGCGAAAGGAGCCTTCTGGGTGTGGGCCCTGTCCGGGTCCCGCCCGTGTGAGCCCGGGTCGGGTCGAGCCGGGTCGGGTCGAGTCGGAGGCGGGCCGTGGCGGGTTCTGCGATCAGGCCGAGCAGGGTCTGAGCGGGGCGGGTCGGAGGAGGTGGAGGGAATTCAGTCGGCGTGGTGCATGGCGGCCGCCGGCCGCGCGGACGCCACCAGTGGCCTACCCCGTGTCTCGGGCATCCACCGGGCCAGCGCCAGCGCCGACGCGCCTGTGACCGCCGCGTACAGGGCGAACGTCCCGGCCAGCGACAGCTGCTGGACGAGAGGGAGGAACGTGGTGGCGACCACGAAGTCCGCCGCCCAGTGGGCCGCGGTGGCCACGCTCATCAGCGCTCCCCGCGCCTCGGAGGGATAGATTTCCGAGATGTACACCCAGAACACCGCGGCGGGGCCGACCGCCCCGGCCGTGATGAAGACGCACAGCAGTAGAGCGGTGACGGTGCCCTCGTGGCCGAGGAGCCCGGCGGAAGCGATCCCCAGGGCGGTGAGCGCCATGACGACGAGTCCGCCGATCATCAGCGGTCGCCGTCCCCAGCGGTCCAGGGCCAGTACGGTGATCACCGTGGCGGCGACATTGCACAATCCCACCAGGATCGAGCCGACGATGCCACCGGCCGATGTGAGGCCGCTGGAGGCCAGGATCGTCGGCGCATAGTAGATAGCGGTGTTCAGGCCGGTCAGGTGGACCAGGACGGCGATGGCGAGGCCCAGCGCCACCCACCGGCGGCCCGCTTGGGCGCAGGCCACGCGCAGACCGGTTCCGCGCACCGGGCCCTCCGCCGTGGGGCCGCTCCCCGTCCCGATACCGAGCCGGGCCGCCGCCAGCGCCGCCCGCGAGCCGTGGCCCCGGCTGTGCAGCCAGTCCGGTGACTCGGGGACGAGGAACATCCCGCCCAGCAGGAGGAGGGCCGGGGCGATGCCCACGGCCAGCATCCAGCGCCAGGCTCCGGATGGTTCCAGGGCATAGGCGACGACGTAGGACAGCAGCAGCCCGACTGTGATCATGAGCTGGTTGAGCGTGACCAGTGCGCCCCGGCGGGCAGGCGGCGCGATCTCCGAGATGTACAGCGGTACCGCGAAGGACGTGGCGCCCAGGGACAGGCCGACCAGGAGGCGCCCGGCGAGGAGCGACCCGGTGCCGGTGGCGGCCGCGGACGCGAGGGTGCCCACCGCGTATACCGCGGCCGCCGAACCGATCACGGGGAGCCGGCCGAAGCGGTCCGCGAGCCGGCCGCTGCTGGGAGCCGTCAGAGCGGCTCCCAGCAGGGCGGCGGACACCGCGGCGCCCTGGGCCCAGGGCGACAGGCCGTACTCGGCGGTGACGAGCGGCAGGGCACCGGCGATGACGCCCGTGCCGTAGCCGAAGAGCAGCCCCCCGACGGAGGCGACGCAGACCGTCAGGGTGCGGGTTGCCGCCGGTGACCTCGTCGGCTTCACCGGGCCTCCGACGTGTCGGTCGAGGTGTCCACGGCGGCGCCGCCGGCGGCGGCGGATGCCACGAGTGCGCTGCCCACCCGGGCGGTGCGCCGGGACTCGGTGAGCGACATCGGTGCGGGCGCTCCGTTGCGAACGGCTCGCGCGAAGGCTTCGACCTGACGCTGGTAGTGGTTGGCCGCCGGGACGGTCTCCTCGCGGACGCCGTTCTCGGTGAGGATGGTGATGACCCCGTCCTCACCGTCCATGGCCCAGGCGTTGCGGACCATGAGGGTGCCGCGGGTCCCCTGGAGTTCGTAGGCGGCGCGCGGGCCGTAGTCGATGCTGTAGTCGACGACCGCGGAGCGCCCCCGCCCGAAGTCCATCGTCGCGACCGCGCTGGAGTCCACGGTGAGGCCGGGGCGGCTGCTGAGGCGTGCGCTCACGTGCTGGGGAGCCTGCCCGAAGAACAGCAGCGGGACGTCGACGGCGTAGCAGCCGACGTCCCAGGTGGCTCCGCCGCCCAGAGCGGGGTCCAGCCGGATGTTGCCGCTGCCGCTCTCGATGCGGAACGCGAAGGAAGCCCGTACGAGCCGCAGTTCGCCGATCTCGTCGGAGGCGAGGATCTCGGCGGCGCGCAACTGCTGCGGGTGGAAGCGGTACATGAACGCCTCCATGACGGTACGCGACGCCGCCTCGGCCGCCTTCTCGACGCGTGCGCAGCCGTCCTCGTCCATCGCCATGGGTTTCTCGACCAGGACGTGCTTGCCGGCCGCCAGGGCGCGCAGCGTCCAGTCGACGTGTTCGGTGTTGGGCAGTGGTATGTAGACGGCCTCGATGGCGGGGTCCGCGAGGAGCGTCGCGTAGTCCGGGTGGGCGGTGGCGCCGAAGGTGCGGCCGAGCTCCGCCGCGGCGGCCGCCCGTTCGGGGCGGCTGGCGACGGCTGTCAGCGCGCAGCCGGGTGTCGCGGCGATGGCCGGCATCAGGTGGGTGGCGATGTAGGAGGTGGCGCCCAGGACACCCCAGCGCAGGGTGCTGTTCCGCTCGTCGTGTGCCGTCATGCGTTGTCCTGCCTCATGCGTTGTCTTCCTGGATGAACCGGGCCGCGCGTTCGGCGACGGCGGCCACGGCTGCGTGGATGTTGCCGGTGATCATGTTCGGGATGACGGAGGCGTCGGCCACTCGCAGGCCGCTCGTGCCCCGCACCCGCAGCCTCGGGTCGACCACCGAGCCGACATCCCCGTCGAGGCCGATGCGACAGGTGCCGACCGGGTGGAACTGGGTTTGGGCGTTGGCCCGCACGAACGCCTCCAGTTCGCGGCGGGTGGCCGCCGCGCTGAGGGGTGCGCGGCCGGTGGTCAGGCTCGCGAGCGGGTCGGTGGCGGCGATGTCACGGGCGATGCGCACCCCCTCCACCAGGACGTCGAGGTCGGCGGGGTGGGTGAGGTAGGCGGGGTCGATCAGGGGATGCTCGTCGGGGTCGGCGGAGGCCAGGGTGAGCCGGCCGCGGCTGAGGGGTCGGGTGACGCCCGGACCGATGGTGAAGCCGTGGCCGAGGCGGGCCGCGTTGTTGAGGTCCTTCATCGGAGCGAAGGACAGCTGCACCTCGGGTGCGTCCGACGTGCTGTCGAGGCACACGAAGCCCCCGGCCTCGCCGAGGTTGGAGAAGTCGGCGACGGGGTGACCCTCGGTGGTGTCGTAGGCGAGCGAAACCTGCACGTGGTCATGGAGGTTGGAGCCGACGCCGGGCAGGTCGACGGCCACGGGGATGTCCAGCGCCGCCAGTTCGGCCGCCGGGCCGATGCCGCTGAGCAGCAGCAGTTGCGGGGCGGCGGCGGCTCCCGCGCACACCACGACCTCGGTGGTGCAGCGGATCGAGGTCACCGTGCCGCCGTGCCGGAGTCGTACGCCCGTCACGCGGCCGGCCTTCAGCAGGAGGCCGTGCACGACCGCGTCCGTCACGAGGGTGAGGTTGGGGCGTTCGAGAGCGGGTCCCAGGTGGGTGCGGGCGGTATTGCCGCGGTGGGCCGGCGCGCCGGGGGCGGCGGCGGTGCGGGTGGTCCGGTAGAGGCCCACGCCCTCCTGCCGGCCGGCGTTGAAATCCGGGTTGCCGGGCAGCCCGTACTTCTGCGCGGCTTCGACGAACGCGGCGGCGAACGGGTGGGGTTCGGTGTTCTCCGCCACGGGGAGGCTGCCGTACGGCGCCGCGTGGGCGGGGCCTTCCAGGCGTTCCAGGTACGGCACGAGATGGCGTGCGTTCCAGGTGTCGCCGCCCCAGCGCTCCCACGCGTCGAAGTCGGAGGCGGCGCCCCGGATGTGCACCATGGCGTTGATGGCACCGGATCCGCCCACGACCCGGCCGCGGGGCCAGGCGAGGCGTCTGCCGTCGAGGGCGGCTTGCGGCACGGTGCGGTAGTCCCAGTCCAGCTCGCCGCCGAGCAGCGACGGCCAGGAGGCGGGCCGGGCGATGCGCGCGTCGGTGTCCGGTGGTCCGGCTTCCAGGAGCAGGACCCGCCGACGGGGGTCCTCGCTCAGCCGGGTGGCGACGACGCTGCCGGCCGCGCCCGCGCCGACCACGACGTAGTCGTAGGTGGTGAAGCTTTCCATGGTTGTGTCCTTCGCTCCACTGAGCAGCGGTAGGGGGCGGGGCGCTGGGGCATCAGGTCGCGAGGAATCCGCCGTCGACGCCGATGACTTGCCCGTTGACGTACGAGGAGGCGGAGGAGAACAGCCACAGCACGACGTCGGACACCTGGCGTGGGGTGCCGATCTCCCCGGACGGGATCAGGCCGCGCCAGGTCGTCGCCCCGCCGACGGCCGCCTCGGAGGCGGCCAGCATGTCGGACTCGATGGGGCCCGGGGCGACGGCGTTGACACGGATGCCCTCGTGGGCGTGCTCGATGGCAGCCACGCGGGTCAGGGCTACCGCGGCGTGTTTGGAGGCGACGTAGGCGCCGATGCCGGGGAAGACGGTGCGGATGCCGTGCACCGATGTGTTGTTGACGATGCTGCCGCCGCCCTGGGCGGACATGAGCCGCAGTTCCTCCCGCATGCACAGCCACAGCCCCCGGGTGTTGACGGCGAAGGCGGGGTCGAAGTCCTCGGGTGCCAGGTCCGCGAGGCGTCCGTCGCCGGGAACACCGGCGTTGTTGAAGGCGTAGTCGACCCTGCCGTACAACTCGACGGCCCGTGCGAACAGGTCGTGGACCTGGCTGGGGCTGGTGACGTCGCAGCGGACGAAGTGCGCGTCGCCTCCCTGCGCCCGGATCTCGCGCTCGGCCTCGGCGCCGCGCTTCTCGCTCCGGGCTGCGATGACGACGCGCAATCCGGCCTCGGCGAACGCGACGGCGGACGCCCTGCCGATGCCCGCGCTGCCGCCGGTGACGACCACGACCGCCTTTTCCAGCGGGTTCCGGCCGTCGGCGTCGTCGCTCATCGGTCGGCCCCGACGCACTGCTTCGGCCGGCCGGCGTCCATGCCCAGCAGGCGGCCCATGCCCGCGCAGGCGCGCTCGATCTCGCTGTCGGTCACGTCGTTGAGGAAGCACACCTCGCCGATCGTGGTGAGGATCGGCAGGTTCTGCATGCCGTCGCGGTGCAGCACGGTGTCCGCGAGGCCCTCCAGGACGAGTTCCACGTCGCAGAAGAGCGGGTGCGAGGGTTCGAGCCCCATGTGCCGCGCCACGGCGACGATGCGCTCGAACTGGTCGCCGTCGATCAGGCCCCGGCCGACGGCGATGAGCGCGGAGAAGACGCAGTCCATGGCCACGGCTTCGCCGTGCAGCAACTCGGGGAGGGCCCGCATCTCCACCAGGGGCGAGAACGAGTGTCCGTAGTCGACGGACCGCTTCAGGTCCTTCTCCCACAGATTGGGCTGGAGTTCCTCGGCCATTCCCGCGATGGCCCGGCCGATGACCTCGTCGGCTACGGTTCCCGCCATGCCCTCGCTGCCGGGCTCCGGGTCCTGGAAGCGCGTCTCGATGAGCTCCGCGCCGTACTCCTCCAGGAGCTCGAACAGGCGAAGGTCCTTGATCAGGGCCATCTTGAAGATCTCGCCCATGCCGTTGCGCAGCTGCCGGTCGGGGACGGTGGCGAGGAAGGAGCGGTCGATCAGTGTCCTCGGAGGAGGGGTGTAGGCACCGAGGCGGTTGCGGTACCCGCCGTAATTGATGCCCGACTTGGCGGCCACACTGACGTCGACCTGGCCGAGGAGGGTGGTGGGCACCCGGACGAACGGGATGCCGCGCCGGTAGAGGCTCGCGGCGAGTCCCACGACATCGGCCACGACGCCGCCGCCGATGACGATCGGCGGGGAACTGAGGCGGTTGGTGCCGACCTCATTCAGCTTGTTGACCACGTCCAGGACGCGCTCGATGGACTTGTTCTCCTCCGAGCCGGGAAGCGTCAAATAGTCGACTCTCGCTTCATTCTTCGAGAAGTAGGCGCGAATTTCCGTGCCGTACAACTCGTCGACGGAATGGTCGAGGACGACGAGTCGCGTGCCCGCACCGCGGCCTCCACCGGGAATGGTGAGGAGGTCGGGGTTCTCCGGATTCAGCAGGCCATGGGATTCGACTATCTCGTACTCGACGGGTAATTCCGTCTGGATCTTCCAAGTCTGCTGACGGGTGGAGACGTTCATGGTGGTTTTCCCTCTCGCTGACGCAGCGTTCGGTTTGTTGCGTCATGAAACATACAGCGAGGTCGGGGCGAGGCAAATCGAGAATCTTGCGCAATATGTCTTGTTTGTGACGTACTTTGGCGGGGGAGATGGTTCGGTTCTGTTGCTCTCGGTCCGCTCTGGCCGACCGTGACGGCGGCCCGCGTGTTGACCAGAAAGGCACCCCTCCTCGGCTCGCCGGGCCCGAATTCACTTGGGGCGACGTGCCCGTCCTAGGCGACGCAGGCCGAAACAATTCGGTTGGCACCGCTCCCGGCGAAGACGACACCGTGCCAAGCGACTTGAGTTCGTATACGGTTTGACTATCGCTCTTGTGGCATATCTCACCGTCAAATCCACCGTCGCTTCCCAGGCTTTGAGACACCCCCAACCCCACCGAATCGGAGCGGGCTGCACGGACAACCGCTGGTGACGCCACGAACGTCGTTGACGTATGCCCAGGCACGCCCTATAGGACGGCCGGCCGGGCAGCGTCGGATTCGTCCGCCGGTACGCCGCGACCGCAGGGCCTGGTTCCCGTCCTTCGTCACCCGCGGGCGCCGTTCGACGCCGCTCGACGCCGTTCGGCGACAGCTGCCGACCGAGTTCAAGGACGAGTCGAGGTCGTGACCGGCGAGGAGATGGCGCTCGCCACTGCCCGCCGCGGGGTGACGCAGCGCGTGTTGTGCGCGCGGTTGGGCTTTCCCCGTTCCGATCGGCCTGTTCGAGAAGACGTGGCAGAGCGCGTTGCCGTTCCGGTCAACGTGGCCGCCCCCGAAAAGCCCGTATGGCTGCACCTCTTCTCCCTGATCGGCGGCCGCAGGACACGGGCCGGCTCGGCGATCGGCGGAATCCCCGAGACCGGGAGATGCTCGACTTGTGCGCCGAGCACGGCCTGGTGCCGAGATCGAGGTCATCCCAGCCGACCAGATCAACGTGGCGTACGAGCGGGTGCTGGTGAGCGACGTCCGCTACCGCTTCGTCATGGACACGGCGACGATCTGGAGCCGAGCCGTCGATTGCCTCCCGGGCTTACCCGGGAGGCGATCGACCGGCGCAACGGGTCGGGGCACGACCGGCACATGAGCGCATGCGCGATGGCCGACCTCGTCCCACGCCCCACCTCGACGACGAGGTGCTCGACTCCATGGCACGCGTCCTGGCCACCTGCGACCCCTTCGACGGCCGGTTCCTCGTGCACGGCGCGCGTGTTCCCGGGTGCTGCGGCCGAACGGCGAAGGAGGACGGTCATGAGTGAGCAGCTCGAGCACGACTTCCTCCGGTCCCAGCCCGATCCCGTGCCGGAGTGGCGGGTGTACTGGGAGAACCGCGGGACCGCGGGACCGGTGGCCCGTGACCGTACGGGCCCGGTACGGGAACGCGGCGGGGGAGCGGGAGCCGGTGTTCCCGTTGGTTCGGACGGCCCGGCCGACGCGGCATACTCCTGGGCCTGTCCGGGCGATCCTGTCGGGCACGCTCCCCAGCTTCGCGTGGGAGGTACCGCGGCTGTGGCACGTTGCTGTGTGGTCGTCAGTCGCCCGCGCACGTCCGGTACGAGGACGTTCTCCCCCAGCTGCCGCTGGGGGCGCCCACCGCATCGCGATGCGTCCCCTCGGCCCTCCGGGCCGGGGAGGCACGTGCATCCGACAGCCGCGGCCTGTTCCTCGAAGACCCAGGACGCGGCTTAGAAGAACCCGAGTTTCTTGGGGGAGTAGCTACAAAGAATGTTCTTCGTCTGCTGGTAGTGGTCCAGCATCATCTTGTGCGTCTCGCGGCCGATGCCCGACTGCTTGTAGCCGCCGAACGCGGCATGCGCCGGGTAGGCGTGGTAGCAGTTCGTCCACACGCGGCCCGCCTGGATCGCCCGGCCGGCCCGGTAGGCCGTGCTGCCGTCCCTCGCCCAGACGCCGGCGCCCAGGCCGTAGAGCGTGTCGTTCGCCGTGGCGATCGCGTCGTCGAAGTCCGTGAAGGACGTGACGGCGACGACCGGGCCGAAGATCTCCTCCTGGAAGATCCGCATCCGGTTGTCGCCCTCGAAGATCGTCGGCGTCACGTAGTAGCCGCCGGCCAGCTCCCCGCCGTACTCGATCCGCTGACCTCCCGTCAGGACCTTGGCGCCCTCCTGCCGGCCGATGTCCAGGTACGAAAGGATCTTCTGCAGCTGGTCGTTGGACGCCTGCGCGCCGATCATCGTGTCCGTGTCCAGCGGATGGCCGGGCACGATCTTCTCCGTGCGGACGACAGCCGCCTCCAGGAACTCGCTGTAGTGGCCCCGCTGGATCAGCGCACGTGACGGACAGGTGCACACCTCGCCCTGGTTGAGGGCGAACATGGTGAAGCCCTCCAGCGCCTTGTCCCGGAAGTCGTCGTCCGCCGCCCACACGTCGTCGAAGAAGATGTTCGGGGACTTGCCGCCCAGCTCCAGCGTGACCGGCTTGATGTTCTCCGAGGCGTACTGCATGATCAGCCGCCCGGTCGTCGTCTCGCCGGTGAACGCGATCTTCGCGACCCGTGGGCTCGACGCCAGCGGCTTGCCCGCCTCCACACCAAAGCCGTTGACGATGTTGAGGACGCCGGGCGGCAGCAGATCGGCCACCACGCTCAGCCACACATGGATGGAGGCCGGGGTCTGTTCGGCCGGCTTCAGCACCACCGCGTTGCCCGCCGCCAGCGCGGGCGCCAGCTTCCATGCCGCCATCAGAATGGGGAAGTTCCACGGGATGATCTGCGCGACCACGCCCAGCGGCTCGTGGAAGTGGTACGCCACCGTGTCGTCGTCGATCTCGCTGAGGGTGCCCTCCTGGGCGCGCAGCGTGCCGGCGAAGTAGCGGAAGTGGTCGATCGCCAGCGGAATGTCCGCGGCCAGCGTCTCGCGCACCGGCTTGCCGTTGTCCCACGTCTCGGCGACCGCCAGCTTCTCGGCGTTCGCCTCCATCCGGTCGGCGATTTTCAGCAGGATGCCCGCGCGTTCGGCCGCCGAGGTGCGGCCCCACGCCGGCGCCGCCGCATGGGCCGCGTCCAGGGCCCGTTCGACGTCCTCGGCCGTGCCGCGGGCGATCTCCGTGAAGGGGCGGCCGTCGACCGGGCTCGGATTCTCGAAGTACTGGCCGCGGGCCGGCTCGACGTACTCGCCGCCGACCCAGTGGTCGTAGCGCGACGCGTAGGAGACGACGGAGCCTTCGGCGTTCGGCTTCGCGTATCGGGTCATGTGCAGGCCTCCCGGTGCAGGCGCCGCCCGCCGTTGGGCGGCGCTCCCACAGAGGCTAGGAAGCGGAACGTTGCAACCAGGTTGCGCGCGCTCATGTGCGCAGCCGGGCGCGCGAAGCCGTCGTCACCCGCGCTGCCAGGCGTCCAGCTCCGCCACGCGCGCCAGCGCTGCCGCCCGCCGGTCGGGCGGCAGCACGGACGCCAGCGCCCGCCATGCGGGCAGGTCGTCCTCGCCCCACGTGCTGTACGCCCAGTCGGCCAGCAGCGCCGGATCGCCGCGGGCGATGAGCGCCGCACGCAGCTGGGTCTCCAGTCGCCCACGCAGCCGCACCACCGCGGGCGCCTGGGACGAGGGCAGCAACGGCCCCGCGTACGCACCCAGCGCACCGGTCACCGCACCGGACGCCAGCCGCCGCGCCACCGTGTCGAAGTCGGCGTCGACCGGGGCGGCGAGCCGGTAGGGCCGTGAGCGCAGGAGACCGGGGCCGAGCAGATGCCGCAGCCGGGACAGTTCCGCGCGCAGGGTCACCGGCGTGACCGTCTCGTCCTCGTACAGCTCCACCAGCAGCTCCTCGCCGCCGATGCCGTCGGGACGGCCGGCCAGGACGACGAGGATCTCGCTGTGCCGGCGGCTGAGCCGCTGTCGTCGGCCCGCGGTGACCAGCACCGCCTCGTCCCGGCCCAGCGCCGTCAGTCGCAGACAGTCGGCCGGCGGCGCCGGGGCGAGCAGCGCCAGCTGCGACTCGGCGGCGCGGGCGACCGCACCGACGAACGCGAGGCTGTGCGGATGGGCGAGCTGGTCCCCGCCGGTGATGTCCACCGCGCCCAGGACACGGCCCGTGGCCGGGTCGTGGACCGGGGCCGCGGCACACGTCCACGACTGGACCGGTCTGCGGAAGTGCTCCGCGGCGAAGACCTGCACCGGCCGTCCGACGGTGATGGCGGTGCCGGGCGCGTTCGTGCCGGCGACCGCCTCGGCCCAGCGGGCACCGGGAACGAAATTCATCCGGTCCGCCCTACGGCGCGTCGCCGGCGGACCCTCCACCCACAACAGCCTGCCGTGCGCGTCGCAGACGGCCACCAGATGGCCGCCGTCCGTCGCGTACGCCCCCGTCAGTTCACGGATCACCGGCATCACCCGGGCCAGCACATGACTGTCCCGGTACGCACCCAGATCCTCTCCGTCGAGGTCCACGCCCGCCACGCCCTCCGGGCTGACCCGCGCACGCGCGGAGCGCCGCCAGGAGTCGGCCACCTCGGGCCGAACGGGCGTCTCGACACGGCCGGCCGTCAGATACGCGTCGTACGCCCGGCGCAGCGCCGCGCTGCGTCGCGCCGGATCGGCGCCGGGCTCCAGGGCCACCCACGGATCGCTCACATCGCCCTCCCGCGCCCATCGTCACCCGGCCGGCGGGGTCCGACAAGGACCACGCGCGGGCCACGGTCAGGCGAAGTCGACGAGCCGGATGTAGCGGGTCCAGTCCCAGTGCGGGCCCGGACCGGTGTGCGTGGCACCCGGCACCTCGTGGTGACCGACCGGCGGACTGGGGCCCCGCAGGCCGTCCCCGGCCGTCCGCGGCGCTGGAGCCGAAGCGCATGTGGTCGGCCGACCGTCGGCGGCGCCCCAGGGCGTCAGTCCTCCGCCGCCCGTTCGCCCAGCGCCAGCGCCAGGGCCGAGGCCGGGTCCGCGGATGCCGGACCCGCCGGCGCCCACACCGAACGCTCACGGCGGTACGGCCACCACCGGCCGTCCGGGCCCAGACGGAGTTGCACCTGCGCGCCGACCACCGTCCAGCGCGCCGCGCCGGCCGCCCGCAGCCGGGGGCGGCCGGAAGCGTCCGTCTCCGCCCACGCCTCGTCGAGGGCCGTCGCCGCTCGTGCCGCCAGGGCCGGGTCCGGTGCGAAGTCCTCCTCCAGGACATGGAGTCCGGCGGCCCCGCCGTGCCGCCACGCCCGCACGGCGAGGTCGAGTTCCGCGCGGCCGCGCCCCGTACCGGCGGCGATCCGGCCCGCGACGACCGGTCCCGGGGACGACGCCGCCATCCGTACCGCGTCCTGGTCGGGCGTAAGGGCGGGCGGCGGCGGATGCTCCTCGTGCCCCGGCGCGAGTGCCCGCATCAGCAGCAGAAGGGCACGCGCGGCAGCGTCCTCCACGAGGAACTCCAGCGCACTCGGGTCGACACCGGGCGCCGGAGGCGTCTCCGTGTCGAGTGCGGGCGCGGGGCCCGGCTCCTCCGGCAGGGGCGGGGGAGGCGGCAGCGGCGGCAGCATGTCCCGAGCCGCGAACGCCTCGTCCGCCCGTACCCCCGGAGAATCCCGTACCTCCGCATCCCCCGGCTTGCGTGGCGACGGTGTGCTCGCGCGCGCCACACTGCGCGCCTGGAGCTCGTCCAGCAGCCTTCGCTCCGCCCGCCCCCGCATCAGCAGCAGCACGAACGGGTCCTGGTCCAGCAGGCGAGCGACCTGGTAGCAGAGCGCGGCCGTGTGCGGACAGTGGTCCCACGCCTCGCAGGTGCACTCGGGCTCCAGGTCACCGATCCCGGGCAGGAGCTCCACTCCGGCCGCCGCCGCGTCCTCCACGAGGTGCGGCGGCATCTCCCGGTCGAGCAGGGCGGCGATGTGTCCGGCCCGGTCCACCGCCATGTCGAGGAACCGGTCCCACTCCTCCTCGTCCAGTTCCTGTAGCAGCACGTCGCTGCGGTACCCGGTGCCGTCCCGGTCGCGGACGACCGCGGTGATCCGGCCCGGACGCACCGACACCGCGCCGACCGCGCCCTCGCGGGCATGCCTGCGGCCCCTCTTCAGCTGGTCGCCGTCCAGCGCGGTGTCCTCCAGTGCCTTGAGCCAGGTCTGCCCCCACCAGGTCTGTGCGAAGCCCCTGCCCCGGGCGGGAGGCAACGCGTCGAACGTCCGCTCCATGTCAGGCGACCCGCTCATCGTCCATTCCCCCGCAGTTCCACCAGTTGCGCCAGTTCGGCGTCGGTCAGCTCCGTCAGCGCCGCCTCCCCGGTGCCCAGCACCGCGTCCGCGAGCTCCTTCTTCCTGTCCAGCATCTGCGCGATACGGTCCTCGATCGTGCCCTCGGCGATGAGCCGGTGCACCTGCACGGGCCGGTCCTGACCGATGCGGTACGCACGGTCGGTGGCCTGCGCCTCGACAGCGGGATTCCACCAGCGGTCGAAGTGCACGACGTGCTCCGCCCTGGTGAGGTTGAGCCCCGTGCCCGCGGCCTTCAACGACAGCAGGAAGACCGGCACTTCGCCGTTCTGGAAGCGGTGGACCATGGCCTCCCGCTCGGCGACGGGCGTACCGCCGTGCAGGAACTGGGTCCGCACACCCCGCCCTGCCAGATGTTCCTCGAGGAGCCGTGCCATCCGCACGTACTGGGTGAACACCAGCACGCTCGCGTCCTCGGCCAGGATCGTGTCCAGCAGCTCGTCCAGCAGTTCCAGCTTTCCGGAGCGGTCCGCGATCCGCGGACGCTCCTCCTTCAGGTACTGCGCGGGGTGGTTGCAGATCTGCTTGAGCCCGGTGAGCAGCTTGACCACCAGACCGCGCCGTTCCATGCCGCCGGCCTCCGAGATAGCGGCGAGGGTCTCGCGCACCACCGCCTCGTACAGTGCGGCCTGTTCGGGCGTGAGGGACACCGTGCGGTCGGTCTCGGTCTTGGGCGGCAGTTCGGGCGCGATGCCCGGATCCGACTTGCGCCTGCGCAGCAGGAACGGCCGGACGAGCGCCGAGAGCCGGGCGGCGGCCGCGGGGTCGCCCCCCTCCACCGCCTGGGCGTAGCGCGTACGGAACGTGCCGAGCCGGCCGAGGAGGCCCGGTGTGGTCCAGTCGAGGATCGCCCACAGTTCGGAGAGATTGTTCTCCACGGGCGTTCCGCTGAGCGCGACGCGGGCCTTGGTCCCGATGGTGCGCAGCTGCCGGGCGGTCGCCGAGTACGGGTTCTTCACGTGCTGGGCCTCGTCGGCAACGACCATGCCCCAGGCAGCCCCGGCGAGCCGTGCCGCGTCCAGACGCATCGTGCCGTACGTCGTCAGTACGAACTCGCCCTCCTCCAGACCGTCGAGGGAGCGGTTCGGGCCGTGGAAGCGCCGTACCGGCGTGCCGGGCGCGAAACGCTCGATCTCCCGCTGCCAGTTGCCCATCAGGGAGGTGGGGCAGACGACGAGGGCGGGCCCGGCGGCCGAGGGCTCGGTCTGCCGGTGCAGATGGAGTGCGATCAGCGTGATGGTCTTGCCGAGCCCCATGTCGTCGGCCAGGCAGCCGCCGAGGCCGAGCGACGTCATCCGGTGGAGCCAGTTGAGGCCCCGCAGCTGGTAGTCGCGCAGGGTCGCGGCCAGGGCGGCGGGCTGGGCGACCTCCTGCCGGCCGCCCTCCGGGTCGGTGAGCTGTTCGCGCAGCCGCTCCAGCGGCCCGGTCGCCGTCACCTCGACGCGCCGGCCGTCGACCTCGGCGGAACCGGTGAGCACGGCCCCGAGCGCGTCGATCGGCGCCAGCTTGCGGTCCTGGCCGGCCCGGGCCCGCCGGGCTTCCTCGGGGTCGATGAGGACCCATTCGTCGCGCAGCCGCACCAGGGGGCGCCCGGCCTCGGCGAGCCGGTCCAGCTCGGTCCGCGTGAGCTCCTGGTCGCCGAGCGAGAAACGCCAGTTGAAGGAGAGGAGGGCGTCGGTCGACAGGAACGACGGCAGCCCGGACGACTCCCGGCCGGCCGCATCGGCCCTGGTGCCTGTCGTGTCCGTCCCCGTGTCCGTCGCGCCGTCGTCCGTCGCGCCGCCGTCCGCCGGTCCGACGACCGCGCGGGCGGTGAGACGCCGGGCCAGCCGGCGGGGCCAGTGCACCTGCAGCCCGGTCGCCGCGAGGGCCCGCGTGGCCTCGCCCAGAAGTTCGGCGATCTCCTCGTCGGCGAGCTCGATCGCACCGGGGACGGCGGCGTGCAGCAGCGGGGCGAGCGGAGGCCAGGCGCGCGCCGCACGACGGAGTGCGAGCAGGGCGTCCAGCCGGTCACGGGAGCCGAAGGCGGCGGCGGAGGGGCCCGTACCGGCCCAGACGTCGGCGGCGTCGGCAACCAGAGCAGGATCGCTGACACTGTGCATCTGCACCACGGCCCGGAATGCCGGCCGGCCGGCCCCGTCCGCGGCCGCCGCGTCGAGCCCCAACACCTCGATACGCAGGGACAGTCGCACGCCGGCGTCGTGTCCGGCGGCGATGTCGGCCACCCACGCGCGCTGGTCGGGCAGCCGAAGAGGCTCCCGGGCGGCGAACGCCGCACCGCCCGCCGCGAGCGGAGCCGCTGGGCTGCGGGGCAGCGCGTCGGCCACGGCGTCGACGAACTCCCGCAGCAGCCGCTCCGGTTCGGGCAGCAGCAGCGTGTCCGCCGTGGGGTCGAGAGGTACCGCATGCGCGGCAGGAGGCATGGAGGCCGCGAGCGTGCGCAGCCGGTCCAGGTCCTGGGGAGCGAGCGGCCCCATGCGCCACGCGTCGTTGTCGGCCGCGCTCAGCCCCGGCAACAGCAGTCCGCGCGCGGCCAGTTGCAGCGCGACCACCGCGGCGGCGCCCCAGAACGCGGCAGCGTCCGACGCGCCGGGAAGGGTGCGTGCGCGGGTCAGTAGGGGCAGTGCGTCGCCCACGGGCACGAGCAGTGCCGGTACGTCGGAGGCGCGCAGGTCGTCCGTGACGACCGTGATCCGGCCGGGCAGGCCGACGCGGCCGCCGGGGAGCGGCGACAGGTCACCGTCGGGCAGGCAGTCGGGCAGGAGGAAGGCCATGCGGCCGGTCCTGGCCGGATCGCCCGGCAGGAACAGAGCGGGGCAGCCGGCGAGGGCGTGGACGGCGGCCAGGGAGAGTGCGGGTTCGGCGGGCGGAGACGGCGGTGCCGTAGGAGGCATGTGCACAGTGAAGACGCATTCCTCAAATTTGACTACTTGGGGAGCCGGAGTCGCCGAGGGTACCCGACTCGCGTCCTTTCGCGCGCGCGATCAGGGTGTGATGCGCACCACTGCGCCCGACCGGCGTGGCGGGAGGGTGCGGCCGGCACCACCCCCGGCGGGCGGGTCTGCCCCCGAGGGATCCGGGTGGTGGCGTCATGGCCCCGCAGTACCGAGATCCTTACGTTGTGTACAGGTCGCGGCCCACGCGCAGCAGGGCACGGACGACCACCCGGCACTGACTGCCGGCCCGGGCCCCGCAGCCGGTCCGGCCGCGGCCCTCAGCTCCGATCCCCAGTGCCGCATCCCAGTCCTGCGTTCCAAGTTCCGCATCCCAGGTCCTGCGTTCCAAGCCCTGCATCCAAGCTCCTACAAACCGGAGATCGCCATGCCTCAGGCCACCGCCACCCTCACGGCCCGTGCCGCCGAGCCACCCGCCCGCGGCACCGGATCGGGAGCGCCCGCCGGCGGGGCCGGACCGCAAGCGCCTGGGCGTGCGGGTGCGGGGAGCGAGTTCGCGCCACTGCTGCGGACCGTCAAGGAGCAGGGACTCCTGGAACGCCGACCCGGCTGGTACGCCCGTGGCATCACCGTGAACCTGCTGGCCCTCGCGGTGGTGATCACCGGCATGGCGCTGGCGGGCGGATCCTGGTGGGTGCTCCTGCTCGCACCGCTCCTCGCCCTGTTCTCCGCCCGCGGCGCCTTCTTCGGACATGACGCCGGCCACGCGCAGATCACCGGCGATCGACGCAGAAGCCGCCTCATCCAGCTCGTCCACGCCAACCTGCTCCTCGGCATGAGCCAGGAATGGTGGAACGACAAGCACAACCGGCATCACGCCAACCCCAACCATGTGGACAAGGACCCCGACGTCGCGCCCGACGTCCTGGTCTTCACCAGCAGGCATGCCACCGGGCGCAAGGGCATGTACGGGTGGCTCACCCGGCACCAGGCCTGGCTGTTCTTTCCCCTCACCACCCTCGAAGGCATCGCGCTGAAGGTCTACGGATTCCGGGCGGTCTTCTCCCGTACACCCTCGGTCCGACAGAACGGCCGCGACCGGGCCGTCGAAGCGGTCCTGCTCCTCGCCCACGTCGCCGCGTACGCGACCTTGCTGCTGGCCACCCTGCCGCCGGCCCATGCGCTCGTCTTCGCTCTGCTGCACCAGATGGTCCTCGGGCTCCACCTCGGCATGGCGTTCGCCCCCAACCACAAGGGCATGGAGATGCCCGACGGCGAACACGGCAAGGACTGGGGCCATCTGCGCCGCCAGGTGCTCACCTCGCGCAACATCCGCGGCGGTCCCCTCACCGACTGGTTCCTGGGCGGCCTCAACTACCAGATCGAGCACCATCTCTTCCCGAGCATGCCGCGGCCCCATCTCGCGCTCGCCCGCCCCCTGGTCCGGGCCCACTGCCGCGCGCTGTCCGTTCCGTACACCGAGACCGGCCTGCTCGACTCGTACCGCCAGGCCCTGGCCCATCTGCACGACGTCGGCGGATCTCTGCGCGAGGACGCCACGGGAACCGGCGGGCGGGCGTGAGCGTTCTTCCAGTGGAGCGGCCACGGCCGCGGAGGAGGCGACGGACATGTCGGCACGCACAAAGATCATGATCGGGGGAGTGGCTGTCGGCCTGCTCCTCATGCCGTTCATCGGATTCTGGCTCTCGCTGCTGGTGGTGATCGGTGTGCCGACCGTGGCGTATCTGATGCTCGACCCGAGCCAGCGCCGCAGGCTGCGCCGCGTCTCCCGCCGCGAGATCGGTCGCTGACCCGGTCGCCGACCGGTCGCTGACTGGCCGCTGATCGGTCTCGGAGGGCCCCGAGGGGCGGGGGCGGGCCGCACCTTGTGCGGCCCGCCTTCCGTGCGCGCGTCGCGTGTTCTTCCCGCAGAGGTAGGGTCGTGGATGATCACCGGCACGGGAGGGGAGCTCGGACGATGAGTGCGGCAGTCACGGCGGTCAGCAGCAACGGGGTGTACGCGTTCACCAAGCCGAACCGCAAGAGCATCACGCTGCTCGCAGGACTCGGGGTGGAGGGCGACGTCCATGCGGGCGTGACGGTCAAGCACCGGTCACGGGTCGCTCGGGACCCGGCCCAACCCAATCTCCGTCAGGTGCACCTCATCCATGAGGAGCTGTTCGCCGAGGTGGCGGCCGCCGGTTTCGAGGTCGCCCCCGGAGCCCTCGGGGAGAACGTGACCACCACGGGGATCGACCTGCTGTCCCTCCCCGTGGGGACACTGCTGGGGCTCGGTGCGGAAGCGGTCGTCGAGGTCACCGGCCTGCGGAACCCCTGCGTGCAGATCGACGCCTTCCAGGACGGCCTGCTCAGGCAGGTCGTCGGCCGCGACGCTTCGGGTGCGATCGTGCACAAGGCCGGAATCATGAGTGTGGTGAGGACGGGCGGGGTGGTCCGCCCGGGCGATCCGATCACGGTCGAACTGCCCGCGGGCCCGCACCGCCGGCTCGAACGGGTCTGAGGACCGCCCCGAGCGAGGAACCGAAGAGGCCGCGGGCCGAAGAGGTCTGAGGCCGCCCGTTCGACGGGGCCGAGGACCGCCCTCGGGAGGGGGCCGAGAGCCCCGCTCAACAGGGTGGGACCGCAGCGAGCGGCAGCCCGACCGGCACCTCCGGCAACCTCGCGGGCACCACCCATCGTCCTCGGCAGCCATCGCCGCCCGCAACCATCGCGCTCGGCAACAACGGCCGGCGCTCACGCCGGATGGACGGCCATCTTCTCCAACGCCTCCAGCAGCCCCGGGAGCTCCGGGCCCCGGCCCACGGGGATCACCTCGCCCGGTTCCTCGTCCAGCAGGAGGAACGCGATGTCGTCCGTCCTCGCGACCATGGACCAGCCGGGTCCGTCGGCCCGGATCATGCGAGCCCCTCCGGGGGCGAACGACGAACGGACCCGTCCGGGCGGCGGAGCCGATTCCGTGTAGGCACGGGCTTCCCCGAGCGCGCGGCGTACGCCCTCGCTCAGCCCGCCCGACCTCGTACCGGCGGGAAACTCGCCGGAACCGGTCGCTAGGCCGGTGTCGGTGCCGTCGGCGTCCGGCCCGTCGAGGCCGGTCCGATCGCGCCACTGCGCCCACTGCAGGGCGACCTCGTCCGCCCCCAGCCGGCGCTGCGCCGGACCCCAGCGGCCCGTGTCCGGCGGGGCGAGCGGCGTGGGGTCGCCCTCCACGGGCGCCGGGTCGTGGGGCGCGGGCAGGTTGGGTGCGGCCACAGCGACGGCCAGAGGCCAGCCGGGCAGCGCGGCGACCATCGAGCGCTCGTCGGGGGAGAGGTCGTACTCCATGCCGCAGTCCCACGAGGCGATGGCGACGGCGACGAGGGACACGTCGTCGACCACCACGGTCCAGCGGGCGCCTTCGCCGTCCTGGCCGAGGACCAGTCCGTACCCCTCTTCATACGGTTCGAGGGCGAGCGCCCGGCAGGCCGCCGGATAATCGTCGCCGAGCACGCTGGGGAACTGCGCGGGCGTGAGCAGCACCGCGGTCAGCACATAGAGCGCGTCGTCGTCCACGGCCTCTTCCGCCCCGGCCACGGCAACCTCCCCATCCGATCGTTCGTCGGCGCACCTTAACCAGTGAGTAACCCGCACGTCGAGGGTGAGCGAAGCTAAATCGGTCGGGAGGGTTCCGCTCCGGGCAGGTCCAGGAGACCGCGGGCCACCGACTCCACCGGCTCGTTCCGCTCACGGGCGAGGGCTATGACCGCGCGGCAGGCGAGTTCGTTGATCCCGAAGACGAGTGCGTCGGGCGCGACCCACCCCGCCGCCTCGTCGATCCGGTCCCAGTCGTCGTCGACGCTCGCCGCCACATAGGTCGCGGCGGCCTCGAAGACGTTGTGCCGTGGCGGGCGGTCGTGGCCGGGCGGCTGCACGGGGCGGGCCGGACGGGCGGTGAAGAACTTGACGAGCCGGGCGAACACTCGGACCACCTTCCCTGGTGAAAAGGGAGCGGCGGATGCCGCCGACTCCTCAAGTCTCCCACCCTGGCACGTGGTTCGAACGGGATGGAGCGTGTCCTAATGGAAGGCGGCGGCCGGGCCGCCCCTTTCGGTCTGCGGGCTCGCCTGTCGCGATGTGCGCGCCGGCGGCGTTCGGGTCCTGCCGCGCTCGTCGCCCTCTCGTCCTTCCCGTACTCCTGTCACTCGTCGCCTTCGCGCACGGCCAGGGCGAGGAAGCGGTCGTCCCGGTCGGTGTACGACGTCAGCCGCCAGCCCGAACCGGCAAGGAGGGAACGCAGATTCGGCTCGGCCCGCAGATCGTCATCGCTGATCGTGCGGCCGTGGCGGGCGGCGAGTGCGGCGCGGCCGATGGGGTGGAACAGGGCGAGCGCGCCACCGGGCCTCACGACGCGTGCCAGCTCGCGCAGGTTGGCAGCCGGCTGCGGCAGGTGCGAGATCAGCCCCGCGCCGAAGACGGCGTCCAGCGATCCGGAGCGCAGCGGGAGGCGGGCGACGTCGCCGAGCAGCAGCATCCCGCTCCTGCCGCGCCCCGCCCGCTGGGCCTCGTCCAGCATCTCGGGCGTGAGGTCGATGCCCAGCACGCTGCCATGTGGGCCCACGGCGGCGCGCAGCGGTTCCAGCGCACGCCCCGTGCCGCAGCCGGCGTCGAGCACCCGGCCGCCGGGCCGCAGCCCGAGGTCCGCGACGGCGGCGGCGTACGCGGGTCCGTCGTCGGAGAAGCGGCTGTCCCAGTCGGCAGCACGCGCGCCGAAGAATTCCTGCACGTGTGTGTGGTCGTCGGCCATGTTCCCATGATCCGCCAAGAGAGGGCGGCCCGTCACGCGCGTACCGGTCACGCCTCAACGGACGGACGGTCGCGGTGGGTGACGCGGGCAGGGACAGGACGCGGGCCGGCGCAGGGGCAGAGGACGCGGGCCCGGGGCAGGGGCGACCGGTGCCCATGAAGTCGCCCGCGCCCTCCATCTCGACCAGGGCGCACCCCTGTCGTCCTGTGCGATGCGCGCGACCGCCACTCCGGCGAGTAGGTCCTGGTCCGGTTCGGTCGAATACGCGGGCCGGGTGCGCACTGCCCGGAAGCCGGCCTCGGTCGGCTGAGCCCGGCGCATGCGGTTCCGCCGCGGCCCTCCCGGCGGCACCTTGCCGTGGGCCCAGGCGTGCGAAAGGCTTACGGGCGTACGCGAGACCACGGGGTGTACGAGCGGGGAGGGACCGGCCATGGCGTTGGACAAGGGACTCGACTGGCTGCTGGACGACCTGACCGAGCGGATCGACTACATACGGCACGCACTGGTGCTCTCCAACGACGGCCTGGTCACGGGCGCGAGTACGGGTCTCGCACGGGAGGACGCCGAGCACCTGGCGGCGGTCTCCTCCGGGCTGCACTCCCTCGCCCGGGGCTCCGGCCGCCACTTCCGGGCCGGCCGCGCGCGCCAGACGATGGTCGAGTTCGACGAGGCACTGCTGTTCGTGACGGCGGCGGGCGAAGGCAGCTGCCTGTGCGTCCTCAGCGACGCCGAGGCCGACGTGGGCCAGGTCGCCTACGAGATGACGCTGATGGTCAATCGGGTCGGTGAGCACCTGGGCGTCGAGGCGCGTCAGCCGGACAACCCCCTCTGACCTGCGGCGACAGGGTTATCCACAGGCCCGGCGGGATGTCGCTGCGGCGGGCTACGGTCATCACCGGTGAGTGTTCACAGCTCTACGGGGGAGACATCATGACTACGCAGGACACGTCGTCGCAGGTGACAGAGGACACGCTGTTCGCGACGCGGTACGCGGTCCGGGATGCGGCGGACCGCGACAGGGCGCCGAGTCCGGCGTTGAGCAGGGCCGCACGCGAACTGCAACTGAGGAGCGGCGAGTTGGAGCTTGCCGTTCAGCTGGGACTGGTGGGTACGGCATCGGACGCGCGCGGTGGCCCTCCCCGGATCCCTCGGCATGAGATCGACCGGCTCCGAGCGGCGGAGGGTTTCCCGGACGCGCTGCGGGAGCGGGTCCGGGCGGTCGGCACTCGGGAGGGGGCCGAGCTCCTCTCGATCACCAGCCACCGGTTCACGTGCCTCGCCCGCACGGGCCACTTCATTCCGGTGCGCTTCTACCTCAACCGCTATCGCGCAGTCGTATGGATGTATCTCACCTGCGAGCTGCGTGACTTTGCCCAGGACCACGCCGATCTGCTGACCGGCCGGACGCCGCCCGCGGTGCGCGCAGCGCTTGATTCGGGAGAGGACCGCCGCCCGAGGAACTGGCGCGGGCGAAAGCTGGGCATGCTGTTGCGGGCGACCTCGGACCCGTGGTCGCGAGCCGCAGCCATCGCGGCGGTGCTCGATCCGGTGACGGTCGCCGAGGTGGTCCCCGATCCCTACGAGCGTTCCCGTCTGCGTGTGCTCCGGCCGGACCTGCTGCCCGGTGGCAGACCCGAATCCCCGGCTGGCCGTGAGCTGGTGGACCGCCTGCTGCTCGCGGACCACCCCGACGAGATCCTGTGGCACCGGATGAGCCTGGCCGAATCACTGCACGAGGCACGCCGGCTGAGCCCGGCGCCCCGGCCCGCGCAGGCAGCCGGGCCGGGGGCGTCCAGGCAGACGGCGCGAGGGCCGGCCACCCGGCTGCTGTCGCGGCGTACTCCGCGCGCACTGCGTACTCCGCGCCCGCCGCATGGCCGGCGTGCGCTGCTGGACCGTCTCCGCCGGCGAAAGCCCGATCCGGCCGACTGACCTGACGCGGTCGGCGCAAGCGATCCGGCAGGCTGACCCGATCCGGCGGCAGGCGCGCGGCGACGGTCTTCGCCGGAGCCGTCTTGGCGGCGTCGGTCTGCCCTGACCCGAACCGGCCGGGCCCCTCGGCCGATTGACCCGACATGGTCAGTGCCCCGCCAGCTCGCGCAGGCGCGGTCCGCCGACCGCCTCGCCTCCCCGACCGGCGGGACCCGGGCCCGCCCGCTGCGCTGCCCGTCAACAGGCCCCGGACCCCGGAAAAAGCGCTCGCCGCACACTCCGCGCGTGCATATCCTCGGCGGCCGCAGCACACGTCTCGACCCGCCCTGCCACAGCGGGGCGTCGATTCCGGGCCGCGGTCGCCACCTTCGGCCCGGTCCCTCCTACCCCCCTCTCCTCTCCGCCCCCCTGTCAGGAAGGCCGCACCGTGACCCATGCCCTGCACCGCGCCAGCGTCGTCGCCGATGCCCACAACGACCTCCTGATCGCCGCGGCCGCACGGCCGCCGCACCGCTCGGCCGAGTTCTTCCGCCGGCGTTGGCTGCCCCAACTGCGTGACGGGGGCGTCCGATTGCAGGTGCTGCCCGTGTTCATCGGCGATCGGTTCCGCCCCGACGGGGCCCTGCGGGAGACGCTGCGCATGATCGAATGCGCTCATGTCATCGCGGAGGGCAACGCGGACGCGGTACGGCTCTGCCTCGACGGCGCCGACATCGACGCGGCCCTCGGGGAGGACCGGATCGCGCTCGTGCTCGCACTCGAGAGCGCGCCGGGAGTCGATGCCAACGTGGAACTGTTCTCCACCCTGCACCGGCTGGGCGTGCGTATCGCCTCCATCGCGCACTGGGGACGCACTCCGCTGGCCGACGGCAGCGGCGAGGACGCGACCGGCAGCCGCCTCACCGGAGCCGGAGTGGCAGCGCTGGCGCAGATGGAGCGGCGGGGCATCATCTTCGACGTGTCGCATCTGGGCGCGGCGGGCGTCGCCCATGTGCTGGAGCTCGCGACCCGGCCCGTCATGGCCACCCATTCCTCGGCGCGCGCTCTGCGTGACCATCACCGCAACCTCACGGACGAGCAGATACGGGGCATCGCGGCCACCGGCGGCACCGTGTGCGTCAACTTCCTGCCCGAGTTCCTCGCCGCCCACCCAGCGGAGGCCACACTGGACGTGCTGGTCGACCATGTCCTGCACATCACCGACATCGCCGGCGCGGACCGAGTCGGCCTCGGCCCCGACTTCATCCAGGAGGTCAACGACGACATCACGCCGCCCTGTTGCGAGGACAGCTACGAGTACGACTGGGCGCTGCCCGGTCTGGAGGGCCCCCGTGGACTGCCCCTGGTCACCGAGGCGCTGCACGGGCGGGGCGTGCCGGAGGCCACGCTGCGCGCGATCCTCGGCGGCAACCTTCTCGACCTGTTCCGCAAGGAGCTGGGCCGTCCCGCCTGACCGGCTCCCTCGCCCTGCGAACCCAGACCGGCAGGCCGGGACGGCCCCCAGGCGCTTCGGCCCGCTGGCCCTCCGTCCTCCCAGGCGCTCCCACCCTCCGGCCTCCCAGGCTCTTCGGCCCCCGGGCCCCAGGCAGGCAACCAGACCACCCAGTACCCATGGCTCCGGCAGGGACGGGCATGAAGCTGGGCTGTGGGCCCGCTTAAGAAATCCTCGATGGACGCGACGCTCCGAGCTGGGCAGATTGGAGCGCGTCCACTGAGCGGGGCCGTATTTTCGGTATCCGGCCAGTCCCGTCACCATGCCTGGAGCCGCACTGATGAAGGCGCTTGTCAAGCAGCACGCCGAGCCCGGGCTGTGGCTCATGGACGTGCCGGAGCCGGAGACCGGCCCCGGCGATGTGCTCATCAAGGTGCTGCGGACCGGCATCTGCGGCACGGACCTGCACATCAGGTCCTGGGACGGCTGGGCGCAGCAGGCCGTCACGACGCCGCGCATCCTCGGGCACGAGTTCGTCGGGGAGGTCGCGGCCGTCGGCGCCGACGTGGCGGACATCGCCGTCGGCGACGTGGTGAGCGGAGAGGGCCACCTCGTCTGCGGCAAGTGCCGCAACTGCCTGGCAGGCCGGCGCCACCTGTGCCGCAGCACGGTCGGTCTCGGTGTCGGTCGCGACGGCGCTTTCGCCGAGTACGTGGCGCTGCCCGCCTCCAACGTCTGGGTGCACCGCACCAAGGTGGACCTGGACATCGCCGCCATCTTCGACCCGTTCGGCAACGCCGTGCACACCGCGCTGTCCTTCCCGCTCGTCGGCGAGGACGTGCTGATCACGGGCGCGGGTCCGATCGGCATCATGGCCGCCGCCGTCGCCAAGCACGCCGGCGCGCGCAATGTGGTGATCACCGACGTCAGCGAGTCCCGCCTGCAGCTCGCCCGCAAGGTGGGCGCCACCCTCGCGGTGAACGTCTCGCAGACCGGCATCGCCGCCGCCCAGCGGCAGCTGGGTCTCAAGGAGGGCTTCGACATCGGCCTGGAGATGTCCGGCCGCCCCGAGGCGATGCGGGACATGGTCGACAACATGACGCACGGCGGGCGGATCGCGATGCTGGGCCTGCCCGCGCAGGAGTTCGCCGTCGACTGGTCGAAGATCGTGACCTCGATGATCACCATCAAGGGCATCTACGGCCGGGAGATGTTCGAGACCTGGTACGCCATGACGGTGCTCCTGGAGGGCGGCCTCGACCTCAGCCCTGTCATCACCGGCAGCTACGGCTACCAGAACTTCGACGCCGCCTTCGACGAGGCAGCGACCGCCCGCAGCGGCAAGATCATCCTCGACTGGACCGTCTGAGCCCCGATCTCGCACCGCGTCACCGCCTCAAGGAGAACCCTCATGTACGCGTCCGTCCGCGACGAACTCCGCACCACTCTCGACGAGATCCGCAGCGCCGGTCTCTACAAGCCCGAGCGGGTCATCGGCACCCCGCAGAGCGCGTCCGTCGCCGTCACGGCCGGCGGCGCCCCCGGCGACGTGCTCAACTTCTGCGCGAACAACTACCTCGGCCTCGCCGACCACCCCGACGTCGTCGCCGCTGCCAAGGACGCGCTCGACCGCTGGGGCTACGGGATGGCCTCCGTCCGCTTCATCTGCGGAACGCAGGAGATCCACAAGGAGCTCGAGCAGCGCCTGTCGGCGTTCCTCGGCCAGGAGGACACGATCCTCTACTCCTCCTGCTTCGACGCCAACGGCGGAGTGTTCGAGACCCTCCTCGGTCCTGAGGACGCCGTCATCTCCGACGCCCTCAACCACGCCTCCATCATCGACGGCATCCGCCTGTCCAAGGCCCGCCGCCACCGCTACGCCAACCGCGACATGGCCGACCTCGAACTGCAGCTGAAGAAGGCCGTCGAGGGCGGCGCCCGCCGCCGCCTCATCGTCACCGACGGCGTCTTCTCGATGGACGGCTACGTCGCGCCTCTCGCCGAGATCTGCGATCTCGCCGACCGCTACGACGCCATGGTCATGGTCGACGACTCGCACGCCGTCGGCTTCGTCGGCCCCGGCGGCCGCGGCACTCCCGAACTGCACGGCGTCATGGACCGCGTCGACATCATCACCGGCACCCTCGGCAAGGCGCTCGGCGGTGCGTCCGGCGGCTATGTCGCGGCCCGCGCCGAAATCGTCGAGCTGCTGCGCCAGCGCTCCCGCCCCTACCTGTTCTCCAACTCCCTCGCTCCGGTGATTGCCGCCGCCTCGCTCAAGGTCCTGGACCTGCTGGAGTCGGCCGGCGACCTGCGAGAGAAGCTGGCGGCGAACACCAAGCTGTTCCGTACGAAGATGACGGAGGCCGGCTTCGAGATCCTGCCCGGCGACCATGCCATCGCGCCCGTCATGATCGGCGACGCCGCGGAGGCGGGCCGGATGGCCGAGCTGCTGCTCGAGCGCGGCGTCTACGTGATCGGCTTCTCGTACCCCGTCGTGCCCATGGGGCAGGCACGCATCCGGGTCCAGCTGTCCGCCGCACACTCCACCGCGGACGTCGAGCGCGCGGTCGCCGCGTTCACCGACGCCCGCCGGGCCCTGAAGGGCTGACGCCGAAGAGGGCCGTCCAGGCTGGCAAAATGGCCTGGTGATCGACCCCCGGCGGCTGCGCATCCTGCGGGCCGTGGCGGACCACCGTACGGTGACCGCCGCGGCCTCCGCGCTGTACCTCACCCCCTCCGCCGTCTCCCAGCAGCTCAACGCGCTGGAACAGGAGACGGGTCACGCCCTGCTGATCCGCAGCGGCAAGGGCGTGGCCCTGACGGCCGCGGGCGAGATCCTTCTCGCCCACGCCCACGCCGTCCTCGCCCAGCTCGAGCGTGCCGAGGCGGAGCTCGCCGCGTACGCGGGCGGGGCGGCGGGCGAGGTGACCGTCGCCGCGTTCGCCACCGGCATCGCCGAGGTCGTGGCCCCGGCGATAGGGCGCCTGGCCGCGGACCACCCCGGCATCCGTGTGCGCGTGCGCGACGCCGAGGGTGACGAGAGCCTGCCGCTGGTCCTCGACGGAGAGGCCGATCTCGCGGTGGCCGTCGAGTACCGGGGCGCTCCCGGCGCGGACGACCGGAGGCTGGCCAGGGTGCCCCTCTACGCCGAGCCGTTCGACGCGGTGCTGCGCGCCGACCATCCGCTCGCGGCCGGCGACACGGTGGAGCTGGCCCGGTTCGGGGACAGCGACTGGATCGGCCCGTACCCCGGGAACCCGTGCCACGACATGGTGCTGCTCGCCTGCGAACTGGCGGGCTTCCAGCCCCGGCTCGTGCACCTGTCGGACGATTTCCGGGCCGTTGTCGCACTCGCGGGGGCGGGCGCGGGTGTCGCACTCGTACCGCGTTCGGCGCTGCGGGGGATGGAGCTGAGCGACACGGTGGTCAGGGCCGTGTCCGGACCCGCCGCCACGCGCCGCGTCTTCGCCGCCGTACGCCGCGGCGCGGAGAGCCATCCGCTGATCCGCCCGGTCCTCGACGCCCTCGCCCTCACCGCCGGGGGCCTGTCCACCGGCTGACGGGCGTCCTCGCGCACGTCGGCGCCGCGCCCGCACCGATCGCCACGCGCCGCGCCGGATCCGAAGGGGCGGCGCACGCCGCCTCGCCCGTCAGACGGGCCCAGGTGTCGCCTGCGTCGCCGCGGAACGACAGATCGACGCTCCAGCCCCTGACGGTCTGCGTGTCGAGCACCGCCTCGGCGTCCTGCACGCCGTCGCCGGTCAGGGCGGGCGGCCCGAGCCGCAGTCGGCCGCCGGGTGTGTCCGGGTCGGCCAGGACGCGCGAATCGCCGGCGGCGGGGCCGGTCCGCCCTCCCGGCGCGGCCCCGATGACGGCGTGAAAGGTCAGCTGGGCGGTGCGGCCCCGATGACGGCGTGGAAGGTCAGCTGGGCGGTGCGGCCGATGACGTCGGCGGCCTTGCGGGGTTCCTGCACACCGGGCAGTTCGACGACGATGCGCCGCTCCCCGGAGCGGGCGAGGGACGGTTCGGCGACACCGAGACCGTCGACGCGGCGGCGCAGCACTTCAAGCGCGCGGTCGGTGGCGGCCGGGTCGGCACGGACGGGGGGAGTCCTCGGTTTCGAGGATGATGCGGGTGCCACCGCGCCGGTCGAGTCCGAGGCGGGCAGGGGTGGTCAGTCGTACCGCCGAGCGTCACAAAGAGGGAAAAGAGGGACAGGACGCCGAGGAGCACGGGCGACAGGGCTGCCGCGAGGACCCGATGCGTGCGCCCTCGCATCCTCGCCCCCTCAGGTTCCGGTTATCCCACCTTCCCTGTCACGGCCCAGCGTGGGCGACGAGGGCGGGCCCGGGGCGGCGCCCGGCGTGTCCGCCCGTCGGACGGGGGGTGAACGCGTCGTGGACGGCTGCGGCGCACCACGGCCCGATTGGCTTACGATCACGGCGGGCGGCCGCGCTCTGGCGGTCGCCAGCCCCACACCCATGGAGGTCACCGTGTTCGGGACGGCCCGAGGACACCGCACCCACCGAAGCAGCTTCCGCTTCCGCGCCACCGCAGCTGCCGTGGCGGCCGGCGTGATCCTCGCCGGCTGTACTTCTTCCGAGGACGGACCCGGTGAGGCGGCAGGCGGCGTTCCCGTGGTGGAGAAGGGCAAGCTGACCACCTGCACGCACCTGCCCTACCCGCCCTTCCAGTTCGAGCAGAGCGGGAAGGTCGTCGGCTTCGACGTCGCCCTGATCGACCTCGTGGCGAAGAACCTCGGCGTGGAACAGAAGATCCTCGACACCCCGTTCGAGAACTTCAAGACCGGTGCCTTCCTCAACTCCGGCGAATGCGACCTCGCCGCGGCCGGTATGACGATCACCGACGATCGCAAGAAGAACGTGGACTTCTCCGTCCCCTACTTCGATGCCACCCAGGCGCTGCTCGCCACCAAGAAGAGCGGGGTGAAGACGCTCGCCGACGTCAAATCGCAGAAGAAGAAGCTCGGCGCGCAGGCCGAGACGACCGGCGAGAGCTTCGCCAAGAGCCAGGGCTTCGACCCGGTCGCCTTCGAAAGCTCCGACGCCGTCCTCAACGGCCTGCGCACCGGCCAGGTCGACGCGGTCGTCATCGACTACCCGGTCGTTCAGGGCTGGCTGAAGGACAAGGCGAATGCCGCCGAGTTCGTCCTCGGCCAGAACATCGACACCGGAGAGCAGTACGGCTTCTCGGTGAAGAAGGGCAACGACAAGCTGCGCGCCGCGATCGACAAGGCGATCAAGGACGCCCGCGCCGACGGCACGTACGACAAGCTCTACCAGCAGTGGATCGGCCCGCTGCCCAAGGGCCGGTCGTGACCTCACGTCTCACCCGGCGCCAGCGGCGCCGGGTCTCGCAGGGCATCCAGTACGCGGTTTTCGTGGCGGCCCTCGTCGTCATCGGCCTGCTCGCCGACTGGGACCGTCTGCAGAACCAGTTCGCGCAGAAGGACCTCGCCAGGGAACTGTTCCCGAACATCATCACCACCGCACTGCGCAACACGGTGGTGTACACCCTGTCCGGCTTCGTCTTCGGCCTGGTCCTCGGCCTGGTCATCGCGCTGATGCGGCTCTCGTCCGTGGCCCCCTACCGGTGGGTGGCGAGCGTCTACATCGAGATCTTCCGCGGGCTGCCCGCGCTGCTGATCTTCATTTTCGTCGGTGTCGCGGTACCGCTAGCCTTCCCGGGCACGGAGATCCCGGGCGGCACGTACGGGAAGGTTGCCCTCGGCCTCGGCCTGGTCGCCGCCGCCTACATGGCGGAGACCATCCGGGCCGGCATCCAGGCCGTGCCCAAGGGCCAGATGGAGGCGGCCCGTTCCCTGGGCTTCTCGCACGCCAGGGCCATGGTCTCGGTGATCATCCCGCAGGCTTTCCGCATCGTGATCCCGCCGCTGACGAACGAACTGGTGCTGCTGTTCAAGGACTCGTCCCTCGTCCTGTTCCTCGGCGTCACACTGAATGAGCGCGAGCTGACGAAGTTCGGCAGGGACCTGGCGAGCCAGACGGCCAACTCCACGCCGATCCTGGTCGCCGGCCTGTGCTATCTGCTGGTGACCGTGCCGCTGAGTTTCGTGGTGCGCCGCCTCGAAGCCCGCGCCGAAAAGGCCAAGTGAGGAACGGATGCCCAAGAAGACGGCACAGTCGGAAACTGGGAGCATGAGCGGCGGCACGGGCCGTCCCGAGATCGAGATCCGGGGCCTTTACAAGTCCTTCGGCGACAACCAGGTCCTGCGCGGCATCGACCTCGACATCGCCGCGGGCGAGGTGGTCTGCGTCATCGGGCCCTCGGGGTCCGGGAAGTCGACGTTGCTGCGCTGTGTGAACCTTCTGGAGGAGCCGACCGATGGCCAGGTGTTCGTCGGCGGCACCGAGGTCACCGACCTCGACGTCGACATCGACGCCGTACGCCGCCGGATCGGCATGGTCTTCCAGCAGTTCAACCTGTTCCCGCACGTGAACGTGACGGAGAACCTCACCCTGCCGCAGCGGCGCGTGCTGCGCCGGGACAAGGCGAAGGCCGCCGAGGTGGCCCTGCGGAACCTGGAGCGGGTCGGGCTCGCGGACAAGGCCGACGCGTATCCCGCGCAGTTGTCCGGCGGTCAGCAGCAGCGGGTGGCGATCGCCCGTGCCCTGGTCATGGACCCCGAGGTCATGCTCTTCGACGAGCCGACCTCGGCGCTCGACCCGGAACTGGTGGGCGACGTCCTCGCGGTGATGCGTCAGCTGGCCGCCGAGGGCATGACCATGATGGTCGTCACGCACGAGATGAGCTTCGCCCGGGAGGTCGCCGACCGGGTGGTGTTCATGGACGGCGGAGTGATCGTCGAACAGGGGCCGGCGGAGCAGGTCGTCGGTGCCCCCCGGCACGAGCGCACCCGCAACTTCCTGATGCGACTCCTCGACCCGGCCGCGGCCGAACAGCCCGGCACCGGCGGCGCGGCGGAAGGCCCGGACAAGGAGAGCTGAGGTCCGGCACGCTGCCGGAAGGCGTCGCGGGACGGCTGATGCCCGGTCCCCCCTGTGGTCGCCCCGGACGGAGACGTCGGACGAGGCCGGCCATGAAGCCGGTCAGCCCCGGCCGGGAGGGGGATGCCCGGCCGGGGCCTTCGCAGTGGTCCGTTCGCCCGGTCAGTTCCGGGGGCACTCCTTCCACGCCAGGTGGTAGATCGTGCTGATGTCACCGTCCGTCGAGTCCATGGTCATGTAGCTCGTGGCCGACGGGGCCGAGGCGCCCGCGCTGACGCGGAGTTCGGTGTTGATGTTGAAGTTCCGCTGCACCCCGCACGGTGCCCACACAAGCTGTGCCCAGTCCGTCTCGTCGGTGGCCTGCCAGTTGTCGTCGTACGGGCCCTGGAACGTGTGCGTACGCGCAGCGGTGTTCGGCGAGCCCTGGAAGTAGTACGAGGCCTTCTCCGTTCCGCTCGCGCCGGGCTGCAGCGAGGCGTAGCCGCGGTAGTCGGCGCTGGCGACGGCGTAGGTGAAGCCCTGCGGGACGTGGACGATGAGGTTGAGCTGGCAGTTCTTGCGCGACGCGGTGGGCGAGGAACCCCCGCCCACCTGGGCGAGGTATTCGCTGTACGTCACGGTGAAGGCGGTGTTGTCCTCGGAGACGGCGACGGCGGCGGTGCCCAGGGGGCATCCGGAGCCGTTCACCGTCGCGACATCGATGACGATCTTGTCGGGCGGTGGGTCGCTGATCCCCGACGGGCTGTGCTGCGCGGGCAACGCGGAGGCGAACAGAGCGGCGACCGCTCCACTCACCAGCAGACCGGCGTTCATGGTTCTCCCATCCATTGCTTCGGTGCCGGGCACCGGGCGCGGGTGAGCGCCTGGCGCGAGGTGGGGGGTGCGGCCGGCCGTGGTGCGGGCCGGCCGTCACGGACCAGTTGCGTGGGATCGATCTGTGCAGGAACGGGTCGAACGACGGCATGCGACTGCGACGTTGAAGGGTCATGCACATGACAGTCGCCATGCCTGCGGCTGCACGGTCGCTGAGGACCGGGAGTGGTCGAATGGTACAAACCAATAGCGCATTCGGCCAGGGCGACGACCGGCCATTAACGGCGCGCGGAACGGCCCGTTCATGGCCTGGTTGCGACCATGCCAGGATGAGTCTGCTGCCTGAAGGCTGGCCCCGCTGCCCGCTGCCCCGCTCCGCCGGACCGCACGCGGCCGGCCCGTGGCGCTCATCGGCGCGTGCCACACCCACCCTGTTGGGCCGGGGCGACGAGTCCTGTGCCTGGTGCGGCCGCTGCCGTTAGGCTGATCAGCGATGTTCACCGCACACGGGCCATCCCTGAAAGAGCTCGCCGTCCAGGCGTTGTCCTCGACGCAGCGCGGCTACGACCTGCTCGCGCCGAAGTTCGACCTGACGCCCTTCCGGACCCCTGACCAGGTCCTCGACTCCGTGGCGAAGGCCCTGCGGCCGCTGGGCCCGTTCTCCGCAGGGCTGGACATCTGCTGCGGTACCGGCGCGGGCGTCGGCATGCTGCGCGACCTGTGCACCGACCGCGTCACCGGCGTCGACTTCAGCGCCGGCATGCTCGCCACCGCCCGCGCCACGGTCCCCGCCGGCGGGCCGCCTGCCGTCTCCTGGGTGCGGGCGGACGCGCGGGCCCTGCCCTTCGACGGCGACTTCGACCTGGCCGTCAGCTTCGGCGCCTTCGGTCACTTCCTGCCCGAGGAACGGCCCCTGCTGTTCGCTCAGGCCCACGCCGCCCTGCGGCCCGGCGGCCGGTTCGCTTTCCCGGTGCTCGCCCCGCCGGGGCCGGAGACCTGGCTCTACTGGGCGCTGCTCGGCTTCGACGTCGCCATGCGGGTGCGCAACGCCGTGTGGCGCCCCCGGTTCATCATGTACTACCGCACCTTCCCGCTCTCCGGAGTGCGCGCCGACCTCGAACGAGCCGGGTTCTCGGTGGAGTTGAGGCCGCTCGCCGACCTGGGACAACTGCCCGGCGGCGCGCCGCGCGCCCGGCTCGTGGTCGCGCGGCGCGACTGAACGGGCGAGCCGGGACCGAGCCCGCCTCCCGCCCGCCCGGGCGGTGCGTCAGGTGAGGGTGTGCACCCGTTGCGAGGTCAGCTCGTAGCGCGCGCCGACGACGGCCAGTGCGCCGGTGGAGATCCTGGCCGCGAGGTCGGGCTCCCCGGCCAGCAGTCGGCTGACCATGGCGACATTGCGGTCGATCGTGGAATCTATCCGTGCCTGCCCCTGCTGACTGTGGTCGATGGCCGGGCGTATGCGATCGGCTATGTACTGGATGTGGGCGGGCAGTTCCTCGCCCGTCTCCTCGGCCCGCACCGCCGCGGTCACCGCCCCGCAGGACTGGTGCCCGAGCACCATGACCAGGGGTATGTCCAGCTCCAGGACGCCGTACGCCACGCTGCCGAGCACCGCCTCGTCCAGCACCTCGCCCGCGGAGCGCACCGTCATCAGGTCGCCCAGCCCCTGGTCGAAGACAAGCTCCGGCGGCACCCGGGAGTCGATGCATCCGAGGATCAGGGCGAAGGGGTGCTGCCCGCGGACCATGGTCTCGCGCAGGGCCTGCGTCTCGTGCGGATGCTGCTGGTGGAAGGTGCGCCACCTGCGGTTGCCCGCAGCCAGCTGACGCAGGGCGGTGGCCGGAGTGCCGGGGCGCGTGCGCGCCGGTGCGTGCGCGGTGAGGGAGGTCGCGGAGGCCGGCACGGCTCCGAGAGCGAGGCCGCTTGTGGCGATGGCTCCGCCGGCGACGGCTGCGCGGAGCAGGGCGCGGCGGCTCTTGCGCACCGATGTGTTCATCTGTGGAATGACTGTCACGCACGTGAACGTAAAGCGCCCGCAGCCTCAAGAGCGCCCATCACCCAGTTCTTTGCGCCTGTTTGGACAAAGCTTGGCCAGGGATGGAAGCCGCGCCGAGAAGGCGTTCGCGTACATGAACCCGGCGCGCGATCGCCCGCTTGGTATGACCTCGTTGACGATCCGGTGTCACACCAGGGGCTTCACCGACATCAGCAGATGACGGTGCGCAGCGTTCCGGTCCGTGTCGTCCGCCGACGCCAGGCCGGTCAGCAGGGCTCTCTGCCCCGGGCCCAGCAGATCGAAGCGGACCACGGGCGCGTCGAAGGACGACAACGCGTCCACGAGGTACGCCGGGTTGAACGCGACCGTCATCTCCGACGCACCCTCCAGCGTCGACGGCAGCCGCTGCGAGGCCACATCGTCCTCGTACCCGGCCCGCAGCTGCACCGAGCCGCCGGTGAAGTCCAGCTGAAGAGGGCTGTCGCCGTCGGCGACGACAGCGACCCGCTTCACCGCCTCCAGCAGCGGCTCGCGATCCGTCACCGCGACAGCAGCGGATATCAGGGCGAACAGCTTGTCGCGACGCGGCAGTTGCCCCTCCAGCAGACGCGTCGTGATCCGCATGCCTCCGTTCTCGAAGCCGATCGTGCCTGCGTCGAGCGCGATCCGGACCATCCCCGAGCGGGCCAGGGAGCTCGCGATGTCCATGAGCCTGCGCGCCGACACGACGGCATCGCCGGACGCGTCCGGTGTCTGCGGCTTCCAGCCGAGCGTGCGCACCGCATACCGGTACCGGTCGGTCGCGGCCAACGTCATCGACTCGCCGTCGAAGGCCACCCGGATGCCCGTGAGCACCGGCAGCGCGTCATCACGGCCTGCCGCGACCGCCACATGCCCCACCGCCGCGGCGAACACCTCGGCGTCGACCACGCCGCGGAGATCCGGCAGCGGAGGAAGGGCGGGAAAGTCGTCGAACGGCAGCACCGAAAGACCGAACCGCGCGCCGTCACTCACCACCGAGAACCGCGACCCGTCGACCGAGCACTCCACCGTGCCCGCGGGCAGCACCTTGCAGATGTCCACCAGCCGGCGCCCCATCACCAACACCCGGCCCGGCCGCACCACGTCCGCCTCGATCTCGATGCGCGCGGCCGCCTCGTAGTCCAGCCCCGAGATGCGCAGCCTCCCGGAGTCCGCGTCCAGGAGGAGGCCGCCGAGCACGGGCACCGGTGAGCGGACGGGCAGTACACGGGCCGCCCAGGCGACCGCTTCGGCCAGCTCACCGCGTACGATCCGGAACTCCATACGATCCCCTTTTCTGCGACGGCAGTCGCGATGTCGGCGGCGCCGGCGATGTTCGCGATGCTTCGAAGCTATCCGTCACTACTGACAACGCCCTTGTCACAGGCACCTGGCAGGATCTTGTGAACGAGGAGGCCGAACGGGCTCCAGCAGGTACGGGGAGGGGGGTGTCATGAACGACACGGAGCACGGCGGTCCGGTCGTAGCGGCGGATGCCCGGACGGCGGGTGAGCACCCGCCGTCCGGGCAGCGGGCGAGATGGCCGCGCCGGGCGCTGTGGGCGCTGCTCGCCGTGCCCCTGGCCGTGTGCGGGTCCGTGGTCGCGTGGTTTGTGTGGGCCATTGGCTCGTTCATGGTCAGCGACGATCCGTTCGGCACGCGTTCGGAGATCAGCTGCTCGACCGCGATGGAGTTCGCCCACGGCACCCTCCCGGAGAAGAGCACCGACGAGGACTGCACCATCGACCAGTGGATGGACGACGTGGTCCGCGGAACGTTCCGGATGCCGCGCGCCGATGTGGACGAGTGGCTGAAGTCGGCCTTCCCGGACGCTCGGCCCAAGGAGCACTGCGCCGAGGACGTCTGCATCGAATTCGGCGAGAGCGACGATCCCGCGTGGCCGTTCACTGAAGCGACGCCCTCCGCCACGGCCCCCACCGCCTCGGCCGCCGGTGCCGGGACCCCCGCAGGTGAGACTCCCGCAGCCGCAGCCACCCCCACTGCCTCAGCCACTCCCACCGCCTCAGCCACCGGTACCGGCGCCGGCGCCGCCGAGGCGGCCACCGGCGCCGACGTCGTCCGGCTGACCGTGCGCTACGAGAACGGCACCACGGCGCTCGTCACCCTCGAGGCCTTCGATGTCTGAGTCGCACTCTGCAATGCACCCGCTGCGGCGCATCCGTCGCCTCCGCCGCGGTGGAAGCCGGTGCGCGGACACCCCCGCCCCCACGCGGGCACGGGGCCGGCTTGTCGCCGCGTGCGCCGTCGTCACCGCGCTCCTGCTCACCTTCCACCAGGCCGTCCCGAACACCCCTGGACGGCTCGGCAGTCTGCTGGAGACGTTTCTGCCCTGGCTCGGCGTCCTCGTGCCGGTGCTGCTGGTCCCCGCACTGCTGCGGAGGTCGTTGACCGCCCTCGTCGCCCTGCTGCTGCCGGCGGTGGCCTGGCTCGCCCAGTTCGGCTCGCTCCTGCTGCCCGCCGGCGACGGGCCCCACGACATCGTCGCGGTGCAGCACAACGTCAGTGATGTGAACGCCGACCCGGCAGGCACCGCACAGGCGCTGCTGCGGGCGCGCGCCGACATCCTGGCCCTGGAGGAACTGACCCCCGACGCGCTGCCCGTGTACGCGCGGGCACTCGCGGCCCGCTACCCCCACCATGCGGTCGTGGGCAGCGTGGGCCTGTGGTCGGTCCATCCCCTCAAGAACGTACGGCCCGTTGACATCAGGCCCCGCGACATCGGCCCGGGATGGAACAGGGGGCTGCGATCCACCGCGCTGACGCCCACGGGCGAGGTCGCCGTCTACGTGGCCCATCTGCCCTCGGTGCGGCTCGGTGTGCCGCACGGCCTGAGCTCCGGCCGGCGGGACGAGAGCGCCGCGCTCCTGGGGGCGGCGATCGCTGCCGAACAGGCGGAGCGTGTGGTCCTGCTCGGCGACCTCAACGCCACCGTCGACGACCGCGGCCTCGATCCCGTGAGCTCTCAACTGGACGTCGCGGGGCCAGGCATGGCGTTCAGCTGGCCCGCGGCTTTCCCCCTGGCCCGGATCGACCAGATCATGGCCCGGTCCGCGACCGTCGTCGATGTCCGATCGCTGCCCGCGACCGGCAGCGACCACCTGCCCGTCGCCGCCCGCATCAGGCTCTGACGGCGGCGGCATCCCCGCGCGCCGGGTCGGTGAGCCGGTCGGCCAGCAGTGCCACCGCCTCCGACCCCGCCCTCGTTCCGCCGTGCACCGCCTCGATCCGGTGGACCATGCGCGGCACCGTCACCGCGACGCCCACCACGTCGCAGGCCTCCTCCAGCACCGAGGCCGGCAGCAGCGCGAGGCCGTGACCGGCGGCGACCAGGGTGACCAGACTCCGTACGTCGGTCCCCTCGTACCGCAGCGACACAGGGAAGCCGTCGTACCCGCAGACGGTTCTCAGCCGGTCCTGCCCGACCGTGATTTCCGGAGCGTCGATCCATCGTGCGTCGCCGAGGTCGGCGAGCCGGACACCGTCCCGGCCGGCCAGCGGATGCCCGATGGGCAGCGCGACGGCCGGCGGTTCCTCGGCCACACCGATCGTCGTGAGCGGACCTGCTTCGGGCAGGTGGAGGGGGTCACTGGGCGCGGCCGGGCCGGCGACCAGCGCGAGGTCCAGCTCACCGGTGGCGACCCCCCGTACGACGGCGGACTGCCCGACGACGCGCAGGGAGACCGCCAGCCCCGGCTGCTCCCGGCGCACGTCGGCCAGCGCACCGCTCAGACGCGACGACATGGCCAGCGGGGTGACGCCGACGGCGAGCCGGCCCGTCGTCGCCGACAGCAGCCGGGCGATGTCGGCGCGTGCGGCATCAAGCCGCAGCAGCAGCGGCCCGGCGTGCTCCAGCAGACGTGTACCCGCCTCCGTGGGCGCGACGGGACGGCGCAGCAGCAGCGTGGCGCCCAAGTCGTGCTCCAGCGCGGCGATGTGCTGCGACACCGCGGACTGGGTGTAGCCCAATTCGCGTGCCGCGGCCGAGAACGAGCCGACGCCGGCCACGGTGACGAAGGTGCGCAGCAGATGCGGATCCATGGTCCATCAGTATCGCTGATGGAAAGGTCACGAATCATCGTTGGTGCTGAACATGTCGGTCGGGCCAGGATGCTCGTATGTCTTCGTCACACCCCACCTTGTCGCCCCGTCTCGCCCTCGTCGGCGACCGCTCGCCCGGCGTCCACGCCCACGCACGCATCCCCGCGCTGCTCACGGCGCTCGCCGAGCGGGACCAACTCGCCCTGGATGCCTACTGGATCGCCACTCCCGACGCCGGACAACCCGACGCGCTCACCGGATTCGATGCCGTGTGGCTTGTCCCGGGAAGCCCGTACGCCAGCGAGGCGGGCGCGGTCGCCGCGGTGCGCACCGCCCGCGAGCGGGGCATCCCGTTCCTGGGAACGTGCGGAGGGTTCCAGCACGCGGTCCTCGAGTACGCCCGGTCCGTCTGCGCGCTCGGCGAGGCCACCCACGCGGAGAACGGACCCGGCGCCGAGGACGCCGTAATCGTCCCCCTGGCCTGCTCGCTGGTGGGGCGCGAGGGCGCGGTCGAGGTGGAGCGAGGCTCGCTGGCCGAACGGGTCCTCGGTGCCGAGCGGACCGTGGAGCGCTACCACTGCTCGTACGGCACCAACCCGGCGTACCTCGATGTGCTGCGGGAACACGGCCTGCGCTTCAGCGGGTGGGACGGGACCGGTGACGTTCGCATCGCCGAACTGCCAGGCCATCCCTTCTTCCTTGCCACGCTGTTCCAGCCCGAACTCGCCGGCGACGGGACGCGCCCGCACCCCGTCGTACGCGCCCTCGCCTTCGCGGCCGCGGAGCACGCCCGGCGCGGGACCGGATGACCGTAGTCGTCCCGTCGCGCGCCGGGCGTGTGTTCGGCGTGCGATCCGCGGTGTGTTCGGGGCTAGGGTGGACGCTGGAGGTGATCCGCGTGGCCAACGAGCAGGCGGAGCTGTTCGCGGCGGTGGACGCGCTGCTGGAACAGGCGGCGGCACAGGACACGCTGCCCGCACCCGCGGAGCGTAAGCGTCTTCGCGAGGCCGCCGGGGTCAGCCAGGAGCAGGTCGCCCGGGCGCTCAAGGTGCGGCGGGAAACCGTGACGAGCTGGGAAGCAGGCCGGACGGAGCCGCGCCCCCCGAAGCGCGCGGCCTACGCCCGGCTCCTGGAGGGCCTCGCCGCCCACCACCCGCCCCGGCCCGCGCCTGAGCCCGACGCTGCGCCGGACCCGCTGCCCGAATCCGGAGCAGCCCCGGCCGCGGCCCTCCCGGAGCAGGCCGTCCCAGAGCAGGCCACCACGTCCGCCGCGCCCTCCGCGCCTGAGCCCGACGCTGCGCCGGACCCGCCGCCCGAATCCGGAGCAGCCCTGGCCGCGGCCCTCCCGGAGCAGGCCGTCCCAGAGCAGGCCACCACGTCCGCCGCGCCCTCCGCGCCGGAGCAGGCCGCTGCCGCCACCCCGCCCGCACCGGCCCCCGCCACCTCCCCAGGGCCGGAAGTGGGCTCCGTCGAGGGCACGGTCGCCGCGGCCGATGCGACCCCCGGCCTGTCCCCGGCCGACGCCCCGGAACCCGCGATGTCCCCGGCCGACGCCCCGGAACCCGCGATGTCCCCGGCCGACGCCCCCGCCGGCGTACCCGGGGCCGTCCCTCACCGCGGCGGCCGGAGCGCCGCCCACGCGCCCGCCACCACCCCCGATCGCGGGGGTCGGCGGTCCCCCGGACGCCCCGGCCTGGCCGCCGCGCGGGACCGTGCGCAGAAGCGGTCCGTCGAACCTCACGTACCTGCCGTCGATCCGCGGTTCGCCGACGGGCCGCTCGCCGTGCTCGACGGTGACGGCCACGCCCACTGCGTGGGGGGCCTGATCCTCGACTGCCCCGCCGCCGACGTGCCGGCCCTCGTCGAGTGGGTGCTCGGTGAGACGCGGCTCGGCGCGCCCCGGCTGAACCGCAACGGCAAGGACGCCGACCCGCTGATCGTGCTGACCGAGGCCGCCGCCGTGCGCCTCGGCCTGCCGGCCGTGCTGGAGGACCGCCGCTCGCTGCGGCTCCCGGACGACCACCCGGCCGTGCGCCGACTTGCGCGCGCCAAGTGGCGGCTGACCAAGCGGGGCTTCGGTCCCTGGCCGCGCATCTACCGTCCTGCCCAGGCTGGGCAGCGCAGGTGTGTTCAGCTCGCGGTCCTGCCGTGGGGCGCGCTCGACACCCGTACGTGGGGCGACGCCGCCACCTTGCCGCCGCCCGAACTGGCCCGCGTCCTCGGCACGTATGCCGCGCGTGTCCTGACCCCGCGTGGGTCGGCCGCCGTCTCCGGGCTGGAGCTGATGACCGCGCTGCGGCCGCCGACCCGCGCGGTGCAGGACCCCGGCACCGGCGCCTGGACGTCCGGCCCGGTGCCGGGATCGCTCACCGAGCCCGTGGACCCCGCGCCGCCGGAGGCCCCGGACGAGCACCCCGTCGTCTCCTCGCTGTATCCGCGGGGCCACCTGCGGACTCCCGACGAGGTCCTCGACGAGGAGGCGTTCGAGTGGACGCGGGACGCCGAGCTCCTCACGGACGCCGAGTGCGCGAAGGCGTACGCGGTCGGCATCGACGTCAACACCGCGTTCCTGGCGGCCGCCAACCGCCTGGCCGTCGGCCTGGGGGAGGCCGTCCATGTGCGCGCGCCCGTGTTCGACAAGTCGGTTCCGGGCTGCTGGCTGGTCGACCTGTCCGGGATCGAGATCGATCCGCGGCTGCCGAACCCGTTCACCCCGGGCGGCGTCCGTCCCGACGGTCCCGCCTGGTACGCGACGCCGACCGTCGCCTACGCCCGTGAACTCGTCGACACCTACCGCTTGCCCGTCACGATCGCGCCGGTCGAGGCGTGGGTCCGCACCGCGAGCGCACCGTATCTCGATCCCTGGTACAAGCGCCTGAGTGAGGCGTACAAGGCCACGATGGCCGACCTCGGGGTGGAATCGGGCATGAGCGAGCCGGACTTCCTCGCCGCGATGGAGGCGCACCGGCAGAGCGACCCGGCCGTCGCCGCCGTGCTCACGGCGATCAAGGCAACGGTCAAGGGCGGCATCGGCAAGCTCCGGGAACGGCCCCAGGGCACGTCCTACCGGCCGGGGGAGCCGTGGCCGGCGCTGTCCCGGCCGACCTGGCGGCCCGACATCCGCGCCGCGGTCATCGCCACGGCCCGGGTCAACATGCACCGCAAGCTCCTCCGGACCGCACTGGCCACGCAGCGCGAGCCCGCTCCGGTGGGGCATCTGAGGCTCGGCGAGGACGCGTTGTGCGCGATCGCCCTGCTGTCGGACGGCGCCGTCTACCTCTCGGACGGGCCGAGCCCGCTGGACTTCCTGCCGTACACGGCCGACGGCCGGCCGGCACCGGGCGCGTTCCGCCTCGGCGTGAGCCCGGGGATGGTCAAGCACGAGGGGACGCAGTCCATGATGTGGGCGGTGCAGTTGCTCGACCAGGGCCTCAACCCCGCCCGGCACATCAAGGGTTCGAGCGCCTCGGACGACGGAGAGTAGGAGCAGGTCATGGGTCACGTCGGCGACAGCCTGGACCGAGCCGCGCAGAACGTCTCCACCCGCCCCATCCCGGTGGGCGCACAGGCGCGTGTGCGGTTCCTCGTCAAGAAGGCCAAGGGCTCCACCAGGGCGGTCGCCGAACAACTCGGCGTCTCCCAGCGCACGGTCGAGCGCTACCTGAAGGGGCAGATCAAACGGCCCCGCAAGGAACTCGCCGACCGGATGGCCGTGGAGGTGCGCCGCCTGTGGCAGCCGCGGGTGAAGGAGCGCGCCCGCAGGCAGGCAGCGACGGCGCGCGGCCTCGTGATCGAGACCCGGGCCCGCTTCGGTTTCACCGCGGCTCCCGGCAGCACCGACGACAGCCGTATCCGCCGCATCACCCAGCACCTGCCCCCCGACTACGCGGCCCGGCTCTTCGCCGCGCAGGACGAGGGCGCTGGCGAGCGGCAGTTGCAGCAGATCGCGGCGGAAGGCCTCCAGGAGATCTACTTCAAGGACAGCGGGCGCCGGGCGGACGGCCTCCAGGTGGAGTTCACCGACATCGACTACGTCGAGATCGACTACAGCTGAGCCCGCCCCCGGACCCGGAGGGCGTCGCGCAGTCGTTCATGACGCCAGGCGGCCAGTCGTCTGGGCGCCGCTTGCGGCCCCGTCGGCTCCCCACCGCCCCGCGCGGAGCCGGTACCAGGGCGCTGAACGGCCGGGCCGCGGACGCGCCGGAGCGTGCGGGAACGCCGGACCCCAGGGGCGTGCGTGAACGCGCGGCCCGCCGCCGACGTACTCCTCGTCAGCCGCACACCGCCGGCCCCGCCGGCCGCACCAAGCCGACCCGCCGGCCCCACGTGCCGACGCCACTGACGCCGGCCGCCGCGCCCGCCCAGGAGGTACGCCGCCGATGAACGACCAGCGCCGCCGCCACGCAACCCGAGCAGGCGCCACCGCCGCCGTACTGGCCGGTGTCGTCCCGCTCCTGCTCACCGCGCTCGCCGCCGGCCCCGCGCAGGCGCACGGAGCTCCGGTCGACCCCGTGAGCAGGGCGGCGGCCTGCGGTCCGCAGGGCGGGGAGCTGCGCACGTCGGCGGCCTGCCAGGCCGCCCTGGCGGCCAATGGGGGAGTGTCCTTCGACGCATGGGACAACCTGCGCCTGCCCGATGTGCGGGGCCGGGACCGCGAGGCGATTCCCGACGGGCGGCTGTGCAGCGCGGGCCTCGACGCGTACCGCGGTCTCGACACCGCCCGCGCCGACTGGCCCGCGACGCCGCTGACGGCGGGTTCCCCGTTCACCCTCACCTACCGATCCACCATCCCGCACCAGGGGACGTTCAGCCTCTACCTCACCGAAGCGGGCTACGACCCGGCGGCGCCACTGCGGTGGTCGGACCTGCAGGATCAGCCCTTCGCCACTGCAACGGACCTCCAGCCGACCGACGGCGCGTACCGGATCAGCGGCCGGCTGCCGAACGGACTGACGGGACGTCATGTGCTGTACACCGTCTGGCGCAACACCGACACACCCGACACCTACTATTCCTGCTCCGACGTGGTCATCGTCCCCGCGGACGACGGGCGGCCGGACCGGCCCGCGGAGCCCGCGGAGCCCGCGGAGCCCGCGGAGCCCGCGGAGCCCGAGGACCCGTCGGCGAACGGCACGGGAAGCGGCGCCGCAGAGCCCGGAGAACCGCAGGCCCCCTCCGCACCGGCCGATCCGGAGTACGCAGCCCCACCGACCACGCCGGTGCCGCCCTCCTCCGCCGCTCCGCGCCCCGCCCCGGCGGCCGCAGGCCGCGACACGGGGAGCACGTCGGGCGTCCTTGTCGGCGGTGGGGCCGCCGCACTCGCCCTGGTATCGCTGTGCGGATCCCTGGCGCTGCGCCGCCGCAGGCTCTGACCAACCGTCAACGAGCCACGCGAACGGAGCCTCCGAACGGCCCAGCCGACGCGCCGGAAAGGTGGAGTCTCCCGCAAGGAACCGCGTGACCCGTCCCACCATGGAGGCAACCTCGACGGGCCGCCGCTCATCCTCTTCCTGTGCAAAGGGCCGCAGCCCGGCCGCATCACAGCGCATGGAGTGAGATGACAACGGTCCCTGCTTCCCCCGTCACATCGGTCGTCGTGCCGTGCTTCAACGAGAGCGAGGTCATCGAGGCGTTTCACCAGGCCCTCCTCGCCGCACTGGAGCCGACCGGGACGACGTTCGAGATCTGCTACGTCGACGACGGCAGCAACGACCGGACACGGCTGCACCTCAAGGACCTCGCGGCCGCCGACCCCCGCGTGCGGTACACGTCCTTCAGCCGCAACTTCGGCAAGGAAGCCGCCATGCTCGCCGGCCTGCGCATGGCCCAGGGCGATGTCGTCGTTCTGATGGACGCCGATCTTCAGCACCCGCCCGAATTGATCCCGCGCATGCTGGAACTGCACGGGCACGGCTACGACCAGGTGGTCGCCCAGCGCGACCGCACCGGCGAAGGCGTCCTGCGCACCGCCCTCAGTCAGACGTACTACCGCCTTGTCCGGCACTTCATGGACGTCGAAGTCATAGACGGGGCGGGCGACTTCAGGCTGCTCTCCCGCCGGGCGGTCGGCGCGATCCTGTCCCTGCCCGAGTCCAACCGCTTCTCCAAGGGTCTCTTCTCCTGGATCGGCTTCGACACCGTCAGCTTCACCTACACCAATGTGCAGCGCGCGGCCGGCCGCTCCAAGTGGGGCGGACGGCGGCTGCTCAACTACGGCATCGACGGCCTGCTCTCCTTCAACAGCCGCCCGCTGCGCCTCGCGATCCACACGGGCCTGTGGCTGCTGCTCTCGGCCCTCGTCTACGCGGCCTGGATCATCGCCAACGCCGTGATCCACGGCATCGAGACCCCGGGTTACGCCACACTCATCGCCGCGATCGTCGGACTCGGCGGCGTCCAGCTCGCCACGCTCGGGGTGATCGGCGAATACGTGGGCCGGATCTACCACGAAGCCAAGCGGCGCCCCCACTATGTGATCCGCGAGACCGACGAGACGGCCCCCTCGCAGCCGGATCCGCAGGTCAGGGAAGCTGTGTCGAGTAAGTGACCTTCTCCAGGCCGTAGTAGTCGGCGACGCACTGAGCGGGCCACACCCGGCGCCCGTCGTTGCTGAACGGTTCCAGCATCCTCGCCACGGACACCGGCGTGTAGGGAAGCTCCTTCGCGCCCCGCGCGGCGCCCTCCCGCAGCGAGCGGTCCTGGCGGTCCCACCGCTCGGCCCGCACCTGCATGTCGTGCCCGAGGGAGACGAGCGGGGCCACAAGCCCGAGCACGGCCGCGGCGCACAGCGCCGCGGCCGTCGCCGTCGCGGCGCCCGGCCGGTACCGCCGCAGCCTCCGGCCGAGGAAGCCCCCCGCGGTCACCAGCAGCACGATGTACAGCAGCAGATAGTCGTTCCAGGTCCGTTCCGTGGTCACCACTCTCGCACCGAAGACGGGATAGGTGATGACGGTGCACAGATAGCCCGAGACCAGGAACGCCGCCGCGCCCAGCGAGAGGAGCGGCAGCGGCCGCCACGGGAGGAGGACCGACGGCCGGGTGGTCCGGCGGCGCGCCACGAGCCCCAGCAGCACACCCGCGGCGACCGCGCCCACGTACTGCCACGTCGAGAACACCGTGACCAGGATGTGCGCGAAACCGCGCAGGGAGCCCAGCAGCGATTCCGGAGCGAGCATGGACGTGCTCTCGGCGCCGTACCGCTCGCGCCGGTTGCGTGACCCCGGCGAGAAGACCAGCAGCAGGGTGCCGGCAGCGACACCGGCCATGCCCGCGAGCGACCAGAGGCGCCCGAACCGCCGTGCACCGCCCCTGAACAGGCGGTGGGCGAACAGCACGACACCGGAGAGCACGACCAGCGCGACGACCGACGCCTCCTCCGACAGGGTCCCCATGAACACGCCCGCCACCGCCACCGTCACCAGGGCGGCGACCCGCCCGCGACGGCCACGGGCCCGCAGCAGCGGCAGCAGCGCTGCACCGGCCAGGACCGGCGCCACGGTGTGCGAGACGGACGCGGCGGGCCAGTAGAACGTCTTGTACGTGTTCGGTGTGGCGAACAGGAACACCGCCATGACCATGGCGGCGACGAGCAGCGGAATCCCGCGCGGCACCGACTGGCCCGTCCTGCGCAGCACCTGCGCGGTCAGGGCCCACAGCAGCACCAGCATCAGCACGCCGCTGACGAGGCCGAACCACTGGTGCCCCGCGACGGGGAACTCGGCGTACAGCCCCACGAGCAGCCCATTGCCGAGCCGGCCGTTGTCGGTGTACCAGAACTTGCCGATCAGGCCCGGGATGCCGTGGTCGCGGACGACGGGGAGGAAACACCACTCGTCGGCGCTGGGCCGCACATGACGCCCGAACCACGACGCCAGCCCGAGCAGCCCCAGCGGCAGCGCCGCCAGGGCGAACGGCCAGGCGGCCCACCAGGTCGCCCACGGACCGCGAAGGCCGCTCCGCCGCTCCGGAGCGCCGAGCCCGCCCGGTGTTCGCGCGGCGCTGACGCCCGACGCGTCAACGGCCATGTCATCCCTGCCCTTCGGAAAAACTGATGGTCCGGCAACCAAGAGGTGAATCCCGGATGCGCCGTTCCATCTTCCGCCGGGCGAGATCGGTGATCGTCGGCGACATGCCGCGTCTCGCGTGGTACGAGGCCACACCTGCCAAGGCGCGCCGGTTCAGCGGCAGGCGTACACGAAACGCGCCGAGGCCGTGTGCCGCGACGGCGACATGACCTCCAGTTCGGCGTGCGCGTGGTACTCGCCGCGACCGTGGAAGGTCCACCGAAGACGCAGCCGCGCCTCCTGCTGGCCGCGCGTCACCTTCTCGTGGAGCGTCCCCGACGTCGTTCCGTCACCGCGCAGCCATCGGTAGGTGAGTGTGCCGGGCCGGCCGTCGGTCCGCACCACGCCGACGACATCGGCGGTGCCGTCGCACCCCGGCCCGTCGGCGGGCGTCCGTACGGTCACGCCGCGCACGGCGACACCCGGCCCGAACCACTGCCAGGCCAGGAACGCCAGCACGGCCAGCAGCACCAGGACCACCGGCGCACCGCGGCGCAGGGCACGGCCGCGTCGGCGCGGACGGCCGCCGCTCCCGGAGTGCCCGGCGAGCGTGCCGTGCCATACGTCGACGTTCGTCGGGGCACCGTCCTGCCGCCGCACGGCTGCCGTGACCCCCGGCCCGAACCGAAGGACGTCTCCCTCTGCCCGATCGGGCACGGCGTCCGGTGCGTCCGACAGGGGGCGGGCGAGCACGGCGGTGGCGTCCGGTGGTGGGTCCACGAGCACGGCGGTGGCGTCCGGTGGTGGGTCCACGAGCACGGCGGTGGCGTCCGGTGGTGGGTCCACGAGCACGGCGGTCGCGTCCGGCAGGGAGTGGCCGAGCACGGCGGTCGCGTCCGGCAGGGGACCACCGGGCACGGCCGTGGGGGTGTCGACGGCGTCCTGCGGCTCGGGGTGCTCGAACCAGTGGCTGCCCAGGGCGGTCGCGCTGTACTCCTCGTCATCGGTACCGCCCTGTCCGGTGCCCGGGCGGGGCGTTCGGGGATCGTTCATGTGACCGCGCACCCCCTTCGGGTCAGTAGCTGTTGCGTGGATGTGCCGTTCGCGGCTCCGGGTTCCGTGGACGCCTGGACGGCCCAGTAGCAGCCCGGGCCCTGGAAGGTGTGGGCGAGCGTGAGCGTGTACCGCGTGGCGCCGCTGCGCTCGAAGGTCTGGCTTCCGTCCGGCGCGCCGAGCTGTCCCTTGGTGTCGCCGGTGTACCAGGACACGACGATCAAGACCGGATCCGTGCCGTCCGTGGCCACGTCGACGGACGCGGATCCGGTCGCTGTGCCGGTCTGGCGGAAGCTGGTGACGGAGACGGACTTCACGTTCACCGGTTCCGCCGTCGGCGTCATCGACGATGTCGGCTGCGAGGACGGCTCGGTGGTCGGATCGGTGCTCGGCCATGGCGTGGGTACGCCAGTGGTCGGCGGTGCGTCAGTCGTGGGAGAGGCACTGGTGTCGGGCGTGTCGCTCGCGGAGGGGGAGGGCGGCGAGCCCGTCGAGACACCCGGCGACGGCGTCGGACCGCCCGCCCCGTCGGATCCCGTGGACGGCGCCTCGGATCCGGTCGGCAGGGCACTGGTCGTGGCCGCGGCCTCGGAGGTGGTCCGCCGAACTGTGTCCCCGCCCGCCTGCGCGGTGACGGTGACGAGACCGGCGACCACCGCCGCGAGGACGCCGACAAGCAGCCGCCGCAGCCAGGGAGTCAGCTGTCCGCCGGCCCCACTGCCCCAACCGTCGCCCAGGGAGGTCGTCGCCACATCCGTGGTCCCGGCCGCGCCGCCCCCGGCCGACGGGAACAGCAGTGGCAGCAGCGCCGCGAGCGCCGCCAGCCTGCGCCGCCCGCGCTCCTCCCAGTCGGGCCCGTACGCCGCCCCGGCGATCTCCTCCAGCTCGGCCACGAACGCCGCCGCGCTCTGCGGCCGGTCCTCGGGCGACTTCGCGAGCCCGCGCCTGATCAGCGGCCGCACTGCCTCCGGCGCGTCGTCCTCGGGAACCGGCGCGCCGATGTGCTGAAGCGCCAGTTCGGCGAAGTTCTCGCCGCGGTAGGGCTTGCGGCCGGTCAGACATTCATAGAACGTCGCGGTCGCCGCGTAGACGTCGGCGGCAGGGGAGGCGGGCTCACCGTTCCACTGCTCCGGTGCCATGTACGCCGGGGTGCCCGCCACGCCGGGAGTGGTGCCCCGGCCGGCCGCGATGCCGAAGTCGGCGAGTTTGGACGTGCCGTCGGCCGAGACGAGCACGTTCTCGGGCTTGTAGTCGCGGTGCACGACGCCCGCGCCATGGGCCGCGGCGAGTCCCAGCAGGGATCCCTTGAGTACCGTCAGGGCCGCCTCGGGGCCGGTCGCCCCCTCGCGCAGGAGCAGTGCCCGCAGGGCGATTCCGTCGATCAGCTCCATGACGATGGCGGCACCCCGCGGGCCCTCGACGTATTCGTAGAGCCGTACGACATGCGGTGAATCCAGCCCACCGAGCAGTTGCGCCTCCGCCCGGAACTCCCGTACGAACGCCGCGTCGCTGCGCAGCCGCTCGCTGAGGTACTTCACCGCGACCGGCACGCCGGTCGCGTCGTGGACGGCGAGGACGACACGCCCGCCGCCCCCCGACCCGAGCTCCCGGGATTCCGTGTATCCCGGCACCATCCACGCGCTCATCGCGTCCCCCCTGCCTGGTGACGTTCCCCGGCCCAGGTCATCGACGCGGACCCGGCTCACGGACTGTCCCCAGCACAGACACATTTCCCTCACGGCCGGTTCCCGCAGGGATCAGGACATTTCCGCGCCGGGGCCGTACTTGGCATGGACCTGGCTGGCTGTCTCCGATACGCTCCGGGCGGCGGATTCTGAGAGCGCTCTCATAATGCGCTGTTCCATCCCGTGCTGTCGGAACGAGCGAAGGGGCGAACGCCTTGAGACGCACGTCAGCCATCCACACGGAACCCACCCGCCGACCGGCCGTGCGCGCGAAGAGGACCATGCGCGCCGGTCTGGCCGCACTCCTCGCCGTCGGGGCCTGGACGTCGGCCGGCGGGGGCCCCGCCGCCGCCACGGTGCAGGAACCGTCCCCGTCGTCGAACGACCGGGTGTCAGCAGGCCTGCTCACCGCTGTGCAGAGGGACTTGGGGCTCACCGAACGTCAGGCACGACAACGGCTCGCCGCCGAGCGGGCCGCCATCGGGATCGAGGCGCAGGCCCGCCGCGCAGCCCGGAGCGCGTACGCGGGCTCCTGGTTCGACGCGGACACCGGACGCCTGACCGTCGCCGTCACCGAAGCCCGCATGGCCGGCGCCGTACGCGCCGCGGGAGCGGACGTCCGGATCGTCGAGCACAGCGCGAGCCGGCTGGACGCCGCCAAGCGGAAGATCGACGCGCTGCCCGCTCCCGGCGGGGTGAGCAGCTGGCACGTCGACCCCGAGGCCAATCGGGTCGTGGTGAACGTCGTCGCCGCCGACCGCGTGGACAACGATGTCGCATCCTTCCTCGACCAGGCCCACGAGGTCGGCCCGGTCCAGGTCCGGGAAGTGGCCGCGGCGCCACGGACCTTCGCCGCGGGAACGGTGGGCGGTGACCCGTACTACACGTCCAACGTCCGCTGCTCCATCGGGTTCTCCGTCCACGGCGGCTTTGTGACCGCGGGCCACTGCGGTCAGCAGGGCGCGGCCGTGCGCGGCTGGGACGGCTCGCACATCGGCACGTTCCAGGGATCGTCGTTCCCCGGCAACGACTACGCGTGGGTGAGCGTCGGCAGCGGCTGGTGGACCGTCCCTGTGGTGCTCGGCTGGGGCACGGTCCCCGACCGGCTGGTGCGCGGCTCGGCCGAGGCCCCCGTCGGCGCCTCGATATGCCGCTCGGGCTCCACGACGCACTGGCACTGCGGCAGCGTTCTCGCGAAGAACGAGACCGTCAACTACAGCCAGGGCGCCGTCCATCAGATGACGAAGACCAGCGTGTGCGCCGAGCCGGGTGATTCCGGGGGCTCGTTCATCAGCGGCGACCAGGCGCAGGGCGTCACGTCTGGTGGCTGGGGCAACTGCAGTGGCGGCGGACAGACCTGGTACCAGCCGGTCAACGAGATCCTGGCCCGCTACGGGCTGAGGCTGCACACCGCCTGACAGCGCGGTGGGCCGACTGTGGCAATGGATCTGCTGCCGCTCCTCCGGGGCGGCAGCAGATCCATTGCTCTACGAATCAAGATCCGGGACGGTCGCGCCTGATTCACCACGGCTCTGTCCCGGCTCGGCGCCCCGACCGGCGACCACCACGCCGAGCTGTTCGCCTCAGCACGCCGGTGCCACGCCCTGCTGTTCACCGTGCTCTACACACGCTCGGCACCATGTTCGCCGAAGTCGTCCTCGGCACGGTCGTCGCGCTCGTCCTGGAGCGGCTGACCAACGGCCAGGGCTGGATGACGGCGCTGCTCCTGCTGCCCTGGCCGAGATCACGTTCGTGTCCGCGCAACTGGGGGAGTACGTCTACGACGCGCTCAATGTGCCGGGATCCTGCGGAACCATTTCCGGGCCATCCCCAAGGAGATGGAGGAGGTCGCCTGGATGGACGGCGTGGCCTCGCCGGTCCGCACCGCCGTCTCGGTGTCCTGCCGCAGGCCCGGCCGGGCGTTTTCACGGCCGACGTGTTCACGTTCACCGCGTGCTGGACGGAGTTCCTGACAGCCGTCACGCTGAACAGTGTCGACGCCTACCACCCGATTTTTCCTCGGCATGGCCCTGTTCGGTGCCCAGTACGACTGTCCCCTACGGCACGATCTTCGCCGCCACGACCGTCTCCGTCTCCGTCTGCCCGTCGCCCTGCCCGTGCTCGTCTTCCGCGAAGCCGTCGTCTCCGGCCTGACCTCCGGCGCCGTCCAGGGCTGATCCGGCCTCCGCACCACACACCGGCGCCCCGCAACGAAAGGCTGCATCCCCTTCATGACCACGTTCCGACCCGCCCCCGCCTGGCTGGCCGACGCCGTCTTCTACCAGATCTACCCGCAGTCCTTCGCCGACTCGAACGGCGACGGCATCGGCGACTTCAACGGCATCACCGACCACCTGGACCACCTCGCCTGGCTGGGCGTGAACACGGTCTGGCTCAACCCGTGCTTCTCCTCGCCCTTCCGCGACGCCGGCTACGACATCGACGACTACCTCTCCCTGGCCCCCCGCTACGGAACCGACGACGACCTCGCCCGGCTCGTCGCGGAGGCGGCCCGCCGGGGCATCAGGGTCCTGCTCGACCTCGTCGCCGGACACACCTCGGACCGCCACCCCTGGTTCCGGGCCTCGGCCGACGACCCGGCCGACCACCGCTACATCTGGACCGACGGCCAGCGCCCCGACGGATTCGTCGCGTCCCCGGGCCGCCGCCCCGGCGCATATCTGCCGAACTTCTTCGATTCCCAGCCCGCCCTCAACTTCGGCTACGCCCGCAGCGACCCGGCCGAACCCTGGCGGCAGAGCCCCGGCGCCGAAGGGCCGCGCGCCAACCGGCAGGCGCTGCGCGACATCATGGACCACTGGCTGCGGCTCGGGCTCGCGGGCTTCCGCGTCGACATGGCCGCCTCACTGGTCAAGGACGACCCGGACAAGCGGGAGACTGCCGCTGTCTGGGCCGAGCTGCGGCTCTGGCTGGACCGCACGCATCCGGAGGCGGTGCTGCTGTCGGAGTGGGGCGACCCGGCCGTCTCCGTGCCCGCCGGCTTCCACGCCGACTTCTTCCTCCAGTTCGGCGGCCCCACCAACGGGCGCCCGCTGCGCTCCCTGTGGAACAACCGCGCCGGCACCGACAACGACGACTGGGACCCCGTCGACTGCTTCTTCGATCCCGAGGGCAAGGGGAGCCCCACGCACTTCGTGGAGGCGTGGCAGTCGGCCACCGAGACCATCGGGGACGGCGGCTTCACCGCGCTGCCCACGGCCAACCACGACTTCTCACGGCTCAACTGCGGTCCCCGCACCGCCGAACAGCTCCCTGCCGCGTTCGCCTTCCAGCTGACCTGGCCGACCCTGCCGGCGATCTACTACGGCGACGAGATCGGCATGCGCTTCGTCCCGGACCTGCCCGACAAGGAAGGCAGCGTGCTCGGGCCGCGCTACAACCGCGCCGGGTCCCGCACGCCCATGCAGTGGGACGACACCGAGAACGCCGGCTTCTCCGCGGCCCCGGCCGAGGACCTCTACCTGCCCCTCGACCCCGACCACGCCCGGCCCTCAGTCGCCGCCCAACGCGCCGACGACGCCTCACTGCTGAACCTGGTGCGCCGGCTGATCGCCCTGCGCCGCGGCTCGCCGGAGCTCGGCCCCTTCGGTTCGGTGGAGATCGTGCACACCGGCTACCCGTTCGTCCACGTACGCGGCGACCGGTACCTGGTGATCGTCAACCCCGGCGCGGCCCCGGCCGCGATCACGCTCGACGAGTCCCGCGTCGCGGGCGCCCGCGCGCTTGAGGCGCGGGGCATCCGCATCGCGGACGGCACGATCACCACAGAGGGCTTCGCGTATGGCGTGTACAGCCTCGCCCCGGGTGCCTGACCCGCCCGGCCGACGACCCCGCCCCGCCGCATCGTCCGGTGCGGGGCGGGGACCGGTGTGCCCGGCGGCGACGGGCCACCACGCGGCGCGTCACCTCGTGGACGGAGCCCGCCCCGGACCGCCTCCAGCCCCGCACCCCAACAGCTCCGGGAGCTCGGATCTCTCACCCCTCAGGGCACCATCATGTCCCCGGACCGCGGTCGTCCTGCCCCGGGCCGGCGGGCGTTCCGCGGGGTGCCGGGACGGCTCCGTCAGGCGAGCATCGTCCTGACCGCCGGCCAGTCCGGTTCCTGCGGACAGTTCGCGGGCCGCGGCGGTCATCCGCGCGGGTGCGGCCAGCGGGCAGCATGGGCGCCACCGTTCCGGGACGTGCGCGGCGGGGCAGGTGAACAGGTCCGCGGGCACCCGCGCGTAGCGATAATCGATCTCCAGCCGGGGGCCAGGTCGTCGGTGGACGTGGGGCGACACCCGTCGTTGATCGGCGGCACAGCGGAGAGCGGACGCCGGTCGCCCAGCGACCCCCGCCGCGACCGCCGGCGCGGCACGGTCCCGTCACCGACGTGGAACGGTACAGGTCCGGCACGCGGTTCGGTGTTTGCGTGAGGTGATCACGCCGGCACGGCGACCGGCGGCGAGGAGGCTTCGCGCCGGAAAGGAGCGGCGGCTGCGGCCGGATGCCCCGTCAAGGGCGGCGGGTGGGGCCGGACGCTCCGTCAAGGGCAGCGTCTCGGGGTCGTACGCCCCGTCAGGCCGCCACGACCCGGACGCTGTCCATCGACGGGTCGGCGGCATCGGGGATCAGCAGCCCGGCGGCGGCACCGCTGCGGAGGTAGTCCATGACCTCCGCCGTGATCAGCTCTCCGGGAGCCATCGCAGGCACTCCGGGCGGATAGGGGCTGACCATCTCGGCCGCGATCCGCCCCACCGCCCTGGCCGCGGGGACCTGTTCGGCAGGCCCGAAGAACGCCGGGCGGGGCGGCATCACCTGCTCCAGTTCCAGGGCGCCCGGTGCGGGCAGGTCCACCGGCGGGCCGCCGTCGATGTCACCGGCCTCGGCGGCGGCGACCAGCCGGGTCAGGGCGTCGAGGAACACCTCCTCCGACCGGTCGTCGTCGGCGTGCGTGATCACGCCGCTGATCCGACAGGTGTCCGAGGACCCCATGTCCACGTGGCAGTTCGTGCGCAACCACTCGGTGGCCCGCATGCCGCTGATGCCCAGCTCCCGGACGTCCGCCACGATCTTGAGCAGGTCGAGGTCGGCCGCGAGGCCCGACTCCACGACGTCGCATCCCATCAGCCGCAGGCCCGTCAGGCCGTCCACCGCCGCACGCAGCCGCCGCGCCCGGCGCAGGGCGCCGTCGATGAGTTCGTGTCCCTGCTCCACCATCTGGCGACGCCAGCCGTCGAGCGTCGCGTAGACGAGGGACGAGGCGCTCGTCGTGCCGAGGAGGTCCTCGCGCTGCTTGAGCACATCGGCCGACACCCGGTCACCCTGCAGGTGGAACACCGAACTCTGCTCGACGGCGCTGCCCATCTTGTGCACGCTCGTGACGACGAGATCGGCGTCCGCGTCCATCCCCCAGGCCGGCAGGGCGTCGTGGAACGGCAGGTGCGCGCCCCACGCCTCGTCGACGATGAGCGGCACGTCCCCGGCGTGGCAGACCTTGGCCACCCCTTTGATGTCCGCGCAGGAGCCCCAGTCGGTCGGCGTGATCAGCAGCATGCCCTTCGCCTCAGGGTGTTCCGCCAGGGCCCGTTGGACGGCGTCCGGCTCCGGCGGGTGGGCGAGGTGCCGCTCGGTGTCGAAGCGGGGGTGCACCCAGACCGGCTCGACGCCGCTGACGATGACCGCCGCGATCACCGACTTGTGGGCGTTGCGGGACACCAGCAGCTTCTCGCCCGGACCCGCCACGGCCAGCATCGACGTCTTGACAGACAGGGAACTGCCGCACGTTGAGAAGAACGCACGCTCGGCGCCCACCGCGTCGGCCATCAGCTCCTGCGCCTGGTCCAGCACGCCCTGGGACTCGCGGCGGTCGTCCAGCCCGTTGAGGGAGAGCACATCGGAACGGAACACACCCTCGCCCAGCACCTCCAGCACCCGGGGGTCGACCCCACGGCCCTGCTTGTGCCCCGGCGGGCCGTACACGACGTCCCCGCGACGGTGGAAATCCGCCAGTGCTTCGAGCACGGGCACACGGGAGTGGTCCATGGTGCGGCTCCTGGTCTCGGATCGGCATACGGCCGGTGCGGCTGTGGAAGACGGGTTGCCCTGCGCGGTGCGCTCAAACCGCCGATTGCCCAGCGTGGGGCCGAGAGCGCCGAAGAATCCTGCGAGACGATGCCGGGCGCTGTCGAAACGGGCCTGCCTCGATCGCCACACAGGTGACAACAGCGCGTCACACGCGTGACAACGCGCGCGTCCGGCGCCGCCCTGGTGCGAGCGCGTCCGAACCCTGGAGGAAGAGCACATGACCATCGTCACGGCGGATTTCGCCATGTCACTGGACGGCTGCATCGCCGGCACCGGCGTCAGCCTCGACAACCCCGGCGGGCACGGAGCGGAAGCACTGTTCCACTGGATCCACGAACTTGCGAGCTGGCGGGAGCGCCAGGGCCTGAGCGGCGGCGAGGAGAACCGCGACTCACAGATCATGCGCGAGTGGTTCGACGCGACCGGCGCGGTGGTCATGGGCCGGCTCATGTACGACACCGGTGAGAAGCCGTGGGGCGACAACCCGCCCTTCCGGGCGCCCGTGTTCGTGCTCACCCATCGGCCCCGGCGGCCCGTGGTCAAGCAGGGTGGCACCAGCTTCACCTTCGTGACCGACGGCATCCACAGCGCGCTCGAGCAGGCGAGGGCGGCGGCCGGAGGAAGGAATGTCGACATCGCGGGCGGCGCCGACACCGTGCGGCAGTTCCTGCGCGCAGGACTCGTGGACGAGCTCCAACTGCACGTCGTGCCCGTACTGTTGGGCGAAGGTCTGCGGCTGTTCGATCGCATCGGGCCGGAGCAGCGGAAGCTGGAGCCGATCAGGGTCGTCGACACACCGCGCGCGACGCACCTGAAGTACCGCGTCATGAAATAGGTGGTCGGGCGGGCGGCTCGGCCGGGCGACCCGCGGCGCACCGCTTGGCCAGAAGGTTCCGTCAGGGGCTACGGTGCTGAGGTGGTGATCAGTGGGGAGAACTCGGCGCCGGGTACCGCGTTGCTGCTGGCAGCGGCCCCGGCCGGCAAAGGCCGCCTTGTCGACGCGGCGTCCGTGCTGCCCGCGCTGGCCGCCGTGCCGGCCCCGGTGCTGATCGGCACGACGGACGCGGCGGCCACCGTCATCGAGCTCGCCGACCCGCTCGACCCGCAGACCGTGCTGACCCGTATCCGTGCCGCGGCCGCCGCTCCCGGGCCTCTGTTCCTCTATCTGGCCGGGCAGTTGCACGTCGACCGCAGGCAGAAGCTGCTGCACTTCGCACTCGCCCGCACGACGCCGGCGACCGTGCGGTACACGGCGCTGCCCTGGCACTGGCTGGCCGGCGAACTCAGGACCCGCCGGCCGGGGACGACCACGGTGGTGGTCGATCTGGTCGCTGACGACGAGGCGTGGCAGCAGGTGAGCCAAGGGCACGCCGACCTCGGCCCCGGCACGCTGTTCCAGGGCAGGATCGCACCCGCCCCCGCGCGCCGTACGGTTGTGCCGCCCGTGTACCTCAAGGCCATGGCCGCGATCTGGCGCAGTGGCGCGCGGCCGTCCCTCGCGCAGTTGCACGAGCAGGCCGCCGCGCAGTCCGAACCGGCCGACGGCGCACTGCTCTTCCCCCTCCCTCCCGGCAGTCCGACCGCCCCGACCGCCGCGTCCGCCGTACCGGCCCCGGCCCCCCACCCGCACATGCCGACCCCGGCCCAGCCCCCGGGCCCGGCGCGGCCTGCCGCCGTCGCGGCCGAGAGGCGAGGCGCCGCGCAGCCGGCCGATGTGCCCACCCGACACCAGGACCCCGGGCGACCTGCCGCCGCCGACGTCCAGCGGCGGGGTCACGCCTGGACCCAGGAACCGGTGGCCGCACAGGCCCAGCGGCAGGAAACGGCGCCTCCTGCCGCTGTCGCGGCCCATCTCCCGGGCACGGTCCCGCCGGGACCTACCGCGGCCCCGCCGGGAGCCGCCGCTGCCGCGGTGGTCCGCCCGCCCATGGCCACCGTGCCGACGGCCGCCACGGCCGGCGACCCCCATCCGGCGATCCTCGCCGCGGCACGCGCCGGCCGGCACACCGAAGCCGCCGCTGGCGCGGCGGCCTGCGAGGCCGATGCCCTGCGTACGTACGGGCCAGGTTCGGTACAGGCTCTCCACTGGCTGGAGGTACGGGCCGACCTCGCGCGTCTCGCCCAGGACCCGGCGCGCAGCTGCGAACTGTGGATGGCCGTGGCCGATGCCCGACTGAGCCGGCAGCAGACGGCCGACGACCCTGACGTCGAAGGCGCGGTCGACCGCGCCCACCACCAGTGGGAGCAGATCCGCGATGCCGCGCGTGCACGCCGACTCGCCCCGGAACTCGTGCGGTTGCGCCGGCGGGTGCCTGGCCGTCAGCGCGGCGCACTGCAGTTGCTCCAGCGCAGACTGGAGCAACTGCAGTCGGGGCCGTCCGTCGCGACCTGAGCGTTCCCGCGCACCGTCAGGTCGGACGCCTCCTGCCCCGGTCATCGGATATGTCGGCCTCGATCCGCTCCCTGGGGACCCGGCCCGTGACGGTCTCGTCCTCGGAACGCTCCTCGGCTGAAGCCGGACCCGTCCATCACCACGGGGTGCGCGGCCGTGACGCGCGTTCTGGCCATGCCGCGTCTCAGCCGATGCTGTAGTGCCTGTACAGGCGCTCCTCCTCCTGGCGGGAGAGGTGTCCGCCGGCGTCGACGTCGACGTGGGGAGCGTCCTTGATGGTGTTCTTGGGGTAGGGCACCTCCAAGTGGTCCTCGACCATGGTGGCGTCCCGGATCGGGACGAACGACTCGTTGGTTCGGAACAGACCGGTCTGCACACTGACCCAGTCCGGCTGCCCCGTGGCGTCGTCGACGAAGACATGCTTCGCGTTGCCGACCTTGTTGCCCTCGGCGTCATAGACCGGTCGGTCCAGCACGTTCGGTATCTGGTCTCGGGTGATCACTTGCTTCCTCCCTCGCGGCGTGCCTTCCCCGGACGCGGGTAACCATAAGAAATGGCAATAAACAGCCATCAAAGGGACATGATCGCCCTGAGGGGAGGAGTGATCCGGGGCCTTCCACGCCGGCCCCAGCGCCAGTAAGTTCCGATCCGGAACGGAATGGAATCACGACAGGAGGCATTGTGCGCGTCAAGGACTTCGACCACGTCGTGCTCAACGTCCAGGACGTCGAGCGCGCCCTGGAGTTCTACTGCGGACCACTCGGCCTGGAGCCGGTCAGAGTGGCGGAGTGGCGGGCGGGCAAGGCGCCGTTCCCTTCGGCGCGGATCAGCCCGACCGCCATCATCGACCTGGTCGGCCGGCCGCGCGGCGAGTCCAACGTCGACCACATCTGCCTGGTCGTCGACCCGATCGACTGGCAGGAGGTCGTCGACTCCGGCCGGTTCACCGTCCTCGAAGGCCCGGTCGAACGCTACGGCGCGCGCGGCGACGCGCAGTCGATATATGTGCAGGACCCGGACGGCAACACTGTCGAACTGCGCTGGTATCCGCAGGACGCCGCAGACTGAGGCAGCCCGCCGACGTCCGGCACCGCCCTTGGCGTCGGCCGTCACGGCACGAGCGGACGGACCTCCTCGGCCACGAACCGTACGAAGCCCTCCGGGTCCGGCTCGTCGGCGGTCGGCTGGAGCACGACCGTGTCGGCCCCGGCGTCCGCGAGCCGTTGCACGGCCTTCGCCACCGCACCCGCGTCCCCGGCGACACCCAGCTCCGGCCCCGACTCGCCGGGGGAGCCGAGAAGTTCGGCCCTCAGCCGGTCCTCGGCGCCGGGTCCGGTCGCGGCGTGGACGTAGACGACCACCCGATGGGGGTCGGTGCGTCCGACAGCGGTGCGTCCCTCGTCGATGAGCCGCCGGGCGCGGCGCACGCCGTCGGCGGACACGCTCGCGTCCAGCAGCGTCCCATCGGCCACTTCGCCGGACAGGCGCAGCGACTTGGGTCCGAGCGCTCCGGCGAGCACGGGAGGTGCGGCCGTGGGCGGCCAGTCCAGGGCGACGCCGTCGAGCCTCACGTAACGGCCCTCCACCGTCACCCGCTCACCGCCCAACAGGGCGCGCATCGCCGCCAGATGCTCGCGCAGCAGCGTGATCGGCGACTCGACCCGCGCACCGACCTGGCCCATCCAGTCCTGCACGCCGTGCCCGAGTGCCAGCGTGATGCGCCCGGGAAACAGCCGCAGGAGGGTTGCGGCCTCCATCGAGGTCAGCGCCACATTGCGCAACGGGACCGGCAACAGGCCAACGCCCACCCGCAGTCGATCCGTCCAGGCCAGGGCGGCCGCCGCGGTGGCGATGCCGCTCTCGAGGAAGCAGTCTTCCCAGAGCCACAGCTCCTCGAGTCCTGCCGCGTCGGCCGCACGGGCCATGTCACGGAGTCGCTCGGGTGGCAACTGCGGCCGGAACACCGCGCCGAGACTAGTCATGGAGCCCATTCCAGCCGACCCGCACGGGCATCCACAAGACGGCGCCCCACGACGGGCCCGTGTCAGCGGCCGGCCGCACCGGGCCCGACCTGCCCGTTTTTCGGCTGACATGCGAGCCATGTCGGGTCGTGCAACGCTGAACGCGCCCAGAACCCCACCTCGAAGGAGAGACTGATGGGTATCAAGGACCAGTTCCGGGACAAGGCCGAGCAGCTCAAGGACGAGGCGCAGAAGCGCATGGAGGACGCCAAGTCGCGCGGCCGGCAGTCCGGTGAGCGCGGCCGGCAGCAGTCCGAGGAACGTGCCCGGCAGCAGCGGAAGCGCGGCGGACAGGCCCGTGAACCCCGGCAGGAGAGGCTGGACGAGGACGAGGACCGCTACCGGAGCTGATCCGGGCGTCACATGAGACGAAGGGGCGCACCCTTCCCGGGTGCGCCCCTTCGCCGTGGGCGCCGGCACGCCGGGCGGTCCCGATCCGTTCACCGCGGCACAAGCGGTCACCGGTCGATGGGCGCCCGACGCTCCGACCGCGGCGCGCGGTCCGCCGGTGACGGGGGCAAACACTCGCCACTGAGTGCCACGGACGCCCAACTAGAGTCGGGGGCAGCCCGTACGCACCCCGGAGACTTCCTTGACCCAGCACCTCACTGTCGTCACCGGCGGCAGCCGCGGAATCGGCGCCGCGGTCTGCGAGCGCCTCGCCACCGAAGGCCATCATGTGGTGGTCGGCTACCGGTCCGACGAAGCCGCCGCGCTGACCGTCGTCAAGGCGGTCGCCGACGCCGGGCGGCGTGCGCTCGCCATCCCTGTCGACACCGCCGACGAGGCGTCCGTCGACCGGCTGTTCGACCGTGCCGCCGAACTGGGCACTGTGACCGGCCTCGTCAACAACGCGGGCATCAGCGGCCCCAACGGCCGCCTGGCCGACGCCGATGCCGAGGGCATGCGCCGTGCCCTGGACGTCAACGTCCTCGGCTACCTGCTCTGCGCGCGTCGGGCCGTCCGCGACATGACGGGCACCGGCGGCGGCGCCATCGTCAACATCTCGTCGGCGGCCGCGACGCTCGGCAGCCCCGGCCAGTACGTGCACTACGCCGCGACCAAGGCGGCAGTCGACGCCATGACAGTCGGCCTGGCCAAGGAGGTCGCCGCCGACGGCATACGCGTCAACTGTGTCGCGCCCGGTGTCATCCGGACCGAGTTCCACGAGGATCCGGAGCGCCCCTCCAAGCTGGCCGGCACCATTCCGCTCGGCCGCGCGGGACGGCCGGAGGAGATAGCCGGGTCCGTCGCCTGGCTGCTGTCCGACGACGCGTCCTTCACCACGGGCGCGGTGCTGCGCGTCGCGGGCGGCATGTAGCCGGCGGGGTCGCGCACGGACGCTGGGACGCTCGGTGTGCGGCGGTGCGTCGGTGGTCGGTGCGCGGCGTGCGCGCGGACCACGGGACGCTCGGCGCGGGCGACGTCAGCGGGCGGCCTGCTCCGGCACCGCCTCGCGCAGCACGCCCACCTTGTCGATGCGGTGCTCGGGGTTGCCCCGGTCGTCGCGCCAGAAGTTGCCCGCCGCGTTGTCCTCGGGGGTTGCGCAGGTCGAGATCGTGATCATCGCCTTGGTCGGCCGCTCGCCGGGACGACCGGGGACGGCTGCCCGCTGCTCGGCGAGGGAGCGCTCGGAGCGGAAAGAGGTCGTCCTGGTCTCCGTGATCTCGTACTCGTACACCTTGCCGCCCGCCCGGACGAACACCGATGCGCCCTCGTCGAGCGACGGCAGGTCGCGCAGCGGACCGCCCGCGGAGAGGCGGTGCGCGGTGACCAGGTAGTTGCCCACCTCGCCGGGACCGACGCCGCCGTTCTCGCCGTAGGGGCTGGCGCCGACGCCACGGTTCTGTATCCGGGTGCCCGGCCAGTCGTCGGTCGTGCCCTCGTACGGGACGACCTTCAGCTCCTTGAGGCCGATCGACGGTATGGACAGCAACGCCGTCTCCGTCCGGGGCCGGGAGGCCTCGGGGGCCGGCGTCGTGGACACCCGCTCGACCGCGGGCTCCAATGGCGTCACCGTGGGGGCGGAGCGGGAGGGCGGCGCGGAGGGTACGCCGCGGTCGAGCGCGGGGGACGTGCTGCCTGCGGTGGGGCGCGCCGCCGCCGCGCCGGTGTCCGCCGCAGCGGTGCATCCGGCGAGCACGACGACGAGCCCGCTCGCCATGGCGAGGGGGACAGCTCGGAGAACAGTCATGGGAATGGAATCCGGGATCGGTAGCCGGGGAGACGGCCAGCGCCCGGCGTGGGGCACGCCGATCACACCAATGGCCTCTTTCGGAACATAACGACGACATTCGACCAGATGTTCCCCGTCTCGGCCGGGGCCCGTGTCCCGCCGGATCGATGCAGGTCAGGCGACCTGTGTCAGTGCCGCGTGCCAGCATGAGACAAGTGACAGACCTGTCCCACCTCAAGCAGCTGAGACTCGCCAAGGACGCGATGGACCGCGACTGGGCGGAGCCGCTCGACCTCGACGCGGTCGCCGCCCACGCCGGGTACTCGCGGTACCACTTCGTGCGCGCGTTCAAGGCGGTCTACGGGCAGACACCCGGCCAGTACCTGTCGGCCCGCCGCATAGAGCGGGCGGAGGAGATGCTCCGCACGGCGAACCTGTCCGTCACCGAGATCTGCACGCTCGTCGGATTCTCCAGCCTCGGCACGTTCTCGTCCCGCTTCAAGCGGCAGACCGGTCTGTCGCCCCGCGAATACCGTGCCCGGCACGTCGGCCGCGGCGCGGCGCTCATACCAGGGTGCTACGCAATGCTGTGGGCCGGCGGCTTCTCGCCGGCGAAGGAGTCGTCCGGGCGAAGCGCCGAGGGAGAGCGCAATTCTGAAGAAGCGGTCTGAGCGGGCGGCTGCCTACGGTGACAGGGCAACGGACACCCACCCCACTCCCAGGAGCACGTCATGATCAAGGGTCTCGCCATTTCCACCGTCTGGGTGCTGGACCAGGACCGGGCCAAGGAGTTCTACACCGAGAAGCTCGGCCTGGAGGTGCGGACGGACATGACCATGGGTGAGGGCGGCATGCGCTGGATCACCGTAGGCGCCGCGAACCAGCCCGACGTGGAGCTCACCCTGATGGTCCCCGGCCCGCCCGCCATGGACCCCGAGTCCGCCGAGGCCATGAAGAAGCTGGTGTCCAAGGGAATCCTCGGTGCGGGCGTGCTGACGACCGACGACATCCACGGCGACTACGAGAAGCTCAAGGAACGCGGTGTGCAGTTCCTTCAGGAGCCGCAGGAGCGCCCGTACGGCACCGAGGCGATCTTCCGGGACGACTCCGGCAACTGGTTCTCCTTCACCCAGGCCCGCGAGGGCGGCCTCGACATGGACAAGGACTGGGCCTGCTGACGCGACCTTCACGGCGGCCCCTGCACCGGTGAGCCCTCCCCCGAAAGCGAGGCCGCCCATGCACCACGACGACCGCGCACCGTCCGCGGCCGGCGACGACCGCGCCCTGTCCCGGGCCGGCGAGGACCGTCCGCACGTCCCCACCCCGGCACGACCGCGGTGACCACCGCAGTGGCCGTCGCCGTCGCCGCGACCGGACCGCTCGGTGGCTGCGTCGGCGACCGGGAGCCGCTGTTGGCGTTCTGCGGGCGGCCGTCGAGGCCGCAGGCCGCGAAGCCGCACGGTGTCAGGCGCGGCGGTGGCCGGCGGGGCCGAAGTCGGGCTCACCGATGCGGAACGACAGGGAGGTTCCAACGGGCGACTTTTCACGTCGGACCCGGCACGACGAATCGTCTCTCCGCGCGCGCTGCCGGTGCCCGAGAGGCCTGGCGGGTGAATCGCCTCGGGGCATCTCTCCGTGCACGATTCGCTGTTCGACGACGACGCCGGACGAGTATGGTCGAGAGCGGTCCGGTGATGTAATTGCATCTGGGATTGCACTCGTGTGGCTATGGAGAGCGATGCTGGAGCGACGAGGGGCTGGTGTGGGAGTGGAGTTCGTCAACGGCATGCGGGCCGGAGCGCTGACCGCGGTGACATGGGTCAAGAGCAGCCACAGCAACGCAACGGGCAATTGCGTGGAGATGGCGGCGCTGCCGGGCGGCGGCATTGCCGTTCGCAACTCCCGCGATCCGCACGGGCCGGCGCTCGTCTACACCCGCGAGGAGATCGCCGCCTTTGTGGCGGGCGCCCGTGACGGAGACTTCGACGCCATGGTCGGCTGAAAACTCCGCCGGGGTGTTGGGTCCATTGGTGCGCGCAGGCACGTGCTGGGATACTGACATCTTCTCATAGTCTCCGCAGGAGTGTGTGATGACTGCCGCCGATCCGAGCCCGTCGTTGTTCGTTCGGCCGCTGGGAGCGGTCGAGGACAACCCGACCGCCCTGAAGCTCATCCTGGGCGGCAAGTTGCGCGAGCTGCGGACGAGCGCGGGTCTCGACCCGGCAGATGTCGACGGCAAGCTCGGCTTCTCGCGGTCGAAGACCAGCCGTATCGAACTGGGCCGGCACGGCTGCAAGCCGTCCGACGCACTCGCCCTGTTGAATCTCTACCGGATGCAGGACGAGGTCCGGATAGCCGAGTTCATGCGCCTGGTGCAGCAGTCCCGCCGCTCGGACTGGTGGCGTTCCTTCAGTGACGTCCTGTCCGACTTCTTCACGCCGCTCGTCGCCCTGGAGGGCGCCGCAGCCACGATCCGTACCTACGAACCCTTCTACATCCCCGGTCTGTTGCAGACGCCCGCGTACACCCGCGCCGTCATCCAGTCCGGGCCGGGGCATCTGCTCGCCCAGGAGGTCCAGCGCCGCGTCGAGCTCAGGCAGGAGCGGCAGCGGCAGCTGGACCAGCCGGACGCGCCTCGCCTGTGGGCGGTCATCGACGAGTCCGTGCTGATGCGCTCGGTCGGCGGCCGAGAGTTGATGCGCGATCAGTTGCGGCACCTCGTCACGATGGTGCGGCGCTCCCGGGTCACCCTGCAGATCGCCCCGCTGGACGTGACGGCCGCCGTGGGCGTGGGGACGGGCGTGAGTTATCTGCGCTTCGCACTGCGCGATCTGAAGGACGCCGTGTACATCGAGCACCTCACCGACAGCACCTTCACCCAGAAGCCGGGGATCGTCGAGCAGTACCGCGACATGCTCGACCGGCTCGGTGCCTGCGCACTCACTCCCAAGGAAACGCTGAGGACGCTTGAGGAGCGTCTGGCAGCGATGTGATCCTCGGTGACCTTCGGGCCGTGCCCGGTGAAGGGGGGACGGCTCAGAGGAGTCGTCCCACGCCGCCCCACTCGATCCATTCGTCCGTCTGCTGGACGGGCGCCAGGTCGCTGTCGGGCCGCCAGGTGGAGACCTCAACAAGACCGGGCTCCAGGATCTCCATACCGTCGAAGTACCGCCGGACCTCGTGCTCCTCGCGGACGCGGCCCCAGTTCCCGCCGGTGGCCTCGGCCATGAAGTCGGTGACGAACGTACGGATCTCGGGCCGGTCGCTCACCAGCTGGCACACCACCATGAAGCTGCCGGGGACGAGCCGCCCGGCGACGCGACGTATCAGCGCAGCCGGCTTGTCCTTGTCCGGGATGCAGTGCAGCACCGAGACGAACAGGGCGGCCACCGGCCGGCTGAAATCGATGAGCCGCTTCGTCTCCTGGTGGCCGAAGATGCCGTCGGTATCGCGCATGTCGGCCTGGATGACGGCCGTTCGGTCGTTCTCGTCGAGCAGCGCCCGGCCGTGTGCGAGGACGATCGGGTCGTTGTCGACGTAGACCACGCAGGACTTCGGGTCGACGGACTGAGCCACCTGATGGACGTTGTCCTGGGTGGGCAGACCCGAACCGTGGTCGACGAACTGGCGTATGCCGTACTCGCTCGCCAGCAGACGCACCACACGCCGCAGGAAGTTGCGGTTGTTGACGGCCAGGACCTTGGTGCTGGGGACCTGTTTCAGTAGTTCTTCACACGCATCGCGGTCGGACTGGTAGTTGTCGTCGCCTCCCAGGAAGTAGTCGTACATGCGCGCCACGCTGGGCACCTTGGTGTCGATGGCATCCGGGCGCCACGACTCGCGTTGCATCCAGTCCTCACCCGCGTCCGTGAATCAGGCTGTGGGACGGACATGCTAGGGAGCGCATGGGCAGCGGTACAGATGAACGGTCAAGTGACGGACTGTGCACGTCGTCTTTCGGCCACGCGCCGACCGCGATCTCATGAGCGGCGGACGGCGCGTGCGCCCGACGGGCGCGCCGCATGCCGTGTGGCCCGATCGCGGACATGGAGCCGGGTGGCCCCATGGGGGAGGCCGGGGCGGAAGTTCCGTTCGAGGCAGTGGCTGCCCCCCGTGGAGCGTCACCGGACCCGTCTCAGTCTCCCTGTGTCCAAGGGGCGGAAGGCCGAGACCTGACCGATCCCGCCGCACTCCTCGGCCGGCCGACGTGACCGGCGAGGGTGAGCGCGCAGGCGGAGTAAGTGATCTTCTTCACGCCCGCCCCGCCGATGCTCCTGCGCGACGGCCACTCCGATCGCACGGACCGGGGCCCTCCGCGGTCCGCAAATGCACCCGTACGGCGCACGGCTCGCGTACTGCCCCCTGACACGGGCCACAGGGGCACGTACGGCCGCGCCCCGGCGTGCTCACGGGGTGCGCCGGGGCGGGGTCCCGCCGGAAAGGGGCGGCCGGCCCACCCCGTACACTCGGCCCCTGCTTCCGTCAGAACCGCTTGAAGCCCGTGCCGCGCATGGACTGTGCAAGGGCGTGAAGCCCCGTGCAACCGAACGAAGGGACTTATCGTGAGCTCCGCAGACAGGGCTGACGCACCGATCTACGACGGCCTGGTCGAGGAGCGGGGCGACGTCCCCGCGGATGTCCGGCAGACGGCCGAGGCGACGCTGCGCGAGGTCGGGCGCACGCTGGACTTCGAGCTGCAGCGCTTCGCGGCGCGCGGCTAGCCTCCCGAGGACCCGCTTCAGCGGTCCACGACGACGGCCCCCTCGGCCAGCGGCACGAGATCTGCCGGCTCGCCACCAGTACATCGTCGCCCTGCGTGACGATCCCGTCACCGTCGAGCTCCTCGTACGGGCACCCCGCACCGTCCGCCCCCCTTCAGCTGGGTCATGCCGGCCGCACATCCAGCCGGTCCGGGGCGCCGAGCCGCAGCTCGTACTGCCAGGCGTTCATGGGGCTGCACGCCCGGCTCCGGCGGCGACGGCCACGTGACAGTGAAGATCACGGAATGCCCCCGCCGTCGTGAGGCACGGGCGCGCGGCGCGAGTGGGCACAAGCTGTGCCGTTGGCCGCCGGTCCCACACAACGCACCACGATGACCACGCTGTAGTGGCCCCACCGTGCCCGCCGCGACGGGGTTCCTCGTCCTCGCCTTGCCCCTCTCCCGGGGGCGGCGCAGAGTGTACGTACCAGGTGGAGGACCTGCGGGAACAGGGTCTGTCCGACGAGACCACCCGCGCCCACCTGCCGCAGGGGAGCTGAGCGATGACGACGCGACGACGACGGCAGCCGAGACGGGGCGGCACAGCCGTCGCCGCGCTCACCGCGGCCTCCCTCGCGATGGGGCTCGTCGGCTGCTCGGGCGGGGGCGACGGCGGCGGGCCGACCCGCCCGACCACTTCCGCACCGCAGCGCACCTCCTATTTCACCGGTCTGCCGGGCGGCCCGGCCCCGGTGCTCGCCGTCAAGATCGACAACGTGCGGCCCGCACGCCCGCACACGGGGCTCGGCGCGGCCGACCTGATCTATGTCGAGCAGGTCGAGTCGGGCCTGAGCCGCATCCTCGCCGTGTTCTCGTCCCGGCTGCCGGCGCAGGTGGGCCCGGTGCGCAGCGCCCGCGAGTCCGACCTCGAACTGCTGCGCCAGTTCGGCCGGCCCGCGCTCGCCTACTCCGGGGCGCAGTCCGCGCTCGGACCGCTGATCGACGCGGCCCCCGTCATCGCCCTGCCGCCCGGCAAGGCACCGGGTGCGTACATACGCGGCGACGACCGTCCGGCTCCCCACAACCTCTACCTGCGGCCCCGGCAGGCGCTGGCCGCCGCCCGTGACGCGAGCGACGCCTCCGACATAGGGCTGCGCTTCGGCCCCGCTCCCGAGGGCGGGCGGCCGGCCGCCGAGCGGACCGTGCGCTACCCGTCGGCCCGCTACACCTTCACCTGGTCCGCCGCCGAGAAGAGATGGCGCGTCGCCATGGACGGCACCGCGGCCCGGACGACGGACGGCGGGCCGCTCACCCCGGCGACGGTGGTCGTCCAGTACACCGACGTACGCCCCTCGAAGTTCCGCGACCGGTCGGGCAGCGTGTCCCCGTACACCGAGACGGTCGGCTCGGGCAGCGCCCTCGTGCTGCGTGACGGCCGCGCGTTCGACGCCCGCTGGGAGCGGCGGACGGCGACGGGCGACACGGTGTTCACCACTGCCGCGGGGGAGCGCCTGAACTTCGCCCGCGGCCAGGTGTGGCTGCTCCTCACCGGCCGCTGACTACCCGGCGGCGCTCAGCGTTCGAGCTCCTTGTGCGCGCTCTCGGGGAGCCGCAGGTACACGGCCGACGACGCCAGGCACAGGACCGCGACGTACCACGGGAACAGCTCCGGGCGGTCCCACTCCTTGAAGAGCGTGCCTACATAGGGTGCCGTGCCGCCGAAGAGGGCAACCGTGAGCGAGTACGGAAAGCCGATGCCCGCCGCTCGTGCCCGGGCCGGGAACACCTCCGCGTTCACCGCCGCGGAGACGGCGGTGAACCCGGTCAACAGCACCATGCCCGCGCACTGCACGAGCAGCAGCGACACGAAGGACCCGTTCACCGCCTTCAGCAGCGGAACGCTCAGCACCGCGAACCCCAGCCCGAAGAACAGCAGCGCCGGCTTGCGCCCGAAGCGGTCGGAGAGCAGCCCGCCCACCGGTTGCAGCACGGTGAAGACTGCCAGCGACAGGGTGCTCGCGACCAGCGCGTCGGCCTTGTCCATGCCGGTGTTGAGCTCCGCGTACGTCGGCAGGTACGAGGTCCAGGTGTAGTAGGCGAGCGTGCCGCCTGCGGTGATGCCGCAGATCAGCAGGGACTCGCGCGGATGATGGCGCAGGGCGTCGAACAGCCCGGGCCGCTCGGCGCGTTGCTGTTCGGCGCTGCGGGTCTCGTGGGCGCTGCGCCTGATCCAGAAGCCCACGAGGCTGAGCAGCGCCCCCAGCACGAACGGCACCCGCCAGCCCCAGCCCTCCATCTGACCCTCACCGAGCCGGCTCACCAGCAGGGCCGCGACACCGGAGGCCGCGAGCTGCCCGATGGACGTGGAGACGTACTGGAATGAGGAGAACAGGCCGCGCCGCCCCGGGCCGGCCGACTCCACGAGGAACGTGGTCGAGGCGGCGAACTCGCCGCCCACGGACAGTCCCTGCAGCAGCCGGGCCGCGACCAGTACCACGGGGGCGAGGTCCCCGCGGCCGCGTACGTCGGGGTCAGGCCCACCAGCAGGCTGCTGCCGCCCATCAGCAGGATCGTGACGGTGAGAGCGGCACGTCTGCCGTGCCGGTCCGCGAGCGCGCCCATGAGCAGCCCGCCGACCGGGCGCATGAAGAAGCCCACGGCGAAGACCGCGAACGCGGACAGCAGGGGCACCAGAGAGTTGCCGGAACTCCGGGGGAACACCTGATCGGCGATATAGGCGGCGAGGAAGGTGTACGCGTACCAGTCGTACCATTCCACCGCGTTGCCGACCGAGGCCGCGAGCAACTGCCGGACCGGACGCCGGGGAGGGGGAGCGAGGGTCCGGACGGGTGCGGATTCTGTCATGATCGCGACCATCCCCGGCCCGGCCCCCGCGCACACATCCGCCGGACCGCGGGCCCCGGCCTGCGGCGCACACCCGTTCGCCGTGCTGCGTCGTTGCCCTCCCCGCAGTCGATTCGCTGATGTGATGACGTGCGTAGCGCGGCACGGCATCGGGGGCACGGAGGTGGGCTTGTCCGAAGAACAGCAATGGCCGGAACGGGTACGGGCACGGCTTCAGGCGGTCGAACGAGTCCTCGAGGCCATCGGCACCACGCTCGACGAGCGGACCATCTGCATCGAGCTCGCCCAGTTCCTGTGCCCGTCCCTGTGCGACGCCGCGGCGGTCGACCTCCTCCCGGAGGACATCGCCGCGGACCGGCCGCCAACTGGACGCCACCGTCGCCACCAGCGCAGACCGCCGCCCGGCCACGTGCCTGCTCATCCGCGTCGATCCGGCCCGGCGCGTGGCCGCGTTCGCCAGTGCGGGCCATCTGCCGCCCGTCCTGTTCACCGCCGACGACACCGCCGAGATCGTGCCCGTGCCGGTGGGCCCGCCCCTCGGCACGGGCGTCGGCGGATACGAACTCATCACCCGCCCCATGGTCCCGGGACAGACGCTGCTGCTGTTCACCGATGGCCTGGTCGAGCGCAGGGGAGAGGACATCGACGTCTCGCTGGCGCGCCTCGCCGGATCATGGCTCAGGCCCGGCGCCGGCGTGGAGGAACTCCTCGACACGGTGATCGACCGCTTCGACGCCCACCACGCCGAGGACGACGTCGCGGTCCTCGCCGCCCGCGTCCGCCGCCGCCCTTCCGCCCGGGCCCACGAGGTGCTCGCGCCGCCACCGCCAGGCGCGGACGAGTCGGGAGGGGGGGCGGCGAAGCGCCGTAATGACCCGGGCCGCCTTCGACTACGCCCTCGGCAGCCTCCTCACCGAGGGGATGACGAGCAGCACGCCCACCGCCACCGCCCCGAGCACCACGCCGCCCAGCAGCACCTGCCGTGCACCGAGCAGCTCGGCCGCCGGACCGGCGAGCGCCCTGCCCGCCGCCAGCATCAGCAGAGAGCCGGCGACGTCGTAGGCGTGCAGACGGTTCAGCGCCTGCTGCGGCACATGGGTCTGCACCGAGGCCGACCACATCACCAGCCAGTAGGCGAACGCGACTCCCACCACGAACTGGCCGACCCCCAGCGCGGCGACGCCGACACCGGCTGCCAGCAGGGCGAGGTTCACCGGCACCCCGAGCAACGCCACCGCACCTGCCGCGAGTGGCCGGGCCGGACGCGTGCGCAGCGCCAGCAGACCGCCGACCGCGCTGCCCGCCCCGTTCACCGCCATCAGCAGCCCGTACGACGCCGAGCCGTGGAGGTCTGGACCACCATAGGTTTTTGTGCCGGACCGGTGCAAGGCCGGGCAGTTCCGCGGACGGCGCGTGCGCCGGACGGCTGCTCGTACGGCAACGGCGTCCACCGGCAAAGGCCTTGCGCCGGACGACCCCGAACGGGCCTTGACCGGTGCCGGGTTGGAGACGGGGCTGTCTGCCGGGGCCGGTTGATCACGTGGGTATGCTGCGGGGCTTGACGGGGCGGGTCTCGGCTTTGTTGTTTCCTTCCTTGTTTCTCTGGAGGTTGTGGTGACCACTCCTTTCTCCGACTCGTCGGGTGCGCCTGAGGCCGTTCCTCCCGTGGGATGTCCGGCGCACGCGTCCGGCGGGATGGGGCGGCGGCGGCTGTACGGGCCGGAGGCGGACACGCCCTACGCCCTGTACGACGTGCTGCGCCGGGACCGGCCAGCCGCAACTGCTCCCACAGGTCCACCACCTCGCCGTCGCCCCCGGCCTCCGCCCGGTCCAGCAGCTCGTCGGCGATCTCCTCGACGCGCGGCCGCAGCGCCTCGATCGGCGCCCGCGAGAACGCGGAGCTGACCAGGTGTCGCAGCCGGCGGTGGTCGGCACCACCCTGGTGGAGCATCGCGGCACCGCGGACCAGGGCGATGAGCTCCCAGTCATCGGGTATGCGGCCCTCGGCGAGGTCGGGCCAGAGCGCCGCGTCCTTCGTCAGATCCTCGTGGCCCAGCACCTGCTGCGCGGTGACCAGGTCGGTCGCGGTCCAGGCAACGACACCGCCGGGCAGTTCGACGGCGACGAGCGGGCCCAGAGCGCGCAGTTCGCCGGCCTGTGCGACGGGGTCGGCCTGGGGGTCGAGCACGAACGGCTCACGGCGCAGCAGTTCCACGGACACTCCTCCTTCGGGGACTTCGGTCCGGGGAAGCGTAATGAAGCCGCGCTTGCGATCACAGGGGGCCGAAGGCGGGGTGCCTCTATGTCCTGCGTCAAGGCGCCCCTGTCGGGTTTGGGGCGGTTCGGGCTCGCTGGGGTTATGCGGCGAGCTCGACGTCCTTGGGGGTG
>NZ_JBIRZM010000009.1:247204-286329 GCF_044390825.1 Streptomyces sp. NPDC018833 | reverse complement strand
CCAACAACCTCTGGCTCCACCACCGCGCCGCCGCCCTCAACCTCCGCCGACTGATCAACCTCGGACTCACCCGCACCAACACCACCTGGCACCTCACCCCGGCCACCGCATAGCGAAAAGGGCCGCCCGGCCTCCGGCCGGACAGCCCCACAACAAGATCTTCAGCAGCCTTCTAGTGCAGGAGGTCCGGTTCGGCGCGGCTGATCTGCTGCCACAGCGGCTGGAAACTGATCCAGGCGACGAGGTCGCTGCCCAGTTGCTCGCGGGTCGCCAGGGCCTCTCGGCGCCCGATGGGAACGGCTTTGCCCGCGGCCCGCGCCACCAGTTGCACCTGGGCACAGCGCTCCATGGAGATGAACCACCAGGCGGCGGCGTCGACGGAGTCGCCGACGGTCAGCAGGCCGTGGTTGCGCAGGACGAGCGCCTTGCGGGGGCCGAGCGCGTCCGCGATCATGCGCCCCTCGTCCTCGTCGACGCTCACCCCCGTGTACGCGTCGAGGAACGCGTGGTCCTCGAAGAAGGCGCACGCCTCCTGGGTGAGGGGCTCGACCGGATCGCCGAGCGCCGCCAGTGCCCGCCCGTGCACGGTGTGGGTGTGCGCGACGGCGACCACGCCCGGGCGGGCCAGATGGACCTGGGCGTGCACGGTGAACACGGCCTGGTTGACGCGGTGCCGCCCGAAGACGGTCCGGCCCCACCGGTCCGCGAGAACCAGGTCACCGGCCGAGACATGGGCGAAGGGGACACCGAAGGGGTTTGCCCAGAAACAGTCGGTGAACTCCGGGTCCCGGGCGGTGAGATGGCCCGACACCCCGTCCTCGTACCCGAAGCGCCCGAACAGCCTCAGCGCCCCGGCCAGCCGCTCCTTGCGGTACGCGCGCTCCTCGACGACGGACTCGTGCACGGGCGGCATGGCGAACCGCAACTGCTCCACGGGCAAGGGCTCCGGCGTGTGCGTCATGGCCGGAAGGTAACTCCGAGGAGGTCAACTGGCCAGAGCGCCCCACCACTTGGGCAGCGCATACGGCGACGCCGCCGCCCACACGGGGTGGGCGGCGGCGTCACATGCGGCGGCGGGGAGGCTCACTCCCACTCGATGGTGCCCGGGGGCTTGCTCGTCACGTCGAGCACCACGCGGTTCACATCGGCGACCTCGTTGGTGATGCGGGTGGAGATACGGGCCAGCACCTCGTACGGCATCCGCGTCCAGTCGGCCGTCATGGCGTCCTCGGACGAGACGGGGCGCAGGACGATCGGGTGGCCGTAGGTACGGCCGTCGCCCTGGACGCCGACGCTGCGGACGTCGGCGAGCAGCACGACCGGGCACTGCCAGATGTCACGGTCGAGGCCGGCCGCCGTCAGCTCCTCACGGGCGATGGCGTCCGCCTCGCGCAGCAGGTCCAGGCGCTCCTTGGTGACCTCGCCGACGATGCGGATACCGAGGCCGGGGCCCGGGAACGGCTGGCGCTGGACGATCTCGTCGGGCAGGCCGAGCTCCTGGCCGACCATGCGGACCTCGTCCTTGAACAGCTTGCGCAGCGGCTCGATGAGCTCGAACTCGAGGTCCTCGGGCAGGCCGCCCACATTGTGGTGCGACTTGATGTTGGCGGTGCCGGTGCCGCCGCCGGACTCGACGACGTCCGGGTAGAGCGTGCCCTGCACGAGGAACGCGACGTCCTCGCCGCCCGCGGCCTCCGCCACGATCTCGGCCTGCGCCTGCTCGAAGACGCGGATGAACTCCCGGCCGATGATCTTGCGCTTCTCCTCGGGGTCGGAGACACCCTTGAGCGCGTCGAGGAAGCGGGCCTCCCCGTCGACGACCTTGAGCTGCACGCCCGTCGCGGCCACGAAGTCCTTCTCGACCTGCTCGGTCTCGCCCTGGCGCATCAGGCCGTGGTCGACGTAGACGCAGGTGAGCTGGGAACCGATGGCCTTCTGCACGAGAGCGGCGGCGACCGCCGAGTCCACGCCGCCGGACAGACCGCAGATGGCGCGCTTGGTTCCGACCTGTGCGCGGATGGCCGCGACCTGCTCCTCGATGACGTTGCCCGTGGTCCAGCTCGGCTCGATGCCGGCGCCGCGGTAGAGGAAGTGCTCCAGCACCTGCTGGCCGTAGGTCGAGTGCATCACCTCGGGGTGGTGCTGCACGCCGTAGAGCTTCTTCGCGTCGTTCTCGAACGCGGCGACCGGGACCACGTCGGTGGACGCGGTGACGGTGAAGCCCTCGGGGGCGGCCGAGCAGGCGTCGCCGTGCGACATCCACACCGACTGCTCGTCGGGAGTTCCCTCGAAGAGGGTGGAGCCGGGCTTGGTGACGTGCAGCGGCGTACGGCCGTACTCGCGCGCCCCGGTGTTGTCGACGGCGCCGCCGAGCGTCGTGGCCATCAGCTGGAAGCCGTAGCACATGCCGAAGACGGGAACCCCGGCCTCGAAGATCGCGCGGTCCAGGCGCGGGGCGCCCTCCGCGTACACCGACGACGGGCCGCCGGAGAGGATGATCGCCTTCGGGTTCTTGGCCAGCATCTCCGCCACGGGCATCGTGGACGGGACGATCTCGCTGTAGACCCGGGCCTCACGGACGCGGCGGGCGATGAGCTGGGCGTACTGAGCGCCGAAATCGACAACCAGGACGACGTCCGGGTTGGATGCGGGCGCGGCAGCGGTGGACGCTGATGACACTGGCGGCCTTCCGGCGGTGGGAGAGGGTCGGTTTTGTCGATTCTACCGGGACGGCCGGCCATACCTTCGTCTCACCATCCGAACCGGGCTTTGGCCCGGAGCGTGGGCGGGGTCCATACTGTCCGCATGCACAAGCAGCTGACCTTCGTCTTTACCTATGGCACCGGCCCGTCCGGCTGCCATGGTCGTGCTGCTTAGCTTCAGACAGCGACTTCCCAGGCGCCCCGGGCCGACAAGGCCCGGGGCGCCTCGCGTTTGCCTCCGGGCCGTGCCGATCCGGGACCCCGACCCAAGGAGAGCCCCGTGACCGAGGTACTCGACAAGACCGGCGCCCGCACCGACGACGCCGCGAACGTGATCACCGGCGCCCGTGAGCGCATCGACGCGCTCGACGACCGGATCATCGGCCTGATCCAGGAGCGCATGGCCGTCTCCGCCGTCATCCAGGACGCCCGGATCAGCTCCGGCGGCCGCCGGGTGAACCTGGCGCGCGAGATGGAGGTGCTCGGCCACTACAGGGACGCGCTCGGCAAGCCCGGCACGGCGCTCGCGATGACGATGCTGGAGCTGTGCCGGGGCCGTATCTGAGCCGTGCACGTACGCCTGCGCACCTGCGTTCGGGCGCATCCTCACCCGTACGGCGCGTGACGCGCCCCGCCGGTCTTCGTTGGTCCCGATGTCCGTGCCAGCCAGGGGCGGGCCTCGAAGGAAACCACGCGTGGCTCCGCTGGAGCGTGTGACGCACCCGCAGGTGCGTCGTGGGACCTCGCCCCAGCGCGCGTGACCGGTCGGCAGGGGACAGCAGCCCGGTCACCCCAAGGGCGGTCGGCTCCGGGGACGCCCGGCGCCGACCGCATCCGGTCCGAACCGGCTGCACGAGGCCGCAGCCCGTCCCGCAGACACGAGCACGTCGGCGCATCCACACCGTCACAGGCCGTCCCCCAGGCCGCCCCGGGCGGCCGGCCGCTCGCCCGCGGCGCGCACCCCGGCGGCGTGCGCCGACACTGCGCCGCCCTGACGTCGGCGCCGACGCAACGGCCCCGAGGACTCGACTCCGCGGGGCCCTTCGTCACCGCGTCTCGGGCTCCTGCCCAGCGTGCCCGATTGCTCACCGAACTCGCTCGGGCCCGTGCCGCACGACCGGGCGTTCCCCGGCGGCGCGCGCCGGGCGCTCCAGCCGCAGGCTCCCCGCACAGAACAGCGCGCTGTCCGGCCCGACCATGTCACCGCCGTTGACGTAGCCGTACACGCCCATCATGGCGAACACCGCTCCCGGGTGATCCATGGCCCATCTCACGGTGTCAGCGGACAGTTGGAAGTGCCGACGGTCTGAACGACGACCTGGTCGTGCGACCCGCTCGGGAGGGCATGTCGCTCGGCCTTTTCCGGATGCTTGGCGATCAATGCCGCGGACCCCACCCGTTGCACGGGCAAGTGGGCCATGTGATCCACCTCACATAAAGATTGTATGAGACGAGGACAACCATCCTCCCTGGTCACAGGTCATGCATGCGTAACAACGGCCTCATCTGCGCCCTTTGGCGCGGGGGCCGCGAGAAGCAAGGAGGCCGCTGCACTCGGAGGGGGGTGCAGCGGCCTTCGCCTGTGGCCCGGGGCCACCCGGACCGTGCGGCTACTTCTTGGGCGGGACCGCGGGGAGCCCCAGGAACGGCAGCTTCAGCGCGCCGAACGCATCCGCCGGGACCGCCGGGGACTTGGGCGCCACCGGTGCGAGCCGCTCATAGGCGTTGCCCTGGGCCGGACGCGGGTCCTCGTCGCCCTTGTTGGGCCAGAACGACATCGCACGCTCAGCCTGCGCAGTGATCGTCAGCGACGGGTTCACCCCCAGGTTCGCCGAGACCGCCGAGCCGTCGACGACCGAGATGCCCGGGTGGCCGTAGAGCCGGTGGTACGGGTCGATCACGCCGTCCTCGGCCGAGGCGCCGATCGGGCAGCCACCCAGGAAGTGCGCGGTGAGCGGGGTGCCCATCAGTTCGCCGATGTTGGAGCCGGCGAAGCCGTTGATCTCCTCCGCGAGCAGGGACGCGGCGCGGGTGGCCTCGGGGATCTGGTTCGGGTTCGGGGTGCCGTGGCCCTGACGAGCGGTGAGCAGGCCCTTCCCGATGCCGCCGGGCTTGCGGTACGTGGTCAGCGAGTTGTCCAGGGACTGCATCACCAGGCCGATGATCGTCCGCTCCGACCAGCGCCGGTTGGAGAGCGCGCGGACCGCGAGCAAGGGGTGCCGGGCCATGTTGCCGAGCCAGCCGACGACCCGGCCCTTCACCCGGTACGGGACCTGCAGGACCGTCATGCCGCCCATGGCGTTGGAGCCGCGGCCGTAGCGGACCGGCTCGATGTGGGTGTTCTCGTCCGGGTGGATCGAGGACGTGATCGCGACACCGCGCGTGAAGTCGACCCGCTCCGCGCCATGGCGCTTGCGGTAGCGGCGATTGTCGGTCTGGGCGCCGACGAGGGCCTCGGAGTTGGTCCGCGTCAGCTCGCCGAGCCGTGCCGACAGCCGCGGCAGCAGCCCGCTGTCCTTCATCCGGTGCAGCAGGGTCTGTGTGCCGTACGTACCGGCGGCGATCACGACACGGCGGGCCCGGAACGTGCGCCCCTGCCCCTTGCGCCTGTTGTCACTGGGCAGGGTCCTGACCGCGAAGCCGCCGCTCGCGTCCTCGGTGACCGCGACGACGGACGTCATCGGGTGGACGACCGCGCCCGCCTTTTCGGCGAGGTGGAGGTAGTTCTCGTTGAGGGTGTTCTTCGCGCCGTGCCGACAGCCCGTCATGCACTCGCCGCACTCGGTGCAGGCCTTCCGCGCGGGGCCGGCTCCGCCGAAGTAGGGGTCCGCGACCTCCTGCCCGGGCCGGGCCCTCACCGAACCGTCGGCGTCGTCGCCGTCCCCGAAGAACACCCCGACGGGGGCCATGTGGAAGGTGTCACCCACGCCCATCGCCTCGGCGGTCGCCTTCAGATGGACGTCCGAGGGCGTCATGGTCGGGTTGAGCCGCACGCCGAGCATGCGGCGTGCCTGGTCGTAGTACGGCTTGAGCTCGTCCTGCCAGTCCGTGATGTCCTTCCACTGCGGGTCGTTGAAGAAAGGCGCGGGCGGGACGTAGAGCGTGTTGGCGTAGTTGAGCGAGCCGCCGCCGACGCCCGCCCCCGCGAGCACCATGACGTTGCCGAGCAGATGGATGCGCTGGATGCCGAACAGGCCGAGTGCCGGGGCCCAGAGGTAGTTGCGCAGGTCCCACGAGTTCTTCGGCAGCGACTCCCGGGTGAACCGGCGCCCGGCCTCCAGGACACCGACGCGGTATCCCTTCTCGGAGAGCCGGAGGGCGGAGACCGAGCCGCCGAAGCCGGAGCCCACGACGATCACGTCGTAGTCGTACGCGTCGCCGTCATCGTCGCCGCCCGCGTCCTGGTTTCGGGCAGGGGGTACCTCGGACATGGCTCTCCTCGTGAAACGTGCGGACGTACGGGTACGGGGGGCGGCGGTGGGGGGGCGGCGGTCAGCGCAGGCGCAGGGCCTTCATCGCCTTCAGGCTGAAGCTCATGAACGCGGCGTACTTCTCGTCGTCCATGCCGAACGACGGGGCGAGCGGCATCAGCCGCTGCTGGGCGACGGTCTGCGCCTCCGTGTACTTGAGGATGCCCTCGGAGCCGTGCCGCCGGCCGAGCCCGGAGTCCTTCATGCCGCCCATGGGCGCCTGGACACTGCCGTAGGCCGGGGCGTACCCCTCGTTGATGTTCACCGTGCCGGTGCGCAGCTTGGCCGCGACGGCGTGGCCGCGCCGGCCGTCCTTGGTCCACACGCTCGAATTGAGGCCGAAGGCCGTGGCGTTGGCCAGCTCGACGACTTCATCCTCGTCCGAGAAACGGTAGATCGACACGACCGGGCCGAAGGTTTCCTCGCCGCACACGGCCATGGGCGTGTCCACGCCGTCGAGGATCGTGGGCTCGTAGAAGTACGGGCCGATGTCGGGCCGGGCGACGCCGCCGGCGACGAGCTTCGCGCCCTTGGCGACGGCCTCGTCGACATGGCGGGTGACCGTCTCCAGCTGCCGCGGGCCGACCAGGGAGCCCATGTCCGCGCCGTAGGCCAGGGAGTTGCCGAGCCGCATCGCCTTGGTGCGGGCGGCGAAGCGCTCGATGAACGCGTCCGCGATCGACTCGTGCACGTACAGCCGCTCGATCGATATGCACAGCTGGCCCGCGGAGGAGAAGCAGGCGCGGACCGCGCCTGCCGCGGCCTTCTCCACATCGGCGTCGTGCAGCACCAGCATGGCGTTCTTGCCGCCCAGTTCGAGGGAGACGCCGACCAGCCGGGCCGCCGCTCCCTGGGCGACCTCGCGGCCGGTGCGGGTCGATCCGGTGAAGGAGACGTAGTCGGCGTGCCGGACGACCTCGGGGCCGACGACCGGGCCCTCGCCGATGACGACCTGGAACACCTCGGCGGGCAGGCCGGCCTCGATCAGCAGGTCACGCGCCCACAGCGCGGTGAGCGCGGTCTCGGTGTCGGGCTTCATGACGACCGCGTTGCCGGCGACGAAGGCGGGCAGGGCGTCCCCGACGGACAGCTCCAGCGGGTAGTTCCACGGCGCGATCTGACCCACGACACCGCGCGGCTGGCGCAGTTCGGTGGTCTTGGTGAGGACGGGCACGACGCCGGTGTGGTGCTTGGGCCGGAGGTAGGCAGGGGCTTTGCGCCCGTAGTGGCGGGCCGCGACGGCAACCGCCTGCACCTCCTCGTGGGCGTGCAGCCGGGCCTTGCCGGTCTCCAGCTGGATCAGGTCGAGCACCTCGGCCTGGCGCTCCAGGACCAGGTCGTGGAAGCGCAGCAGCACAGCGGCGCGGGCGCGCGCCGGGGTGGCCTCCCACACGCGCTGGGCGGCACGGGCGCGCTCGAAGGCGGCCGCGACGTCGTCAGGAGTGGACTCGGGCAGGTCCGCCAGCTTCTCGCCGGTGAACGGCGCGTGGTTGGCCGTGCGACCGGAGCCCGCCACACCCTTGGTGAGCTGGGCGACCACTTCGGGAGTCACCACGTCGGCTGCGGTGCGCGCACCGGCCGGCGAGGCGGCGATGGGGTTGGTGCCAAGGGCGGTTGCGGTGGCCTGCGAGTCCGTCATGGGGGCGAGGGTATGCGGCGATCAGCACTTTGGGTACCCACCGGTAACAGCTTTTCACCGTGCCCCTACGATTCCGCCAGTGATCACTGGCGGATAAGCCCTGATCAGGAACTTGCCGTCGTTCGGCGGAGGTGGCGAGTGTGATGAAGCCGTTGCGATGAACCCGTCGCGCGGATCGCCGCGGCGCGTATCCGGATGTCAGTTCGGCGGTGGCCGCCAGCCTCTGAGCATCGTGTCGAACTGCTCGCGGGTCACGTCCCAGTCCTTCGCCGGGCCGGACATGTAGAGGGCGTACTCGGTACCGTCGTCCTCGTAGTACATCTGGTCGATGGCACGGCGCGGACCGGGGTGCTCCGTGCGCTCGGTCCAGCTGAACTCCCAGAGCGCGGACTGCGTCTGGTCGCGGAAGGTGTTGGGGCGCAGCTTCACCCGGCGGTAGTCCGGCAGCCGCTTCGCCAGCCCCTCCTGCATGTCGAGCATGTGCATATAGGGGTTCTCGAAGTCCGGGGACGGGTCGACGCTGATCCGGATGCGGTGGCGGCCGTTGTCCGGCGTGTAGTCGATCTGGTCGCCGTCCGCCTGCCGCTTCCAGCCGTCGGGCACCCAGAGGCTGAAACCCCGCTCGTCGTGGACGCGCCGCCAGCCGTCCGGAACGTCCGACGCCTTGCCCGGCGCTGTCGCCCGGCCCGTACCCGTACCCGTACCCGTACCCGTGTCCGTCGCGCCGCCCGACTGCGCGTACTTCATCGCGGCGAGCCCCGCGCCCCCGCCGATCACGGCCGCGACGACCACGACGAGGGCGAGCGTCCGCAGCCGCGGGCCCCGCCGCGGCCGGGCCGGTGCCGCTGTCCAGCCCCCGGACGGGGCCGGGCGGGAGCCCGCCACGGCCGTGGCCGTACGCGGGTCCGGGGCGCCGCCCCGCGGCAGGCGCTGTGTCATCCGCTGCGTCGCCCGCTGGGCGGGCACGTGCGCCGTCGGGGCAGGAACACGGTCCTCCATGGCCTGGACCAGCATCCGCTCGGCCTCGGCCGCCGACGGGCGCGCCGCCGGGTCCTTGTGGAGCAGCGCCCTGATCACGGGCTCGAGACGCCCCGCGCTCCGGGGCGGGGCCGGCTCGTCGTCCACCACGGCCTGCATGGTCGCCAGCGGCGACGACCGGCGGAACGGCGACTGCCCCTCCAGCGCCGTGTAGAGCGTCGCGCCGAGCGACCACAGGTCGGACGCCGGTCCGGGGTCGTGGCCGCGGACCCGCTCGGGCGCCAGGTAGTCGATCGAGCCGACGATCTCTCCGGTCCGCGTGATCGTCGGGTCACCCTCGATCGCCGCGATCCCGAAGTCCGTGATGAGTGCCCGGCCGTCACCGCCCAACAGCACGTTGGCGGGCTTGATGTCCCGGTGGAGGACGCCCGCGGCATGGGCGGCACGCAGGGCGCCCAGAATGTGCAGCCCGATCCGGGCCGCCTCCCGCTCGTCGATGCGGCCGCGCTCCTTGGCGGCGTCGGCGAGCGAGGGCCCGTCGACGTACTGCATGACGATCCAGGGCCGGGCATCGTGCTCCAGCACGTCGTGGACCGTGACGACGCCGGGATGGCTGATGCGCGCGGCCGCCCGGGCCTCCTTCTGGGTCCGGGCGTGCAGAACGGTCCGGTCGGCCTCGGAGACGTACAGACCCGCCGTCAGTTCCTTGACGGCGACTACTCTGTGCAACACCTCGTCATGGGCCCGCCATACCTTGCCCATGCCGCCGCGACCGATGGTCTCGCTCAGCCGGTAACGCCCGGCGAGCAGCAGACCGGCGCCTGTGTTGTGAGTGTTTTCCACGTATCCCGCCCCGTTCCTTGGAATGACAGGTTACGGAGGGGAGGCACGAACTCGGTACCGAGGCTCGCTCAAGTGACCGCACTGTGATGCGTGGTGAGCTGCCGAGTCGCCACTCTGCGTGACAACGCGGCCGCTTCGGGATGGTTCGGGCGGAACCGGCCTGTGTGCGCGGTGCGTTGCCGCCTTCGTCGGCTCAGCGCGTGAGGCGGTATGTGGTGGCGGCCTGCCGGTGGATCTCCGTGACCTCCTCGCGCCGATCGGCCGGTCCGATCACCTGGATCACGTGATACCTGTCGCCGATGATCAGCGCGAGGTTGCGCACGAACACCTCGCGGCCGGTGCTGTCCTGCCAGGTGAACTGGCCCTCCGCCATGGACTGCTGACCGACGTCGATGCGCTTCAGCCCGCTCGCACCGGCCCAGGACGAGTCACGGAACGGCTGCAGCTCCCGCTCCTTGTCCCGCTGGTAGACCAGTGGATCGTCGCCGTTGGTGCTCACCGGGTCCCGTCCGGCGACAACGATCAGCGTGAAATCGCCGTCCGCGTAGCGCACTTGACCCGCATCGTTGATGGGACTGCGCCGCCAGTCCTCGGCGACGGCGAGCCGGAAGCCCTCGGGGTCCTCGCGCAGCACATAGCCGTCGGGCAGGTTGGCGGCCGGGGCCGAGGTCTGCGGCTGCTGCGCACCGGGAGTCCCGCTCGGCGAGGGACCCTTGACGTCCGCTGCGCCGTCGGGGCTCGGGTCAGCGCCCGCCGTGGGACCGGCACCGCGGTCCAACTGTCCCGGCTCGGTCTTGGGCATGAACAGGACCGCGTACGCGACGGCCGCCACCACGGCGAGCAGGATGAGCAGCAGCAGGGTACGGCCGAGCGCCCGCGGCGTACGCGCCCGTCCGCCGTACGCCTGCCGCTGCGGACGCACCTGGTGGTCGCGGCGGGCACCACGGTCCGGCCGTGCGGCGTCCCTGGGCCGCTTGTGCCGGTGCCTGCCGTGCGCCACGTCCCGGCCGGCGGACCGGCGCCTGCGCACCAGCTCACCCCGCCGCCGTACGACCGGCAGGCGCGAGGCGTCCACCGGACCCGCCGGAAGCGGCACGACGTCCATGCCCGCCTCCGGCTCGGGCGCGGACCGTACGAGGGAGCGCAGCCAGCCGCGCAGCTCCTCGAAGTCCGGGCGGTCGGTGGGGTCCTGGCGCAGCAGCGATTCGACGACCGGCCGCAGCGCCCCGCACTCTTCGGCGAAGGCGGGCGGCTCCGCGCACACGAGCTGGACCAACTCGGCGGCGCTCTCCTCGGGGTACGGGGCATGGCCCTGGACGGCCCGGAAGAGCAGCGCGCCGAGCGCCCACAGGTCCGTAGCCGGTCCGACAGGGGCGGCGAGCTGCCAGTTCTCGTGGACCGGTCCGGCCTGCTCGGGCGCCCATCGCTCGGTCACCGCACCGACGACCGCTATCCGCGCCTGCCGCGCACGCTCGGCGGCCAGCGGGGTGGCCGGACCACGGAAGACGGGGGTGCCGCCGCCCGCCACGACGTCGTCCCAGCGGCCGGAGGCGGCGGCTGCGGAGCCCTCGGCGGGGACGGGACGGCGCTGGGCGTCGGCGCGCAGGGCGTCCCCGCCGCCACCGCCGCGGTCCCAGCTGCCGGGCGACGAGCCGTCGGCTCGGGCAGCCGGCAGCGCGGGGCGTGTCGCGCGGGGGTCGTGGCCGGCCGCCGCCTGGCGTACGCCGTACGGGTCGTTCCGGTACGGGTTGTTCCGAGCTGCGTCCGGGGCGGAGCGGGCGGCGGGCAGGGCGGGCCGGGTGCCACCGGCGGACAGGGGGCCGGGGCCGTCGCGGCCGGGAAGCGGGGCGTCGTGCCAGCTACCGGCGAGCCGGGCGCGTCCGGGGGCGTCGTCGGAGGGGTCGTCGGAGGGGTCGTCGGAGGGGTCGTCGGGGGCGGGGGCGTCGTGAGCCGCGTGGGCGGCGTGGTCCGCGCCATCATTTGGGCTGTGGGCCCACCAGTCGCGATCGAGGCCGTCCTGGACGGGACGATCGCCCTTGTGGCGGCGGTCGTCGCTCCCCTGGTCGTCGTGGACGCGGGCCGCCGCGCGCGCTCCCGCGCGGTAGGCCGCTATGGCGCCGGCTCTGGCGGCCCTCACGTCAGGGACCTGGCCGGTGTCGGCACCGGTCGGCCGGGGCAGCGTGGGGTAGGCCGGCTCCAGGGCCGCGGCCCCGCTGGGTCCGTCGCCCGCCCTCGGCCCGGGCACCGACGCGGGGCCCGTCCGCCCCGGGGAATCCGTGGAGTCGCGACCGGGGTCGGAACCGGAGTCGGAACCGGAGTCAGGCGGCTCGGGGACCGGTGCGTATCCGCACAGCGCTTCCTCGGCCGCGCCGGACGCCAGACCGGTGAGCACCACCCGCCCGTCGTCGCAGACGAGAACCGTGCGCGCGGTGATGTTCCGGTGGATCCAGCCGTGCGCATGCAGCACGCGCAGGGCGGTGAGGACGTCGGACGCCACCTCGGCCGCGCGGTACGGGCTGAGCGGCTTCTCCACGAGGAGGGCGGCAAGGGGGCGCGCGGCGACGAACTCACTCACGATCCAGAGCGAGCCGTCCTCGGCGAAGACGTCGAAGACCTGGTCCAGACGGGGGTGGTCGGGGATCTGTGCCGCCGCCTGCGCGGCCTCGACGGCCCGGCGCACGGCCGGATCCGCGGGCCTCCGGGTCGCCCGCCCCGACACCCGCCGGGGAACCGCGGTACCTGCGAGGCCGTCACCGTCGACCACTTCCGCGTCCACGACCTCCGGCAACGGCACCTGCCGCACCAGGACTTCATGGCCGCTGTACGTGTCGAACGCGCGGGTCTCGGCAAGCTCGAACTCGTCGGAGGGCGGCAGCGGCAGGCGGTAGCGGTCGGCGAGCACCCTTCCCGCGTAGTCCTCCACGACGCCTCCCCATGTGCGCGTCCCCCGGCCGGTCCGGAAAGCCCGCACACAACCGCGCAAAGCCGTCAATTCCGGTCGTTCAACGGCCCCTTGTCGCTGCCTACCGTTCGCGACTCCTCACGATACGTGCCCCTCCTCAGTCCTTGGGGCTGAACGTCGCGAACGCCGTCTTGCGCAGCGTCTCGCACTCCTTTCCGTGCCACTCGCTCGCCTTGCAGGTGATCATGATCGAGTAACCGCGCCTGGCATCGACCTTGAAACCTCTGTTCAGAACGCGTACCCGCAGGCCGCTCTCGGTGCGCTCGAACTGCCAGTCGGCGACGGTCGGGTAGCCGTTGTAGTCGACCTTCCCAATACTGAGGTGCTTGTAGCCGTTGCTCGTCGCGCGCACACCGGCGACCGCAGCGGCCCAGGCGCGGGCTGCGTCGTCCCCCGGGCTGTTGGTGAAGTCGACCTGCACGCGGGGCACCCCGCCGCCGACGCTGAACTTCGCGCCGGAGTTACGGCCCGCTATGCCGGTGAACCGGAAGTTCTTCGGCATCGCCATGGTGAAGTGGAACTGATCGTTGGACACCATCACGTATCCCGCGGGCAGCACGTCACCGCCACCGTCACCGCCGCCGGACGGCTGACCGCCGGAAGCGCCGGAAGCACCGTCGCCGGCGGCCTGATCATCCTTGCCGTCGTCCTTGCCGGTGTCCTTGCCGGTGTCCTTGCCGGTCCCCTGATCCGTGCCCTGGCCGGTGTCCGGACTGGCGTCGCTGCCCCCGGCGGCCTTTCCGTCGCCGCCCGCGGTGGTACCCGCCGACGCGGCGGTGTCTCCCTTGCCCTTGCCCTGGCTGCCCTTGTCGTCGCCGCCGAACGCGAAGACGAGCACCGTCGACAGCACCGCGAGCACGGCGACGACCGCGATGGTCACCAAGGTGCGCCGCGGCACCACATCGGTGAGCGGCGCGCGGACGGGCGCGGGCCTGCCGGACGGAGCCACGGAAGCGGTCCGGACCGACGTCTTGGTCGTGGTCCTCGGTCCGGCACCCGTTTGGCCCCTGGACTCGGCCTTGGCCGCCGCTGCGGCGTTGCGCACGGAGCGCAGGGCCCCGCGCAGCCGCTCGGCAGCCGGGTCCTTCGGCTTGGTCTCCGGACGCACCGGGGGAACGGGCGGAATCCGTATGGCCCGTGTCTGCTCCACCGGGGACTCGGCCTCGGCGGATCGCACCGGCGCCTCGGGGGCATGAATCACCTGCGTGAGCAGCGCGCGTGCGCCCACGTCGTCGAGCCGCTGGGCCGGGTCCTTCACGAGCAGCCCGTAGATGACCTCCTCCAGCGGACCCGCGTTCTTGGGCGGGTCGAGCGGCTCGGTCATCACGGCGGTCAGCGTGGCGATCGCCGACCCCTTGTCGTACGGCGGACAGCCCTCCACGCTCGCGTAGAGCAGGCCACCGAGCGACCACAGGTCAGCGGCGGGCCCGGGCTTGTGACCGCGGGCACGCTCGGGCGAGATGTACGAAGGGGCGCCGACGAGCATGCCGGTCGACGTGATCGACGGGTCGCCCTCGACCTGGGCGATGCCGAAGTCGGTGAGAACGACCCGGCCGTCCTTGCCGATGAGCACGTTCGACGGCTTCACGTCCCGGTGCAGGATGCCCTCGCGGTGCGCCGAACGCAGCACGTCGAGAATGGCGAGCCCCACCTCGGCGGCGCGACGGGGGGTCAGAATGCCGTCCTCACGCACCACCTCGGCGAGGGACTTCCCCTCGACCAGCTCCATGACGATCCACGGACGGTCGTCCTCGTCGACGACGTCGTAGACAGTGACGGCGTTGTTGTTGCGGATCCGGGCGATGGCCTTTGCCTCGCGGAGCGTACGCGTGATGAGCCGGCGCTTCTCCTCCTCATCGATGGCGTTCGGGAAGCGCAGTTCCTTGACGGCGACGGTGCGGCCGAGCGTCTCGTCGACGGCGCGCCACACGGTGCCCATGCCACCCCGCCCCAGGACCCCGCCCAGCCGGTAACGCCCGGCGAGCAACCGCCCCTCGGGCGCGCCCACGCCACTGCCCTGTCCGCTGCGTCCGGCGCTTCCCTTCCTCGCGGCAGAGCCCGCCGCACGGCCTGAGCCACCACCCACGGCAGCTGCCGCGGCACCGGCACTCTTGCCTGCGGACGCTGCCTCAACGCCCGCCGTACGGCCTGAGCCACCACCCACGGCAGCTGCCGCGGCACCGGCACTCTTGCCTGCGGACGCTGCCTCAACGTCGGCGCTGGTGTCAGGGCTCCTGCTGTCTACCGCGGTCGGGCCAGCACCGCTCCCGGCGGCGTTGTCCTCGGGCGCGCCGAACGGGGCCGCTTCGCCGCTGCCTTCGCCGTCCTTGCTCGCGCCTGCCGCCTTGCCGGCGTCGTCGTCCGCCGCAGCCGTGGAGGCGTCCACCGGGCCCTGCGCGTCGGCGCCACGGTGCGTGTCGCCATCCGTGGCCTTGCCCGAGGGGGCAGTTGCCCTGCCCGTCCCACCGTCCGCCGGAACGGGGCCGTCCGCGGTGCCGTCCTCACTCACGCCCGCCGTGGCGTCTTCCGCCGTCGGCCCTTCGACGGCGGCTTTGTCGGCGGTGCCCGAGCCCGAGGTCCCGGATTGGCCGTCAGACGCCGCGTCCTCGCGTGCAGGCGCATCCTTCTTGTCGGACGCGTCCTGTTGAAGGGCCGTCACCGTCTCGCCAGGGGACGCCTCTCCGGTCGCGTCGCCCGCGCCCTCGGGATTCGAGTCGCCGGTGCCGCCCCCGGCGGCCACGGCGGAGTCCTCGCCCTTGCCGGCGAAACCGGCCCCCTCGGTCTCTTCCCGCTGGGGCTCCCGCGACTGCTCAGCCTCCGACATGCGTCCCCTCTGCGATCCCTGATCTTCGCCCGCGCCTGCCGCTTCCCGCTCGATGCGGTAACCCGCCCTGGCAGAGCGACCATTGTCCCTCACTCAAGGAACGCAATGTCTCCCGGGTCCATTCACTGAACCTGCGCGACTGAAGGATGCGGCCTCCGCCGTACGCTCACTCGCCGTGAACTCCGCCCCTGCGCTGGTCGGGGCCTTGCCCGCGCCGCCGGCCCCCGTGTCCCGACGTCCCCGTCCGCCGATCAGGGTACGGCGAAATCCGGTCCGGCAGCAGGTGCCAGACCCCGGCACCCCCTGTGTCCCCCTCTTTCCCGGACGACCGGTCCGCCGGCCCGAGCCCCGCTGTCGGCACTTCGGCCCGCCCCCATGCCTCGCTCCCGCCGCGCCCGCCACCCGGCGGTCCGCCTCCAGGCCCCCTCTCAGATGGGCACGATGTCCGGCGCCCCCAAGCGCGCCGCGTCCGCCGTCAGGTCGTCCGGCTGGCGCTGCGACTCGCGCTCCGCCTCCACCCGCTTCTCGTAGTGCTCGACCTCCTTCTCGACATGCGCCTCTTCCCAACCCAGCACCGGAGCCATCAGCTCCGCACACTCCCGCGCGCAGCGCGTCCCCCGGTCGAAGGTCTCGATCGAGATCCTGGTGCGCCGCGTCAGCACGTCGTCCAGATGGCGTGCACCCTCGTGCGACGCCGCATAGACGACCTCGGCGCGCAGATAGTCGTCGGCTCCGGTGAGCGGCTCGCCGAGTGACGTGTCCTCGGCGATCAGCGCCAGGAGCTCCTCGGTCAGGGAGCCGTAGCGGTTCAACAGGTGCTCGACGCGGACCACATGGAGCCCGGTCCGCGCCGCGATCCTCGCGCGCGCGTTCCACAGGGCGCGGTAGCCCTCGGCGCCGAGAAGGGGGACCTCCTCCGTGACGCACGCGGCAACCCGCTGGTCGAGAGCGTGCACCGCCTCGTCAACGGCGTCCTTCGCCATGACCCGGTACGTCGTGTACTTGCCGCCCGCCACGACCACCAGGCCCGGCACCGGGTGCGCCACCGTGTGCTCGCGCGAGAGCTTGCTCGTCGCGTCGGACTCCCCGGCGAGCAGCGGCCTCAGCCCCGCGTACACCCCCTGGACGTCGTCCCGGGTGAGGGGGACGGCGAGCACCGAGTTGACGTGCTCCAGCAGGTAGTCGATGTCCGCGCTCGACGCGGCGGGGTGTGCCTTGTCCAGGTCCCATTCGGTGTCCGTGGTGCCGACGATCCAGTGGCGGCCCCACGGAATGACGAAGAGGACGGACTTCTCTGTCCGCAGGATCAGACCGGTGCTGGAGTGGATGCGGTCCTTCGGCACCACGAGATGGATGCCCTTGGAGGCCCGTACATGGAACTGCCCGCGCTCCCCGATCAGCGCCTGTGTGTCGTCCGTCCACACCCCTGTCGCGTTGACGATCTGGCGGGCACGGATCTCGTACTCGCCGCCGGCCTCGACGTCGAGCACCCTCGCGCCGACGACCCGCTCGCCCTCCCGCAGGAAGCCGACAACCCGGGCACGGCTGGCCACTTGGGCCCCGTAGCTCGCGGCCGTGCGCACCAGGGTGGTGACAAATCGGGCGTCGTCCATCTGGGCGTCGTAATACTGCAGGGCACCCACGAGGGCGTCCTTCTTCAGCGCGGGTGCCACTCTCAGCGCATGACGCCGTGACAGGTGGCGGTGCACGGGCAGACCGCGCCCGTGGCCCGAGGAGACCGACATCGCGTCGTACAGCGCGACGCCCGATCCCGCGTACCACCGCTCCCAGCCCTTGTGCTGCAGGGGATAGAGGAACGGCACTGGCTTGACCAGGTGCGGGGCCAGCCGCTCCAGCAGCAGCCCGCGCTCCTTCAGCGCTTCTCTGACCAGGGCGAAGTCGAGCATCTCCAGATAACGCAGGCCGCCGTGGATGAGCTTGCTCGACCGACTCGACGTGCCCGAGGCCCAGTCACGCGCCTCGACGAGCCCGGTCGACAGGCCTCTTGTCGCCGCGTCCAGCGCGGTGCCCGCTCCGACGACGCCGGCGCCGACCACCAGCACGTCCAGTTCACGCTCGGCCATACCGGCGAGCGCTGCGGCGCGCTCCTCCGGTCCCAGTGTCGCTGTTCTCACTGCTGCCTCCCGTCGCCCCCGTGCGTCCCCTGCGGTCGGGCTCACATCGTCGATTCTGTCCGCACTCGCCGACTTCAGCCACCGCCTGTGGATAACACTCCGTTAGCCACACGCGCACAATCCGACATAACGGTCATATTTACGCCTAGTCTGACATTGCGCACGCCCGTTCCGCCCACAGGGCTTGCGACCTCTGTCCCCTCCGGCTATGGGAAGGACGGCCACCGTCATGCCCGCAGATCTCGCTGTCATCGGACTCGGCCACCTCGGTCTGCCCCTCGCCCAGGCCGCCGTGGCAGCCGGCATCGAGACCATCGGCTACGACCCCGACCCGCGCCGTCTAACCGAGCCCGCCGCGGGTGTCACCGCCGCCGACGTCCGCCGCATGCTCTCCGCCGGTTTCCGCACGGTCACCGACCGGGCCGAACTGGGGAGGGTGCGCACCGCGGTCATCTGCGCCCTCACCCCCCCTGGCCCGGACGGAGCGCCGGACCTCACGGCGCTCGCCGACGCGGCCCGCGCCCTCGCGTCCCGGCTGCGCCCGCACACCACCGTGCTGCTCGAGTCGGCGGTCCAGCCCGGCACGACCGAGCAGTTCCTCCGCCCGCTGCTCGAACAGGGCTCTGGCCTGCGCGCCGGGCGGGACTTCCACCTGGCGTACTCCCCCAGCCGCACCGACCCCGGCAACCGCGCCCACGGCTACGCCAACACTCCCAAGGTCATCGGCGGCCTGACCCCCGCCTGCACCGAATCGGCCGCCGCCTTCTACGGCCGGCTCACCGACAAGGTCGTCCGGGCGCGTGGTCTGCGCGAGGCCGAGACCGTCAAGGTGCTTGAGACGAACTTCCGGCACGTCAACATGGCGCTCGTCAACGAGATGGCCGTCCTCTGCCACGGCCTCGGCATCGACCTGTGGGACGTCATCCGCTGCGCCGAGACCAAGCCGTTCGGCTTCCAGGCGTTCCGCCCGGGCCCGGGCGTCGGCGGCCACGGCGTGCCCCTGGACCCCGGCCACCTCCCGCCCACCGGCCGGACCCTGCGCATGGTGGGACTCGCCCAGGACATCAACACCCGGATGCCGCAGTACGTCATCCAGCGCTGCGCCACGCTCCTCAACGAGCACGGCAAGTCGGCCCGCGGCGCCCGCGTGCTGCTCCTCGGCGTCACCTACAAGCCCGACCTCGCCGACCTGACGGGCTCCCCCGCCACCGAGATCGCCCGCCGTCTGATGGACCTCGGCGCGTCCGTCAGCTACCACGACCCCTACGTCCCGGACTGGCGCGTGAACGAACTGCCCGTTCCCCGCGCTGACTCCCTCTACGAGGCCGCCGCCAACGCAGACCTGACGGTACTGCTTCAGCACCACCGCACGTATGACCTGCAGGGCCTCGCGGTCAAGGCGCAGCTGCTGCTCGACACACGGGGCGCCACCCCGGCGGGAGCGGCCCACCGCCTGTGAACCGACGGGCCTCGGAAGACGGCCTGGAAACACGGGTCTGGAAGACCGGCTGGGAGAACAGACCCGTGAGGACAGCCAGAAGGGCCCGGCACCATCAGGCCATCAGGTGCCGGGCCCTTCCCGACGCTGACTCCACAGCCGACGCTGACGCCACAGCCGAGGCCGAAGCCGACGCTCGAGCCGCGCCGCCGCGCGGAGGATCAGCGGCTGTGCTGCGAGTCCGCCACTGTGACCTCGACCCGCTGGAACTCCTTGAGCTCGCTGTAGCCGGTCGTCGCCATCGCACGGCGCAGGGCGCCGAAGAAGTTCATCGAGCCGTCGGGGCTGTGCGAGGGGCCGGTCAGGACCTCCTCGGTCGTGCCGACGATGCCGAGATCGACCAGCTTGCCGCGCGGCACGTCCTCGTGGACGGCCTCCATGCCCCAGTGGCGGCCCTTGCCGGGCGCGTCCGTCGCGCGCGCGAGCGGAGAGCCGATCATCACCGCGTCCGCGCCGCAGGCGATCGCCTTCGGCAGGTCGCCGGACCAGCCCACACCGCCGTCGGCGATGACGTGGACGTACCGGCCGCCGGACTCGTCCATGTAGTCGCGGCGGGCCGCGGCCACGTCGGCGACCGCGGTCGCCATCGGCACCTGGATGCCCAGCACGTTGCGCGTCGTGTGCGCGGCGCCGCCGCCGAAGCCGACCAGCACGCCCGCCGCGCCCGTGCGCATCAAGTGCAGCGCGGCCGTGTACGTGGCGCAGCCGCCGACGATGACCGGGACGTCGAGCTCGTAGATGAACTGCTTGAGGTTCAGCGGCTCGGCGGCGCCGGAGACATGCTCGGCGGAGACCGTCGTACCGCGGATGACGAAGATGTCGACGCCGGCGTCCACGACGGCCTTCGAGAACTGCGCGGTGCGCTGCGGGGACAGCGCGGCGGCGGTGACGACGCCCGAGTCGCGCACCTCCTTGATGCGCTGCCCAATCAGCTCCTCCTTGATCGGGGCGGCGTAGATCTCCTGGAGCCGGCGCGTGGCGCTCTCCGGGTCCAGCTCGGCGATCTCGTCGAGAAGCGGCTGCGGGTCCTCATGGCGGGTCCACAGGCCCTCGAGGTTCAGGACGCCGAGGCCGCCCATCTCACCGATGCGGATCGCGGTGCGCGGCGAGACGACCGAGTCCATCGGGGCCGCCAGGAAGGGCAGCTCGAAGCGGTAGGCGTCGATCTGCCAGGCGATCGAGACCTCCTTCGGGTCCCGCGTGCGCCGGCTCGGTACGACGGCGATGTCATCGAACGCGTACGCCCGGCGGCCGCGCTTGCCGCGCCCGATCTCGATCTCAGTCACGATATGTGGCCTTTCCCTCTACGTCTGCGCCTACCAGTATCCCCGACACACACGCGAGGGGCGGCCCCGGCGACCCGGGACCGCCCTGGCGGACGTACGCGCTACTTCCTGCTGTAGTTCGGCGCCTCGACCGTCATCTGGATGTCATGCGGGTGGCTCTCCTTGAGACCCGCCGAGGTGATCCGCACGAACCGACCACGGTCCTGCAGCTCGGGCACCGTGCGTCCGCCGACGTAGAACATCGACTGGCGCAGGCCGCCGACCAGCTGGTGGACGACCGCGGAGAGCGGACCGCGGTAGGGGACCTGGCCCTCGATGCCCTCGGGAACCAGCTTCTCGTCGGAGGCGACGCCCTCCTGGAAGTAACGGTCCTTGGAGAAGGAGCGCTGCTCGCCACGCGACTGCATGGCGCCCAGCGAGCCCATGCCGCGGTACGACTTGAACTGCTTGCCGTTGATGAACATCAGCTCGCCCGGCGACTCCTCGCAGCCGGCGAGCAGCGAGCCCAGCATGACCGTGTCGGCGCCCGCGACCAGGGCCTTGGCGATGTCGCCGCTGTACTGCAGACCTCCGTCGCCGATCACCGGGACGCCGGCCGCCTTGGCGGCGAGCGAGGCCTCGTAGATCGCGGTGACCTGGGGGACGCCGATGCCGGCGACCACCCGCGTGGTGCAGATGGAGCCCGGGCCGACGCCGACCTTGATGCCGTCGACACCCGCGTCGACCAGCGCCTGGGCACCGTCCCTGGTGGCGATGTTGCCGCCGATGACGTCCACGCCGGATGAATTCGACTTGATCTTGGAGACCATGTCGCCGACCAGCTTGGAGTGGCCGTGCGCGGTGTCCACGACGATGAAGTCGACGCCCACCTCGATCAGCGCCTGGGCGCGCTCGAAGGCGTCGCCCGCGACACCGACGGCCGCGCCGACGAGGAGGCGGCCCTCGCTGTCCTTGGCGGCGTTCGGGTACTTCTCGGCCTTGACGAAGTCCTTGACCGTGATCAGGCCCTTGAGGACGCCCGCGTCGTCGACCAGCGGAAGCTTCTCGATCTTGTGGCGGCGCAGCAGCTCCATGGCGTCCACACCGGAGATCCCGACCTTGCCCGTGACCAGCGGCATCGGCGTCATGACCTCGCGCACCTGGCGCGAACGATCGGTCTCGAAGGCCATGTCGCGGTTGGTGACGATGCCGAGCAGCTTGCCCGCGGGGTCGGTCACCGGCACACCGCTGATGCGGAACTTGGCGCACAGCCGGTCCGCTTCCGCGAGCGTCGCGTCCGGGTGCACGGTGATCGGGTCGGTGACCATGCCGGACTCGGAGCGCTTGACCAGGTCCACCTGGTTGGCCTGGTCGGCGATGGAGAGGTTGCGGTGCAGCACGCCGACGCCGCCCTGACGGGCCATGGCGATGGCCATGCGCGCCTCGGTCACCTTGTCCATGGCGGCGGACAGCAGCGGGATGTTCACCCGCACGTTCTTCGAGATGTACGAGGAGGTGTCGATCTGGTCGGGAGCCATGTCGGAGGCACCCGGCAGCAGCAGCACATCGTCGTAGGTCAGCCCGAGTGTCGCGAATTTCTCGGGCACTCCGTCGACGTTGGTCATGACACCTTCCCCAATGGCCTTGATCGGTGCGGATGTCCATGCTAACGGGCTCTGCACCCGTCTCATTCCACGATCAAGATCAGTAAGCAGCTTTGTATGTTCATACGCACGTGGCCGCCGCGCGGTTCACTGCTCGGCCAGCGCCCGCAGACGGCTCAGCGCACGGTGCTGGGCGACGCGCACGGCACCCGGCGACATCCCCAGCATCTGTCCCGTCTCCTCCGCCGTCAGCCCGACGGCGACGCGCAGCACCAGCAGCTCGCGCTGGTTCTCGGGGAGATTGGCGAGGAGCTTCTTGGCCCACTCGGCGTCGTCGCTGAGCAGCGCCCGCTCCTCGGGCCCGAGGGAGTCGTCGGGCCGCTCGGGCATCTCGTCGGACGGCACGGCCGTCGAGCCCGGATGCCGCATCGCCGCTCGCTGCAGATCGGCGACCTTGTGCGAGGCGATGGCGAAGACGAAGGCCTCGAAGGGCCTTCCGGTGTCCTTGTAGCGCGGCAGTGCCATCAGCACCGCGACGCACACCTCCTGAGCGAGGTCGTCGGCGAAATGCCGGGCGTCGCCGGGAAGTCTGTTGAGACGGGAACGGCAGAAGCGCAGTGCGAGCGGGTGGACGTGCGCGAGCAGGTCGTGCGTGGCCTGCTCGTCGCCGTCGACGGCACGATGGACGAGTGCACCGATGGCCCCCTGGGCGGTCGCCGCCTCGTCGTCACGCATCGGTCCATGGTGCCTTGGCGCCGGAGCCTCCGCGGCACCGCGTCCCATGTTGTGCACCGAAGCGTTATGAGCAGGTGCGCCGGAAGTCATCTCCTGCGCCCTCCCCTCCCGCTCGACCGACTCGTCCCCGAGGAACTCCACACCCTCAAGGATGCGGCATCGCGCGGGAAACGGATGCCCTCGGGCATCCGTCACCCCGTGCCAGGCCACTCAGCGGACCAGGCCCCAGCGGAATCCGAGCGCCACCGCATGCGCCCGGTCCGAGGCGCCGAGCTTCTTGAACAGGCGCCTGGCGTGCGTCTTCACCGTGTCCTCGGACAGGAACAGCTCGCGCCCGATCTCCGCGTTCGACCGGCCATGGCTCATTCCCTCGAGCACCTGGATCTCACGCGCGGTGAGTGTGGGCGCGGCGCCCATCTCGGCCGAGCGGAGCCGGCGCGGGGCGAGCCGCCACGTCGGGTCGGCGAGCGCCTGCGTGACGGTCGCCCGGAGCTCGGCGCGCGAGGCGTCCTTGTGCAGATAGCCGCGGGCACCGGCGGCGACCGCGAGTGCGACACCGTCGAGGTCCTCGGCGACGGTGAGCATGATGATCCGGGCGCCCGGGTCGGCGGACAGCAGCCGGCGCACGGTCTCGACGCCGCCCAGGCCGGGCATGCGTACGTCCATCAGAATCAGGTCCGAGCGGTCGGCGCCCCACCGGCGGAGCACCTCCTCGCCGTTGGCCGCGGTCGTCACGCGCTCGACGCCGGGCACGGTCGCGACCGCGCGGCGGAGCGCCTCTCGGGCAAGCGGGGAGTCGTCGCAGACGAGGACGGATGTCATGGCCGCCCTCCGCAGCTGATGCGCGTCACCTTGAGCCTCCAGGCTGGGTACGTTTCGTCACCTGAGCGGTTGAACGCTCTCGGACATGTGCCCGACAGCTTGTTCTTTCAACCGCCTCGCCCTCTCAACGACGGTCACTCGAAAGAGTTACGGGTGGGACGAAGCTCTTCGGCACTCTGCGTAAGGGGCCGTGCGCGAACAGCAGCGCCGCAGGTCACCGGAGTTTCTCCGGGGAGCCGTGCCCCATTCAGCGGCTTTTCTTCCCATTAGCTGGTGTCTTTGGCTAGATTCGCAATGAGTCATATTTACATCTACTTACACAGCAGATGTACGGTCGTTGGCACAGCGTGGGGTGCCGGAACCGGCACACGCCGGCCGGAGGTCCCGCCCGGTTCCGACTTGTCCTGTATCCACTCAGCACGGTTTCAAGGGGACATGCGCTATGGCAGATTTCTCTCGCCTTCCCGGACCCAACGCCGATCTGTGGGACTGGCAGCTCCTCGCGGCATGCCGCGGGGTCGACAGCTCGCTCTTCTTCCATCCGGAAGGCGAACGCGGTGCAGCGCGCAGCGCGCGCGAGAACTCGGCGAAAGAGGTCTGCATGAGGTGCCCCGTCCGGGCCGAGTGCGCGGCACACGCGCTGGCCGTGCGGGAGCCTTACGGCGTCTGGGGCGGGCTGACGGAGGACGAGCGCGAGGAGCTCATGGGCCGCGCACGCCATCGTCTGATCCCTGCGACGAGCGCGGGAGGCGCGGTAGGGGGCTGACGCCCCCGACGCGAACGAAGAAACGTTCCTTCGTATGTACGAACGAGACTGAGCGACACCGAGCGACGACGACTACAGACGACGACTACAACTGCCACGGGCTACGACGACCGTCTGCGCGAACGACACGCCTGCTCCCCACCATCTCTGCACCTGCACGCCGGTCCCGGCCTCAGCCGGGACCGGCTTTCTGCGTCCGGGCGCGGTTGCGCGGCGCGCCCCTGGCGTCCGGGGGGGGCGGGCGGGGCGGGGGGGCGGGGGGCCGGGGGGGGGGGCCCCCGGCGCCGCCCCCCCGCGCCACCGCGTACAAGCGGTTCGGGGACATGCAGCTGCCGGGGCTGCCAGGCTGCCGGGGCGCCGGACCGCCCGGAACGGTGCCGCGCTTCAATGCGGCTCCGCCGCGTACAGGCGTTCGGGCGCGGTGCGCCGGCCGGGCCGCTGGGGCAGCCACCCGGAGCCAGCAGCCCAGGGCCGATGTCGCGCCTCAGCGCTCGGCCGCCAGCGACAGGCGGTCCAGGGTCGCCGCCATGGCTCGCCAGGGGCTGGGCAACCCAGGGCCGATACCCGGCCTCAGGGCTCGCCCGCCGGGGCAGTGGTCCACGGTCACGGCCGCCGGTGCCACCAGGCGCCAGGCAGCCCAGGGCCGATGTCGCGCCTCAGCGCTCGGCCGCCAGCGACAGGCGGTCCAGGGTCGCCGCGACCGCTGGGACCTGGGAGAGGTCCGGGAGGGTCAGGGCGACGATCTCGCGGGCGACGGGTGGGTTCACCGCGATCGTCCGCACCCCCTTCGGGCGTACGGACTCCAGCGCCAGCTCCGGCAGCACCGCCACGCCCAGGCCCGCGCCGACCAGTCCCATCACCGCCGGGTAGTCGTCCGTCGCGAAGTCGATCCGCGGCGTGAAGCCGGCTTCCTCGCAGACCTCCACGAGCTGACGGCGGCAGCGAGGGCAGCCCGCGATCCACGGCTCATCGGTGAGGTCGCCGATCGCGACGCTCTCCGCGCCCGCCAGCCGGTGGCCCTCGGGCACCAGCCCGATGAGCCGGTCCGTGAGCAGCGGGCGTACGACGAGGTCGTCCCATTCGGCGCCCGCCGTGCCGTAGCGGAAGGCCAGGGCCACGTCGCAGTCGCCCTCCCTCAGCATCTCGACAGAACGCGGCGGCTCGGCGTCGACCAGGGAGACCCTGGTGCCGGGATGCGCCGCGCGCAGGGCGGCGAGCGCCGTGGGCACCAGCGTGGAACTGCCGCTCGGGAACGAGACCAGACGGACGCGGCCCGCCCTGAGCCCAGCGATCGCGGCGATCTCCTCCTCTGCGGCGGTGAGCCCGGCGAGGATGCCCGACGCGTGCCGGACGAGCACTTCGCCCGCCTGGGTGAGGCGCATCTCGCGGCCCGTACGAATCAGCAGCGGTGTGCCGGCCGAGCTCTCGAGTGCTTTCATCTGCTGGCTGACCGCAGGCTGGGTGCAGCCCAGTTCGCGCGCGGCGGCGGAGAAGGAGCCGGTGGCGGCCACGGCGCGCAGGACACGGAGATGACGGGCTTCGATCACTCCTTGAGCATAAGCGTGGCTTGGGGATGCAGGAAAATATAGGCTGGTTGCTTTGGGGAACGTCGGTTAGCGTGCCCGGCATGAAGCTTCTGAGTGTGAACGTGGGGCGGCTCAGGTCCGTGGACTACGCCGGCACTGGAACGACCGGAATCGACAAGCGTCCGACCGAGGGGGCCGTCCGGGTGGCGGACCCCGGCCACAAGGGAGAGGGAGGCAGCGGTGTGGCCGGGGACGAGATCTCGGACCTGCGCCACCACGGCGGCACCGACCAGGCGGTGTACGCCTTCGCGCGGGAGGATCTGGACCGCTGGGAGAGGGAGCTGGGCAGGCCGCTGGCGAGCGGCTCGTTCGGCGAGAACCTCACCACGAGCGGGCTCGACGTCAACGGCGCGTTGATCGGCGAACGCTGGCGGATCGGCGACGAGCTGGTGCTGGAGGTGACCAGCGGGCGCATACCGTGCCGCACGTTCGCGAGCTGGCTCGGTGAGAAGGGGTGGGTCAGGCGCTTCACACAGGAGGCCGCGCCCGGCGCGTATCTGCGGGTGATCAGGCCCGGTGAGGTCAGGGCGGGCGATCCGATCGAGATCGTGCACCGGCCGGATCACGAGGTCACCGTCTCGCTGTCGTTCCGGGCCGGGACCACCGAGCGCTCCCTGCTGCCGCGGGTGCTCGCCGCGGGCGACGCGCTCCACCCCGAGCAGCTGCGGGAGGCGCGGGATTACGTGGCCACGCGCGAAACCGGGAGCGGCGCCGGCTCCCGCACCGGGCAGCTGCCGATCGTCTCGTAGGGGAAATCCCGGAGAAGACGGGTCAGTTGGCTCGGGGACCGATGGGGGACGGTCCCCGATGTGCCCGTCGGCGGCGGCCGGGACGCTGGGCGCTTCTCGCTCATCGCGTCGGACGGCGGGCTGCTGCCGCAGGCCGTGTCGATGGACCGCATCCGGCTGTCTCCCGGCGAGCGGGCCGAGATGGTGGTGCGGATGCGACCGGGCGAGCGGGCTGTGCTGCGCAGCCATCCGCAGAGCCTGGGCGACTTCTGGCAGACCAGGTTCAACGGCGGTGACGATTCGTTCGACGTACTGGAGCTGCGTGCCGCGAAGACGCTGCGGTCCTCGCCCGAACTGCCCGGCACGCTCGGCGAACCGGAGCTGCCGGACGGCGAGGACTCCGTGCGGACATGGTTCTTCGGCCTTCAGCGGTCCGGGATCAACGGTAGGCCGATGTCCATGGACCGGATCGACGGGACCGTCACCCGGGGCGCCACCGAGACCTGGGTCCTGCGAAACGACGACGGCATCCCGCACAACTTCCATGTGCACGACGTGCAGTTCCGGGTGCTGGAGGTCGACGGCCGGCAGCCGCCGCCCCATCTGCGCGGCCCGAAGGACACCGTGTTCGTGCCCGGTAACAGGAGCGTGAAGATGGCCGTACGGTTCACGGGCCCGGCAGACCCGGACACTCCGTACATGTACCACTGCCACCTGCTGTACCACGAGGACGAGGGCATGACGGGCCAGTTCGTGGTCGTCGAGAAGGGACAGCGGCCCGGCGAGGTCCGTACACCGCGCTCACACGCGGGGCACTAACGTGCCGCCTATGACGACTGCACTGATCACGGGAGCGACCGCGGGCATCGGCGCCGCCTTCGCACGGCGGCTGGCGGCCGAGGGACGCAATCTGGTCCTCGTGGCCCGCGACACCGAGCGGCTGCAGGAGCAGGCCACCGAACTGCACGACCGGCACGGCATCGAGGCGGAGGTGCTGACCGCGGACCTGGCCGAGGAGGACGGGATCGTCGCGGTCGAGAAGCGGCTCGCGGACCGCAGGCACCCGGTGGACCTGCTGATCAACAATGCGGGCTTCGGGAACAAGGGGCGCTTCCTGGAAGTGTCCATGGCCGACGAGCTGACGATGCTGAAGGTGCACTGCGAGGCGGTGATGCGGCTGACGGCGGCCGCGGCCGGCCCGATGCGGGAGCGGGGGCGCGGAGGCGTGGTGAATGTGGCCTCGGTGGCGGCGTTCGTGCCGCGCGGGACCTACGGCGCGTCGAAGGCGTGGGTCGTGCAGTTCACGCAGGGCGTGGCGCGGGATCTGGCGGGGTCGGGCGTGCGGCTGATGGCGCTGTGCCCGGGGTTCGTACGGACGGAGTTCCACGAGCGGGCCGGGATGGGGACGGACAACATCCCGGGCTGGCTGTGGCTGGACGCCGACAAGTTGGTGACCTCGGCGCTGGCGGATCTCGCGAAGGGGAAGTCGCTGTCCGTCCCGGATCCGCGCTACAAGGCGCTGATGGGCGTGGTGAAGCTGGCCCCGCGCAGCCTGCTCGGAGGGGTCAGCTCGCGAGCGGGCCGCAAGTACGGGCCCCAGTGATCGGTCGACTCCGAAAGCAGGAGTCAGCGCGAGCCCCAGTGTGCTCGCAGGACCTGAGCAGAAGTCAGCGCGAGCCGCAGCCTACGCGCAGATCCTGAGGCGGAGTCAGCACGAGGCAGCCTGCGCAGAGGCTCCGTTCGTCACCGCGTACGACGAAGACGGTCAGGCGCGGGACTCCGACCAGGCACAGAGTTCCGCCGGCCTGACCGCCGGCAGCGTCGAGTGACCCAAGCGACCTGTGAGGAGCCCGCGTTCCACCATGCATCACGCCACTGATAATCGCCCCGCGCTGCTGCTGGCCATGGCGCCGGGAATCGCCGACCGACTGTTCGCCGACCGCCACCGCGTACGTCTGACCGCGCTCACCCGCACCGACCCGTACCTCGTCGCCCACGACCTGGCCTCGCCCTCACCGCGCGTCTCCGCCGCGCTCGCCGAGGCCGAGGTGCTGCTCACCTGCTGGGGCGCCCCTTCGCTGACCGCCGAGGTGCTGTCGGCCGCGCCCCGGCTGCGTGCCGTCGTCCACGCCGCGGGCTCCGTCAAGCACCACATCACCGAGGCGTGCTGGCACCGCGGCATCGCCGTGACCTCGGCGGCGGCCGCGAACGCACTGCCGGTCGCGGAGTTCACGCTCGCCGCCGTCCTCTTCGCGGGCAAGCGGGTACTGCGCTCCGCCCACCGGTACGCGCAGCTGCGCGCCGAGCACGACTGGCGCGCTGATCTCGACGGCTTCGGCAACTACCGCCGTACGGTGGGAGTGGTGGGCGCGTCCCGCATCGGTCGCCGGGTGATCGAGCTGCTGCGCCCCTTCGACCTGCGGGTCCTGCTGTACGACCCGTATGTCGACGACGCTGGGGCGGCGGCGCTGGGTGTCGAGCGCATCGGCCTGGACGACCTCTGTGCCCGCGCCGACGTCGTCACCGTCCACGCTCCGCAGGTGGCGGACACCCACCACATGATCGGCGCGCGCGAGCTGGGCCGGATGCGGGACGGCACCACCCTGATCAACACTTCGCGCGGCTCGCTCGTCGACGAGGACGCCCTGCTTCCCGAGCTTCTCTCCGGCCGCCTCGACGCGGTGCTGGACGTGACCGACCCCGAAGTGCCGCCCGCCGACTCACCGTTGTACGACCTGCCGAACGTGCTGCTGACGCCCCACATCGCCGGATCGCTCGGTGAAGAGCTGTACCGGATGGCCGACCAGGCGCTGGACGAGGTGGCGCGGTTCGCGAGCGGTCTGCCGTTCGCCGACCCGGTGCACCCGGCAGCCCTGGGCCATTCCGCCTGACGCGCCTGAGCGCCTGAGCGCCTGACACGCTGACGCGCCTGACATGCACCACACACCCGACACGCCCGAGCACCCGACCCGCCCGAGCACCCGAAACGCCCACAAGAGCATAAATCACTAAAATGGCCGTATCAGGTCGTACCACATCCGCCGCGGGAGGTGCCATGAAATTCGTACAGATAATCGATTACAAGACTGACCGGTTCGACGGCGTGAACGCGCTCATGGACCAGTGGGTCGAGAAGACGAAGGGCAGGCGGACCACCTCCCACCTCATCATGGGGAAGGACCGCTCGGAGGGGTCGCACTACGTCGACATCGTCGAGTTCCCTTCGTACGAAGAGGCGATGCGGAACTCCAAGCTGCCCGAGACCGACCGCATCTTCCAGGAGATGGTGGCGCTCTGCGACGGCATGCCGTCGTTCACCGACCTCGACGTGGTCCGTGACGACCAGCTCAACACGGCGGCCGCCCGCCGCTTCTTCCACGAGATCGCCGTCGGCGGGAACCTCGACGCCATCGACGAGATCTTCGCCGCGGACTACATCGACCACGACGTCGCCAACGAGGCGGAGTCCGAGGTCGGCAGCGACGTCATCCGCCGCGATCTGACGATGTGGCGCGACGCCTTCGACTTCACCTTCGAACTCGACCGGCAGGTGGCCGAAGGCGACGACGTGTGCCTCCTGTGGACCTGGAGCGGCAAGCACAAGGGTGAGTTCCAGGGCATCCCGGCCACGGGAGAGCAGTGCACGATGACCGGCACGACGATCTTCCGCTTCCAGGACGGGAAGATCCAGGAAGGCTGGTGGCACTTCGACGTCATGCGCCTGATGCGGCAGCTCGGGGCCCTCTGACCAACTCCTCCCCAACCGGGGGCCGAACGTCCGCCGGCAGCGAGGCAGCAAGCCGGAAAGGGAGAAGGCCCCCGTCCCCGCGCGCGGCGGGAACGGGGGCCTTCTTCAGCGCGTGTCGCGTCAGCGACTCAGTGGCTGTGGCCGTGACCGTGGCCGTGGCCCGCCTCGGCATCCTCGTCGGCCGGCTTCTCGACGACCAGGGTCTCGGTCGTGAGCAGCAGGGAGGCGATGGAGGCAGCGTTCTCCAGGGCGGAGCGGGTGACCTTGACCGGGTCGATGACGCCGGCCTTCACCAGGTCGCCGTACTCGCCGGTGGCGGCGTTGAAGCCCTGACCCGCCTCCAGCTCGGCGACCTTGGAGGTGATGACATAGCCCTCGAGGCCGGCGTTCTCCGCGATCCAGCGCAGCGGCTCGACGGCGGCACGGCGGACGACGGCGACACCGGTGGCCTCGTCGCCGGTCTTGCCCAGGTTGCCCTCGAGCACCTTCACGGCGTGGACGAGCGCGGAGCCACCACCGGAGACGATGCCCTCCTCGACCGCGGCGCGGGTCGCGGAGATGGCGTCCTCCAGACGGTGCTTCTTCTCCTTCAGCTCCACCTCGGTGGCGGCGCCGACCTTGATCACGCACACGCCGCCGGCCAGCTTCGCGAGGCGCTCCTGGAGCTTCTCGCGGTCCCAGTCGGAGTCCGTGGTCTCGATCTCGGCCTTGATCTGGTTGACGCGGCCCTGCACGTCCTCGGAGTTGCCGCCACCGTCGACGATGGTGGTGTCGTCCTTGGTGATGGTGACGCGGCGGGCGGAGCCCAGCACGTCCAGACCGGCCTGGTCGAGCTTGAGGCCGACCTCCTCGGCGATGACGGTGGCACCGGTGAGGGTGGCCATGTCGCCGAGCATCGCCTTGCGGCGGTCACCGAAGCCGGGGGCCTTGACGGCCACCGCGTTGAAGGTGCCGCGGATCTTGTTGACGACGAGGGTGGACAGCGCCTCGCCCTCGACGTCCTCGGCGATGATCAGCAGCGGCTTGGAGCCACCCGCCTGGATGACCTTCTCCAGGAGCGGCAGCATGTCCTGGATCGAGGAGATCTTGCCCTGGTGGATCAGGATGTACGGGTCGTCGAGGACGGCCTCCATACGCTCCTGGTCGGTCACCATGTACGGGGACAGGTAACCCTTGTCGAAGGCCATGCCCTCGGTGAAGTCGAGCTCCAGGCCGAAGGTGTTGGACTCCTCGACGGTGATGACACCGTCCTTGCCGACCTTGTCCATCGCCTCGGCGATGAGCTCGCCGACCTGCTGGTCCTGCGCGGAGAGCGCGGCCACGGCGGCGATGTCGGCCTTGTCCTCGATCGGGCGGGCGGTCGCGAGGAGCTCCTCGGACACGGCCTGGACCGCGGCGTCGATGCCCTTCTTCAGGGCGGCCGGGGAAGCACCGGCGGCGACGTTGCGCAGACCCTCGCGGACCAGCGCCTGGGCCAGCACGGTGGCGGTGGTCGTACCGTCACCCGCGATGTCGTTGGTCTTGGTCGCCACCTCCTTCACCAGCTGGGCGCCCAGGTTCTCGTACGGGTCGTCGACCTCGACCTCACGGGCGATGGTGACACCGTCGTTGGTGATGGTGGGTGCGCCGAACTTCTTGTCGATGACGACGTTGCGGCCGCGGGGGCCGATCGTCACCTTGACCGTGTCGGCAAGCTTGTTGACGCCGCGCTCGAGGGCGCGACGGGCGTCCTCGTCGAACTTCAGGATCTTCGCCATGGGAGCGATTCAGCCCTCTCGGAAATCGTGTTCAAAAAACCGCGCCCCTCGCCGCCCGGCATCAGCGGGGTGGCCAGGGGCGCAGTTCAGGCAAATCTGCCGGGTGAAGCGGGAATTACTTCTCGACGATCGCGAGCACGTCGCGGGCCGAGAGGACGAGGTACTCCTCGCCGCTGTACTTCACCTCGGTGCCGCCGTACTTGCTGTACAGCACGACATCGCCGACGTTCACGTCGAGCGGAAGACGCTCGCCGTTCTCGAAGCGGCCCGGGCCCACGGCCAGGACGACGCCCTCCTGGGGCTTCTCCTTGGCGGTGTCCGGAATAACCAGGCCAGAAGCCGTGGTCTGCTCGGCGTCGAGCGGCTGGACCACAATGCGGTCCTCGAGCGGCTTGATGGCAACCTTGGAGCTGGTGGTCGTCACGATCCGACCTCCCCCTTCGGAGATCTCACGGGGTTAACTGATCTGAGGTGGCGACCAGGTGGATCCGTCGTCGCGGGTGCCGGACCTGCCCGTCGCTGTGTTGGCACTCTCCCTTGGTGAGTGCCAGGAGCGAGACTATGACTGCAATTAGCACTCGGTCAAGCGGAGTGCCAATGCAGAACCGCGTGGCGGCCCGATGTCCGTCCGATCGACGCCCCTCCGAGCGCCGCCCGCCCGGCCGCCGCACACCCGGCCGCGGCTGTTCCGCCCGGCCGCCGCACACCCGATCGACACCCGTCCGCCGCCCGTCCGGTCGATCCCCGTCCGACCGATCCCCGCCCCGTGAGCGCCCCCGGCAAGGAGCCGGCGCGCGACTCCCGGCAGGCACCCGGCAAGGAGCCGACGCGCGCGACTCACACGTAGTCCTCCAGCTTCGCCACGGCGTACCCCTTCGCGGTCACGGTCTTCATGACCCGACGGACCATGTCCGGCATGGTGCCCTTCCATTCCCCACGCCCCCGGAAGTGGGTCAGGATGATGTCGCCGGGGTGCAGGTCCCTGTCCCACTCGCGCCACTCCATGTGGTCGGGGAACGCCTCGGACGCCCACAGCGGGACGGCCTCGATCCCGCACGACTTCGCGACGCGCAGGGTGTCCTTGTTGTAGTTGCCGTACGGCGGGCGGAACAGCCGCGGCCGGGTGCCGTACCGCTTCTGCAGCTTGTCCTGCTGACCGCAGATCTCCCGCTTCTGGGCTGAGTAGGACAGGCCGGGCAGGTAACGGTGGTTGAGGGTGTGGTTGTGCAGCGAGACGCCGCGGTCCTGCATCTTCTCGAAGTAGCCGTAGTCGTCGTCGATCACGTAGTCGCTGAGGAAGGCGCTGTACGGGATCCGCAGATCGGACATCATCCGCAGCAGTTCCGGGTCCTTCTCCGCGCCGTCGTCGATCGTCAGGAAGACGATCTTCTCCTTGGTGGGGACGGTGGTGAAGACCGGCGGAAGCTCCTTGCCGCCGTCGACCTCGAAGCCCTTGCGGGTGGTGATCCTCGGCTTGACGGCGGGCGGCGGCGGTGCGGCGAGCGGGGTCTGCTTCAGCCCCCACTTCTTCGCGGCTGCGGCGCGCGCGGCCTGGGCCCGCTTGACCTTCTCGACGTAGGCGGACAGGGCACCGGCCGGGCCTGCCGCCTGCTCCCGGGCCTCTGGGCCCTGCTGGGCCGACTGCCCCGGTGCGGACTTCGCCGGGCGGGCGGGCCCGCCGTCCCCGGCACAGCCGGAGCCGACGGCGGCCACGACGAGCGCGACCACACCCACTCCGACCCGACACGCTCTCACTTTTCCCTTTTGTCGTACTAGCTGCATGGCGCCGCATCCTGTCAGCGCGGCGCCCGCGCACCCGGCCGACACCGCCTGCGTGCGCGGACCATCCCCCGGCTGGCCCACAATGGCCGGGTGAACGCCTCAGATCCGCTCGCCGCGTTGTCGGCACTTCGCACCGAGGAGGGCAGCGCGCTGCTGGCGTCGCTCGCCTCCTACGACCCCGCCGACGAACTGGCCGTGGCCACCCGGCTGCGCCGCGAGCACCCGGCGGAGCTCGTCTCGGCGGCACTCGGGCAGGCGCGGCTGCGGCAGCGGGCGGCGGCGAAATTCGGCGCGGAGGACGCCGGGCGGATGTTCTTCACCCCCAACGGCGTCGAGCAGTCCACCCGCCGCACGGTTGCCGCCCACCGGGCCGAGCTCTTCGCCGCCCTCGGTGTGCGCAGCGTCGCCGACCTGTGCAGCGGCATCGGCGGGGACGCGATCGCGCTGGCGCGGGCGGGAATCTCCGTCCTGGCCGTGGATCGCGATCCGCCGACGGCCGCGGCCGCGCGGGCCAACGCCGAGGCGCTGGGGCTCGCGGACCTGATCGAGGTCCGCTGCGCGGACGTGACGGACATCGACACCTCTGGCTACGACGCGGTGTTCGCGGACCCCGCGCGCCGGGGCGGCCGGGGCCGGATCTTCGACCCGGAGGCGTACTCCCCGCCCCTGTCGTGGGCGATCGCCGCGGCTCGCACCAGCCCGTTCGCGGCCCTCAAGATCGCCCCAGGGGTCCCGCACGAGGCCGTCCCAGAGGACGCAGAGGCCGAGTGGATCTCGGACGGCGGGGATGTCAAGGAGGCCGTGCTCTGGTTCGGCACGGCCCCTGGCACGTTCCGCGCCACCCTGCTCCCCGGCCCGCACACCCTGACCGGCCGCGGCCTGCCCGACCCCGCCGTCCGCGCGGTCGGCCGCTACCTCTACGAGCCCGACGGCGCGGTGATCCGCGCCCACCTGGTCGCCGAGGTCGCCGAGGACGTCGGCGGGGGCCTGATCGACGCGATGATCGCCTACGTCACGTCGGACGAGCTGCGTCCGACGCCGTACGCGACGGCGTACGAGATCACCGACGCGCTGCCCTTCAACCTCAAGAAGCTGAAGGCCCTGCTCAGGGAGCGGGAGGTCGGCAACCTGACGGTGAAGAAGCGTGGCTCGGCGGTCGAACCGGAGGAACTGCGCCGCAAGGTCAAGCCCCAGGGGCCGGGCGCGGCAACGGTGTTCCTGACCAGGACGGCGGGGGCGCCGGCCATGCTGGTCGGGCACCCGGCATAGGGCCGCCCATGCTCGTCGGGCCCGGCACAGGGCCACCGGGCCGGGCTCGTGGGGCGGTCGCGCAGGGCCGCCCGCGCCATGCTCGCGGGGAAGTCGGCGTAGGCCCCGGTCGAGGTGGGACCAGCGGACCGGGGCGTCCGCTCAGACGTGGGTGCCGGCCGACGCCCGGCGCGGCACCAGTCGCAGCGCCCAGCGGTAGTGGCCCACCGCCTTGGCGACGCCGATCAGGCCCGTCAGCCACAGGATCATGCCGAGGCCCATCAGCAACACGACCTCCGGCACCGTGTCCTCGCCGGGCTCCGCACCGGCCGGGACCGCGAAGCAAGTCCACAGGCCGCACGCGCACATCAGGAACGACGGCACGAACCAGGCCAGGCTCAGGCCCGGGGAGGTGAAACGCGCGTCGCGGGCGGGGTCGCTGCCCAGTGCGCTCCACTCGCGCAGCCGCGCGCGCACCTTTCCGTCGCGGACGAGACCGAAGCCGATCAGCAGACCGGTCGGCACCATGAACGCGGTGCCCAGCAGGACGAGCACGCCGCCGAACATGTGGCTGAACACGTCGATCGCCTCGTAGAACACCCGCAGCGCCGCACCGACGAGCACCCAGCCGACCGTGAACCCGCCCACGAGCAGCCACAGCTGGGCCAGCCGCCACACCCCGATGCTCGCCCGATGCAGCTCCCCCATCGCCCTCGCCCGGTCGGCGAGCAGCGACTCACGGTCGAGCCAGGCCTGTATGCGGGTGGGCGGCGGCGGGGGCGGGAGGGCTGGTCCGGGCATGCGGACGAGGTTACCGGGGCCGCTCGGCGGCCTCGGCGGCGCGATGCAGGAGCAGTTGCCTCTCCCGCGCGTTGTGGGCCAGGGAAGCGGCGTGCTCGAACTCCGCCCGCGCCTCCTCGGCGCGGCCCAGCCGGGCCAGCAGGTCACCGCGGACGCTCGGGAGCAAGTGGTAGTCCTTCAGGTCCGGTTCGGCGGCCACTGCGTCCACGATCTCCAGCGCCGCCGCGGACCCCTCCGTCATCGAGACCGCCACCGCGCGGTTCAGCTCCACGACCGGGGACGGCATGATTCGGACCAACTGCCCGTACAGCACGGCGATCGTCGCCCAGTCCGTGTCCTCGTAGCGGACCGCCTGGGCGTGGCAGCCGGCGATCGCGGCCTGGAGGGCGTACGGGCCCAGGGGGCCGCGGCCCGCACGTCCCAGCGACTCGATGCCGCGCCGGATCAGCAGCCGGTTCCACTTGGTGCGGTTCTGGTCGGCGAGCAGGACTGGTTCGCCCGAGGGGCCGGTGCGGGTCGGGATGCGGGACGCCTGGAACTCCAACAGCGCCGCCAGCCCGTGCACTTCCGGTTCGTACGGCATCAGGCCGGCGAGGACCCGGGCGAGCCGCAGGGCGTCTTCACAGAGCGCCGGGCGCACAAGGTCGTCGCCGGCGGTCGCCGCATACCCCTCGTTGAAGATCAGGTAGATGACGTCGAGCACCGAGCCCAGGCGATCGGCGCGCTCGGCGCCGTATGGCACCTCGAAGGCCACACCCGCCTTCGCCAGCGTCCGCTTGGCGCGCACGATGCGCTGGGCGACCGTCGGTTCGGCGGCGAGGAACGCGCGGGCGATCTCCCCGGTCGTCAGCCCACCCAGCAGCCTGAGCGTGAGCGCGACCCTGGCCTCGGTGGACAGCACCGGATGGCACGCGGTGAAGATCAGCCGCAGCAGGTCGTCGTCGATGTCGTCCGCATCGGCCGGTTCGGGCGGCGGCGGCGCGTCGGTGAGCGTCCGCCCCACCTCGGCCAGCTTGCGGGCGTACGTCTCCTTGCGGCGTACGAGATCGATGGCGCGGTGCTTGGCCGTGGCCATGAGCCAGGCACCCGGCCTGTCCGGGACACCCGACTCCGGCCACTGCTCCAGCGCGGCGACCAGAGCGTCCTGCGCGATCTCCTCTGCGATGCCCACGTCCCTCACGATGCGGGCCACGCCGGCGATGATGCGCGCCGACTCGATCCTGAAGACCGCTTCGACCGTGTTTCCTGCGCTCGCTGCCGTCACGGCCACCCATCAGAGCAGCCGTGCCGGAGCGGGGCAAGCGCGGCCGGTCAGTCCTCGGCGATCTGGCGCAGCTCGCAGGTGATGTCCCATTCCGTCGGGTGGATCTCGAGGAAACGCCTGGTCCACTCCAGGGCCTCGGCCTTGTCCTTGCACTGCATGACGGCGTAGCCGCCGATAACTTCCTTCGTCTCGGTGAAGGGCCCGTCGGTGTACGACAGCTTGCCGCCGGACCAGGTCACGCGGGTGCCGTCCGAGGTCGGGGTGAGACCGGCCGTGTCGAGCATGACGCCCGCCTTGGTGATCTCCTCCAGCAGCTTGCCCATCCGGTCGGTGAAGTCCTGGGGGAACTCCGCTCCGGACAGCTCGTTCTCGTCGATACGGATCATGGAGAGAAAGCGCGGCATGACGACTCCTCGGTGGCATCGGGCGGGGCCGTTCCCCGCCTCTCACCCATGCGTCGAACGGGAGGGGGCCCGATCGACACGGCTCCCGGACTTCTTCCGGAAAGTTTTCGGTCTCCGGGAAGTCATCACTGTCCGGGAGATTCCGGGCCGAGCGACTCGAAGCGCCAGCGGTGCACCGGTCGGGTGACCAGGCCGGCCTCCGGCTCCGGGAGCTCGGGCAGAGCGGCGTCGGCGTGCGCCGCCTCCCACCAGGTGACGACCAGCACCCGGTCACCCGCCGCCCGGAACGTCTCGCGGCGCAGCGGCTCGCGCGCGAGCTCCTGGGCGCGGGCCCACTCCAGCAACTCCGCACCGCGGGCCTCGGCGGCGCGGGCCTCCCACATCAGCGCGACGACGGTCATGAGTAGAGGTTGTCCTTGCTGATCTCGTGCACATGGTCGTGGTCCGCCCCGTGGCCGTGGTTCCCCGGCACGTGCGGGTCCGTCACCGGCAGCGACGAGTCCGCCGACAGCTCCCAGTCGGAGGCCGGCCGGTTCCTCGCGACCATCTCCGCGCCCAGCGCGGCGACCATCGCGCCGTTGTCCGTGCACAGCTTCGGCCGCGGCACGCGCAGCCGGATGCCCGCACGCTCGCAGCGTTCCCCGGCGAGCGCCCGCAGCCGCGAGTTGGCCGCGACGCCACCGCCGATCATCAGGTGGTCCACGCCCGCGTCCGTGCAGGCGCGCACGGCCTTGCGGGTGAGCACGTCGACGACCGCCTCCTGGAAGGACGCCGCCACGTCCCGCACCGGCACCTCCTCGCCCGCGGCGCGCTTGGCCTCGATCCACCGGGCGACGGCCGTCTTCAGGCCGGAGAAGGAGAAGTCGTACGCCGGGTCCTTGGCGCCGCTGAGGCCGCGCGGGAAGGCGATCGCCGCCGGGTCGCCCTCCTTCGCCAGCCGGTCGATCACCGGGCCGCCGGGGAAGCCGAGGTCCAGGACGCGTGCGATCTTGTCGAACGCCTCGCCGGCCGCGTCGTCGATCGTCGCGCCCATGGGCCGGACGTCGGCGGTGATGTCGGGGGCGAGCAGCAGCGAGGAGTGGCCGCCGGAGACAAGCAGCGCCATGGTCGGCTCGGGCAGCGGACCGTGTTCGAGCTGGTCGACGCAGATGTGCGAGGCGAGGTGGTTCACCCCGTACAGCGGCTTGCCCAGGGCGTACGCGTACGCCTTCGCCGCCGAGACGCCCACCAGCAGTGCGCCCGCGAGCCCGGGGCCGGCCGTGACGGCGATGCCGTCGAGGTCGCGGGCGCCGACCCCCGCCTCTTTCAGGGCGCGTTCGATGGTCGGCACCATCGCCTCCAGGTGCGCGCGCGAGGCGATCTCCGGCACGACGCCGCCGAAGCGGGCGTGCGTGTCCACGCTGGAGGCGACCGCGTCGGCGAGCAGGGTCGTTCCGCGGACGATGCCGACTCCGGTCTCGTCGCAAGAGGTCTCGATGCCGAGTACGAGCGGTTCGTCAGCCATGGGTGTGAGTCTCAGTTCCTTGTACGATCGGGGCTGTTCGGTCAGGCTGTTCGGTCAGGG
>NZ_JBIRZM010000009.1:0-247108 GCF_044390825.1 Streptomyces sp. NPDC018833 | reverse complement strand
AGGGTTGGTCGGTCGGGCTGTTCGGTCAGGGTTGGTCGGTCGGGCTGTTCGGTCAGGGTTGGTCGGTCGGGCTGTTCGGTCAGGGTTGGTCGGTCGGGCTGTTCGGTCAGGGTTGGTCGGTCGGGCTGTTCGGTCGGGCCTGGCGTCGTGCCGGCGAGTCAGTTCTGTACGTCAGGTCTGTACGGTCAGGCGCATGACGAGGGCGTCGACGTTGCCCGGCTGGTAGTAGCCGCGGCGGAATCCAATGGGCTCGAAGCCGAAGCGCTCGTACAGCTTCTGGGCCCGGGTGTTGTCCACGCGCACTTCGAGGAGCACCTCGTCGCATTCGAAGGCGGTGGCGTGCTGCAGGAGGTCGGTCAGCAGCCGGGCGCCCAGCCCGGTGCCCCACTGACCTGGTTCGACGGCGATGGTCTGGACGTCACCGAGGCCGCCCGCCGCCGCGAGTCCGGCGTAGCCGACGATCCTGCCGTCGAGCTCGGCGACGACGTAGCGGCGGGTGGCCTGCGGTCCCCGGGAGTGCGCGAGCTCGGACCAGAACATCCCGGCCGACCAGGCGTCGTCGGGGAACAGCGCGTTTTCGAGGTCGAGCACCGGCCGGATGTCCCACCAACGCATCTCACGCAATTCAGGAGGGCCGCCGCGCAGCGGCGGCGATGAGGGGCGGCGGTCGGAAGACGGGTGGGCGCCGCTCACTTCGGAGTGACCACCTTGTAGTTCTTCGGGACCTGGGCATCGGGACGGCGCAGGTAGAGCGGCAGTGGGTCGAGGAAGTCCGCCCCGGCCGCCAGCCTCTCGGCCGCGAGGGCGGCGAGGGCGCCGGCGCTGACGTGCTCGGGTCCGCGGGCGTCCGGGAACGTCTGCGGGTACAGGAGCGCGCCGGCGCCGACCGCGGGCAGGTCCGCGACCTGTTCGGCGATGTCGGCGGGCCGGTCGACGGCGGCGTCGCTCACGCGGGTCCGGGCGTTCTCGTAGCGCGCCCAGTAGACCTCTTTGCGGCGGGCATCCGTCGCCACCACGAACGGCTCGTCCAGCCCGGCGGCGTACGCGAGACCATCCAGCGTGCACACCCCGTGGACGGGCACACCGAGCGCGGACGCGAAGGTGGTGGCCGTCACCAGCCCGACGCGAAGTCCTGTGTACGGCCCCGGTCCGACGCCGACCACGATTCCCGTGACGGCGTCGAGCTTCACCCCGGCCTCGGCGAGCACGCGGTCGACGGCGGGCAGCAGCAGTTCCCCGTGCCTTCGGGCGTCCACCCGGCTGGACTCGGCGACGACGGCGGACCCGTCGTGGAGAGCGGCGGTGACGGCGGGCGTGGCGGTATCCATGGCGAGCAAGAGCACGCAAACAGCCTACGGCTCCGGCGAGGGAGGCACGGTGCCCCATCGAACGCAATGCCTGCTGCTACCGTCACCACGACCGGAAAAAGACACGGCCGGGAAAATATTCGAGAGGTGGGCACGGTGGCACGGAGCAGCTCGGGACTCGTGGCCGGGCTCACGGCGGCCGCGCTGGCCGTCGTCGGTTTCCTCGCCTATCAGGCGTCGGCGAACGTTCCCGACAGCCTCGGCGCCCCCAAGGCCCCGAACGCCGTCCCCTCCGCGCAGGCGTCCGGCAGCCCGAAGAGCGAGGCCAGGGACCCGCTCGCCGTGCCCGCCGACTCCGGCACGGGCGTGCGGATCGTGTACGCGCTGGGCGACCGGAGGGTGTGGCTGGTCGGCGAGCAGGGCACGCCGCGGACCTTCGAGGTCATGCCGTCGACGGTGAACCCCCAGCCGGGCACCTACACCGTGACGTCCCGTTCCGGGAACGTGCCGGGCTCGGACGGCCTCCCGGTCGAGCACGTGGTCCGGTTCGCGAAGGTCGGCGGCGTGTCGATCGGCTTCAGCGCGGCGGTGAACGGCTCCATGGCCAGCCCGGACCCGAACAAGAAGACGGGGGGCGTGCGGATGAAGCGGGCCGACGGGGACGCGATGTGGGTCTTCGCGGCGATCGGCTCGAAGGTGGTCGTGGTCCCGTAGGGCCACCCGTACGGAACCGGTTGTACGAATCCCGGCGCGCCTGACGGAGACGTCGGGCAACTCCCGTCAGGCGGCGTCCCGTCGCGCGGCGTCGCTCCGCGCCTCGTCCCGGACCGCTGCCAGCGGCGCCTCGCGCGGCGGGGTCGACACGGCACTGGCCGCCGCACAGGACGCCAGCAGATCCCGCATCGAGACGGCCGGCGCAGGCGGTACGGCTGCCGCAGGCGACTGCTGCCGGGTCTGCGGTTCGCGCTCCGATGCCGACATGGACGCCTCCTGGTGGGCTCCGGGGGCGGGCGTGGTTAGGTAAACCTAACCAGGTGTCCCCACCATGTCATCACGTGGGGGACGCCGGACGCAACATTTTCCCGACGTCTTGTCGGAACGTACGGCGTAACACGCCCAGGAGCCGAGCCCACAGAGGGTGTCGGCGGGCTCGGGCGGGGCAGCCCCCGAGGCCCTCAGATCACCCCGATCCCCGCCCAGCGCTCTCCGTACCCGCGCAGCAGCACCTCGCGGCGCTCGTCCTCCGTGTCGCCCACCACCCGGTGGATCACCACGTGCAGCCGGTCCTCGGACAGGTCCTCGACCTTGCCCTCGCCCCACTCGACCACCACCACCGACTCCGGCAGCGAGACGTCGAGGTCGAGGTCCTCCATCTCGTCGAGCCCGCCGCCCAGGCGGTAGGCGTCGACGTGCACCAGTGCCGGGCCGCCGGTCAAGGACGGATGGACCCGGGCGATCACGAAGGTGGGGGAGGTGACCGCACCACGCACGCCGAGCCCCTCGCCCAGGCCGCGCGTCAGCGTCGTCTTGCCCGCGCCGAGCTCGCCCGTGAGCATCACCAGGTCGCCGGGGCGCAGCAGTTTGGCGAGGCTGCGGCCCAGTTCCTGCATCTGCTCCGGGGAGTCGATCGAGAGGCGGGCGGACCCGGTGACGGCTGTCTCAGCCGCCGGGCTGTGCGGTGCTTCCAGCGGTGTTTCCATACGTGCCAACGTTAGCGGCTGTCGGGACCGCACCCGCCCGGGCCAGCAGATCCGCCAGCCGGTCGGTGACGGCCTCGGGGTGCTCCAGCATCACCAGATGCCCCGCGTCCGGCACGATCACCAGTTCGGCCCCGGGCATCGACCCGGCGATCGCCTCGCTGTGCGTACTGGGGGTGACCAGGTCCTTGTCACCCGCGAGGACGAGGACTGGCAGGCCCTCGAACACGACCAGCGCCTCGGCCTTGTCGTGCTCGGCGAACGCGGGGTAGAACTCCGCGACCACATCGATCGGCGTCGACTCGATCATCCGTTCCGCGAACCGGGCGACCGCCGGATCGACGTCCCGGGAGGAGAACGAGTACCGCTTGATCAGCCCGGCGAACAGGTCCGCCGTCGCCCGCCTGCCCCGTTCGACCAGCTCCGCCTGCGAGCCGAGGGCCCGCAGCACCCCGGGCAGCACCCGGCGTACCACGTTGACGCCCGCGACCGGCAGGCCGTAACTGACCTCGCCGAGCTTGCCCGACGACGTGCCGATCAGGGCGACGGCGGCCACCCGCTCCCGGACGAGTTCGGGGAAGTGGGCGCCCAGCGCCATCATCGTCATGCCGCCCATGGAGTGGCCGACGAGCACCAGCGGGCCCTCGGGCGCGGCCGCGTCGATGACGGCCTTCAGGTCCCGGCCGAGCTGGTCGATGGAGACCGGCACGCCGCCTTGTCCCGCCTGGGCCGCGCCGCGTGCCGAACGGCCGTGGCTGCGCTGGTCCCAGTACACCGCGCGCACCAGGCCGCGCAGCGCAGCGCGCTGAAAGTGCCAGGAGTCCTGGCTGAGGCAGTAGCCGTGGCTGAAGACGACGGTGACGGGAGCGGGCGACTTGCGGCCGAACATCCGGCGGCGGCGCGGTGCGGCCACATCCGGATCGACCTCCTCCACCTCGTAGTGGAGCTCGGTGCCGTCGTCCGCGACTGCCGTTCCCGACACGCCGCGCAGCGAGCCGTACGGGCCGGCGGCGTCGAGAGCGAGACGCGCCTTCCTGCGCATGCCGCGGCCCACGGTGAGGCGCTCGATCGCGACGCCCGCCGCGGCACCGGCCGCGACCACGCCTATGGCGGCACCGGCGATGCCCGCCCGGCGCCAGTTGCCCGTGGCCACCGCGGCGGCGGCCTCGGCCACGTCCCCCGTGCTGGTCTCGCTCACCGTGCCCCTCCTACTCGTCGGCGGTCCGCCCGCTCACGTACTGCTCGTCCTGGGCAACCTCGTTCACATAGACGCGCGGCACCCTGGCACCGATGCGGGTGACGATCTCGTAGGCGATCGTGCCCGCCGACTCGGCCCAGTCCTCGGCGGTCGGCTCGCCCCGGTCGCCCGGACCGAACAGCAGCGCCTCGGCACCCTCCTCGACCGTCTGCCCGCCGAGATCGACGACGAACTGGTCCATCGCGACCCGTCCCGCGATCCGCCGCCACTTACCGCCGACCAACACCGGCCCGCGGCCCGACGCATGACGCGGAATGCCGTCCGCGTAGCCGAGGGGGATCAGGCCGAGCGTCGTCTCGGCGCCGGTGACGTAGTGGTGGCCGTAGCTGACGCCGTGGCCCGCCGGCACCTGCTTGACGAGCGCCACGGACGCGGCGAGCGTCATCACCGGGCGCAGTCCGAAGTCCGCGGGTGTGCCGAGTTCGGGGCTGGGCGAGACGCCGTACATCGCGATACCGGTCCGCACGAGGTCGAAGTGGGCGTCCGGAAGGGTGAGCGTGGCCGGGGAGTTGGCGATGTGCCGCACCTCGGGCTCCACGCCGGCCTTCTCCGCGTGGTCGACCATGTCCCGGAAGACGTCCAGCTGAGCGGCGATCGAGGGGTGGCCGGGCTCGTCGGCGCAGGCGAAGTGCGACCACAGTCCGGTGATCTCGATCAGGCCCGCGGTCTCGGCCGTGCGTGCGGCCGCGACCAGTCCGGGCCAGTCGGCGGGCGGACAGCCGTTGCGGCCGAGTCCCGTGTCGGCCTTGAGCTGTACCCGGGCGGGGAGGCCGGCCTCCTCGGCCGCCGCGGTGACCTCCCTCAGCGCCCACAGGCCGCTCACGGACATGTCGAGGTCCGCCTCGATGCCCGCGCGCCACGGGTCGCCCGGCGTCCACAGCCAACACATGATCCGGCCGCCGACACCCGCCGCACGCAGGGCGAGCGCCTCCTGCGGGGTGGCCGTGCCCAGCCAGGTGGCGCCCCCCGCGAGCGCGGCCCGGGCGCAGGGCACCATGCCGTGCCCGTACGCGTCCGACTTCACCACGGCCATCAGGGCGGCACGCGGCGCGCGGGCACGCAGCGCGCGGACGTTCGCGCGCAGGGCCGCGAGGTCGATCTCGGCACGGGCTCGCGGCGGGGCGGGGGGCGGCGGTGTCTGGCTCATCGCGCCCAGTCTCTCAGAGCCGCAGGCCTCCGACCGTATGTGCGGCGGTCGACTGTGTCACTCGCCGGGGCGGCGCCCCCGCCGCTCATTCCCTCACATCACGCCAGGCGTCCGGGAGAGTCGCCGCCACCTCGGACGCGGTGATCGGTACGCCCCGCGCGACGCGGAGCCGGGCCGCGAGGCCGTGCAGATAGGCCGCTGCGGAACCCGCGTCGCGGGCGTCGAGCCCTGCGGCGAGCAGGGAACCGGCGAGCCCGGAGAGGACGTCCCCGCTGCCCGCCGTCGCCAGCCAGGGGGTGCCCATGGGGTTGACGCGCACCGGGGAACGGCGGCCGTCCGCGTCGGCGACCAGCGTGGTGGAGCCCTTGAGCAGCACGGTCGCGCCGAAGCGGACGGCCAGTTCACGTACGGACGCGAGCCGCGCCGACTCCACCTCCTCGCGCGCCACGCCGAGCAGCGCGGCGGCTTCGCCCGCGTGCGGCGTCATGAGGGTGGGCGCGGCCCGGTCGCGTACGGCGGCGGCGTCCAGCAGCCGCAGGCCGTCGGCGTCGACGAGCACCGGAACGTCGGAGGCGAGCACCTCCCGTACGGCGTCGCCGTCCTCCCCGATGCCCGGTCCGACGACCCAGGCCTGGACCCGGCCCGCCCTGCCCGGCGGGCCCGCGTGCACCAGGGTCTCCGGGAATCGGGCGATCACCGCGTCCGCCGCCGGTCCCACGTACCGCGCGGCGCCGGCGCCACCGCGCAGGGCTCCCGCCACGGCGAGGACGGCCGCGCCCGGGTAGCGCGCGGACCCGGCGACGATACCGACGACGCCCCGGCGGTACTTGTCGCTCTCCGCGGCCGGCAGCGGCAACATGCGTGCCACGTCGGCGTGTTGCAGCGCCTCCAGGTCAGGCACGGACGGCAGGTGCTCCTCGATTCCGATGCCGACCAGCCGGACCGAGCCCGTGTACTCCTTGGCCGGGTCGACGAGCAGCCCGGGCTTGTACGTCCCGAACGTCACCGTCGTGTCGGCGCGCAGCGCCTCGCCCCGCACCTCTCCCGTGTCGGCCTCGATGCCGCTCGGCAGGTCGACGGCGACGACGACGGCGTTCGACCCTCGGGCGGCGCGCGCCACCGGCACGGCGTCCGGCCGCAGGCCGCCGTGGCCGCCGATCCCGGTGATGCCGTCCAGCACGAGGTCGGCGGCGGCGAGCACCTCGAACGGATCGTCGGCGATCCGGCCGCCCGCGGCGAGCAAGGCGGCGAGTCCCGCCGGGTGGGTGCGGTGGGGCGCGAGCAGGACGGCGGTGACCCCCGCGCCGCGCCGGGCGAGGCGCGTCCCGGCGAACAGGGTGTCGCCTCCGTTGTCCCCGCTGCCGACGAGCAGCACGACGCGTGCGCCGTACACCCGGCCCAGCAGATCGGCACAGGCGGCGGCCAGCCCGGCGGCGGCGCGCTGCATGAGCGCGCCTTCGGGCAGGCGGGCCATGAGCTGCGCCTCGGCGTGCCGTACGGTCTCGACGCTGTAGGCAGTACGCATCCCCCGAGTCTGCCTCACACGTCCTGGCCCCGCGCGAGGACGCCGCGCCACAAGTGTCCCGATGTGACTCCGAGTTAGGCGCCCCGATGGCGGCCGGCCCCCGCGCGGGCACGCCACCGGTCACCCCTCCGCGATCACCACCGCCGACGCCACGCCCGCGTCGTGGCTCAGCGACACGTGCCACGAGCGCACCCCCAGATCCGCCGCGCGGGCCGCCACCGTGCCGCGGACGCGCAGGCGGGGACGGCCCGAGTCCTCCACGTACACCTCGGCGTCCGTCCACAGCAGGCCGGCCGGTGCGCCCAGTGCCTTGGCCAGCGCCTCCTTCGCGGCGAACCTCGCCGCGAGGGAGGCGTACCCCCTCCGCTCCCCGCTCGGCAGCAGCAACTCGTGTGCCACGAAGAGACGTTCCGCCATGTTCGGCGTCCGCCTCATGGACGCGGCGAACCGGTCGATCTCCGCGACGTCGATCCCCACCCCGATGATCATGCGACAGTGCCTCCCGCTCCCTGCCGGTCCCTCACTCCACCGTCACCGACTTGGCCAGGTTGCGGGGCTGGTCCACTTCGTTGCCGCGCGCCGTCGCCAGCTCGCACGCGAAGACCTGGAGCGGCACCGTCGCCACCATGGGCTGGAGGAGCGTCGGCGTCGCCGGGATCCACACCAGATGGTCCGCGTAGGGCACGACCGACTCGTCGCCCTCCTCCGCGATCACGATGGTCCGCGCTCCCCGGGCCCGGATCTCCTGGATGTTGGACACGATCTTGTCGTGCAGGACCGAACGTCCGCGGGGCGACGGCACCACGACCACCACCGGCAGATCCTCCTCGATCAGCGCGATCGGACCGTGCTTGAGCTCACCCGCCGCGAAGCCCTCCGCATGCATGTACGCCAACTCCTTGAGCTTGAGCGCGCCCTCCAGCGCCACCGGATAGCCCACGTGCCGCCCCAGGAACAGCACGGTGTTCTTGTCCGCCAGCGAACGCGCCAGCTCGCGCACCGGCTCCATCGTCTCGAGCACCCGCTCGACCTCGCCGGAGATCTGCGCCAGGTCCCGGACCACGGCCCGGATCTCGTCGCCCCACTTGGTGCCGCGCACCTGCCCCAGGTAGAGGGCCACCAGGTAACAGGCCACCAGCTGCGTGAGGAACGCCTTCGTCGAGGCGACGGCAACCTCCGGGCCCGCGTGCGTGTACAGCACGGCGTCCGACTCACGTGGGATGGTCGACCCGTTCGTGTTGCAGATGGCCAGCACCTTGGCGCCCTGCTCGCGCGCGTGCCGCAGCGCCATCAGGGTGTCCATGGTCTCGCCGGACTGCGAGATGGCGACGACCAGCGTCCGCTGGTCCAGGATCGGGTCCCGGTAACGGAATTCGCTCGCCAGCTCCACCTCGCACGGGATACGGGTCCAGTGCTCGATGGCGTACTTCGCGATCAGGCCCGCGTGGAAGGCGGTCCCACAGGCCACGATGACGACCTTGGTCGCCTCGCGCAGCACGGACACCGGGATGCGCACCTCGTCGAGGCTCAGCGATCCGGTGGCGTCGATGCGGCCCAGCAGCGTGTCGGCGACCGCCTTGGGCTGTTCGGCGATCTCCTTGAGCATGAAGTAGTCGTAGCCGCCCTTCTCGGCCGCGGAGGCGTCCCAGTCCACGTGGTAGGAGCGCACATCCGCGGGCGCACCGTCGAAGCCGGTGACCGTCACGCCGTCGCGGCGCAGCTCCACCACCTGGTCCTGGCCCAGCTCGATCGCGGACCGGGTATGGGCGATGAAGGCGGCCACATCGGAGGCGAGGAAGGACTCCCCCTCCCCGACGCCCACCACCAGCGGAGAGTTCCGCCGCGCGCCGACCACCACGTCCGGCTCGTCCGCATGTACGGCGACCAGGGTGAACGCGCCCTGAAGTCGACGGCACACCAGCCGCATGGCCTCGGCGAGGTCCCCGCACGACGAGAACGACTCCGCGAGCAGATGCGCCACGACCTCGGTGTCGGTCTCCGACGCCAGATCGTGCCCGCGCTCGGCCAACTCGGCCCGCAGTACGGCGAAGTTCTCGATGATGCCGTTGTGCACGACGGCGACCCGGCCCGCGTTGTCCAGGTGGGGGTGCGCATTGGCATCGGTGGGGCCGCCGTGCGTGGCCCACCTGGTGTGCCCGATTCCGGTGGAGCCGCTCGGCAGCGGCCGCTCCACCAGTTCCTTCTCCAGGTTGACGAGCTTGCCCGCCTTCTTGGCCGCGGCGAGGCCGCCGTCCGCGAGCACGGCGACCCCGGCCGAGTCGTAGCCGCGGTACTCCAGCCGCTTCAGTCCGGCGATGACCACATCAAGCGCCGACTGCCCGCCGACGTAACCCACGATTCCGCACATGGTCCGCAGCCTACGGCGCGGGACGCGGCTCGGCAGCGGGCCCGCCCGCAGGGCGGAACTGGCCCGCACGGCCGACAGCCGCGAGCGTGGGTCCGGCGGAGCGCACGTCACCCGGCGGGGCCGGCGCTCACACCTTCGCCCGGTACGCCCGCATCGCCAACGGGCAGAACACCGCCGCTATGCCCGCCGCCCACACCAGCGACCAGAGCACCGGCTCCGCCACCGGGCCGCCCAGCAGCAGGCCGCGGAACGCGTCCGACAGATGGGTGACCGGGTTGACGTCACTCCACGCCTGGAGCCAGCCCGGCATGGTGTCGACCACGACGAACGCACTGCTGGTGAACGTGATCGGGAAGATCAGCGTGAAGGCGAACGCCTGAACCTTCTCCGCATCGCCCGCCAGCATCCCGATCAGCACCGCGCTCCAGGACACCGCCGCCGCGAACACGACCAGCAAAAGGGCGCCGGCCAGGAATCCCCCGAAGCCGCCGGTGATCCGGAAGCCCAGCGCCACGCCGAGGCCGGTCATGAGCAGCATCGCCCACACATGCTTGGCGAGATCCGCGGTGATCCGCCCGATCAGCGGCGCGGAGCGGGCTATGGGCAGGCTGCGCAGCCGGTCGAACACCCCTTTGGTCAGGTCGGTGTTGAGCGCCATGGCGGTGTACATCGTCATGAACAGCGTGTTCTGCACGATGATGCCGGGCAGCGCGTATTTCAGATACGCCTCCGGGGAGCCGGCCATCTGCCCGCCGAGGACATAGGTGAACAGGAACACGAACATGATCGGCGTGACGCTGTAGTCCACGAGCTCCAGCGGGTTGTGCTTGACCGCCACCAGGCTGCGCCACGCCATCGTGAGGGTCTGCTGGGCCCAGGCCAGCGGCTTCACCCGGCCCGACGCCGTCAGCGTGGCCGTGATCGTCGTGGCCGTCATGCCGGACTCACCGCATTCTCCCTCGTGCCCTCGTCACCGCCGCGGCCCTCCTGCGCGCGGCCGTTCCCGTCCGGCCCCGGCTCCGGCCCGGAACCGTCCGGGGACCGCGGCACGGCCTTGTGGCCGGTGAGCGCCAGGAAGACCTCGTCCAGCGAGGACCGCCGCAGCGTCAGCTCTCCCACCGCGATCCCGTCCCGGTCGAGTCTGCGCACGACCGTGGGCATCAGCTCGGGATCCTTCACCGGGGCCGTGACCGATCCGCCCTCGATCCGGGCCCCGTCCCCCGCGGCCTCGGCCACCAGCCGGTGCGCGGCGGGCAGGTCCTGCTCCCGGACCGGACGCAGCTCCAGCACCTGGCCACCCACCTCGGACTTGAGCCGGTCGGGCGTGCCCTCGGCGATCACCTTCCCCTTGTCGATCACCACGATGTCGTCGGCGAGCACATCCGCCTCGTTCAGGTACTGCGTGGTCAGCAGTGCGGTCGCCCCGTCCGCCACCAGGGCGCGGAGCATGTCCCACAGCTCTCCGCGGCTGTGCGGGTCGAGACCGGTCGTCGGCTCGTCGAGAAAGAGGATGCTGGGCCGGCCGACGAGGCTCGCCGCGAGGTCGAGACGCCGCCGCATGCCGCCCGAGAACGTCTTCACTGCCCGGCCCGCCGCGTCGGTCAGCTGGAACCGGTCCAGCAGCTCGGCGGCCCGCGCCTTCGCCCCGCGTCTCGGCAACCCGAGCAGACGGCCTATGAGCAGCAAATTCTCCGTGCCGGTGAGATTCTCGTCCACAGCCGCGTACTGCCCGGTCAATCCGATGAGGGAGCGCACCAGACCTGCCTCCCGGACGACGTCGTGGCCGGCCACCGTCGCCCGGCCGGCGTCCGGAGCGAGCAGCGTGGCGAAGATGCGCACCGCTGTCGTCTTACCCGCCCCGTTCGGACCGAGCAGGCCGAGCACCGAGCCGGTGTGGGCCGCGAGATCCACGCCCGCCAGTGCTTCGGTCTCGTTGAACCGCTTGGCCAGGCCCTCCGCCTGGATCGCGTAGGTCATGGGACTCCCCTTGTGACGTGTCACGTCGCGGACGTCGTGGCCGCCGCGCGTCGGCGCCCACCTCACAGACAACTGTGACGCACGCCACTGACATTCCGGCCAGGCAGCCTCCCGTCGCGTGACCCAGCCCACCCCCCACAACCGCCCCGAAGCCCCGACAATGACCGTGTGATCTCTTCGCCGCCACGAAGCGCCCACCGCCGGGCAGAGCCTGCGTCGACGCCCTATGTCGACCTCACCCGAGCGGAGTGGAGCGCCCTGCGCGAGAAAACGCCGCTGCCGCTGACCGCAGAGGAGGTCGAACAGCTGCGCGGCCTCGGGGACGTCATCGACCTGGACGAGGTGCGGGACGTCTATCTGCCGCTGTCCCGGCTGCTCAACCTCTACGTGCAGGCCACGGCCGAGCTGCGAGGTGCCCTCAACACCTTTCTCGGCGACGCGGGCAACGGGCACGGCGCCCAGCGCGGGACCCCGTTCGTCATAGGCGTCGCCGGCTCGGTCGCCGTCGGCAAGTCCACGGTCGCCCGTCTGCTGCAGGCCCTCCTCGCCCGCTGGCCCGAGCACCCCCGTGTCGAGCTGGTGACGACGGACGGGTTCCTGCTGCCGATGAAGGAACTCCGGGCCCGCGGGCTGATGTCGCGCAAGGGCTTCCCCGAGTCCTACGACCGCCGCGCCCTGACCCGCTTCGTCGCCGACATCAAGGCCGGGAAGGACGAGGTCACCGCCCCCGTCTACTCCCATCTGATCTACGACATCGTCCCGGACGAGCGGCTGACGGTACGCCGCCCGGACATCCTCATCGTCGAAGGGCTCAACGTCCTCCAGCCCGCCCTGCCCGGCAAGGACGGCCGCACCCGGGTCGGCCTCGCCGACTACTTCGACTTCAGCGTGTACGTCGACGCCCGGGCCGAGGACATCGAGACCTGGTACCTCAACCGCTTCCGCAGGCTACGCGAGACGGCGTTCCAGAACCCGTCCTCGTACTTCCGGAAGTACACACAGGTCTCCGAGGAGGAGGCGCTGGACTACGCGCGCACGATGTGGCGCACCATCAACAGGCCCAATCTGCTGGAGAACGTCGCACCCACCCGGGGGCGCGCCACACTGGTGCTGCGCAAGGGGCCCGACCACAAGGTGCAGCGCCTGTCCCTGCGCAAACTCTAGGAGGAACGGCGTGCTGCACCTGCGGATCATCGTCCCGGCCGACCGGACCACCGAGGTGGTCTCCGTGCTGGAGAAAACGGTCGGCACAGCCCACCTCGTTGTGCTCCCGGGCGCGGCCCGCGATCCCCGGGGCGACCTGATCCTGTGCGACGTGGCACGGGAGGCCGGGGACGAGCTCCTGTCGGAGCTGCGGGAGCGCCGCATCGACGATTGCGGCTCCATCGCCGTCGACGACATCACGCTGTCGCTGTCGGGCCGCGCGGCGAAGGCGGAGAAGGACGCGCCGGGCGAGGGCGCGGACGCGGTCCTGTGGGAACAGCTGGCCGACGCCACGCACGAGGAGTCGACGCTCAGCGTCACCTACCTCGCGTTCCTGACCCTCGCGATGATGATCGCGGCGTGCGGCGTGGTGCTCGACAACGCGATCCTGATCGTCGGCGCCATGGCGGTCGGCCCCGAGTTCGGGCCGCTGGCCGGCTTCTGCACGGCCCTGGTGCGGCGCGCGCCGAAGCTCGCCTGGCGATCGTTCCTCGCGCTGATCGTCGGCTTCGGCGCCGCGATGCTGCTGACCGTGGGATTCAGCTTGCTCATGGACGCGCTGGACCTGTTCTCCGCCTCGAAGCTGGACGCCGAGCGCCCCAACACGGCCTTCATCTACGCCCCCGACGAGTTCTCGCTCGTCGTCGCCGTCCTCGCCGGCTCGGCGGGGATGCTCTCGCTGACCTCCGCCAAGTCGGGCGCGCTGGTCGGCGTCGCCATTTCGGTGACGACCGTCCCGGCGGCGGCGAACGCGGCCGTGGCGTTCAGCTACTCCAAGTACCAGCAGGCATGGGGCTCCGCGGAGCAGCTGCTGCTGAACCTGCTCGGCATCGTCCTGGCCGGCACCCTGACGCTGCTGGTGCAGAAGGCACTGTGGCGTGCGAGCCGCCAGGGCGCCCGTACGCAGAGCGAGGGGGCCCGTACGTAATCCCCGTACGGGCCCCCTCGCGAAGCACGGCCGCTAGCCCAGCGCCGACTTCACCACGTCGGCCAGCCGGCCCGCGACGCTCTGCGCCTGCGCGAGGTCAGCGGCCTCGACCATGACCCGCACCAGCGGCTCGGTGCCCGAGGGACGCAGCAGGACGCGGCCGGTCGCGCCGAGCTCGCGCTCCGCCTCGCCGACCGCCTGGGCCAGCTCGGCGGACGTGTGCACGCGGGACCTGTCGACGTCCCGCACATTGATGAGCACCTGCGGCAGCCGCTCCATCACGGCCGCGAGCTCGGCCAGCGAACGGCCGGTCGCCGCGACCCGGGCCGCCAGCATCAGGCCGGTCAGCGTGCCGTCGCCGGTGGTGGCGTGGTCCAGGACGATGACGTGCCCGGACTGCTCGCCGCCGAGCGCGTAGCCCTGCGCCTTCATGGCCTCCAGGACGTAGCGGTCGCCGACCGCCGTCTGCACCAGCTCGACGCCCTCGCGCTCCATGGCCAGCTTGAAGCCGAGATTCGACATGACCGTGGCCACGACGGTGTCGCCCCGCAGCGTGCCGGCCTCGCGCATCGCGAGCGAGAGCACGGCGAGGATCTGGTCGCCGTCGACCTCGTTGCCGTCCGCGTCGACGGCGAGGCAGCGGTCCGCGTCGCCGTCGTGGGCGATGCCGAGGTCGGCCCCGTGCTCGACGACGGCGGCCTTGAGCAGGTCCAGATGCGTCGAGCCGCAGCCGTCGTTGATGTTCAGCCCGTCCGGGTCCGCGCCGATGGTGACGACCTGGGCGCCGGCCCGGGCGAACGCCTCGGGGGACACACGCGAGGCCGCGCCGTGCGCCTCGTCGAGGACGACCTTCAGTCCGTCGAGGCGGTTGGGGAGGACGGCGATGAGGTGGGCGACGTACTTGTCGAAGCCCTCGTCGTAGTCCGTGACCCGGCCCACGCCGGCGCCGGTCGGCCGGTCCCACGGCTCGCCGGTGCGGTGCTGCTCGTAGACCTGCTCGATACGGTCCTCCAGCTCGTCGGCCAGCTTGTGGCCGCCGCGCGCGAAGAACTTGATGCCGTTGTCGGGCATGGCGTTGTGGCTGGCGGAGAGCATCACGCCGAGGTCGGCGCCGAGCACGCCGGTGAGGTACGCCACCGCCGGGGTCGGCAGCACCCCGACGCGCAGCACGTCGACGCCCGCGCTGGCGAGACCGGCCACCACGGCCGCCTCCAGGAACTCTCCGGAGGCCCGGGGGTCGCGTCCCACCACCGCGGTCGGGCGATGGCCGGCGAAGGTGCCCGCCTCGGCGAGCACGTGTGCCGCCGCGACCGACAGGCCGAGCGCGAGCTCCGCCGTCAGGTCCGCGTTGGCGACACCGCGTACACCGTCCGTTCCGAAGAGTCGTCCCACTGTTGTCCTCCGAAGAAGCTGAATACTCGAGTTTCGTCTTTACGCCCGGGGTCGTCGGGTCGATGTCCGGGATCGATAAACGAACGCCCCGGCGACACGGAGTGCCGCCGGGGCGAACGCGAAGCCGTACAGAAGCTGTACCAGCTCGTACAGGCCAGCCTGCGATTTAGCGCTTGCTGTACTGCGGGGCCTTGCGGGCCTTCTTGAGACCGGCCTTCTTGCGCTCGACCGCACGGTCGTCGCGGGAGAGGAAGCCGGCCTTCTTCAGGGCGCCGCGGTTGTTGTCCACGTCGGCCTCGTTCAGCGCGCGGGCCACACCGAGGCGCAGCGCACCGGCCTGGCCGGAGACGCCGCCACCCGAGATGCGGGCGATGACGTCGTAGCGGTTGTCGAGCTCGAGCACCTTGAAGGGCTCGTTGACTTCCTGCTGGTGCACCTTGTTGGGGAAGTAGTCCTCAAGGGTGCGACCGTTGATCTTCCACTTGCCGGTGCCCGGAACGATCCGGACGCGGGCGATGGCGTTCTTGCGGCGGCCCAGGCCGGCGGCCGGCTGCGGCTCGCCGAAGCGGGAAGCAACGGACTCGGTGGTGTACTCACCCTCGACCGGAGCCTCGGTCTCGGTGGTGTACTGCTCGGGGGACTCGGTCTCCTCGAGCGGCTGCTCAATGGCGGTCTCGGCCACGATTCTCCTCAGATTTCTTTACGTCTTAGGGGGTGGCCGGACTTACTGCGCGACCTGGGTGATCTCGAACGGGACCGGCTGCTGAGCAGCGTGCGGGTGGTTCTCGCCCGCGTAGACCTTCAGCTTCGAGAGCATCTGACGGCCCAGGGTGTTCTTCGGGAGCATGCCCTTGACGGCCTTCTCGATGGCCTTCTCGGGGCTCTTCTCGAGCAGCTCGTCGTAGCGGACGGAACGCAGACCACCCGGGTAGCCGGAGTGGCGGTACGCCATCTTCTGGGTCCGCTTGTTGCCGGACAGGTGCACCTTCTCGGCATTGATGACGATGACGAAGTCACCAGTGTCGACGTGGGGCGCGTAGATCGGCTTGTGCTTGCCCCGGAGAAGGGTAGCGGCGGTGGTCGCCAGACGGCCCAGGACGATGTCCTGCGCGTCGATGATGTGCCACTGGCGCGTCACATCGCCGGGCTTGGGGCTGTACGTACGCACGGTCGTAGCCTTCGCTTCTTCAGTGAGTTGGTCCTGACAAGGCCACCCGGACGATCACGACAGCCCTGATCACACGTCGGGGACGCAACCCGAGTGTCGATCGCTGGTCATCGGCCCGGTGGACCGGCGTAAGGGCCCCTCACGTGAGATAGAGCAAGCCAATACGCATAACGAACCAGAAGAATACCCGTGCGGCCCCGCACGGGTCAAAACCGCCGGTGCCGGCGGACCGAGGGGGCAGGAGGGTCCACAGGCCCAGAACGGGCAAAGACGGCAGTGCGGGTGGAGACGTCAGGGCGCTCCCAGTGCCTCGGCCAGGAACCGGGCCTCGTTCTCACCCAGCCCCACGGCGATGATCGCAGTCCCTCCCGGCAGCTTGCTTGCGATGAAGAAACTGGCCAGCAGCCTCTTGTCACCCTGGACGAACGCCAGCCGGGCCTTCGGATCGTCCGGTTGCAGTCCCCGTCCCTCGATCTTCCCCGTCAGTTCGGCGAACGTCGCACGGTCGGAGTCCTTCAGGGCGACGCGGACGGACCAGCCCTCCGCCCCCGGCGCCTTCTCCTCGTAGGCGGCGACCTCCTTGAACCGGTTGACCGTCATCCCGGGAGCCGTCGAGACGACGACACAGCTCTGACGGTCGTCCGAGGTGAAGGCCCGTCCGGAGGGCGCGGGACTCTGCGGCGGCCACACGTCAGGATCCGGTGAGCCGGTCGGGCACACGCCCTCGAACTCGTCCTCCACCTCCAGGATGCGCACGGGCTCGTCCGGCACCCCCGCAGCGGCATTCTCCGCACCTGCGTCCCAGGGGCGTACCACCAGGACGACCGCGAGCGCGACGACGGCGACCGCCGCGCCGGTCGCCCACCACAGGCGGGTCCGCGGGGCGGCAGGCGGCAGGAGCCTCAGGCGGGACGTCCGGCCATGCGCAGGCACCGCCGCCGTCGCCGCATCCGGGTCGATACGACGCCGGGCGGCCTCCACCGCCCGCACGCGCCCCTCGCGGTACCGCCCGATCGCCTCGATCCACGCCCCGCTCAGCCAGTCCTCGCCGCCGCGGGCGTCCGGGCGCTCGCCCAGCCTGTCCGCGCAGTACGCGAGGATCTCCGCGGGGGCCGGCCGGTCCGCAGGGTCCAGCGCCAGACACGGCAGCACCAGCCCTTCCAGCTCGTCCGGCAGCCCCGACACGTCCAGGTCGCCCGTCGCCGCGCGGACGAGCTGCTCCAGGGCCGGACCCGCGCCGCCATCTCGGTACGGAGCCCGGCCGACGGCGAGACAGAACAGCGTTGCTCCCAGCGAGTACACGTCCGAGGCGGGGGTGGTCTCCTCGCCGCGGGCCTGCTCGGGAGAGGCGTAGGCGACCGTGCCGAGCGCGGTCTGCGTCCGGGTGACGTCATGGGCCTGCGAGATCCCGAAGTCGATCACCCGCGGGCCCTCCACCGGCAGTAGGACGTTCGACGGCTTCACGTCCCGGTGCACCAGGCCTGCCGCGTGGATGGAGACCAGCGCCTCCGCCATCCCGGCCGCCACCCAGTGCAGAGCGCTCGCGTCCAGCGTCCCGCAGCTCTCCACGAGGTCGCGCAGGGAGGGGGCGGGGACGTACTCGGTCGCCATCCACGGCACGGCGGCCGCCGCGTCCGCCGCCACGACGCTCGCGGTGAAGACGCCCTGGACGCGCTGGGCGAGCACGACCTCGCGGGCGAAACGGCGGCGGTCGTCCTTGCTGTCGGTGATCAATGTCTTCACCGCGACGGTGCGACCGCCGGGCGAACGGGCGAGATAGATGCGGCCCATGCCTCCGCTGGCGAGCTCGTCCAGCACCGTGAACGCCCCGAACCTGAGGCCCGGACGGACCGCATCCGCCACACCGTCGCTCTGCATGTCCGGCCCCCCCGGAGATCACGTTGGCGCTCAACCTACCCACTCCGACGGCACCCTGCACCGGGCACGGGGCACGCCGCACGACGTCGGCGGCGCGTCAGGAGCGGCCGCAGTCCCGGGGCCGAGGCAACGGCCGCGCCGAGGGGCAGCCGCCCCACCCGGGAGCCGCCCAGGCCCCCAGAGCTGCGCGGGCTCAGCGTGCCCGCTCCACCCGGCGCTCGTCCCAGACCGGATCCGGCGACTCCCGGACGACGCCGTCCGAGCCGAACACCAGATACCGGTCGAACGACCGCGCGAACCACCTGTCGTGCGTCACCGCGAGCACCGTTCCCTCGTACGCCTCCAGGCCCGCCTGCAGCGCCTCCGCCGACTCCAGGTCCAGGTTGTCCGTCGGCTCGTCCAGGAGCAGCGCCGTCGTGCCCGCCAGCTCCAGCAGGAGGATCTGGAAACGGGCCTGCTGGCCGCCGGACAGCTTCTCGAAGGGCTGGTCCCCTTGGCGCTCCAGCTCGTAGCGCCGCAGGACCGACATCGCCCCGCCCCGGTCCTTGGCGTGCTCCGTCCACAGAATGTCGACCGGCGTGCGGCCCAGCAGCTCCGGGCGGCGCATGGGGGTACCTCCCATGCCCGAAGGGCTATGGGTGAGGGTTTGGGCGAAGTGCCCGGGCACCACCCGCGCCCCCAGCTTCCACTCCCCCGTGTGCGCGACGGTGTCACCCGCCAGCAGCCGCAGGAAGTGCGACTTCCCCGAGCCGTTCGAGCCCAGCACCGCCACCCGCTCCCCGTAGAAGACCTCCAGCGAGAAGGGCTTCATCAGGCCGGTCAGCTCCAGGCCGGTGCAGGTCAGCGCCCGCACTCCAGTGCGTCCGCCGCGCAGCCTCATCCGGATGTCCTGCTCGCGCGGCGGCTCCGGCGGCGGGCCCGCCTCCTCGAATTTCTTGAAGCGGGTCTGCATCGCCCGGTACCGCGACGCCATGTCCGGGCTGATCGCCGCCTGCTGCCGCAGCCGGTGCACCAGGGCCTTGAGCCGCGCGTGCTCCTCGTCCCAGCGCCGCTTCAGCTCCTCGAAACGGGCGAACCGCTCCCTGCGCGCCTCGGGGAAGGTGCCGAAGCCGCCGCCGTGGACCCACACGTCCGATCCGGCGGCCCCCGGCTCCACGGCCACGATCCGCTCCGCCGCGCGCGCGAGCAGTTCGCGATCGTGGGAGACGAACAGGACCGTCTTGCGGGTCTCCTTCAGCCGGTCCTCCAGCCACCGCTTGCCGGGCACGTCCAGGTAGTTGTCCGGTTCGTCCAGCAGCAGCACCTCGTCCGGGCCGCGCAGCAGCGCCTCCAGCACCAGCCGCTTCTGCTCACCCCCGGACAGCGTCCGCACCTGGCGCCACTGCGCCTTCTCGTACGGGATGCCCAGCGCCGCCATGGTGCACATGTCCCAGACGGTCTCGGCCTCGTACCCGCGTGACTCCGCCCAGTCGCTCAGCGCCTGCGCGTACCGCATCTGCGCGGCCTCGTCGTCGACGGTCATGATCGCGTGCTCTGCGGCGTCCACCGCGGCCGCCGTCTGGCGGATCCGCGGCTGGGCCACCGACACCAGCAGGTCGCGGACCGTGCGCTCCTCGCTCCCCCGTAGCCCTCCGGGCAGGGGAGCTACCCCCATCGAGCCGACGAACTGCGGCATCACACCGAGCCCGCCGCTGACCGTCACCGAGCCGCCGTGCGGCTGCAGCTCCCCCGCGATGATCCGCAGCAGTGTGGTCTTGCCCGCGCCGTTGGCCCCCACGAGCGCGGCGACCACGCCTTCGCCGACGCGGAAGGACGCATCGCCGAGGAGCACCCGCCCGTCCGGTAGGTAGTACTCCAGGTGCGCGGCTTCTACGTGTCCCATGGCGCGATTCTCACCGCCCGTACCACCCTTGCCCAACAGGTTTAGGATGCGCGGCATGAGCTTTGGGCACGGGGGACCGCAGTGGGGTTCCGGCGGACAGAACCAGGACCCGTACAACGAGGGTCGATACGGCCAGGATCCGTACGGCCAGGATCCGTTCGGCAGCGGCCGGAGCCAGTACGGCGCTGACTCGGGCACCCCTGACTGGGCCGCCCTCGCCGACGCGTCCGCCGCCCGCGCCCGCCGCAGGCGCTGGCTGATGATCGGCGGCGCCGCTCTCGCCACCGCGGTCATCGCCGGGATCGTCGCGACCGCGATCGTGACGTCGAACAAGGACGGCGGCGACACCGCATCCGGCAAGGGGGACACGCTCCCCACGGCACCCACCCTGCCGCAGGACACCACCCAGCCCCAGCCGTCCTTCTCCTCGGTGGCTCCCCTGCCCCCGCCGAATCCGAAGGACTTCATCTCCGACCGCAAGAAGGACACGGCGCCGCTCAGCGCCGAAGGTCTCTTCCCCGGCAAGAAGCTGACGATGGGTGACGGCGACCGCGTCTACACCAAGGGCGCCACGTCCCGCACCGGCAACTGCGCCTCCGTCACCAGCGGCGTCCTCGGCTCGGTGCTGGAGAGGCACGGCTGCGAACAGGTCTTCCGCGCCACCTACCTCAAGGACGGCATCGCGGTCACCGTGGGCGTCGCGACCTTCGAGAACGAGGCAAAGGCCAAGAAGGTCGTCCAGGAGGCCAGGGGCGGCATCGCGCCCTTGCCCGGCGCCGGGGTCCCCACCTTCTGCAAGGGCGGCCCGGTCTGCCGGAACACGTACAACTCCTACGGCCGCTACGCCTACTTCACCATCACGGGCTACACGAAGGCCAAGTCGGTGACGGCGGGTGACACCAAGGCGTACCGGTCCGGCGACGACATCGGTGAGTTCACGTTCCGCCAGATCGTGCGCCGCGGCGAGGCCCAGGCCTCAGCCGCAGCCACCGCACCCGCCCAGTAGCCCCTGGCACCGTGCCTCACAACCGCTTCGCGCTGCGCAGCGTCTTCGCGTAGTAGCCGTTGCCGTCCAGGCGGGAGACGCCGCCGACGTCCCCGATGGTGGGGCCGTTGACCTCCTCACGGCTGGAAATGAAGATCAGGTGGCCCTGGGTGTCGTAGCCGAGGACCATGCCCACGTGGTCCAACCGCTGGCCGGTGCGCGCGTCGAGCTTGAAGAAGACGAGGTCGCCGGGCTGGAGCTGGTCGATGGCGGACGGGCGGTCCTTCGCCGACACGCCGGTCAGCGGCAGGACGTCGACGCCCTGCTTGGAGCGGGCCATGCCGTTGGCGGTGCGCGGGAGGCCGTCGCCGGAGTCGTCCGAGGACATCAGCGGATAGCGCGCGCGGTAGCCCAGCACCATGCGCACGTAGCCCGAGCAGTCCAGGGACCGTGCACGCATGGCCTCCGGCGTGCCGGTGACACCGTCCCGGAACGAGTACTGAATGCCGAGGTAGTCGTAGAAATCGGACTGCTCCAGGCGCAGGTCGCCGTTCTCGGCCCCAGAGGTGTTCAGCGGACCGAAGTTCGCGTCACCGGAATAGGCGATGCCCTGCTCGTCCTTCTTCTGCGGTGCGCCCGCCACGTACTGGAAAGCGATGGCGAAGATGTCGTCATCCTTGCTGTCCTTGTACTCCGCGTACCAGTCCTTGAACCACTTCTCCTTCTCCGCGCCCTTGGACCAGGGCTCCGGCATGAACCGCACCCAGTCCGTCGTGGAGACCTCGGACGCTGTCGAGGCCGGCTCCTCGAAGGTGCGCGCCGGTCCGGTCAGCGTCGCTGTGCGCGCCCCGTCGGTGAATACACCCTTGATCTGGCCGTTGGCACCGCGCAGCACGCTGCGCGCCGGGTTCTCCAGCCGGGCCCAGCTCTCCGCGCCCTTGTCCTCGGACGTGCCGCCCGAGGAACGGGTCCCGTTCAGGACACCGACGTTCCGGACCTCCGTGACCCCCGGTTCCTCCAGCTTGCGCAGCTCCACGGTGAGGTATCCGGACGTCGCGACGAGCGCGAGCACCACGAGGCCCGTGACGACCGGGCGCGACTTCTTCTTTCCTGCCATCGCTCTTACTCCTCGGTTCTCAGACAGCGGGCATGACGCCGAGCAGCAGGCCGGCGGCGACGACGATGTAGGCCAGGAGGGAGACCGCGCCCGTGGCCAGCAGGGTGGCCCCCTTGGGCTGGCGCACCATCTGGTAGGCGATCAGGCCGGGCACGATGAACCCGAGGGTCTGGTTGCCGTACAGCAGCGGGAACTCGATCGAGAGCAGGATCATCACGGTGGCCTGCAGCAGCACGCCCAGCAGCACCACGGCGGCGAACAGCCGCTTGCCGTAAAGGATCACCAGCCGCTGCATGACCTTGGTCCCCGCATAGGTCAGGGCGGTGACACCCACCACCATGGCCGCCCGCTGAAGGTCCTCGATGAGGGTCAGGGCGAGCCAGCCCGGTGTGATCATCCCGCCGGGCGACAGATTGGTGGTGAGGTAGCACAGCAGTGAGAAGAGCAGACCTATGGCAATGCCAAGGGCGGCCATCTCGGGGGTCAGGGGGGCGGTGGTCAACGGGGTCTCCGGGCGGGTGTACGGATTGTGGGCGAGGCGGTCGACGGCGGCCGGGGCCGCCCGGCCCGCGAGGGTCAGGAGCGCGGGGGCAGTCCCCCACCCTCGGTCGTCGGATGGCGGGGCCGGCCGTGGGGTTCCTCGTCGTACGGCCACGTCCGCTCATCCCACGCTTGCGGGTCCCATGACTGCTGCCCCGCGGCGTACGGTTCCGGTGCCTGTGGCGGTGGGACGTCGGCGTCCGATCCGGACGGCTGGGCAGGGATCCGGACCACCGGGATCTCCTGGGTCCGGGAGGCCTGGTAGCGCTCCTCGTACGCCATGGGGTACGAGGCGTACGGGTCCAGGCGCGCCGGCTGGGGAGCCGCCGCGGCGGCCGGGTGCGGTGCCGCAGCCCCGGAGCCGCTCTCGTCCGCCGCCAGTTCGGCCAGATACTCCAGCAGTTCCTCGCCTTGGCCGTGGATGTTGCCGATGGCGACCAGTGAGGAGCCGTCGGACATGCGACCGAGCAGGGTCGGCATGAACTCCTCGGCCGAGCGCCGCTCACCGCCCAGGTCGATCGCCCGGTCGCGCCACTCGGCGGGGATGGCATCGATGGCGCTCTTTGACGGGTGTCCGATGACGAAGACGTTGTCCGGCTGCAGGTCTGGGATGATCTCGCCCATCTGCCCGTTGCGTTCGACGCGGTCGGGGCGGCAGTTGATCACAACGTTCAGCGGGCGGCTGATGGCCCCGAGGTCGAGTAGCTGGTTGATGTTCATCAGGGTGGACTCGGGGTCGTTCGCCGCGAAGACGTTGGCGAAGGCAAGTCGCTTGCCCTCGGGCGTGACATAGCGCTCCACGGAGAGGACACCCGGATCCGGCGGGGCGTCGTACATGCCCTCCAGGGCGACTTGCCGCTTCACGCCGAGGAGTTCCGCCACGACCAGGGCGATCGCGACGTTCTCCTTGAAGGTGAACCAGCTGAAGCCGCGCAGTTCCGCGTCGGTGACCGACTCCGGGTCGGCGTAGATCAGCTTGCAGTCACGAGCGTCCGCCTCCTCCTGGAGGATGTGGAAGCGCTCCTTCTCCGCGGTGACGCAGATGCCGTTCTCCGGCATCGAGCGACACAGCGACCGGGCCACGTCGTCCAGGGTGGGGCCCATCTCGGCGAGGTGGTCCTCGCGCACGTTGCACAGCACACCGATCGTGGAACGGATGAGCTTGCTCTGGTTCACCTCCTGCAGCGCCGGCATGACGGCCATGCACTCGATGACGAGAGCGTCGGGGCGGTAGGTGGCGGCCCGGCGCACGATGCCTATCTGCTCCACCACGTTGGCGATGCCGAACTTGCGGTAGACCGGCTCCTCGGTCGCGTCGGGGTGGATGAAGCGCGCGGCCGTCCCCGTCGTCTTCGCGACGGTGACCAGACCGCCGCCGCGCAGGGCGCCCGCGCAGAGTCGGGTTATGGAGGACTTGCCGCGGATGCCGTTGACGAGCACCCGCGAGGGGATGGAGTGCAGGGCGGCGTAGTGCCTGCGCTGTTCAACGATGCCTGCCACGAGCAGGAACACCCCGCCGAACAGCAGGACGAAGTAGAGGTAGAGCACAGCGGGTCACCTTCCTCCGGCGCCGAGCCGGGGCTCGGCAGACCGGCGTGCCTGGTTCTGTCTGCCGGCCTGCAACTGCTGGCGGAGCAGTTCGAGACTGCGCACGACGGCACCCACTTCGTCCTGGTAACGGGGGTACAACACGGTCTTGAGGTCGCCATCGGCGAGCTTCGCGGCGCTGGCGGCAAGGGCCCGCAATGGCCGTGAGACGACCAGGTAGACCCAGCCCAGGCAGACGACGATCGCGGCCAGCCCGAGCATCCCGGCGAGCACGCTGCGGTCCTCGCGCTCGTACGGGGTGATCTGGAAGCGCTCGGCGTTCTGCCAGCTGACGACCGTCCAGCCGATGTCGGCCGCGATACCCCCGCCGGAAAACGGGGCTGCCGCGGCGACGCTGACGCTGCCTCCTTCGCGGATGAGCAAGCCGTTCTCGACGGGGCCGGCGCCGGCCTGCACGCCGGCGGCCCGGACCAGGTCGGGAAGGTCCTCGTTCGGCAGTTCCTCGAAGGCCAGGAAGCCGTCACTGGCGGCGAGGGTCTCCGCGTCGGCGTTCACGACGCGCACCTCGCCGAGGCCGGGCCGCTTCAGCAGCGAGTTCAGGAACTCCACCCGTATCTCGCCGACGAGGGTCGTGCCCTTGTGCTTCGGCACGGGCGCGCCGGCCTGGATCACCGGCTTCTTCTCGCCCTTGCCGGACACGCGGACCAGGGGCAGGTCCTCGCCGTCGCTCCAGGCGTGCTGGTCGCTGCCGGCCCGGGCGACGACGTCGCCGCTCTCGTCGACTACGTACAGGGCCGCGTAGCGGGAGTGCTTGCCCAGGGCGTCCTGGAGCAGGCCGGTCGTGGCTGCGGGGTCGTCCGCGTCTATCAGGCGGGAGGTGGAGACGAGGTCGGCGTGGGCCTCGTTCAGCGCCCGGCGGACCCGGTCGGCGACCAGATCGGTGCGGTCGCGCTGGTCGTTGACCATGGTGGTCGGCACACTGACCGAGTCGTCCGTACGGTTCAGCAGCAGACCGACGGGCACGCACCACAGCAAGAGCAGAGCGGCCGTCAGCACGAGCGGTCCACGTGTCCCGAACCGGCTCCTGCCGCCGTGGGGGGCGTCGGAGTCGTCTCCCGCGCGTCCCGCGCCGCGCAGCTGCTCGCGCAACCGTTCCAGGGCGAAGCCGATCCGGGCGGCTTCTCCCCAGCGGGGCACCGAGACAGGGCGGGTCAGATCCCCCCGGACGAGCCGACGGGACTCCAGGAACAGCCGCAGCAGCGGCCGCTGCACGGTCGCCCACAGCACGGCCGCGGCCAGCAGCCCGAGCACCACCAGGGCGCCGGCCGCCACCAACCCGTAGAGCTCCCGGTCCTGCTCACCGGCCTGCTGCTGGACGACGGGGAGCATGGCCACCACCGTCAGCCCGAGTCCTGCAGCGACGCTCTGCTTCTCCTCCGGATCGGAGGAGGCAAGTGAGGCGTAACCGGCAGTGGCCAGACGGCCGTTGTAGTCATCGCCCACGAGGGTGCCGCTGACGCCTGGGTAGCCCCGGGAGCCGGGCTCCTTGGCGTTGACGGGGTGCTGCTCGGTCTGTTCCGCCGCCTGGCCGGACAGCTGGGTCATCTGCTTCTGCAGGAACAGGAGTTCCTTGCGTTCCTGGTCCGAGTTGAGCGCTTCGGCCTGCTCGAAACCGGCCGTGGCAAGGACCTCCCCGTCCCGGGCGACGACCGCCATGGTGCGGAAGGGGCCGAGGTTGATGGCGGGCACGGACAGACTGTTGGACGCGACCAGTAGCTGCTGCGGCCGGTCCTTCCGGTCCAGGACCGCCATCGTCATCAGGCGGACGTCACCGGTCTCCAGCCGCACCATGCGGGGGATGAGGGCCTGGTCACCGGTGAGGACGTCCTTGTCCAGCCAGGCGAGAGGGATCTTCTCACCGCGTGCGGCAAGGACCTTACCGCTCTCCAGGTCCAGCACGGTGGTGCCGGTCCACTTCTGGTACGTCCTTCCCAAGTCGGACAGGACGCGCTCCGGTTCCGCCGGGGCACCCGCATTCAGCGCGGCGGCAGTGCGGTTGAGGTCGGTGACCCGCTCGTCGATCGAGGCACGCAGGGCAATGGCGCCGTCCTCCGCGAAGTGCTGCTGCGAGGAGAGCACCGCCTTCGGCACGACCGGTTCGCCGCCGGGGCCGAGCACCTTCGCGGTGAGGCCGGCCAGTGCGAGGATCAGCACGCACAGCACCGCGATCGGTGGACGGATGCCGCCCAGGAGCGGCATGTCCGCCCGTCTGCGGTTGCGCCGCCGCCCTCCCCGCACGGAATTCGCGGCATGGCTCGTGGTCACCGGTGTTCTTCCCCTGTGCTTTCTACGCGTGCGCAGCGCCCGAAGGAACCACCGCCGCCTTACAACGCCGTCACTGACAAGACTTCTCGGAGCTGCCGAGGTTGTGCCCCCGGCGCGGAACGAGCTGTGCTGTCGCTCACGTCCCGAGCGAGAGTTCATCCAGGCCGTCGCCGCCTGGAGCGCCCCGGTTGTAGAGGAAGCCACGCGTGCGGTCGGCCGCCAGCCGGTAGCGGGCCAGCCGGGCCTCGGACAGCTCGCCCGGGTTGTCGAGCACCTGCTTCACGTCGACCAACCGGTGGTCCTCGACCGCGCCCTCGGGCAGCTCCTCACCGGGCTCCACCTCCGGCGGGATGTCCACCAGCGTGGTGCGGTAGCGGGCGGTGACGTCCCAACCATCGGCCGTCTCCCGGAACTCGAACCAGCCGATCGCCCCCTCCTCGGTGAGCCCCGTCGGCGAGGAGTGCCGGGCCACCTGGTTGCCGAGGCTGTATGCGATCCAGGTGCCGTTCAGCTTCTGGATCGGCTGCACCACGTGGGCGTGGTGCCCGATCACGAGGTCGATCCCGGTCTCCTGGGTGATCCGCTCCGCCAACTGGAGCTGCGGGACGCTCGGTTCGTTGTAGTGCTCGAGACCCCAGTGGACCGAGAGGATGACCACCTCGGCGCCCTGCTTCCGGGCCCGGGCCTCGGTCTTCTTGATCCCGTCCGTGCTGATCCGGTTGAACGCCCAGCGCTCCTTGTTGGGCGTGGGGTTGAGGAAGGACTCCCAGGAGTAGGAGAGGTGGGCAACCTTGACGCCTTTGACGTGCCGGATGTTGATCTGCTCTGCTTCCTCGGGCGTCCGCGCCGAGCCGGTGTGACCGAGCCCCACCTCGTCCATGGCGTTCAGTGTGCGCCGTACGGCCTTCAGACCGTGGTCGTAGGTGTGGTTGGAGGCCGTCGAGCAGGTGTCGTAACCCACATCCTTGAGGGATGTCAGGATCTGCGGCGGAACCAGAAACTCCGGGTATCCCTCGAAGGGGCCCTTGGGCCTCCCGACGGGAGTCTCCATGTGACAGATCGCCAGATCGGCTTTACTGATGACCGGCTTCACCCCGGCGAGCAGCGGCCCGAAGTCCAGTCCTGCCTCCCCCTCACCGGTCTCCTCGGCATCCTTGGCCGCCTGCTCCACCAGCTCGGGGTGGATGAGCACATCACCCGCGGCTGCGACGGTGAACACGCGGCCACCCGGCCTGCTCTTCGGCTCCGAGGGGCCCGAGGTACAACCAGCGGTCAGTACGGCGATTGCCGCCGGAATCGCCAGTGCACGACCGATACGGAGAGACTTACGAAATGTCACTGACTAATGGTCACACGCCCTCTACAGCCACCGCCGGGTTTACGATCACAAGACAATCACTTTTCCTGCACATTCTTGGGCTTGCAGGTTTGGTCCTCGTGCTGCTCGGCTGCCAGTCGACGTCGCACGAGGCTGCGGAGGTCTCGGTCCCGAAAGCCCGGGAGCTGGTGGACCTGCGCAGCAGGATCCTCACGTACACGGCCGAGCTCGAGCCCGGCGACCCCTACACACCACCCGACGACGCAGAGCGCGAGCAGTTGGCCCGGGGCGTCGGACTGCTCCTGGAGGGCGACGCGCGAGAGGCCGAGAGGCTGCTGGCGCCGGTCGGCCTCGGCGTCACCCGGCTCACCGACACCGCGTCCGGCCGCCGCTACGACGAGGTCGCCGCCACCGGGCGGGGTGACAGCGAGCACTGGGGTCGGCTGTACGTGACCGCGGACGCCCGCCTCCGCTGGAACTCGCAGGTACCGCACCCCGTGTCCGACCGGGACACCGAGGAACTCGGCGTGCGGCTGCTGGAGGACAACCCCGGCGGAGCGCTGGTCCTGGCCGGTGCCCACCGCCGGGCCGGTCGCGACGACGCCGCCGACGTCGCCCACCGCGAGGACAGCGCCTTCCACGCCATCGTCCTGGAGCTGCAGAAGCGCGGGGTACCCGGCGTCCAGCTGCACGGCTTCGGCGACTCCGACAAGCGCCCCTACGACGCAGTGGTCTCCACCGGCGCTGTGGAGAGCGCGCCCGGCGAGGTCGCCGCCCTGGCCGACCGCATGGAGGCCGATGGGATGCGTGTCTGCCGGGCCTGGTCGGCGCGCTGCCCCCTGGAAGGCGCCACGAACGTCCAGGGCAAGGCGGCACAGCGCCAGCACGCCACCTTCGTCCACGTGGAGCTGGCCCGCGACGCCCGGGACGACGGCCCCGAGTCCGAGAAGGCGACGGATGCCCTCTCTGGCCTCCTCACGACGTGGGCGAACGACTGAGCAGCGGCCGCTCGTTCAGCCGCAGCCACCGCACCCGCCCGGTAGCGAACCGGTCGGCAGGGAGCGCCTGTTGCGGGCCTCCCTGTTCCGGGCGGCCAGCAACTCGTCGGCGGGGTAGCCCACTTCCTCGAGCGTCAGCCCGTGCGGGCGTACGACGTGCACCGCCGAGTCCCGCACGCCCGCCGAGAGCACCTTCGCCGGCCATTCCACCGGCCGGTGGCCGTCGCCCACGAACAGCAGCGCGCCGACGAGCGAACGCACCATGTTGTGGCAGAAGGCATCGGCCTTCACGGTCGCGGTGAGGACCCCGGACGCGTCCCGCTCCCAGGACAGCTGCTGCAGGGTACGGATGGTCGTCGCCCCGTCGCGCCTCTTGCAGTACGCGGCGAAGTCGTGTTCCCCGAGCAGTCTCGCGGCCGCGGCGTTCATCGCGTCGACGTCCAAGGGCCAGTCGTGCCACAGGACATGGCCGCGCAGCAGCGGATCGACACCGCCGGGGTTGTCGGTCACGCGGTACGCGTAGCGGCGCCAGATCGCCGAGAACCGCGCGTTGAACCCCGCCGGCGCCTCGGCCGCGCTCCAGATTCGCACGTCCCGCGACAGCCGGCCCGCCAGCCGCTTCAGGAGCTTGTCCCGGTGCTCGGCCCAGAGCTCCTCGGGCAGGTCCACGTGCGCCACCTGCCCGCGCGCGTGCACCCCGGCGTCCGTCCGCCCGGCGACCGTCAGCTCGTACGTCGCCCGCGAGCGCGTCACCGTACGCAGCGCGTCCTCGATCTCGCCCTGCACGGTCCGCTGCCCGCGGGCCTGCTTGGCCCAGCCGGAGAAGTCCTTGCCGTCGTACGAAAGGTCCAGCCGTACCCGGACGAAACCGGGCTCCACCTCGTCGCTCACGCGATCCATCCTTATCTGCTGAACGGGCCCGCCCCCCAGGTGGGGAGCGGGCCCGTCCGAAGACCTCTTGCCACGAAGCGCGGCTCAGGCCTCCTTGGTCTCCTCGGCCGGAGCCTCGGCGGCCTCGTCGGCCTCGGTCTTCTCGACCTTGGCCTCCTCGGCCTCCTTGACCGCACGCTTGGCGGCGGCCTCGGCCTCGGCGACGGTCGCCTTCTTGGCAATCTCACCCTCGACCAGCTCGATCACAGCCATCGGGGCGTTGTCGCCACGACGGTTGCCGATCTTGGTGATACGGGTGTAGCCACCCGGACGCTCGGCGTAACGCGGAGCGATCTCGGTGAAGAGCGTGTGCACGATGCCCTTGTCCGTGATCGTCTGCAGCACCAGGCGACGGTTGTGGATGTCGCCCTTCTTCGCCTTGGTGATCAGGCGCTCGGCGACCGGACGCAGGCGGCGGGCCTTGGCCTCGGTCGTGGTGATGCGGCCGTGCTCGAACAGCGACTTCGCCAGGTTCGCGAGAAGCAGCTTCTCGTGAGCGGCGCTGCCACCGAAACGGGCTCCCTTGGTGGGACGCGGCATGGGGTTTCTCCTTGTGATCTGCACCGGCCGTGTCAGGTACCGGTGTCAGTTCCCTCCAAACGGTCGCCGGAGGGTGTGCGGGGAGCCTGGGCTCCCCGCAAGCCTTCTCAGTACTGCTCGGTCTCGACGAACCCGGCGTCCGCGTCGTCGTCGGCGCCGAAGGCGTCGGCGGCGGCGGTCGGGTCGAATCCGGGCGGGCTGTCCTTCAGGGCCAGGCCCATGCCGGCCAGCTTCGCCTTGACCTCGTCGATCGACTTCGCACCGAAGTTGCGGATGTCGAGCAGGTCGGCCTCGGAGCGCGCCACGAGCTCACCCACGGAGTGGATGCCCTCACGCTTGAGGCAGTTGTACGAACGAACGGTGAGCTCGAGCTCCTCGATCGGCAGCGCCAGATCGGCGGCGAGGGCGGCGTCCGTGGGGGACGGGCCCATGTCGATGCCCTCGGCGTCGATGTTGAGCTCGCGGGCCAGACCGAACAGCTCGACCAGGGTCTTACCGGCGGACGCCATGGCGTCACGCGGGCGCATGGCCTGCTTGGTCTCGACGTCGACGATCAGCTTGTCGAAGTCGGTGCGCTGCTCGACTCGGGTCGCCTCGACCTTGTAGGTGACCTTGAGCACCGGCGAGTAGATGGAGTCGACCGGGATCCGGCCGATCTCCTGGCCCACCTGCTTGTTCTGCACGGCGGAGACGTAGCCGCGACCGCGCTCGACGGTCAGCTCCATCTCCAGCTTGCCCTTGCCGTTCAGCGTGGCGAGCACCAGGTCGGGGTTGTGCACCTCGACACCGGCCGGCGGGGCGATGTCGGCAGCGGTGACCAGGCCGGGGCCCTGCTTGCGCAGGTACATCACGACCGGCTCGTCGTGCTCCGAGGAGACGACCAGCTGCTTGATGTTCAGGATGAGGTCGGTGACGTCCTCCTTGACGCCCGGCACGGTGGTGAACTCGTGCAGGACACCGTCGATGCGGATGGACGTGACAGCCGCACCCGGGATCGAGGAGAGGAGCGTGCGACGGAGGCTGTTGCCGAGCGTGTAGCCGAAGCCCGGCTCCAGCGGCTCGATGACGAACCGCGAGCGGTACTCGTCGACAACCTCTTCGGTCAGCGAGGGGCGCTGAGCGATCAGCATGGTGGTGTTCCTTCAGTCGTGGACGCCCGCTATTTGACGTCCTCTGCCACCGGGCGGAGCCCGGTGCTGTTACAGCAAGGGTACGGGCGATACGACCCGAAGGGGTCGTACCGCCCGGACACTCAGGTCAAGCGGACGTCAGACGCGACGACGCTTGGGGGGACGGCAGCCGTTGTGCGGCGTGGGGGTGACGTCCTGGATCGAGCCGACCTCGAGGCCGGTGGCCTGGAGGGAGCGGATCGCGGTCTCACGGCCGGAGCCGGGACCCTTGACGAAGACGTCGACCTTGCGCATGCCGTGCTCCTGCGCGCGGCGTGCGGCCGACTCGGCGGCCATCTGCGCGGCGAAGGGGGTGGACTTGCGCGAGCCCTTGAAGCCGACGTGGCCCGCGGAGGCCCACGAGATCACGTTGCCGGTCGGGTCCGTGATGGACACGATCGTGTTGTTGAACGTGCTCTTGATGTGCGCGTGGCCGTGAGCGACGTTCTTCTTTTCCTTGCGGCGCACCTTCTTGGCAGCGCCCTGACGTCCCTTGGGGGGCATGTCTTATCTCCTACGGGAGGTGGTCGGTCCTACAGCGAAGACCGTGGGAACGCGGGGGTCCGGGGGTCGCCCCCGGATACCGCAGTGTCCGCTGCGGACTACTTCTTGCCCGGCTTCTTCTTGCCGGCGATTGCGCGACGCGGGCCCTTGCGGGTACGGGCGTTCGTGCTGGTGCGCTGACCGTGGACCGGCAGACCGCGACGGTGGCGCAGACCCTGGTAGCAGCCGATCTCGACCTTGCGGCGGATGTCGGCCTGGATCTCGCGACGGAGGTCACCCTCGGTCTTGAGGTTGACGTCCACGTACTCGCGGATCTTGACCAGGTCCTCTTCGGCCAGGTCACGAACGCGGGTGTTCGGGTTCACACCGGTCGCGGCGAGAGTCGCCTTCGACTGGGTGCGGCCGATACCGAAGACGTAGGTGAGTGCGACCTCCACACGCTTGTCGCGCGGGATGTCAACACCGGAAACGCGTGCCATTCAATGGCTCCTGTGTGTTCGGGGGTCTTCCGCAGTACCGCTCCCGACCGCCGACCTCTCGGATCGAGAGGTGGTACGTCCGGGTCCCCGGCCCCCGCCGGAGGTGTCGTCAGCCCAGTGGCTTGGACGGGCACTGCGTATGTACGAATTCTTACGTCGCGCGAAGAACTGCGAGGTGCAGGTCGGCGTGCGTCAGCCCTGGCGCTGCTTGTGGCGCAGGTTGTCGCAGATGACCATGACCCGGCCGTGACGGCGGATCACCTTGCACTTGTCGCAGATCTTCTTGACGCTCGGCTTGACCTTCATGGGATGTGAGGTTCTCCGGGTCAGTGCCGACACCCCACGGAAGGGGGTGCGACAAGATCTACTTGTAGCGGTAGACGATCCGCCCACGCGTCAGGTCGTACGGAGAGAGCTCCACCACGACCCGGTCGTCCGGAAGGATACGGATGTAGTGCATCCGCATCTTGCCGGAGATGTGCGCGAGGACCTTGTGACCGTTCTGGAGCTCCACCTTGAACATGGCGTTCGGGAGGGACTCGATCACGGTGCCCTCGATTTCGATGGCACCTTGCTTCTTGGCCACGCTTCGCCTTTCGAATCGGCTACCTTGATCGACTCTCCTCCCCGGGTGCGGACACACGGGTACACGAGAGCCGACGCATCAGTCTACGTCAGGGCCTTCGAAAAGACGAATCCGGCAAGTCTGCCCACCCCAGAAGATCATTAAGCCCTGCTCAGGGGCGGGGCACGGCCGATCGGCCTCGGTCGCTACCCGGGGGCAGGCCGAGGGGAAGGAAAGGATCCGGTCGTCAGGCCAGAGGGCCGGCCGTCAGGCCAAGGGGTCCGGCCGTCAGGCCAAGGGGTCCGGCGCTGCCGTGATGCCCAGTTCGGCCAGCTTCGCCTTGCCGCCGTCGGGGGCGGTCAGCACCAGCGGGCCCTCTTCGGTGAGCGCCACGGAATGCTCCCAGTGCGAGGACCAGGTGCCGTCGGTCGTGACGACCGTCCAGTCGTCCTCGAGCACATCGGTCAGCGGCGTACCGAGGGACACCATCGGCTCGATCGCGAGGCAGAAGCCGGGCACCAGCTTGGGGCCGCGGCCGCGCTTGCGGGAGACGTAGTTCAGCAGATGCGGGTCCATGTGCATCTCGGTGCCGATGCCGTGGCCGCCGTACTCCTCGATGATCCCGTACTTCCCGGTCGCGGGGCGGGGCTGACGGCGGATGTACGTCTCGATGGCGCGGGAGATGTCCACGAGGCGGTTGCCGTTCTTCATGGCGGCGATGCCGGCCCACATCGACTCCTCGGTCACCCGGGACAGCTCGATGAGCTCCGGAGCGTGACCGCTGCCCACGAACGCCGTGTACGCGGCGTCGCCGTGCCAGCCGTCGACGATGGCGCCGCAGTCGATGGAGATGATGTCGCCGTCCTTCAGGACGGTCTTGTCGTCGGGGATGCCGTGGACGACGACCTCGTTCACGGAGGTGCAGATCGTCGCGGGGAAGCCGCCGTACCCGAGGAAGTTCGACTTGGCGCCGTGGTCGGCGATCACCTTGCGCGCGACCTCGTCCAGATCCCGGGTCGTGGCGCCCGGCACCGCGGCCTCGCGGGTCGCCGCATGGATGGCGGCGACGACCAGCCCCGCCTCGCGCATCTTCGCGATCTGCTCGGGGGTCTTGATCTGCACCATTGCGGCGGGTGCCTTTCTCGGCGGGGAATCAGGGGGCTCATCAACAATACGGCCGCGGCGTCCGTCGGACACCGCGGCCGTACACAAGACTGTCCGGATCAGGCCTGGGCGGCCTTGTCCTGCTGCAGGGCCTCCATCGCCCGGGCGGTGACGTCGCTCACCTTGCCCAGCGCGGGGATGGTGACCACCAGGCCCTGGGCCTTGTAGTAGTCGATGATCGGCTCGGTCTGCGTGTGGTAGACCTCGAGCCGCTTGCGCACGGTGTCCTCGGAGTCGTCGTCGCGCTGGTACAGCTCGCCGCCGCACTCGTCGCAGACGCCCTCGGCCTTCGGCGGGGTGTAGGTGACGTGGAAGACGTGCGCACTGTTGTTGCGGCACACACGGCGCCCGGCGATCCGCTTGACGACCTCGTCCTCGGGAACCTCGAGGTCGAGGACGGCGTCGAGCCCGGCGCCCTCGCCCCGGAGCATCTCGTCCAGCGCCTCGGCCTGGCCCACGTTGCGCGGGAAGCCGTCCAGCAGGAAGCCGTTCGCGGCGTCGGGCTGGGCCATGCGGTCCTTGGCCATTCCGATGGTCACCTCGTCCGGGACCAGGTTGCCGGCGTCCATGTACGCCTTGGCCTGCTTGCCCAGCTCCGTGCCCTGGGAGATGTTGGCGCGGAAGAGGTCGCCCGTGGAGATGTGCGGGATCGACAGGTTCTTGGCAAGGTACGCGGCCTGCGTTCCCTTCCCGGCACCGGGCGGTCCGACAAGGACGATTCGCATCAGCGGAGGAACCCTTCGTAATTGCGCTGCTGGAGCTGGCTCTCGATCTGCTTCACGGTCTCCAGACCCACACCCACGATGATGAGGATGCTCGTCCCGCCGAACGGGAAGTTCTGGTTCGCGCCGAAGCCTGCCAACGCCATCGTCGGGACAAGAGCGATCAGACCCAGGTACAGCGAGCCCGGCCAAGTGATCCTGTTGAGCACGTAGCTCAGGTACTCGGCAGTAGGACGACCAGCCCGGATACCCGGGATGAAGCCACCATACTTCTTCATGTTGTCAGCGACTTCGTCGGAGTTGAACGAGATCGCCACATAGAAGAAGGCGAAGAACACGATCAACAGGAAGTACGTGGCAACGTAGAACGGTTTGCCGTCGACGAAGTGCTGTTGGATCCAGGATCCCCAGGCGGAGCTGCCTCCGCCTGCACTGAATTGGACCACGAGCGTCGGGATGTAGAGCAGCGAGGAGGCGAAGATCACAGGGATGACGCCGGCCTGATTGACCTTCAGCGGGATGTAGGTCGACGTACCGCCATAGGACCTGCGGCCGATCATCCGCTTCGCGTACTGGACCGGAATTCGACGCTGCGCCTGCTCCACGAAGACCACCAGGCCGACCATCACGAAGCCGACCAGCATGACCACGGCGAACTCGATCCAGCCGTCGGCGAGCTTGCCCTGCTGCTTGATGGCCCACAGGGCTCCGGGGAAGCCGGCGGCGATCGAGATGAACATCAGGATGGACATGCCGTTGCCGATACCGCGGTCGGTGATGAGCTCACCCAGCCACATGACCGCCGCAGTGCCCGCGGTCATGGTGATCACCATGGTGACGATAACGAAGATCGACTTATCCGGAACGATTGCGTCGGCCGAGGCGCAGCCCTGGAACAGCGCGCCGCTGCGCGCGGTGGCGACCAGACCGGTGCCCTGGAGCACCGCGAGAGCGACCGTGAGATACCGCGTGTACTGAGTGATCTTCGCCGTGCCGGACTGACCCTCCTTCTTGAGGGCCTCCAGCCGGGGGATGACCACCGTCAGCAGCTGCAGGATGATGCTCGCTGTGATGTACGGCATGATGCCGAGCGCAAACACCGTGATCTGCAGCAGCGCACCGCCGCTGAACAGGTTGGCCAGGCCGAGGAGGTTGTTGCTCTTCGCGGTCTGATCAACACAAATCTGCACGCTCTGGTAGTCGACACCGGGAATCGGGATGTGAGCCCCAAGCCGGTACAACACGATCATGGCGAGGGTGAAGAGCAATTTCTTGCGCAGGTCGGGCGTCTTGAACGCCCGGGCGAACGCGGTGAGCACGGTGCCTCCTGCGACCCCCGCGTTGCGCGCGAGAGGTAACGGTCGGAAAGAATCAGGGTTACTTGCAACAGGGCATTCTTACGATGGGCACAGACCACCGACAGATGAGCACGGCTACCTTACCCGGGTAGTAGGCAAGCATGAAACTTCCGGGCGATACCCCCCGTCGGCCTGCCGCGGTCGGCCCACCCCAATGTCCCGGAGCGTACGGCTTTCGCCGGGTGCCTGCCCCGACGAAGGAAGCCATGACAGCAGTGGATCTCCGCCAAAGACCGGACCGTCGGGTTCCCGGCGAGTCGGGGACGGCTCCAGGACCGGATCCGCGCTGCCGGTACCGCCACTGCGATGGCGGCCGCCGTGATCTGCGGGCGGCAAGCTCGACACGGTGCGGGAGAACGGCACACGCCGGGACCGAGGCCCTCTCTGGCTACGAGACTGCCCGCCGTGGCACCATCGCCATCGTCCAGTCGCCGTCCCGGACCCACCGGATCCGTCACCTCCATCCCTGAGGCCCCCGGATCGGTCACCCTGGCCGGTTCCCCGGCATCCTCCCCGGCATCCCCTCCTATGCCGTGAGGCAGGTCCTATGCCGCGAGGCAGACCGACGGAGTCGCCGTGCGGAAGGAACGGGCAGGGCTCGTGACCACGCCGTACGCGGACGGAGGCGGCGACTGAGGCGTGCGCCGGCAGCCAGGGTCCACTCTCACTCCTCACGGCATGACAGTGGATCGCGACTCCCCTCTTGTTGCGCATGCAAAAGTCCGGGAAAGCGGAACCTTAGATACCGCCCTCAATAGTATTGACTACGAGATTTTCATCTCGGATCAGTGTCGATCACTCACGTCCAGAGCATCAAATGCGGACAAGCAACAAGGCGGGCGTTCTCATCACCGATGAGATTCCCGCACATCATTGGAACGCTCGAATACATCGACAGTGCAGCCGCCAGTCAGGACGCCGACCGGCCCGACGCCGTGCTCCTGGGACCTTCGACCAGGCCACATGATGAACGACCCGTCTGGGCAGAGCTGGAGAACACCGGCCCCGGGTGTCGGTTCATCGCGCGCGAAGACCGCCCCCGCTGCTTGGCGGGATTCACCTATTTCCCGCGGACCATCACAGAAGAACTCGCAACATACCGCGCCCGGTTTCTCGAACGCTCTCCTCGGGGGAATAAGTCCTCGGCTCCCCTGTCAAACGGCCTCAGCAATTACCGCATCGCCCGGGAAGGCGGCGTAAAAAAGGCGACAGTCCCGGCCTGCCCCCGACGTCCATGCCATGTGTTGCCAGCAAAGAAGCCTGGCCGGTACCCCCGAAGGGATACCGGCCAGGCTTCTTGAAAGACCTGTCAGCCGCTGCTCAGACGAGCTCGGTGACGGTGCCGCCGGCAGCGGCGATCTTCTCCTTGGCGGAGCCGGAGACGGCGTCGACCGTCACCTGCAGCGCCACGGAGATCTCGCCCTGGCCGAGGACCTTGACGAGGCTGTTCTTGCGCACGGCACCCTTGTCGACCAGGTCGGCGACGGTGACCTCGCCACCCTGCGGGTACAGGGCCGCGAGCTTGTCCAGGTTCACGACCTGGTACTCGGTGCGGAACGGGTTCTTGAAGCCCTTGAGCTTCGGCAGGCGCATGTGGAGGGGCATCTGCCCGCCCTCGAAGCGCTGCGGAACCTGGTAACGGGCCTTGGTGCCCTTGGTACCACGACCAGCCGTCTTACCCTTCGACGCCTCACCACGACCGACACGGGTCTTGGCGGTCTTGGCACCGGGGGCGGGACGGAGGTTGTGGACCTTCAGCGGGTTCTGCTCCGCCATGTCAGTCGACCTCCTCGACCGTCACGAGGTGGCGGACGGTGTGCACCATGCCGCGGAACTCGGGGCGGTCCTCCTTGACAACCACGTCGTTGACCCGCTTGAGGCCAAGCGAACGCAGCGTGTCGCGGTGGTTCTGCTTGCTGCCGATGTACGACTTCGTCTGCGTGATCTTGAGGCGAGCCATTACGCACCCGCTCCCGCACGCGCACGCAGCAGAGCCGCGGGAGCGACGTCCTCGAGCGGCAGACCGCGGCGGGCCGCGATCTCCTCGGGACGCTGCAGGCCCTTCAGGGCCGCCACGGTCGCGTGCACGATGTTGATCGCGTTGTCCGAGCCGAGCGACTTCGACAGGATGTCGTGCACGCCCGCGCACTCGAGCACGGCACGCACCGGGCCACCGGCGATAACACCGGTACCGGGGGAAGCCGGCTTGAGCAGAACGACGCCGGCAGCCTTCTCGCCCTGGATCGGGTGCGGGATGGTGCCCTGGATACGGGGGACCTTGAAGAAGTGCTTCTTGGCCTCCTCAACACCCTTGGCGATGGCGGCCGGCACCTCCTTGGCCTTGCCGTAACCGACGCCGACGGTGCCGTCACCATCGCCCACCACGACCAGCGCGGTGAAGCTGAAGCGACGACCACCCTTCACAACCTTGGCGACGCGGTTGATCGCGACAACGCGCTCAACGTACGCGGTCTTCTCGGCGGCAGCTGCGCCGCCGTCACGGCCCTTCCGGTCCCGCCGCTCGCCGCCACCGGCACCGCTTCCGCGGCGCTGGGGTCCAGCCATTGGAATTACCTCTCTTCGTTTTCCGCTGAGCTACGGAACCGGCTCAGAACTTCAGGCCGGCTTCGCGGGCGGCGTCCGCCAGGGCGGCGATGCGCCCGGCGTACTGGTTACCACCACGGTCGAACACGACAGCCTCGACGCCGGCGGCCTTGGCACGCTCGGCGACCAGGGCGCCGACCTGCTTGGCCTGCGCGGACTTGTCGCCCTCGCCACCCCGGATGGAGGTGTCCAGGGTCGACGCCGACGCCAGGGTGTGACCCTTGATGTCGTCGATGACCTGGGCGACCATGTGGCGGTTCGAGCGCGTCACGACCAGGCGCGGACGCTCGGCCGTGCCCGAGACCTTCTTGCGGACGCGGATGTGGCGGCGCTTGATGGCAGCAGCCTTGTAGGCCTTGCCCTTAGCGATCTTCACACCGTATGCCATGGCTTACTTACCCGCCTTTCCGACCTTGCGGCGGATGACCTCGCCCGCGTACTTGACGCCCTTGGCCTTGTACGGGTCGGGCTTGCGCAGCTTGCGGATGTTCGCGGCGACCTCGCCGACCTTCTGCTTGTCGATGCCCTCGACCGAGAACTTGGTCGGCGACTCGACCTTGAAGGAGATGCCGTCAGGCGCCTCCACCAGGATCGGGTGGCTGTAGCCGAGCTGGAACTCCAGGTTGGAGCCCTTCGCGGCAACGCGGTAACCGACACCGCTGATCTCGAGCGCCTTGGTGTATCCCTGGGTCACACCGGTGATCATGTTCGCCACCAGCGTGCGGGACAGGCCGTGGAGGGCCTTGTTCTGACGCTCGTCGTTGGGGCGGGTGACGTTCAGAACGCCGTCCTCACCCTTGACGATCTCGATCGGCGCGGCGACGGTGTGCGTGAGGGTGCCCTTGGAACCCTTCACGGTGACCGTGCGGCCATCGATGGTGACGTCCACACCGGCGGGAACCTGGATGGGGAGCTTGCCGATTCGCGACATGAGCTTTTCCTCCGTTCCCGACTACCAGACGTAGGCGAGGACTTCCCCACCCACGCCCTTCTTCTGCGCCTGCTGGCCGGTCAGGAGACCGTGGGACGTGGAGATGATCGCCACGCCCAGGCCGCCGAGAACCTTCGGCAGGTTGGTGGACTTCGCGTAAACGCGCAGACCCGGCTTGGAGATGCGCTTGATGCCGGCGATCGAACGCTCACGGTTCGGGCCGAACTTCAGGTCCAGGACGAGGTTCTTGCCGACCTCGGCGTCCTCGACCTTCCAGCCGGTGATGAAACCCTCCTGCTGGAGGATCTCCGCGATGTGCGACTTGATCTTGCTGTGCGGCATCGACACGGAGTCGTGGTATGCCGAGTTCGCGTTCCGCAGACGCGTAAGCATGTCTGCGATCGGATCAGTCATGGTCATGAATTGGCCTTCGGCCTCTCTCGCCGGGGTTTCCTGTATGCGCCATCCCTCTCCCCACTCAGTGGCGGGACGGGTGCGGTGCGGGGACCTACGGCGTAGTAAGTCGGTCGGGGCGGCGGACGCCCAACCCTCCTAGCCTAAGCCATGGAGGAGTGGGCCACCGCCGACCCTTTACTTACCGAGAGACTCCGGTGTTCCCAAGTAGGGAATTACCAGGAGCTCTTGGTCACGCCCGGCAGCTCGCCACGGTGAGCCATCTCACGAAGGCACACGCGGCACAGGCCGAACTTGCGGTAGACGGAGTGCGGGCGGCCGCAGCGCTGGCAGCGGGTGTACGCGCGCACACCGAACTTCGGCTTGCGAGCAGCCTTGGCAATCAGAGCCTTCTTCGCCATCTCGCTCATGCCTCCTTGAACGGGAAGCCGAGGTGACGAAGGAGGGCACGGCCCTCGTCGTCGTTGGTCGCCGTGGTGACCACGGTGATGTCCATACCCCGGACACGGTCGATCTTGTCCTGGTCGATCTCGTGGAACATGACCTGTTCCGTGAGACCGAAGGTGTAGTTGCCACGGCCGTCGAACTGCTTGGGGGACAGACCACGGAAGTCGCGGATGCGCGGGAGCGCGAGCGACAGGGTGCGGTCCAGGAACTCCCACATGCGGTCGCCACGGAGCGTGACGTGGGCACCGATCGGCTGACCCTCGCGCAGCTTGAACTGCGCGATGGACTTGCGGGCCTTGGTGACGGCCGGCTTCTGACCGGTGATCGTGGTGAGGTCGCGGATGGCGCCCTCGATCAGCTTGGAGTCGCGGGCGGCGTCGCCCACACCCATGTTGACCACGATCTTGACGAGGCCGGGAACCTGCATGACGTTCTCGTACGAGAACTCCTCACGCAGCTTGCCCGCGATCTCCTCGCGGTACTTCGTCTTCAGACGCGGAGTGGTGGTGGTAGCCATCAGATGTCCTCACCCGTCCGCTTGGCAACGCGGATCTTGTTGCCCTCTTCGTCGAAGCGGTAACCGACGCGCGTGACGACCTTGTTGCCGTCCTTCTCCACGACGAGCTGAACATTGCTCACGTGGATGGGGGCCTCGGTCGTGACGATGCCACCGGTCTGCGAACCGCGAGCGGTCTGGCCGGCCTTGGTGTGCTTCTTGACCCGGTTGACACCCTCGACCAGGACGCGGTCCTCGCGGGGGAAGGCCTGAATGACCTTGCCCTGCTTGCCCTTGTCCTTACCGGTGATGACCTGTACCAGGTCGCCCTTCTTGATCTTCATGCTTACAGCACCTCCGGCGCGAGCGAGATGATCTTCATGAACTTCTTCTCGCGCAGCTCACGGCCCACGGGGCCGAAGATACGGGTGCCGCGAGGGTCGCCGTCGTTCTTCAGAATGACGGCGGCGTTCTCGTCGAAGCGGATGTACGAGCCGTCCTGGCGGCGGCGCTCCTTGACGGTGCGAACGATGACCGCCTTGACGACGTCACCCTTCTTCACGTTGCCACCGGGGATCGCGTCCTTGACGGTGGCGACGATGACGTCACCGATGCCCGCGTAGCGGCGACCGGAGCCACCGAGAACACGGATGCAAAGGATTTCCTTGGCACCAGTGTTGTCGGCGACACGCAGTCGCGACTCCTGCTGGATCACGTCTATCTCCTGATTGTCTGCCGGTTCCCGGCGGGGGCCGTCCTCTTACGAGGGAAAGCCCCCACCGAGCCTGGCGGAACGAACTCGAAGGGTTACCCCTTCAAGCAATTACTTGGCCTTCTCGAGGATCTCGACGACGCGCCAGCGCTTCGTCGCGGACAGCGGCCGGGTCTCCATGAGGAGGACACGGTCGCCGACGCCCGCGGCGTTCTGCTCGTCGTGCGCCTTGAGCTTGTTCGTACGGCGGATGACCTTGCCGTACAGCGCGTGCTTCACGCGGTCCTCGACGGCGACGACGACGGTCTTGTCCATCTTGTCGCTGACGACCAGACCCTCACGGGTCTTGCGGAAACCGCGGGCTTCCTTGTTCTCAGTCACGTTGCTCTCGCTCATCAGGCGCTCTCCACCGTCTCGATGCCCAGCTCACGCTCACGCATCAGGGTGTAGATCCGGGCGATGTCCTTGCGGACGGCCTTCAGCCGGCCGTGGTTCTCGAGCTGGCCGGTCGCCGCCTGGAAGCGGAGGTTGAACAGCTCTTCCTTGGCCTCGCGGAGCTTGGCAAGAAGCTCCTCGTTGCCCAGCTCGCGCAGCTCGGACGCCTTGGTTCCGGCCGACATCACGCCTCACCTGCCTCGCGCCGAACGATGCGGCACTTCATCGGAAGCTTGTGAGCAGCGCGGGTGAGCGCCTCACGAGCAATCTTCTCGTTCGGGTAGGACAGCTCGAACATCACCCGACCGGGCTTGACGTTCGCGACCCACCACTCAGGGGAACCCTTACCGGAACCCATGCGGGTCTCGGCGGGCTTCTTGGTCAGCGGGCGGTCCGGGTAGATGTTGATCCAGACCTTGCCGCCACGCTTGATGTGGCGGGTCATCGCGATACGAGCCGCCTCGATCTGGCGGTTGGTCACGTACGCCGGGGTGAGGGCCTGGATGCCGTACTCGCCGAACGCAACCTGCGTACCACCCTTGGACATACCGCTGCGCTTCGGGTGGTGCTGCTTGCGGTGCTTGACCCTACGGGGGATCAGCATTTCGGTCAGGCCTCCGTTCCGGTGCTCTCAGCCGGAGCGGCGGCAGCGGCCTCGGCCTTGGGGGCCTCGGCCGCAGCAGCCTGCTGCGGCTTGCGACCGCGACCGCCACGCTCGCCACCGCGGCCACCACGGGCCGGGCGGTCGGCGCCGCCACGGGCCGGGCGGTTGCCGGCGCGGGCAGCAGCGTTCTCGGCGCGGACCTCGGCGATGTTCTTGACGTCGCCCTTGTAGATCCAGACCTTCACGCCGATGCGGCCGAAGGTGGTCTTGGCCTCGAAGAAGCCGTACTCGACGTTCGCGCGGAGCGTGTGCAGCGGCACACGGCCCTCGCGGTAGAACTCCGAGCGGGACATCTCGGCGCCGCCGAGACGGCCGCCACACTGGATCTTGATGCCCTTGGCGCCCGCCTTCATCGCCGACTGCATGCTCTTACGCATGGCGCGGCGGAAGGAGACGCGGGAGGACAGCTGCTCGGCAACGGCCTGGGCCACGAGCTGAGCGTCGACCTCGGGGTTCTTGACCTCGAGGATGTTCAGCTGGACCTGCTTGCCCGTGAGCTTCTCGAGGTCGCCGCGGATGCGGTCGGCCTCGGCGCCACGGCGGCCGATGACGATGCCGGGACGCGCGGTGTGGATGTCCACCCGCACGCGGTCACGGGTGCGCTCGATCTCAACCTTCGAGATACCGGCGCGCTCCATGCCGGACGTCATCATCCGACGGATGGCGACGTCTTCCTTGACGTAGTCCTTGTACAGCTTGTCGGCGTACCAGCGGGACTTGAAGTCCGTGGTGATACCGAGCCGGAACCCGTGCGGGTTTACCTTCTGGCCCATTACCGGGTTCCTTCCTTGCTGCTGACGACCACGGTGATGTGGCTGGTCCGCTTACGGATCCGGTAGGCACGGCCCTGAGCACGCGGACGGAACCGCTTCAGGGTCGGGCCCTCGTCCACGTACGCCTCGCTGATGAACAGCGAAGAGGCGTCCGTGTGGTCGTAGTTGTGCGCGGCGTTGGCAATGGCGCTGTCCAGCACCTTGCCGACCGGCACGCTCGCGGCCTGCGGGGCGAAACGCAGGACCGCCTGAGCCTCCGTGGCGTCCATGCCACGGATGAGGTCCACCACGCGGCGGGCCTTCATGGGCGTGACGCGGATGTACCGCGCCTGGGCCCTGGCTTCCATGGTTGTCCCTTCGGTGTAAGTCATTAGTCGTTCCACCCCGCGCTTAGCGGCGCTTCGACTTCCGGTCGTCCTTGACGTGGCCGCGGAAGGTGCGAGTCGGCGAGAACTCGCCGAGCTTGTGGCCGACCATGGACTCGGTGACGAACACCGGGACGTGGGTCTTGCCGTTGTGCACCGCGATCGTGTGGCCGAGCATGGCCGGGACGATCATCGAGCGACGGGACCAGGTCTTGATGACGTTCTTGGTGCCGGCTTCGTTCTGCGAATCCACCTTCTTGATCAGGTGGTCGTCGACGAAGGGCCCCTTCTTGAGACTGCGCGGCATCTAAACCCGCTCCTAGCGCTTCTTGTTCGTCTTGCGGCGGCGGACGATGTACTTGTTGCTCGCCTTCTTGGGAGAACGAGTACGACCCTCCTTCTGACCCCACGGGGAGACCGGGTGGCGACCACCGGAGGTCTTGCCCTCACCACCACCGTGCGGGTGGTCAACCGGGTTCATCGCCACACCGCGAACGGTCGGGCGAACGCCCAGCCAGCGCTTGCGGCCGGCCTTGCCCCAGTTGATGTTCGACTGCTCGGCGTTGCCGACCTCGCCGATGGTGGCGCGGCAGCGGACGTCGACCAGGCGGATCTCGCCGGACGGCATACGGAGGTGGGCCATCTGGCCCTCCTTCGCCAGCAGCTGCACGGAGGCACCCGCGGAGCGGGCGAACTTCGCGCCGCCGCCGGGCCGCAGCTCGATGGCGTGGATGGTCGTACCGACCGGGATGTTGCGCAGCGCCAGGTTGTTGCCGGGCTTGATGTCGGCGGCCGGGCCGTTCTCGACACGGTCGCCCTGGCTCAGGCCACGCGGCGCGATGATGTAGCGCTTCTCGCCGTCTGCGTAGTGCAGGAGCGCGATGCGCGCGGTGCGGTTCGGGTCGTACTCGATGTGAGCGACCTTGGCCGGCACGCCGTCCTTGTCGTGACGACGGAAGTCGATCAGACGGTAGGCGCGCTTGTGGCCACCGCCCTGGTGACGGACGGTCACACGACCGGTGTTGTTACGGCCGCCCTTGCTGTGCAGGGGGCGGACCAGCGACTTCTCCGGCGTGGACCGCGTGATCTCGACGAAGTCGGCGACGCTGGAGCCACGACGGCCCGGAGTCGTCGGCTTGTACTTGCGGATACCCATTTCTCAGTCCTCGTCCGATATCGGACGACTCGACCTCCGTCAGGAGGTCGGGCCGCCGAAGATGTCGATACGGTCGCCCTCAGCAAGGGTCACGATGGCGCGCTTGGTGTTGGCGCGCTTGCCGAAACCGGTGCGGGTGCGCTTGCGCTTGCCCTGGCGGTTGATCGTGTTGACCCCGGTGACCTTGACCGAGAAGACCGCCTCGACGGCCTGCTTGATCTGGGTCTTGTTGGCACGCGGGTCGACGATGAACGTGTACTTGTTCTCGTCCAGCAGCGCGTAGCTCTTCTCGGAAACAACCGGCTTGACAAGAATGTCGCGCGGGTCCGAGTAGGTCTTGCTGGTGATAGTGGCCTCGGACATCAGGCCTCGCTCCCTTCGGTGTCGTTGGCGGCCTTGGGGCCGGACACGAAGGACTCGAAGGCGGCCTGGGTGAAGACCACGTCGTCGGAGACGAGCACGTCGTACGTGTTCAGCTGGCCCGGCTCCAGGATGTGGACCTGGGGCAGGTTGCGGGCGGACAGCCACGCGGCCTCGTCGGCGCGGTCGACGACCAGGAGCAGGTTCTTGCGCTCACTGATCTTGCCGAACAGCGTCTTCGCTGCCTTGGTGGAGACCTCACCCTCGACCACGCCGGAGACGACATGGATACGGGAGTGACGCGCCCGGTCCGAGAGGGCACCGCGCAGGGCGGCGGCCTTCATCTTCTTCGGGGTCCGCTGCGAGTAGTCACGCGGCACGGGGCCGTGGACGACGCCACCGCCGGCGAACTGCGGCGCACGGGTCGAACCCTGGCGCGCGCGGCCGGTGCCCTTCTGGCGGTAGGGCTTCTTGCCACCACCACGGACCTCGCCACGCGTCTTGACCTTGTGCGTGCCCTGACGGGCGGCGGCCAGCTGCGCGACGACGACCTGGTGGATCAGCGGGATGCTGACCTTGGCGTCGAAGATCTCGGCCGGGAGCTCTACGGTCCCGGACTTGTCGCCGGCGGGCGACAGAATGTCAATGGTGCTCATAGTCCTCAGGCCCCCTTGGCCGCAGTGCGGACCAGGACCAGGCCGCCGTTCGGACCGGGAACTGCGCCCTTGATGAGCAGCAGACCCTTCTCCGCGTCAACGGCGTGAACGGTCAGGTTCTGGGTGGTGACCCGCTCGTTGCCCATGCGGCCCGCCATGCGGAGGCCCTTGAACACACGGCCCGGGGTGGCACAGCCACCGATAGAGCCGGGAGAGCGGTGCTTGCGCTGGGTGCCGTGACCGGCGCCGAGGCCCTTGAAGTTGTGACGCTTCATGACACCGGCGAAGCCCTTGCCCTTGCTCTTGCCCGTGACGTCAACCTTGACGCCGGACTCGAACACCTCGGCAGTGATCTCCTGGCCCAGCGTGTACTCGCTGGCGTCAGGGGTACGGAGCTCCACCAGGTGACGGCGGGGGGTCACGTCGGCCTTGGCGAAGTGGCCCTTGAGGGGCTTGTTCACCTTGCGCGGGTCGATCTCGCCGAAGGCGATCTGGACCGACTCGTAGCCGTCGATGTCGTTCGTGCGGACCTGGGTAACGACGCAGGGCCCGGCCTTGACAACGGTCACCGGGACGACACGGTTGTTCTCGTCCCAGACCTGGGTCATGCCGAGCTTCTCGCCCAGGACGCCCTTGATCTGCTTAGCCATCTCTTCCGCGCCTCTCAGAGCTTGATCTCGATGTCAACGCCGGCCGGAAGGTCCAGGCGCATCAGCGAGTCAACGGTCTTGGGCGTCGGGTCGAGGATGTCGATCAGGCGCTTGTGCGTGCGCATCTCGAAGTGCTCGCGCGAGTCCTTGTACTTGTGCGGCGACTTGATGACGCAGTACACGTTCTTCTCAGTGGGCAGCGGCACCGGGCCCGCGACCGACGCACCAGTGCGGGTCACCGTCTCGACGATCTTCTTCGCCGAGGAGTCGATGACCTCGTGGTCGTAGGCCTTGAGCCGGATGCGGATCTTCTGTCCCGCCATGGCTACTCAGTAGTCCTTTGTCTAGTGAAAACGCTCTGGTACTCGGAGGGTCCTGCCCTCTTCTCCGACCCACGCGGTCGGGCGTGTCGCATTCCCTCTACGAAGATCTCCCGAAGGATTTCCCAACCAAGGGGTGCGGGCCTGAAGACCGCGGAACCGGGAGAAGAGCTCCCGCCGAGTGCCTGGCCGGTACCCCGCTGACACTTCCCGGAAGATTCCCGTACGTCCGACCCGCATGGGGTCGACGAGTACTGTGGGACTCGCTTCCGGTCCTCCCGGCGGGAGGCGCGCAGCATCGGTACTCAACCGAGCAACCCGGACAGTCTGCCACACGGTCCCGCCCCCTGGCCAATCGAGCCGAAGAGATTACCCCGAGGGGGTTGACTGTCAAACCGCGGCGCGCGGAAGACCCGTTCCACCAGGGCCTCCGCTTCCCTCGGCCCGCTCCCGAACGGGCGCTCACGCTGCGCCTTGTGGCCGGCTCGAGCGGTAGCCCGCCGAGCAGGTCCACCATGCACGTGCGGCCAGGGCGGCGGGCAGATCCGGCACCCTCGCGCGCGGCGTCGCCCTTTGCGCACCCCGGTGGCCGCGGCCACCGTCACGATCACCGGGAAGTGCCGCCGGGTCAGAGCTCCGCCGAGCCGGTCGCCCCGGTCCCCCAGGCCCACCTGCCCGCCGGAGCACGCGGCCAGCGCCTCCCCGCACAGCGGCGAGACGCAGCAGTGACGGCCGTGGACGTCCACGGCCGGACTCGAACCGGGAACCGATCACCGCCCCAGCGCGATCAAGATTCTCACCGCCTCCCCGGCCCGGGCATATCCGGACCATACGGTCACCGCGCGTGGGCGGGCGACGCAGCGCCGTCCTCGCGCGCCCTCGCGCCGTCCTCGCTCGCGGCCCGGTCGCATCCTCTGTGGCCCGTCGGAATATCCGCTGGAGGCCGCGTCCCCGCACACCTAGAGTGACCGGGCAGTCGGCCATGACGGGGGATCGATCACCATGCGTACGCACTATCCGCGCACGCCGCACCTGCCCTGGTCGCCCGGCGCGAGTGTGGACGATCTGCGCGTCAGCGACCTGTCGCGCCTGTGCGGGCGCGAGGTCGTCGTCACCGAGAAGCTCGACGGCGAGAACACCACGCTGTACGCCGACGGCCTGCACGCCCGGTCCCTGGACTCGGCGCACCATCCGTCCCGGGCCTGGGTCAAGGCGCTGCACGGGCGGATCGGGCACGCCATACCCGCGGGCTGGCGGGTGTGCGGCGAGAACATGTACGCCCGGCACTCACTCGCGTACGACGACCTGGACGGCTACTTCTACGGCTTCTCCGTGTGGGACGCCCGCGGCCGTTGCCTCGACTGGGACCGGACCGTGCCGTTCCTGCGCGATCTGGGCATCCCCGTGCCGCGCGTGCTGTGGCGGGGCGTGTTCGACGCGCGGGCCGAGAAGACGCTGCGCACGATGCGGCTCGACCTCACGCGGCAGGAGGGATACGTCGTCCGGACCGCCGAGGGGTTCGCCGCCGAGGACTTCGGGCAGCGCGTGGCCAAGTGGGTGCGCCCCGGTCATGTGCAGACCGGTACGCACTGGATGCACGCGGCCGTGGTGGAGAACGGACTCGGCCCGAACGCCCCTTTGTGGGCGGTGCGTTCCGGCGCGCCCGCCGACGCGCAGGCGCTCGCGGCCGCGGTCGGGGTGCCCGGCGGGGACGGGGCCGCCCTCGGCAGGCTGGAGGCGGCCGATGCGACGGGCGATGCCCGGCTCGCCGGCGTACTGGCCACACTGCTGCACGGCACCCGGCGGGCGTGGCTCGCGCCGAAGCTGGCTCCGGTGCTCGGCATGCCGCTCGCCCGGCGCGTCGCGGACCTCGTCGGGCTCCACCCGGCGCTGCACCGGCCCTACCCGGACGAGGACCGGGGTGCCGGTCTGCTGCGGATGGCGTACGCCGCAGATCTCGGCGTCCTGCACGCCGTCGCACGGGCTACCGCGCCGACCGCCGGGGCGCGCGAGCAGGTGGAGTGGTCCGCGCTGCATGCGGAGGACGCACGACCTGTCGAAGGGCTGCGGGAAGCCTTCGCCGGCCTGGACGACGACGCGGCCGCACGCTGCCTCGCCGAGTCCCGCGAAGCGTACGCGCTCGGGCGGATCGGCTCGGCCGAGGAGGCCGTCGCGGCGACCTGGCGGTGGCGTACGGGCGGCTTCCCCAAGCTGATCCAGATGGTGGGGCCGTCGGGCAGCGGCAAGAGCACGTTCGCGCGGGGGCTCCCCGGAGTGGACGCGTACGTCTCACTCGACGACCTGCGCGAGGCCCGCGGCGCGCGCTCCGACCAGAAGGCCAACCAGGAAGTCCTGCGCACGGGGCTCGGCCGGCTGGACACCGCCCTGGCCGCGGGAGGCACCGTGGTGTGGGACGCGACGTCGCTCAACCAGCAACAGCGTTCCCTGGTGCATACGGTCGCCCGGCGCCGCGACGCCCTGATCACCCATGCCGTGGTCCTCGTCGACGAGGACGAGCTCGTCCGCCGCAACGGCGCACGCGAGCATCCCGTGCCGCGTGAAGTCCTCGCCGCCCAGCTGCACCGCTTCGGCCCGCCGTACCCGGGCCAGGCGCACCGCACCTGGTACATCGGGGCGAGCGGGACCGTCGAGGAGGAGGCGTAGAGGTGCGCACCAGCGAGGAGATCTACCACCGGGTGCGCTGGGACGCGCGCTTCGACCCCGCCCGCTTCGTGATCGGGGTCCTCCAGCGCGGGGCGCCGCCCAAGCGGGTGCCGCTGCCCGCGTTCGTGCCCGGCGGCGACATCCCCTGGCACCGGGTCCTGTTCTTCGAGGCCGACGGCGAGGTGGTCTGGGACCGGACGTCCGGCGTCGACCGGATCGACGCCACGGACGCGGGGCGGGTGCGCGAGGCTCGCCGGCTGCGGGCGCCGTTCTTCGCGGCCCGCACGCCGCACGTGTGGGACGGCGCCGACTGGGTGCCCGCGCGCACGCCCCGGGGCGCCGCGCCCTTGGGCCCGCTGCGCGTGCTGACGTGGAACACCCTGTGGGACCGCTACGACGCCGACCGCATCGACACCGCGCTGCGCAGGCCGCTGCTCCTGGCCGCCCTCCGCGCCGCCGACGCCGACGTCATCGCGCTCCAGGAGGTCGAGCCCCGGTTGCTCACGATGGTGCTGGCCGAGCCGTGGGTGCGTGAGGCGTACACCCTCGGCACCGATCCGGGGGCGCGGGACGTCGACGAGTGCGGTCTCCTCCTGCTGAGCAGGCTGCCGGTGCGGGAGGCCGGTCACCACGGACTCGGCTCGCACAAGGCGGTGACCGCACTGGTCGTGGAGACGGGCACGGAGCCGGGGGCGGAGCCGCTCACGGTGGCCGCGACCCATCTGAGCAGCGACCACTCCGAGAACGGCGCCGGGCGGCGCGATGCCGAACTGGTCCGGATCGCCGAGGGACTGGCGCAGCTGGACGGCGATGTCGTCCTGATGGGCGACTTCAACGACGGCACGGACGCACCGGGCACGGCCCTCGGGATGCGCGACGCCTGGAGCGAGGTCCATGGCCCGGACGACACGACCCCCACCTTCGACCCCGGCGTCAATCCGCTCGCCGCGGTCTCCTCGCTGACGGGGCGCGCCTCCCGGCTGGACCGGGTGCTGCTGCGCGCGGAGGGACTGCGGGTGCGGGAGGCCGTGCTGTGCGGCGACACGCCGACGGACGAGGGCCTGTACATCTCCGACCACTACGGAGTGGGCGTCGAGCTGGGTCTCGCCGGAGCCGAGCCCGGGGAGGTGCTGGACCTGCGGCCGACGCCCCGTACGGCGCTGGCGTGGCTCCCGCCGCACGAGGTGTGGCCACCGCTGCAGGAGATCCGCCGGGACCACGACCCGCAGATCCGCCGGTGGCCGCCGCACGTCAACCTGCTCTTCGGTTTCGTGCCGGAGCACGCCTTCGAGCGGGCGGCCCCGCTGATCGCGGCGGCCGCCGCGGAGAGCGCGCCGTTCGACGCGCGGCTCGACGGCGTGCAGTGGTTCGGCCACCGCGAGGACGCCACGGTGTGGCTGGACCCGGCGGCAGGCGGCGAGGAGCCGTGGGCGGCGCTGCGGGAGGCGCTGGCCGGACGCTTCCCGGCCTGCCGGGGCCGCCGCGAGGGCTTCACCCCGCACCTCAGCCTGGGCCGGACCACGGATCCCCACGCCCTGGCCGCCCAGTGCGCCGAACGGCTCGCCCCCGTGCGGGTGCGGGTCGGCGAGCTGGCGCTGCTTTCGCGCCGCGGCACCGAACCGATGCGCGTCCGGGCGACGGTGGCACTGGGCACCGGGGAGGTCCGCTGGGTACCGGAGGAGGTGCCTGCGGACGGAGTGGCGGCGGACACCGCAGAAGCCGCGCGCGCCGGGCGCATCGCGGAGCGCGTCGCGGCCGCGCTCCCCGACGGCGTCGTCCACGTCGTCGGCTCCCGTGCCATGGGCTGCGCGCTGCCCGGCGCGGATCTGGACCTGGTGGCCGCGCTGCCGGGCGACGTCCGGCTCGCGGACGTGCGTGCCCGGTCGGCGGCGGCCCTGCCCGAGGCGTCCGGCATGCGCGAGGTGGTCGGCGCGCGGGTCCCCGGCCTGCGGATGGACGTCGGCGCGCTGACCGTGGACCTGGTCGTGGTGCCCACCGGAGCGACGGCGCCCGCCCGGGCCGTCGACCGCCGTACCGAACTGGGCGAGGCGGCGGCGATCGCGCTCAGCGCGGTCAGCGACGCGGAAGCGGTCCTCGCACGAGTCGGCGACCGCCGCGAGGTGTTCACCCGGCTGGCGCGGGAGGTCAAGGCGTGGGCGAAGGCGCGGGGCCTCGACTCGGCGCCGTTCGGCGGACTGCCGGGACTGGCGTGGTCCGTGCTCGCCGCCCGCACCGTCCGCGAGGCCGGGGATGTGCCGCCCGCCGAGTTGCTGCGGCACTTCTTCGCGACGTGGGCGGCCTGGGACTGGCGCGAACCGGTGGGCACGGCCCTGCCGGGTGGGCCCAGCCTGCCGGTCACGATCATGACCCCGTCCGAGCCCGTGCGCCCCTGCAGCGATCAGGTCACGCCCGGCATGCGCGACCTGCTCACGCAGGAGCTGTTCCGCGCCTGGGAGTTGCTCGGGGCCGGCTCCGCGGAACTGCTGCTGTGCCCGCCGCCGCTGCACCGGCGGCACGCGGCCTGGGCGGTCGTGACCGTACCGCCGGGCCCGGACGAGGGACGGGTCCGGGGCCGGATGCGCGCGCTGCTCACCGAGCTGTCCGAGGTGGCCCCCGACGCCCACGCCTGGCCCAGGCCCTGGGGCACGGATCCGCCGCGCCTGGCGATCGGGCTCGGCGCGACTCCGCCGGAGCGGGCGGTGATCGACCGGATCGCGGACCGGTGGCTGCGGGGGCTCCCCGGTGTGACGGTGACGCGCGCCGACGGCGGGGACGTACCGACCCTGCGCTGACGCGCGCCGACGGCGGGAACGTACGACCCTGCATCGGCCACCCGGCCGCGCCGTGGGAAGACCACGTGCCCCCACCCCGCTGCCCGGCCAAGACCACCTGACCCCACCCGGCCACGCGGCGAAGACCCATGCCCGTACCCGGCCGCGCGGCCGGGACCGCCTGGCCCCGCCCCGCCGCGCGGCCAAGGCCACACATGCCGCCAGGCAACCCCACACCGCTCGCCGCCGTCTTGTTGATCGTCGGAAGGGCCCTGACCAGCCCGTCCGCACGTGGGGAGATCACAGTACGCAGTCGGGGGCGTGACACTGCCCGTCCGCTGCGGGGGGAAGCGGACGGAGCATCACCAGTGAAGGACAGAGCTGTCTGCGCGCTGCCCGGGGCCGCGCGCGAGGACGACCGGAACGCCACCACCCGGCCGAGGCCGCGCCGCCGCAGTGTCGTCGCCGCCCTCACCGCACTCGCCGCCCTGGCCGGCACGGGCGCGCTCGGCGGCTGTTCCGTACCCGCCCCGCGGCGATCGGGCCCGGTGGCCGATCCCGCGCCCGGCATTCCGATAGCCAGCTCCCGGCGGGCGCAGCTGATGCAGATCCTGGCGCACCCGGACGACGACCTGTACTTCATGAACCCGGACACGCAGCAGATGCTGACCGCCGGGGTGCCGCTGGTCTGCGTGTACGTCACCGCCGGCGAGGCCGACGGCAAGAACCACATACCAGGTGACTGGGACGTCCCCGTCGACAAGACCGCGTACTCCTCGGCCCGCCACCAAGGACTGCGCCAGGCGTACGCCGAGTTGCTCGGGCTCGACAGGTTCACCGACTGGCAGAAGGGCGTCGTGACCCTGCGCGGCGACCGGCGGGCAGAGATCAACACTCTGGCGAACGGCGTCCGCCGGGTCGAGCTGATCTTCCTCAACCTCGCCATGCACACCGCCCGCGGCGACCGGATGGGCCTGCCGAGCCTGTGGCACGACCGGGCGCTCGGACTCGCGACCGTCGTGGCCGACGACTCCCCCGTCCGCAAGGCCGACTCGTACGACTACGACCAACTCGTCGACGTGCTCGTCGGACTGATGGAGCGTTACCGGCCGACCGTCGTGCAGACCCTCGACCCGGATCCGGACATCCAGCACAGCGACGAGGCGACGCGCAAGAAGGACAGTGAGCAGCGCGGCTACTCCGACCACGCCGACCACACGGCGGTGGCCTCCTTCAGCTGGGCGGCCATGGTCCGCTGGGTGGCCGAGGCGACGCAGGACGGCGGCGAGGTGCCCGCCTTCGTGGCGACGTCCTTCCGCGGGTACTACAACCGTCACTGGCCGAAGAACCTCCCCGCCGCCGTGCTGGGCCGCAAGGCGTCGCACCTCGTCCCCTACGGCGGCGACCCCGACTGGGACTGCGGCAACGCGGCCGGCTGCGGCGACTACAACGTCGGCGGCAAGCGCCCGCTGAAGAACAAGAAGGGGTGGGTCCGCTCCACCCACCACCGCTACCCCGGCCCCCGCACCGCCGTCGTGAGGGAACCGGACGGACGGCTGTCCGCCTACGGGGTGCTCGGGCTGCGGGCGGTCCGCTGGCGCGAGAGCGACCCCGGGAGCGGTCGCTGGGGCAAGCCCGCCGACCTCGGCGGCGGCCCACTCGCCCCCGCCCTGGGCGCCGCCGCGCTGGAGGACGGCAGGCAACTGCTGTTCGGGCTGCGGTTCTCGGCGGTCAGCGGGCACGGCGGGGACAATGCCCGCGAGATCGTGCTGCTGGAGCAGCGCTCCGCCGGCGGGTCCTTCCTCGCCTGGCGCGGTCTGGGCAATCCCGAGCGCGACGACGACCGCGGCCGGCGCATCGGCGTACCGGTGGCCGTCACCGCGCCGGACGGCCGGGTGCATCTCTTCGTGCGCAACGCGGACAAGGGCGTCAGCACCCGGGTGCGGGACACCGGCGGCGGCTGGAGCGGCTGGCAGGACCTCGGCGGCGGCGAGATCCAGGACGGGCTGACCACCGTCGTCGACACCGAGGGCCGCGTCCACCTCTTCGGCGCCGGGCACGACACCGTGCACCATTGGGCCCAGGACGCGCCCGGCGGGGCCATGGCCCTGCGTCCGGGGGGCCGGCTGCCGGCGGCCGTGGACGTTCCGGCCGCGCTGGCGGATGCCGACGGGGCCCTCCAGCTGCTGTACCGGCAGGAGCGGCCCTACGAGCGCGCCACGCCGACGGACTCCCGAGGCACGGCGGCGGCCGGGCTCACCCGTATAGGTCCCGACGGAAAGCGGCTGCCGGCAATCCGCTTCGAGGGGTACGGGCCCGTACGGGCGGCGGTCGGGAAGAACGGTGCCGCCCTCCTGGGCATGGATCTGCACGGCCGGATCCAACTCCGTTTCGCCGGACGCCTGTTGACCCGTATGGCCGGGGTGCAGAGCATCGACGTGCCCAGCCTGCACATGGGCGGCGACGGCCCGGCCGTCGTGGGCCTGGGCGCGGACGCCCACCCGTGGACCTGGTGGCCCAGCCCCGGGGCGGACGGCTGACTGCGCCCGCCACGACCCGGCACCCGTCATCGCCGGACGGGCCCGCGACGGCGGACCGAGAGCGCAGGGCCCCGGCATCCGGGAACGCGGACCCTGGCATCCGGGGCCACGCGGTCACAGCGGCGCCCGCGCCCTCAGCCGCCGCAGCATCCGCGCGTCCTCGAAGCCCACCTCGCGTGCCGCGCTCTCCACGGTCGCGCCGAGGCCGACCAAGTGCTCGGCCCGTTCTACCCGTAGCGCCTGCTGGTAGCGCAGGGGCGTCAGACCCCCGGTGGCGCGGACGAACAGCCGGGTGAGGGTGCGTGCGCTCACGCCGGCGAAGGCCGCCAGATCCGCCAGCGGCAGCGCCGCGGTGAACCGGGCGTCGATGAGGTCCTGGACCTCGTGGACGGTGTCGTCCACATGGGACCGGTGCCGCAGCATGGCGCTGGTCTGCGGTTCGTTGCCGTTGCGGCGGGCGTAGACGACCATCTCGCGCGCGACCCGGGCCGCGAGCGCCGGGCCGTGCCGCCCGGCCAGCAGGTGCAGCGCCAGGTCGATGCCGCTGGCGATGCCGGCCGAGGTCACCACCCGGTCGTCGGTGGTGAACAGCACGTCCCGTACGACGACCGCCCTCGGATGCCTCGCCGCCAGCTCCTCCTGGAGGTGGTGGTGCGTGGTGCACCGCCGTCCGTCCAGCAGCCCGGCGAGACCCAGGGCCTCGGCGCCGGCGCACACGCTGGCGACGGTGCCCCCGGCCGCGTGGTGGGCGCGCAGTCGTTCCAGCACCGACGAGCCGGGGAGCGGGCCGCCGCGCAGTGTGGGCGCGCGCCAGCCCGGCACCACGATCAGGTCGTCCGGTCCCAGCTCCGGCCAGCGGGTCGATGCCGCCAGCGGCAGGCCCTGGGCGCTGGGCACCTGCTCCCGCTCGGCGACATAGGCGAGCCGGTAGGGATGCCCGAAGTCCGCCGCGGTGCCGAAGACCTGGGCGGGTCCGGCCAGGTCGAGCAGATGAACGCCGGGGACGAGGACGAAGACGACCTGGCTCACGCCGCGGACGCTCCCGACTCCGCCTCCAACTCGGCCACGGTGGCGATGCGGGCGAACCGGTCGCGCAGGACCGCCTCGGTCCGCTCGATGATCGCTTCGGCGCTGAGTCCACCGATCGGGTTGGTGGTGGTGGCGTCGCTGACGAAGACCATCCGGTAGCCGAGGTCGCTGCCCAGGCGGGTGGTCGTCTCCACGCACTGTTCGGTGCGGATGCCGCACACCCACAGCTCGCCCACGCCTTCGGCGGTCAGGATCCGCTGCAGATCGGTGGTGGTGAAGGCGTTGTGCGACGTCTTGTGCAGCACGGGTTCGCCCGCCGCCGGACGCCGGAGTTCCGCCAGGAGCCGTACGTGTCCGAGCGCCGGGTCGAACACATCGCCGCTGCCGGGTTCGGTGTGCAGCACCCACACCACCAGGTCTCCGGCCGAACGGGCCAGCCCGACAAGCCGGTTGACCGGCTCGGCGATCTCCGGGTCGGCGATCTGCTTCCACAGCGGGCGCGCCCGGAAGGATTCCTGGACATCGATGACTATCAGCGCTCGTCTCATGGCACCTATTCTGACCAGGCAGGACACCGCACAGAAAGGCCCGATCAGGACCGGCTGCGGAACGATCAGGTCAGCCCCGGGCACCCGGTGCGCACACCTGCGCGCAAACGCCGAAGGGCCCCGCACCAGCAGGTGCGGGGCCCTTCTTGCAGCTCAAGCGAGCCACCAGGTCGAACCGTCGAAGTTCCGGGGAACTTACTTGACGATCTTGGTGACCTGGCCGGCGCCGACGGTCCGGCCACCCTCACGGATGGCGAACTTGAGGCCTTCCTCCATGGCGACGGGCTGAATCAGGTTCACCGTCATGGTGGTGTTGTCGCCCGGCATGACCATCTCGGTGCCCTCGGGGAGGGTCACGACGCCGGTCACGTCCGTGGTACGGAAGTAGAACTGCGGGCGGTAGTTGTTGAAGAAGGGGGTGTGACGGCCACCCTCGTCCTTCGACAGGATGTAGGCCTGGGCCTCGAACTCGGTGTGCGGCGTGACCGAACCGGGCTTGATGATGACCTGGCCGCGCTCGACGTCCTCGCGCTTGATGCCACGGAGGAGCAGACCGACGTTCTCACCGGCCTGGCCCTCGTCGAGCAGCTTGCGGAACATCTCGATGCCGGTGACCGTGGTGGTGGTCTTCTCGGTCTTGATACCGACGATGTCGACGGTCTCGTTGACCTTGAGGACACCACGCTCGATACGACCGGTGACGACGGTGCCACGACCGGTGATCGTGAAGACGTCCTCGATCGGCATCAGGAACGGCTTGTCGACGTCACGCTCGGGCTGCGGGATCGACTCGTCGACGGCCTTCATCAGGTCGAGGACGGTCTGGCCCCACTCGGCGTCACCCTCGAGCGCCTTGAGCGCCGAGACCTTGACGACCGGCAGGTCGTCGCCCGGGAACTCGTACTCGGAGAGGAGCTCACGCACCTCGAGCTCGACGAGCTCCAGGATCTCCTCGTCGTCCACCATGTCGGCCTTGTTCAGGGCGACGACGATGTACGGAACGCCGACCTGGCGGGCCAGGAGCACGTGCTCCTTGGTCTGCGGCATCGGGCCGTCGGTGGCGGCGACCACGAGGATGGCGCCGTCCATCTGGGCAGCACCGGTGATCATGTTCTTGATGTAGTCCGCGTGACCGGGGCAGTCGACGTGGGCGTAGTGACGCGACTCGGTCTGGTACTCGACGTGCGCGATGGAGATGGTGATACCGCGCTGGCGCTCCTCAGGAGCCTTGTCGATCTGGTCGAAGGCCGAGGCCTCGTTCAGGTCCGGGTACGCGTCGTGCAGCACCTTGGTAATGGCGGCCGTGAGGGTCGTCTTACCGTGGTCGATGTGACCGATGGTGCCGATGTTGACGTGCGGCTTAGTCCGCTCGAACTTCGCCTTCGCCACTGGGGTCCTCCTGTGGAGTGGTTCTGTACGCCTTACTCATCGGCGCCAGGTGATCTTTGCTGGGAAGCCGGCCGCCGGGGTTACGACCCGAAGGTATCGGGGCGAACCCCCCGGCGGACGGTGTCAAGCCTAAAGCGTGAACTCGGGTGAGTTACTCGCCCTTGGCCTTCGCGATGATCTCCTCGGCGACGTTCCGGGGAACCTCGGCGTAGGAGTCGAACTGCATCGAGTAGCTTGCGCGACCCGAGGTCTTGCTGCGGAGGTCTCCGACGTAGCCGAACATCTCCGAGAGGGGCACGAGGCCCTTCACGACGCGAGCGCCGCTGCGCTCCTCCATGGCCTGAATCTGACCACGGCGGGAGTTGATGTCGCCGATGACCTCGCCCATGTAGTCCTCGGGCGTGGTGACCTCGACGGACATCATCGGCTCGAGCAGCACGGGCGAAGCCTTGCGCGCGGCCTCCTTGAAGGCCTGCGAGCCGGCGATCTTGAAGGCGAGTTCGGAGGAGTCGACCTCGTGGTAGCCACCGTCGAGAAGAACGACGCGAACGCCGGTCATCTCGTAGCCCGCCAGGATGCCGAACTGCATGGCCTCCTGCGCACCCGCGTCCACCGAGGGGATGTACTCCTTGGGGATGCGGCCACCGGTGACCTTGTTCACGAACTCGTACGAGGCGTCGCCGCCCTCGATCGGCTCGATCGCAATCTGCACCTTGGCGAACTGACCGGTACCACCGGTCTGCTTCTTGTGCGTGTAGTCGTGACGCTCGACGGCCTTGCGGATCGTCTCGCGGTACGCGACCTGCGGCTTGCCGACGTTGGCCTCGACCTTGAACTCGCGGCGCATACGGTCGACGAGGACGTCGAGGTGAAGCTCGCCCATACCACCGATGATGGTCTGGCCGGTCTCCTCGTCCGAGTGAACCTGGAAGGAGGGGTCCTCCTCCGCGAGACGCTGGATGGCGACACCCAGCTTCTCCTGGTCACCCTTGGACTTGGGCTCGATCGCGACCTGGATGACCGGCGCCGGGAAGTCCATGGACTCCAGGATCACCGGGTTCTTCTCGTCGCACAGCGTCTCACCGGTGGTGGTCTGCTTCAGGCCCATGACGGCGACGATGTCGCCGGCACCCACCGAGTCGATCTCCTCACGCTTGTTGGCGTGCATGCGGTAGATCTTGCCGATGCGCTCCTTCTTGCCCTTGACGGAGTTCAGCACCGAGGTGCCGGCCTCCAGGCGACCCGAGTAGACCCGGATGAAGGTGAGCTTGCCGAGGTGCGGGTCGCTCGCGATCTTGAACGCGAGCGCCGACAGCGGCTCGGTCTCGGACGGCTTGCGGCGGACGACCTCCTCCGGGTCCTTCACGTCGTGGCCCTCGATGGCCTCGACGTCCAGGGGGGAGGGGAGGTAGCGCACGACCGCGTCGAGCAGGGGCTGGACGCCCTTGTTCTTGAACGCGGTGCCACAGAACACCGGGGTGACCGTGGTGTCGCCGCCCTTGCCGGACGCGATGGTGATACGACGGATCGCGGCGTACAGCTGCTCCTCGGTGGGCTCCTGGCCCTCCAGGTACAGCTCCATGATCTCTTCGTCGTTCTCCGCGACCGTCTCGACCAGCTTGCCGCGCCACTCCTCGGCGGCCTCGGCGTGCGTGGCCGGGATGTCGACGACGTCGTACATCTCACCCTTGGTGGCCTCGGCGGACCAGACAAGGGCCTTCATACGAACAAGGTCGACGACACCCTTGAAGTCGGCCTCGGCGCCGATGGGGAGCTGCATGACGATCGGGGTCGCGCCGAGGCGGTTCACGATCATGTCGACACAGCGGTGGAACTCGGCACCGGTCCGGTCGAGCTTGTTGACGAAGCAGATGCGCGGCACGCCGTAGCGGTCCGCCTGACGCCAGACGGTCTCGGACTGGGGCTCGACACCGGCGACACCGTCGAACACGGTGACAGCGCCGTCGAGGACGCGGAGCGAACGCTCCACCTCGACGGTGAAGTCGACGTGACCCGGCGTGTCGATGATGTTGATCGTGTGATCGACGTCCTCGAGCGGCCAGTGACAGGTCGTCGCGGCGGACGTAATCGTGATGCCGCGCTCCTGCTCCTGCTCCATCCAGTCCATCGTGGCGGCGCCGTCGTGGACCTCACCGATCTTGTAGCTCACACCGGTGTAGAACAGGATGCGCTCGGTGGTCGTCGTCTTGCCCGCGTCGATGTGGGCCATGATCCCGATGTTGCGGACCTTGGCCAGGTCAAGCGAAGTGGTGGCCATATGGCTCAGTCTTCTCTCGGTCTCGATGTGGGTAGCGACTACCAGCGGTAGTGCGCGAAGGCCTTGTTGGACTCGGCCATCTTGTGCGTGTCCTCACGCTTCTTGACCGAAGCGCCGAGGCCGTTGGAGGCGTCGAGCAGTTCGTTCATGAGGCGCTCGGTCATGGTCTTCTCGCGACGGGCGCGGGAGTAACCGACCAGCCAGCGCAGCGCCAGCGTGGAGGCGCGGCCGGGCTTGACCTCGACCGGCACCTGGTAGGTGGCGCCACCGACACGACGGGACTTGACCTCGAGCGCCGGCTTGACGTTCTCGAGGGCGCGCTTCAGCGTGATGACCGGGTCGTTGCCGGTCTTCTCGCGGAGGCCTTCCATGGCGCCGTAGACGATGCGCTCAGCGGTGGAACGCTTGCCGTTGAGCAGGATCTTGTTGATCAGCGAGGTCACCAGAGGAGAACCGTAAACCGGGTCGATGATGACCGGGCGCTTCGGGGCGGGGCCCTTACGAGGCATTCTTACTTCTCCTTCTTGGCGCCGTAGCGGCTGCGGGCCTGCTTGCGGTTCTTGACGCCCTGGGTGTCCAGGGAACCGCGGATGATCTTGTAACGAACACCCGGCAGGTCCTTCACACGGCCACCACGCACGAGCACGATGGAGTGCTCCTGCAGGTTGTGTCCCTCACCCGGGATGTAGGCCGTGACCTCGATGCCAGAGGTCAGACGCACACGCGCGACCTTACGCAGGGCCGAGTTCGGCTTCTTCGGGGTGGTCGTGAACACACGCGTGCAGACGCCGCGGCGCTGAGGGGAACCCTCGAGTGCGGGCGTCTTGTTCTTCTCGACCTTGTCCTGCCGGCCCTTGCGGACCAGCTGCTGGATCGTAGGCACTACTTCTCCGGTTTCTGTGTGCCGTCAGTGAAGCTAACCTGGAACGTCGCCGACCCACGCGGTCGGGTGTGTCGAATGCTGCGGACCTCCGCCGCGAGCGGAAAAGGGCGCAGATTGCGGTGGCCGGTATCTGACTCGCCATGCGGTTGAGGACACGCACACGAGCCCAGGCACACCCCAGGCACAAGGTCTGAGCGTACCTATCGCATGGACTCCGGTCAAAACAAATGCCCACGCCTACGAGGGGCGGGCCGACGCGGGAGAACGTATCCCGGAACGGGTCGGTGCGCGGGCCGGTACGGAGAGCCCGCAGGCCCGCCTGGCACCCGCCTTCCGGCGGACGGGGGCGCCGACACGAGCCCGGTCGCGCGTGAGGTCAGTCCTGGGCGGCGCGGCGCGGCTCGCCGGCGGTTCGCGGCTCGCCGACGGTTCGCGGCTCGGTCTCCTCCTCGCCGGGCTCCAGGAACTGGTTGACGACCTTGACGAACACACTCATCCGCTCGTCGGGGACGCCGAGCCAGCGGGCGAAGTCCTCCATGGTGGGCTGCCAGTCGCCGGGTGGCAGCAGGTCCGCCGCCAGGGGCAGCTCGTCGGGGGTAACCCGGCCCGATCGGATCAGCATGTCGCGGACGGAGACCCCGAGGAGGGGGGCGATCCTGCGCATGGTCTCCAGGTCGGGCATGCTCTGTCGCTGCAGCAGCCGGGTCACGGCCGCTCGGTGCACACCGGCCTCGTCCGCGATCCGTGACTTCCCTCCGCCGCGCGGACTGTCGATGTCGTAGCCGCGCGCCCTCATCAGGCCTTCCACCCAGCCTGCGAACTCGTCGAGCCCTTGCGTGCCCATGTACCGCTCCCTACTAACGCCCTCACCTTTCAGGGCACACCACTCTAGCGTGCTTGCGCGCACGGAATTACGTGCTTTCGGGCGCGCAATCGTGTCGAATCAGTGAAGAGGTGCTCATGAGATTGTTGCGCGCCCGCACGCAACATGTCACTCTCTCACTCGCGTCGCACTCATCGGCCTCATGAGCCCCAGGGGGCTCGGTGGCCCGGACCGTGGAGAAGAACCTTGCTCCTGCCCGACTCGTCCTCATGGCAGGCCGCCGCCGCGTGCGTCGGCCTCTCCCCGTCCGTCGTCTTCGCCCGCCGCGCCCAGCAGGCCGCCCCGGCGCTGCGCGCCTGCGCCGCCTGTCTCGTCCGCCGAGAATGCGAGGCGGCCGTGGCCCCTGCGGAGAGCTGGTTCGACGGCGTATGCGCGGGCCGTCTCTGGCGCAACGGCCGCCCCGTCGTCCCACGCCGCGGCCGGAGTTCCGCGGGCACCGCGCACTCCGGGGGTCCTCGTGACTGACGGCACCGTCCACTCCACCGACCGGATCATGCGGGACATTCCGCTCTGGACCGCCTCCCTGGTACGACAGTTCCCCGAGCTCGCCAACGAGCTGGCGCCAGGCCGCCGCTCCCCCGCCGGGACCGCGACCCCCGCTCCGCATCCCGGCCGCGACGAACTCATCCGCGAGGAGCGCCGCGAGGCCCTGCTCCTCCAGCAGCGGCACGGGCTCGCCGTGCCGGGCCACGGGGCCGCCCCGATCCGGCTGCACGTGTCCGACGCCATCCGGGACATCAGCGACGGCGTGGTGGAGCTGGAGGAGGCCGTCTGCGCCCGTCTCGGCCTGCCCCGGCCGCGCCGGGCCGGGGTGATCGAACGGCTCCGGCGCGTCGTCGGTCTGCTCGGCGACATCGCGCCCCACCCCGACCTGTCCCGGCACGTGCGCGACGAGATGCGCCGGATGGCACGGCGCTGCGCGCGCACGCTCGGGGACACGGAGACGGTCGTGCGCGTGGCGGGACGCTGCCCGTGGTGCGACTCGGTGTCGCTGCGGGCGTTCCCGGACCGGCGGGTGGTGCTGTGCGTCAACCCGGCCTGCACGTGCACCGTGGAGGACTGCGGCTGCCAGGACGACCCCGCCTACCGGCATCTGTGGCCGGAGGCGCGGTGGGGCGAGCTGGCTGATGCATCGGGAACCCGTACGGAGGAGATCGAAGCGGCGATGGAGGAGACCCCGTGCTGACGTCCCTGACGATGCCCGCCCTGATCCCGGGACCGCTCGCGGCCGAGGAGGCAGGGGTGGCTCCCGCGACCATCCGCAAGTGGGTCCAGCTGGGCCATCTGCGAGCGGCCGGCAAGGCGGGCCGGGCGCAGCTCTTCCGCCTGGAGGACGTCTTCGCGGCGGAACGCGCGGCCCGCCGCCGCCCTCGTACCGCGTAGGCCGCACGCACCGCATGACGAAGCGCCCCGTGTCTCTTAGGAGAGACACGGGGCGCTTCGTCATGCGTCGGGATTCCCCGGTCCCGGTGGTCGAACGTCACCTACAGTCCGGTGCAGGGTCCAAGACGCGCACAGGGAACACAGGGGGCACGGAGTCATGAGCTGGTACGTGCTGGTGGAGGCCAACGGGCCATACAGCGACAACAGATGGGCACTGGTGGCGAAGATCCCTGTCGAAGGCGGACGGGAAGCGGCCATCGCCCGGGCCGAGGAGATGAGCCGGACCCATATGCGCGGCGCCTTCCCCGATCAACAGGGCCGCCTCGTGTTCCGTACGTCCCCGACGAGCTGGCTCGTGGAGCAGTCCCGCTTGATGCGGCTCGAGCGCTCCGCCGACCCGACCATGTTGACCGAGCACATGCGCATCTGCGTCGCCGAGCTGGTGATGGCGCGGGAGCCGGCCCCTCTCGAGCCCCCCAAGAAGGGCTGGCTGCGGGGGTAACCGCCCGTGGCCAGCCCCAGCCGGTGACGGCCTCGACGGCCGGTCGCCCGCCGTCCCGCCACGAATTCCCTGCGGACCGTACGAATTAGTTGCGTGCGCGCACGCTCTCTGTCACAGTTGGTGCAGCGGCGGAGCTGTGCCCGCGAGTCGGGCCGCGGCTCCGCCGTTCGCTGTCCGGGGACGCTTCCGCGCCCCACCCCCTCCCTCGCGGAGCGGCCCCGGCAGCGGATCGCCCGCTGGCGCCCCGCACTCCCTCAAACCGCCCTCACGCCTCCGAGGAGAACCGTCATGACCACTCCCCCGAGTGCCTTCCCAGACGTCGAGGCGTTGGTCGTCGACGTCCTCCAGGCCGACCCCGCCCTCTCCACCGCCACTGTCGCCGTCGCCCCGCCCGCCGGGTTCGACGGCACCCAGCGCGCCGTCCTCGTCAATCGGCGTGGCGGCGCCTGGGTCGGCGATCTGCACGTCGACATGCCGCTGATCGAGTTCGAGGTGTACGGGCCGGACAAGAGCACCGCCCACACCCTGGCCAACGCGGCCCGCCGCGCCCTGCTCGCCGCCATCGGCAAGCAGTACGGCACGAACGTCATCAGCGACGTCGAGGAGCAGGACGGCCCGCGCTGGCTGCCCGACTACCTCTACCGGGCGGCCAACCGCTATGTGTGCGTGATCCGGCTCTCCGTGGACGTCTTCTGACCCCGACGCCCCGTCAGCCCGTCCCGCACGCCACTCCCCAGATCGAGGCCCTGCCGTCCGGCGGGGCCTTTGCCGTACCCGGATCAGGAAGGCCGGGCGCGGCGCCACCCCCTCTATAAGGAGAAAACCCACCATGGCAGGAACCAACTCGTCCGAGATCCGCGTTGCCGGTACCGGTCGCCTCTACGTGGCCACCGCCAACGCCGAACTGCCGACCACGTTCGGCCCCGAGTCCGCCGCCGACTGGACGGCGAAGCAGTGGAAGGACCTCGGCTACACCACCGCCGACGGCGTGACCTTCGCCAAGAAGGACAAGCTGGAGCCCGTCGACTCGTGGCAGGCCGTCAGCCCGGTCCACTTCACGTACTCGGACCGGGACCTCACCCTGAAGTTCTCGCTGCTCCAGTTCAACGAGGAGACGCTGCCGTTCTTCATGGGCGGCGGCGAGGTCAAGGCGGAGCCGGCCACGAGCACCGAGGTCTTCCGGTACGACATCGGCGACCGTGCCTACGCGGACGTGCGCGCCCTCGGCCTGGAGTTCACCGACAAGGCCGGCCCGAACGCGGTGACGTACCGCTTCTACATCCCGCGCGGCCAGGTCACCGCTTCCGACGACATCAAGCTGGCCCGCAAGTCCGCGGCCCAGCTCGGCATCACCTTCACCGCCATGTCCCAGGGTGACGGCAAGCCGCTGGCGAGCTTCGTCATGAAGGACACCTCGTACGCCGTCTGATCCCTCCACCCGGGGGCGGGACGGCCCAGCGCCGCCCCGCCCCCCGCCCCTCTCCTCTTCAGCCACTCGAACAAGGAGTACGCATCACCATGGCCCGTTTCGACGTCAACGCCGCCCGCGCCCAGCGACTGGAGACCGTCGGTCACTCCTGGTCCTTCGAACTGGACGGCGAATCCTACGAACTCCCCACCGAGCTCAGCCGGGCGACCGCCAAGGCGCTCCGCAAGCTCGACGACAACGACGTGGACGGCCTGCTCGCGCTCCTGATGGGTGAGAAGCAGTTCAGCCGCTTCGAGCAGCACGACATCACCATGCAGGACATCGCCGCCATCCTGGAGGCCTACGGCAAGGAGACCGGGCTCGGCCTGGGGGAAGACTGAGCCTCGTCGAGTTCGTCGACGAACACGCCGAGGCACTCGAAGCGGACCTGCTCCGTTACTACGGCACCGACCTGCTCGACTGGTACCGGGGCGATCTCTCCAGCCGGCGCGTCGCGGTCCTGATCAAGCATCTGCCGAGCGACAGCGCCGTCCTGCGCGAACTCCACGGCGAGGCCGCGGAGTGGTCGGTCTCCGACCACCTCCTCGCGGCGGCGGTGGATCATCTGGCCGTCGCCAACTGGATGTTCGCGAGCGTCAACACGGGCGAGGACGACGACCCGCCCGAGCCGCCCACCCCCATACCGCGCCCGGGAGGTCCCGAGCCGGAGGAGGAGGACGGAGAGGACGGAGAGGGCGGCACGCCGGAAACGGCGGAGGGCAGCGCCACGGCGCCGTCACCCGGTGAACTCGCCCATTTCTTCGGGTGACCCCCGCGGCCCCCGGAGCCCGTTCCCGTCAGGGATCGGTCTCCGGGGGCGCTTCCCGTGCTCGGTCGGTCAGCTCCTCCTCCAGGGCCCTGGCCCGTTCCGACAGTCGGCGGCTCTGCGCGCGGGAGTCCGCCTCACCGGCCCCGGCCGCCCGGCGTTCGGGGCCGGATCCGGGCTGTGTGGGAACCCCGAGCGGCGGCACTATCGGGCGCCCGCCCTTGCCGCGGACGACCTTCCGTACCGGCTGCACGGTCCGGCGCGTCCGGGCCTCCTGGGCGGTCGGCGGGCCGTCCTGTTCGAGAGTGGACTCGTCGGCACGAGGGCGCGAGGCCTCGTCCCGTTCAGGCGCGGTCGCGTGCTGAAGCTCCGCGTCGGGATCCGGCCCCGGCTCACGATCGGGATCGGGCTCAGGCCGCCGTTCGAGGCGCTCGCGCTCCCCGCGTATCCGCTCCTCGGCCTGACGCACCGCGGCAGGCGGTTCGAGGAACCGCGCGAACGGCAGCGGAATGACCCGGGCTCCGTCCTCACCGCCCTCCCCGCGTCGCTGGGGACGCCGGATTCCACGCGCGTCACTCTGCCCCTGCGCATAGGCGTCCGCCACACGCCTCTCGTACTCCCGCCGTATACGCGGGAGTTCCTCCGAGACCGCCTCCGCCCAGCCGGCGGTGAAGGCCGCCGTCTCGCGCCGATCGATCTCGGCACGGCCGATCACCACGAGGTCCTCTGGCGCGTATCCGGCGACATGGACCAGTTCGGACAGCCGTGCGAACAGATGAGGCAGATCGGGGCTCATCGCGAGCCAGTCGATGACCTGCGCGCGCCGTCTGGCGCTCAGCTCCCTGTCCATGCGTAAGCAATGCCTTCCCGCCCCCTTGGGTCCCCTCGCATCCCCCGGAACCCTCACTCCCTGAACTGGTCCGATCCAGGGAGCGTGGATCCAGCGTACCCGGTCGCACCGAGGCCGCCGGTGGTGGCCAATCCCACCTGGGCAGACGCATGCAGACACGCCGTCAGGCGTTTCACGCTCGACAAATCCGAAACCGCCGTTCGACAATGAATCGCACACCAGTTCGATACTCTCCTCAAGGTGAGTCCGCGGGCCCCACCCGCGATCGGATTGCTCCGGCAAGCAACGGAAGGCAGGGCACCATGACGTCACAGGCTGGGGGAAGCCGCGTACGGAGCACACTCCAGGACCGCCTCAACGAGTTGCTGCACCGCCCCGGCCCCCTCGACAAACGCGCACTGCTCGCCACCCTCGACGCCGAAGTCACGGCTCGCGAGCTCCACGCGTACAAGGCCGGCTGGAACGACGCCGTCGCCGAACTACGCCGCCACTGACACCCAGACGCCCCACCACGCCTCCTCGGCGGGGATCGTTCCCACCACCCACGCACAAGCCGCCCGCACCCGTCCAGGGGCAGGCGGCTTCGGCGTTTCCGGGTGCACCCAGGCACGCCACCTCCGAATCGAGAGCAGCCATGACAGTCATACCCGGCCCCGTGCAAGATCTCTCCGCAGCCCTGGTCCAGGCGCCCCCGTGGATCGACCACCAGAAGGACTACACAGAGACCAAGAAGATGGCGGTCAATCTGTCGACCACCGTCTCCGGCATCAAGGGCGACATCACCTTGATGAAGGTGGAGATGGCGGGCCTTTTCGCCCTCTCCGTCGGCCTCTTCAAGATCGACTACACCTGGTTCAAGCTCGATGACAAGGGCATCACGATCAACGGCCGCCAGAGGTTCGGATGGCCGTGGGCGGACAAGGCCAAGCACTTCCAACTGCGCGTGGAACGTCGCCAAAGGGCCCTCTTCGACGACCAGAAGGGCCTGAAGAAGAAGCTCGAGAGGCTGACCTCGCGCCAGGACGAGCTGGCCCGCGCACAGAGCCGTCTACGGGGGGCCGAAGCGCAGCAACGCGGTGCCCAGCGCCGATTCGACGAGGGACGGGGCTCCCAGCGAGCGCTCGACCGGGCCAAGGCGCTGGCGGCCGGGGCCAGGGAGGAGGTGGAAAGGCTGCAGAAGAGGGTCGACCGCGCCAAGAAATCCGCCGAGGGACTCGCCAAGAGCGCCTCCACGACTTGGACGAAGCTTCAAGCGCTCGAAGTCAAGGAAGAGAAAGCGAAGAATCTTTGGAAGAACAACGCCGCGGAAGCGACCACCGACCTCAACGCCCTACGGACCGCCCTCGGACAGGCCGCACTGGCAGCCAGCTGACGAACACCGTCATCACGATCGGCTCCCGCCCCCTTCCGTGAAATCAGGTGACCATGTCCCTCGCCAAAGCACTCTCCACCACCTCGTCTGCGCTCAGAAACCTCAAGACCAACGCCCAGCAGGGCGCCCAGGCCGTCTCCCGCGTCGGCAGCGGCGCGAACTCCGCGTCGAGCGGGGTCAAGCAGCTCAAGTCCTCGGCACAGACCACCACTTCCCAGCTCAAGAGCCTCAAGACCGCCACCGACCGGGCCGAGCGCTCCATGGCCAAGGCCGGCCAGACCGGCCAGTCCGCCGGGAAGAAGCTCAGCAAATACGAGTCCGGCGCCGGTAAGGCCGCCAAGGGTCAGGACAAGCTCAACAAGTCCATGAAGGGCAACTTCCTCGCCCGCCTGATCGAGCTGTTCATGCCGCTCATCGAGAAGATCGTCGAGATGGCGACCCGCTCGAAAACGATGCAGACGATCATGAAGAAGGCGTTCGGCGCCATCAAGACCGTGATCAGCTCCGTCATGAAGGCCATCGGGCCGATCATGAAAAAGGCCGGCTCCCTGATCAAGACGGTGTGGAACGGCATCAAGAAGGCCATCTCCACAGTCGTCAAGGCCGTGGCGACCGTCATCAGGACGTACGTCAACACCTGGAAGAAGATCATCACCACGGTGATGAACGCCATCAAGTCCGTCATCGGGGCCGTCTGGCGCGGCATCAAGGCCGTCATCATGCCGGTCGTCAACTGGATCAAGTCCGCGATCCCCGCCGCGTTCCGGGCCGTCAAGGACAAGATGTCGTCCATCTGGAACGGCCTGAAGGACATCGCGTCCCGGGCGTTCAACGGCATCAAGAACGGCGTGAAGGGCCCGATCAACGCCGTCATCGGCCTCATCAACTCGATGATCCGCCGACTGAACGGCATCAAGGTCAGCGTCCCCGGCTGGGTCCCGCTCGTCGGCGGCAAGACCTTCGGCGTCAGCCTGCCGACCATCCCCATGCTCGCCACCGGTGGTGTCGTCATGCCGCGCCGCGGGGGCGTCCCCGCCATCCTCGCCGAGGCCGGCGAGGCCGAGGCCGTGCTCCCGCTCTCCAAGCTGGACCGGCTGCTCGCCCTCACCGCCCGACGGGCCCGCACGGCGCATGCCCGGGCCGGCGCGGCAGGCGCCGGATTCCACATCGAGCACTACCACGCCGCCCGCAACAGTGACCCGCAGGCAACGGCGGACGCGCTCATGTACCTGGCGAAGGCGCGCGGATGAGTACCGCCGCACTGGCGCCGGTGTACAGCGGGTCACTGCTCACGGGGTTGCCCGCCGCCTTCCGCAACCTCAGCAGCACCATCCGGCCGGCCAACGCGGCGCTCCGGGAGCTGACCCGGGCCCTGCGCGAAGCCACTGGCAAGGCCACCCCCTTCGCCGGAGATGCCCGGGGCGCGGCCACGACGGTGTCCCGCTTCCGCACCGGAGCCACGTCAGTCGGCGGTTCCGTCACCAAGCTGAGCCGCTCGTCAGCCCACCGCGGCGTCAAGTCGTTCGGCGACAGGGCCGGCAAGGCGAAGGCGTCGGTCGGCAAGCTCGGTCAGGGTCTCGGCGGCATCGTCGCCATCCTCCTGCCGTTGCTTCCCGTCACCGACATCATCACCAAGCTGATGGAGACCTTCGGCACCCTTACGACCGTCGCTGCCGTCGCCATGACGGCCGTCAACGTCGCCATGCGTGCCAACCCGATCGGATTCCTCATCGGCATCCTGGTGCCCGTCGCCGCCTGGCTCATCGAGTACGCGATGCACAGCGAGACCGGTCAGCGGATCATGAAGCAGGTCTTCGCGCAGGCGCTGAAGGGCTTCCAGGCGGTCTGGAAGTTCATCGGGCCGGTCATGAAGCTGATCGGGAAGGCCGTCGGCACCTACTTCAAGGCGTACCTGACCGTGATCACCGGGGTCCTCAAGGGCCTCGGCTCCGCGTTCGGCGGGATCTCCCGGACCGGGTCGGCCGTCTCCTCGGCCGCCAACGCCCTGCGCGGGATCGTCTCCCGCGCCTGGAGCGGGCTGAGGAACGCCGTCCAGCCGGTCATCAAGTGGATCACCGGCTCCGTGCCAGGGTTCTTCACCCGGATCAAGGACGCCGTCACCGGCACCCTGCGCGGTATCGGCGGAATGCTCGAAGGCGGCATGCAGACCGTCCTCGGCGTCGTCAAAGGTCCCATCAACGGGCTGATCGCCTTCGCCAACTGGATCATCGACGGGCTGAACAAGCTCAGCTTCAGCCTCCTCGGCAAGAAGTTCGGCGTCGACATCGACAAAATCCCGATGCTCGCCGAGGGCGGTGTCGTCTTCCCCGGCTCGGCGGACGCCCCGCGGATCCATTCGCTCACCGAGCTCGAGCACCGCCGCGTCCCGGCCATCACGGAGCCCACTCAACGGCCTTACCAGATACGGGAGTTCCGTGAGGAGCCGGGCGCCGGTCCGCGCTCGACCGCCGAGGACCTGCTGTTTCTCGCGACCGCCCGCCCCTGAACCCACCCAGAAGTGAGGTGACGGCCCCCATGGCCGAGACCACAACCCCATACGCCGGAAACACCTATACGGCCGACCTCGCGCCCGGTTCACTGATCACCCAGGACGGGCAGATCCAGTGGGCCGGGCTTCTCATCGGCCCCGGAACCCCGTTCGCGGTCGACCGCTCCGGCCTCACCGGCTGGGAGGACCTGCCCGATTACGACGCCTCCGACGCCGACCGGCCCACCTCCCACGGCGCCTGGCCGGGCTCCCGCTACGCCAAGCCGCGCAGGGTCGGCGGGACCATCGTGCTGATGCCGGAGTACAGCGCGACGGCCGAGGCCGTCCGCGCGCTGCGGCAGGCGCTCGCCCTGCTCGACGAGGAGCGCTGGCTCGCGGTACGGCTGCACGGCGAAATCCTCGCCGTGCGCGCCCGGATCGCCCAGCGCGTGGTCCCCACCGACCGCGGCTTCGCCACCCAGGGCACGTCCAAGATGTCCATCCAGTGGCTCGCCGCCGATCCGCGCCGCTACGTCGTCAACGAGCAGGTCGCCACCACCACGGCCCCGCAGCCCGAGTCCGGGCTGACGTGGCCGCTGACCTGGCCGCTGGACTGGGGCCAGGCGACGAGCACCGGCGACGCCGTCGCCGAGAACACCGGCTCCGCGCCGGCCCACCCGGTGATCGTCTTCCGCGGCCCGTGCTCCATGCCGACCGTCACGCAGCGGGTCAGCCGGCGCCGGCTGCGGTACGCGATCGATCTGGCCGCAGGCGACGAGCTCACGGTCGACACGGCAGCGGGCACGGTCATGCTCAACAACACGGCCTCCCGGCGGCACACGGCCATGGCGGACTCCAGCCCGGAGGAACTCTTCCTTCTGGAGCCGGGCCGCACCGAGCTGTCCTTCCGGCCGGACGGCGCGAACGGGGACGCGCTGATGACCGTCCGCTGGCGCAGCGCCGAATGGTGACCCGCCCGAAACCGGCACCTGCCCGCTGACCGCACCCGCGCGACCGACGGCACCGGCACCGGCACCGGCACCGATCCGTACAGCACCCGCACTCGACCCGCGTAGCAGACGCGTACGGCGGCGAACGCCGTACCCGCCCACGCGCCGCCCGACCGCGGCGCCGAGCGGCGGCCCGCACCGTTCGTGCGCCGCCCCGGCCCGCACCCCGCCCGGCCGACCGCGGCGACGCGGGCGGTGCCCCGTCATGCGCACGACTCGCCGCGCAAACGCCCCGCGAACGCCCCCGACGCCCACGCCCCTCCCGAAGAGGTGACCCATGACCGTACGTGCCGCATGGCTGCAGCCCACCGGCCAGACCCGCGAGGACACCCGCCTCACCCTCGCCGCCCTGCTCACCCCCAGTGGCGAGTCCCCCGAGGAGACGCCGCTGCGCTCGCGGCCGGGCATCGTGCCGGGCGGCTTCGTCCTGACCGGCAGCTCGCCCATGCAGTGCTCGATCGGCACCGGTCGCGCGATCGTGCAGGGCAACGACACCGACCAGGGCGCCTATCTGGTCGCCGTCACGACGCCCGAGACGCTCACCGTCGCCGACGGCGACCCCCAGCACCGCCGGATCGACCTGATCGAACTGGCCGTCGTCGACGACGCGTACGACAAGACGGGCGTCACCGAGGCCGTCGTACGCCTGGTCGAGGGCACCCCCTCGGCCACCCCGACCGCCCCGCCGAGCGGCCCGGGCAGCACGATCCCGCTGTACACGGTCTCCGTGCCGGCCGGCACCTCGGCCGGCACCGGCGGTGTCCCCTGGACGACCTCCGCGGTGACCCCGCTGCACTGGCCGGCCGTGGCCCTCGGCGGCATCATGCCGACCAGCGGCTTCAAGGGCGCGTACGTCGGCCAGTACCGGGACACCGCCGGGCTCCTCCAGCGCTGGGACGGCACGACCTGGGTCTCGTACCCGAAGCCGATCGGCGGTATCGCGCCCAACGGGACGCTGACGACCGGGAGTTACACCGGCCAGTACCGCGACAACGCCGGTGTGCTCCAGCGCTGGGACGGGACGAACTGGCAGTACGCCGAAGGCAAGGCGACAGTCCTGTTCTCCGTCTCGCAGACGGCGCAGCAGAGCATCTCCCCCAACACCTGGACCACGATCACCTTCCAGAGCATCGACGTCGACGACGCGGCGGGCTGGAACGGCTCCACCACCTACACCGCTCCGCGGGCCGGCTGGTACCGGATCTCCGGCCATGTCGTCTGGGCCGGCGACTCCGCGAACGGTTTCCGTGGCGCCCGGGTCCTGATCAACGGTGTCGGCGTACCGCGCTGCACCTGGCTGACCCCCGCCGGCAACGGCGCCGTCGTGGTCGGCGGCCAGGGCCTGATCAAGCTCACCGCGGGCAGCACCGTCCAGCTCGCCGGCTACCAGACCCACACCGCGGCGGTGAAGACCCTCGGCGGTTCGGGCTACGCCGGCAACCTCTCCGCCGAGTGGATCAAGTCCTGACCTCCCGAACTCCCTCGCCCGCAACTTCGATCGGAGAAACCCCATGAACCTGCGCAGCAGCTGGGTCGCCGAGACCGGCCAGACCCGTGAGGACACCCGCCTCAACCAGATCGGCGCGACCACCGCGGTCAACCCCGTCCAGGTCCGTTCCGGCATCCTGCCGGGCTCCTACAACGGCCAGTTCCGGCTCTCCGGCTTCTGGATGGCGGGCACCGCCGCCATGTCGGCGACCGTCCACGAGGGCCGGGCACTGATCCAGGGCGAGATCTCCCAGGGCGTGTACCCGGTGGCGCTGCCCGTGGCACAGACGATCACCTTCGCCGAGGGCGACGCCCAGTACGGCCGGATCGACCTGGTCGTCGCCAAGGTCTACGACGCCCTGTACGACTCCTCCGACCGCCATGAGGCGAAGATCGAGATCATCCAGGGCGTGCCGGGCCCGGCCCCGCAGGCCCCCGCCCTCCCGCCGCTGAGCCTCGCGCTGTACGAGGTGACGGTCGTCGCCGGCGTGAGCGCGGGCAACGGCGGCATCAACTGGAACACCTCCCTCAAGGACCTGCGTACGCCGGTGGTCTCCCTCGGCGGCATCCTCCCGGTCGAGGGCGCGGTCTTCCCGGGCGCCTACCCGGGGCAGTACCAGGACTCCGGAGGCGCGCTCCAGCGGTGGGACGGCGGCGCGTGGGTGCCGTACCCGTCGGCGCTCGGCGGCATCATCCCGAACAGCGCGTCCACGCTGCCGGCCACGTACACGGGCCAGTACCGAGACTCCACGGGCGGCCAGCTCCAGCGCTGGAACGGCTCGGCGTGGGTTCCCGCGGTGCCCGGCCCGTTCTTCACCGGCTCCAACGACTCCGGGTGGACCCAGTCGACCACGTACACGGCGGCGCTGACGGACACGACGAGCACCCCGCTCGACGTGGACTTCGTCGCCGGTCCGTCGGGTGCCGTGCTGATCACCTACGGCGCGCGGATGCACGCCGAGTCCGCCACTCCCACCACGGTCGCCATGAGCTTCCGGCTGACCAAGGGCACCGCGTCGGCCTTGGAACCGAGCGACGAGACGGCCGTGCTCTACACCGGCTCCTCTCCGGCGTCGATATCGTCCACGACGCGCGTCTACGGCATGACCCCTGGGGCCACCTACACGCTGACGGCCGTGTTCAAGGTCGGCAACAGCGCCGTCAAGGGCCACTTCGACAACACCTTCCTCCGCGTCGACAACCAGGCCTGACCCGCACCCCCAGGAGACTTCCCATGGTTCTTCGCAACGGCTGGCTCGCCCCCACCGGACAGACCCGCCTCGACACCCGCCACACCGCACTCGGCGCCACCACCCCCGCCGGCCCGTTCGCCTCCCGGTCCGGCATCCTCCCCGGCACGTACGACGGCAAGTACCGCGTCGGCGGCCTGTGGATGAGCTCCAACGGCCCGATGTCGGCCACGGTCTACCACGGCCGGGCCGTCATCCAGGGCCCGGAGCCCCAGGGCGCGTATCCCGTCGCCCTCGACTCGGACACCGTCATCACCTTCGCCGACGGCGACCCGCTCAACCCGCGTGTCGACCTCGTCGTGCTGCGGGTGTACGACGACCAGTTCGACGGCTCGACCAGGAGCGAAGCCGCCCTGGAGATCGTCCGGGGCACCCCTGCCGCCACTCCGGTGGCGCCGGCCGCACCCGCGCTCTCGCTGACGCTGTTCTCGGTCCGCGTCCCGGCCGGAACCTCCGCGGGTACGGGGGGCATCCCCTGGACCACCACCGGAACGGTCACCGACCTGCGCGTCACGGTCGCCGGCGTCGGCGGCATCCTTCCCGTCTACAACAACGGCGCCCTGCCCGGCGCGTACCCGGGCCAGTACCAGGACAACGACAACTCGCACTTCCTCCAGCGCTGGGACGGCACGGCCTGGGTCGCGTACCCGAAGGAGATCGGCGGCATCGCCCCCAACGGCGCTTTGTCCACCGGCAGTTACCCCGGCCAGTTCCGGGATGCCGGCGGGGTGATCCAGCGCTGGAACGGCACCATGTGGGTCACCTACCAGCCTCCGGTCGAGGTGGAGACCCTCACCAGCGGCGTCACGGCCCTGCCCGGCTGGACCCTGCAGTCCTTCAACGCGCGCCGCACCCGCGGCATCGTCACCCTGACCGTGGTCCTCACCCGCAACGGCGCCGACATCAACGCCAACAGCGCGGGCAACATCACCGACGAGCAGCTCTGCACGCTGCCCGCCGGCTGGCGTCCCGCCTTCGACGTCGAGACCACCGCCTGCGACGGCTTCGCCAACGGCGGCGCCTACATCTCGACCAGCGGGCAGGTCATTCTGCGTACCTGGTCCCCCAACGGCGCCCTTGTCGCCGGCCGCAACCTGCGCGTCTCCGCCACCTACGTCCTCTGAGGGGAGCCCGATGAGCCTCGACACGCCCTATCGGGCGATCTTCTGCGATCTGCTCTCCGACCAGACCATCGACATCCTGCCTCTGCAGGACGTCCAGTTCGACGACTACATCGGCAAGGCCGGCTCGCTGTCCGGCACCGTACCCATACCGGACAAGGCCATCGCCGGGCGCGTCCGCCAGGTCGAGGAGGGCCGCACCGCGGTCTACCTGGAGCGCGGCGGGGACCTGTGGTGGGGCGGCATCATCTGGACGAGCACCCTGCAGAGCAGCGAGCGCGGGGTGCTGACCCTGGCCATCCAGGCCGCCACCTTCGACTCTTACGCGGCCCGGCGCCGCATCCGCGAAGAGATCAAGTTCACGACGCCGACCGACCAGCTGGAGATCGCCCGCACTCTCTGGAACCACCTCCAGAAGACCGACGACGGCAACATCCGGGTCAAGGTCGGCGCGGAGACCTCGTCCGTCAAGCGGACGGCGGCCTGGCGCGACGGCGACGAGACCGTCTACTCGGAGGCGATCGCACAGCTCGCCACCCTGGAGAACGGGTTCGAGCAGCAGATCATGGTGTTCCGGGACCCGGTCACCGGCGAGCGCGTCCGGCAGTTGCGGCTCGGCTCCCCCAAGATCCGTACCGGCGCCACCGATCTCGTCTTCGACCGTCCCGGCACCATCCTGTCGTACTCCTTCCCGCGCGACGCGACCCGCGGTGGCACCACCTCCGTGGCCCGCGGCGCGTCCGTCAACAACAACGCCGCCGCCGAGTCCCGGCCGCTGTACTCCAAGCCCCCGGCCGTCGCCCAGGACCTGCTCGACGGCGGCTGGCCGCGGATCGACCTCTCGTCGGACCACAACGAGATCACCAGCCAGGCGGCGCTGAACTCCCTGGCCGCCGCGAACCTCGCCCAGGTCCGCGGCGCCGTGCTGATCCCCGAGATCAAGATCCGCCTCGGCGGGGTCGTCCCGCCGGCGCTCCTGGGCCGCTTCGCACGGATCCGGATCACCGACGAGTGGCACCCCCAAGGCCTCGACGCCCGCTACCGGATCATCGGCGTCAAGGTCAGTCCGCCGCAACGGGGCCGCCCCGACACCGCCGAGCTCTACCTTGAGGAGGCCTGATGCCTCAGCTGCCCGAGGACATCATCGACCGGCTGACCCAGATGGAACGCCGGATCCAGGCGCTGTCCACCGCGGTCAACACCCGTCCCGCGCTCAACGAGATCACCAACGGCGCGCTCACCGTGAAGCTGCCCAACGAGACCGCCGTCCTCCAGGTCGGCAAGTGGGGCACAAACGAGAACGACAAGGAGTACGGGCTCACGATCCGCCGCCAGACCGGCGAGCGGGCCCTGGCCCTGTACAACGGCAACGGCTCCGACACCGCCAAGCAGGTGCTGCGCCTGTTCGACGCGTACGAGCACGAGCTCTTCTCGGACGACATCAGCGCCGGCGGGCTCGCCCGGCCCTGGCTCCAGATGCTGCCGCCGCAGGACCTGGCCTCGATCAACTGGTCGCAGACCACGTCGACGACGTGGAGCACCATCGCCCGGTCCCTCAACCCGATCTGGCAGCCGCTGATGCGGCTGGGCGTGTACACGCGCTTCTCCTCCGGGGCCGCCGGACAGGTGAAGGTCCTGGTCGACGGCGCCCAGTGGGGTCCGACCGTCAACGCGGGCACGACCTTCGACCACACGGGCCCGATCGTCGCCGACATCCAGACCCGCTTCGGCACCAGTGTGACCGTGGAGATCCAGGCCATCGTCACGAGTGCGAGCGGCACCGTGTACGCCCAGCCGTACGTCATGTACGGCCGGCAGAGCTGAGGAGCACATCGTGATCATCGACCCGGCCCAGCCCTGGGGCGTGGCCATCGACTACGCCGGCCGCGCCGCCGTGAGCGAGAGCGGTCACACGGTCAACATCCGCGTCTACGACAACACCTTCGACGGGGTCCTCCGGCCCGACCCGCTCACCGGCGAGTACCCGCCGGTGTACATCACCGCCCAGATCGAGGAGTACGGCGCGGAGGGCGCAGTCCTGCGCGGCAACGGGCTCGTGATCCTCAACGCCTCGGGCGGAACTCCGGTCGCGCCGGACACCGCCGCCGTCCAGCAGGCCGTGGACGCCGCGCTCGCCGACTTCGAGACCCGGCGCGCCGCGCAGGCCGCCCTGTGCGCGACCTGGGAACCGCCCGCGGCACCGTAGACCCGCATCGCCCCGGCACCACCCGACGCCCGCCCCCGAGCGGGTCTTTTTCATGCCCCGAAAGCCTGGAGGTCACCCATGGCCACTCCCCTCACCGCGGACCGGCTCCTCGCCGCGCTTCGCGCCGAAGGCGTCAAGGTCGTCGAGCACGGCGGCTGGCGCACCCACCACCGCAACCAGGCGGGAGCCTGGGGCCCCGTTGTCGGCGTGATGATCCACCACACCGTCTCCAGCGGCACCGCCTCGTCCGTCGAGCTCTGCTACAACGGCTACGACGGACTGCCGGGCCCGCTCTGCCACGGCGTGATCGCCAAGGACGGCACGGTCCATCTCGTCGCCAACGGACGCGCCAACCACGCGGGAGGCGGGGATCCCTCGGTCCTCCAGGCAGTGATCACCGAGACCTACGGGACCTGCCCGCCCACCCCCCGCGAGCACCAGGGCAGCTCCGGCGCCGTCGACGGCAACTCCCGCTTCTACGGCTTCGAGTGCGTCAACCTCGGCAACGGCACCGACCCCTGGCCGGCGGCCCAGCTCGACGCCATCGAGCGGACCTCCGCCGCGCTCTGCCGGGCCCATGGCTGGGGCGCCAAGTCCGTCATCGGCCACCTGGAGTGGTCCGACTGGAAGAGCGACCCGCGCGGCTTCGCGATGCCGGGCATGCGCGACCGGGTCCAGAAGAGGCTCGCCTCCGCCCCGTCGAAGCAGCCCCCGGCCCCGCCGCAGCCGGCCGCCCCGCGCTACCAGCGCTTCCCCGGCACGGCGTTCTTCAAGAGCAACCCCAGCTCCCCGATCGTCACCGCGATGGGCCGCCGGCTGGTCGCCGAGGGCTGCGGCCGCTACAAGGTCGGCCCGGGCCCCCGCTGGTCCGAGTCCGACCGCCAGTCGTACGCCGCCTGGCAGCGCAAGCTCGGCTTCCGCGGCGCCGACGCCGACGGCTGGCCGGGCGCCATCTCCTGGAACGCGCTCAAAGTCCCCCACACCCTCTGAGGAGCCCCCATGGCCCTGTCCGAGAACACCAAGCGGACCGCCCGCACCGTCGTGCAGACCGCGGTCGGCATCGCCGTCGTGCTTCCCGCGATCGTGGACGCCGCCGGCGTTCCGGCGACCCTCCCCTGGGTCGTCGGAGCGCTCGCCGTCGCCGGCGCGCTCACCCGGGTGATGGCCCTCCCGGCCGTCCAGCGCCTGCTCCCTGGCTGGCTGCGCACCACCCCGGGGGCGGCCGATGACCGAGTCTGATCCGAACGACCCGGTGGCGGTGGCGCTGGAACTGGAACGGCTGCGAGGCACGTTGGAGGCCGGGTTCGCCCGGGTCGACGGCTCACTCGCGCTGCTCGTCCAGCGCAGCGATCAGACCGACAAGCAGCTCGCCGACCACGAGGCCCGGCTCGACGCGCTGGAACGCGCCCGATGGCCGCTGGCCTCGATCGCCGCGCTCACCGCCACCTCCGGGCTCGGCCTCGCCCTGTGGGAGATGGCGAGCCGATGAAAGACCGAAGGGCGGTCACCCGTACGGGTGACCGCCCTTCGTTCGTCCTACTTACTGGTTGTACGGACCGTAGTCGTAGTCCTCCAGCGGAACGGCCTGGCCGGAGCCCGTGCCGAACGGCGAGTAGTCGATGTCGTCGTAGCCGACGGCCGAGTACATCGCGGCCTTGGCCTCCTCGGTCGGCTCGACCCGGATGTTGCGGTAGCGGGACAGGCCCGTACCGGCCGGGATGAGCTTACCGATGATGACGTTCTCCTTGAGGCCGATCAGGGAGTCCGACTTGGCGTTGATCGCCGCGTCGGTCAGGACCCTGGTCGTCTCCTGGAAGGACGCCGCCGACAGCCACGACTCGGTCGCCAGCGAGGCCTTGGTGATACCCATCAGCTGCGGACGGCCGGAGGCGGGGTGACCGCCCTCGGTGACCACACGACGGTTCTCGGTCTCGAACTTCGAGCGCTCGACCAGCTCGCCCGGCAGCAGCTCCGCGTCGCCGGACTCGATGATCGTCACACGGCGCAGCATCTGCCGGATGATGATCTCGATGTGCTTGTCGTGGATCGACACACCCTGCGAGTTGTAGACCTTCTGGACCTCGCCGACCAGGTGGACCTGGACGGCGCGCTGGCCGAGGATGCGCAGCACGTCGTGCGGGTTGGTGGCACCCACGGTGAGCTTCTGGCCCACCTCGACGTGGTCGCCCTCGCCGACCAGCAGACGGGCACGCTTGGAGATCGGGAACGCCGTCTCGTCGCTGCCGTCGTCCGGGGTGACGACGAGCTTCTTGGTCTTCTCGGTCTCCTCGATACGGACGCGGCCGGCCGCCTCCGAGATCGGGGCGACACCCTTGGGGGTACGAGCCTCGAAGAGCTCGACGACACGGGGCAGACCCTGGGTGATGTCGTCACCGGCCACACCACCGGTGTGGAAGGTACGCATCGTCAGCTGCGTGCCGGGCTCACCGATGGACTGGGCGGCGATGATGCCGACCGCCTCACCGATGTCGACCAGCTTGCCGGTCGCGAGCGAACGGCCGTAGCAGTACGCACAGGTGCCGACCGCGGACTCACAGGTCAGGACCGAGCGGGTCTTGACCTCCTCCACACCGGCCGCGACCAGCGCGTCGATGAGCACGTCACCGAGGTCGACGTTGGCAGGCGCGATGACCTTGCCGTCGACGACGACGTCCTCGGCGAGCATCCGGGCGTAGACGGAGGTCTCGACGTCCTCGGTCTTGCGCAGGCTGCCGTCGGCGCCACGCTCCGCGATCTTGAGCTTGAGGCCGCGGTCGGTGCCGCAGTCCTCTTCGCGGATGATGACGTCCTGCGAGACGTCCACCAGACGACGGGTCAGGTAACCCGAGTCGGCGGTACGCAGGGCGGTGTCCGCCAGACCCTTGCGGGCACCGTGCGTGGAGATGAAGTACTCCAGCACGGACAGACCCTCGCGGAACGACGCCTTGATCGGACGCGGGATCGTCTCGTTCTTGGCGTTGGACACCAGACCACGCATACCGGCGATCTGACGCATCTGCATCATGTTTCCACGAGCACCCGAGTTGACCATCATGAAGATGGGGTTGGTCTTCGGGAAGTTCTCGTTCATGGCCTCGGCAACCTCGTTGGTCGCCTTGGTCCAGATCGCGATGAGCTCCTGGGTGCGCTCGTCCTTGGTGATCAGACCGCGCTCGTACTGCTTCTGGACCTTCTCGTCCTGCTCCTCGTAACCCCTGACGATCGCCTTCTTCGCCTCGGGCACGACGACGTCGGAGATGGCCACGGTGACACCGGAACGGGTCGCCCAGTGGAAGCCCGCCGCCTTCAGGTTGTCGAGCGTCGCCGCCACGATGACCTTGGGGTAGCGCTCGGCCAGGTCGTTGACGATCTCGGAGAGCTGCTTCTTGCCCACCGAGTAGTCGACGAACGGGTAGTCCTCGGGAAGCAGCTCGTTGAAGAGCGCACGACCCAGGGTCGTCCGCAGGCGGAAGCTGTCACCCTGCTGCCACTCCGGCTCACCCTCCTCCGCGACCGGGGGAACCCAGCCGCGCGGCGGGATGGTGCCGACCGGGAAGCGGATGTCGACCTTCGCCTGGAGCGAGAGCTCCCGGGCGTCGAAGGCCATGACCGCCTCGGCGGTGGAGTTGAACGCACGGCCCTCGCCGCGCACCTCGCGCTCCTCCTCGTCCGTGGTGAGGAAGAAGAGGCCCAGCACCATGTCCTGGGTCGGCATGGTGACCGGACGGCCGTCGGCCGGCTTGAGGATGTTGTTCGAGGACAGCATCAGGATGCGGGCCTCGGCCTGCGCCTCCGCGGAGAGCGGCAGGTGCACGGCCATCTGGTCACCGTCGAAGTCCGCGTTGAACGCGGTGCAGACGAGCGGGTGGATCTGGATGGCCTTGCCCTCGACCAGCTGCGGCTCGAAGGCCTGGATGCCGAGGCGGTGCAGCGTGGGCGCACGGTTCAGCAGCACCGGGTGCTCGGCGATGACCTCTTCGAGGACGTCGTACACGACGGTGCGGCCGCGCTCGACCATGCGCTTGGCCGACTTGATGTTCTGCGCGTGGTTCAGGTCGACCAGGCGCTTCATCACGAACGGCTTGAAGAGTTCCAGCGCCATGGCCTTGGGCAGACCGCACTGGTGCAGCTTCAGCTGCGGGCCGACGACGATGACGGAACGCGCCGAGTAGTCGACTCGCTTGCCGAGCAGGTTCTGACGGAAGCGGCCCTGCTTGCCCTTGAGCATGTCGGACAGCGACTTCAGCGGACGGTTGCCGGGGCCCGTGACCGGGCGACCACGACGGCCGTTGTCGAAGAGCGCGTCCACGGCCTCCTGGAGCATGCGCTTCTCGTTGTTCACGATGATCTCGGGCGCGCCGAGGTCGAGAAGCCGCTTCAGGCGGTTGTTGCGGTTGATGACACGGCGGTACAGGTCGTTCAGGTCGGAGGTCGCGAAGCGGCCACCGTCCAGCTGCACCATCGGACGCAGGTCCGGCGGGATGACCGGCACGCAGTCGAGCACCATGCCCTTGGGGCTGTTGGACGTCTGCAGGAAGGCGGAGACGACCTTGAGGCGCTTGAGCGCACGGGTCTTCTTCTGGCCCTTGCCGGTGCGGATGATCTCGCGGAGGCGCTCGGCCTCCTCCTCGAGGTCGAAGGACTCCAGGCGCTTCTGCAGCGCCGCGGCACCCATCGAGCCGTCGAAGTACGTGCCGAAGCGGTCGCGCAGCTCGCGGTAGAGCAGCTCGTCGCCCTCGAGGTCCTGGACCTTGAGGTTCTTGAAGCGGTTCCACACCTCGTCGAGACGGTCGATCTCGCGCTGGGCGCGGTCGCGCAGCTGCTTCATCTCGCGCTCGGCGCCCTCGCGCACCTTGCGGCGCACGTCGGCCTTGGCGCCCTCGGCCTCGAGCTCGGCCAGGTCGGTCTCGAGCTTCTTGGCGCGGGCCTCGAGGTCGGCGTCGCGGCGGTTCTCGATCTGCTGGCGCTCGACGGAGACGTGGGCCTCCAGCGACGGCAGGTCGCGCGTGCGGCGCTCCTCGTCCACGAACGTGATCATGTACGCGGCGAAGTAGATGACCTTCTCGAGGTCCTTCGGCGCCAGGTCCAGCAGGTAGCCCAGTCGCGACGGGACGCCCTTGAAGTACCAGATGTGGGTGACGGGAGCGGCAAGCTCGATGTGGCCCATCCGCTCACGGCGCACCTTGGCGCGCGTGACCTCTACGCCACAGCGCTCACAGATGATGCCCTTGAAGCGGACACGCTTGTACTTGCCGCAGTAGCACTCCCAGTCCCGGGTCGGACCGAAGATCTTCTCGCAGAAGAGTCCGTCCTTCTCGGGCTTGAGCGTGCGGTAGTTGATGGTCTCCGGCTTCTTGACCTCGCCGTGGGACCAGGTCCGGATGTCGTCCGCGGTGGCGAGGCCGATCCGCAGCTCGTCGAAGAAGTTGACGTCGAGCACTTTTTCGTCAATCCCTCTTTCGGGGTTGTGCCCTCCGCGTCAGCGGAAAACGGGCTCTGTATCAGTGGTCTGTACGGTCCCGGGGGTCGGTGGGGGGCTCGTTGTGAGAGCCCCCCACCGGGCCCGTCAGACCTCTTCGACGCTGCTCGGCTCGCGCCGGGACAGGTCGATACCGAGCTCCTCCGCAGCGCGGAAGACGTCCTCGTCCGTGTCGCGCATCTCGATGGACATGCCGTCCGAGGACAGCACCTCCACGTTGAGGCAGAGCGACTGCATTTCCTTGATGAGCACCTTGAAGGACTCGGGAATGCCGGGCTCGGGGATGTTCTCGCCCTTGACGATGGCCTCGTAGACCTTCACGCGGCCGGTCACGTCGTCGGACTTGATCGTCAGCAGCTCCTGGAGCGCGTAGGCGGCGCCGTACGCCTCCAGCGCCCACACCTCCATCTCACCGAATCGCTGGCCACCGAACTGGGCCTTACCACCCAGCGGCTGCTGGGTGATCATCGAGTACGGACCGGTCGAACGGGCGTGGAGCTTGTCGTCGACCAGGTGGTGGAGCTTGAGGATGTACATGTACCCGACCGAGATCGGGTCCGGGAACGGCTCGCCGGAGCGGCCGTCGAACAGGCGCGCCTTACCGGTCGGGAGCACCATGCGCTCGCCGTCCCGGTTCGGGATCGTGTGCTGCAGCAGGCCGGCCAGCTCGTCCTCGCGGGCACCGTCGAAGACCGGGGTCGCGACGTTGGTGCCGGGCGCGACGTCGTCGGCGCCGATGGCCTGCAGACGCTGGGCCCACTCCTCGCTCAGGCCGGAGACGTCCCAGCCGCGGCTGGCGAGCCAGCCGAGGTGGATCTCCAGGACCTGTCCCGGGTTCATTCGGGACGGGACACCCAGCGGGTTGAGGATGATGTCGACCGGGGTGCCGTCCTCCAGGAACGGCATGTCCTCGATCGGCAGGATCTTGGAGATGACACCCTTGTTGCCGTGACGGCCGGCGAGCTTGTCACCGTCGGTGATCTTTCGCTTCTGGGCCACGTAGACGCGGACCAGCTGGTTGACGCCCGGGGGAAGCTCGTCGCCCTCCTCGCGATCGAAGACGCGCACGCCGATGACCTTGCCGGTCTCGCCGTGCGGCACCTTCAGCGAGGTGTCGCGCACCTCACGCGCCTTCTCACCGAAGATCGCGCGGAGCAGCCGCTCCTCCGGGGTCAGCTCGGTCTCACCCTTGGGCGTGACCTTGCCGACCAGGATGTCGCCGGCGACGACCTCGGCACCGATACGGATGATGCCGCGCTCGTCGAGGTCGGCGAGGACCTCCTCGGAGACGTTCGGGATGTCCCGGGTGATCTCCTCGGGGCCGAGCTTGGTGTCACGGGCGTCGACCTCGTGCTCCTCGATGTGGATCGAGGAGAGGACGTCGTCCTGCACGAGGCGCTGCGACAGGATGATCGCGTCCTCGTAGTTGTGACCCTCCCACGGCATGAACGCCACGAGCAGGTTCTTGCCGAGCGCCATCTCGCCGTTCTCCGTGGCGGGACCGTCGGCGAGGACCTGGCCCTCGATGACGCGGTCGCCCTCGGAGACGACGACCTTCTGGTTGACCGAGGTGCCCTGGTTGGAGCGGGAGAACTTCGCGACGCGGTACGTGGTGTACGTGCCGTCGTCGTTCGCCACGGTGACGTAGTCGGCCGAGACCTCCTGGATGACACCGTCCTTCTCGGCCTTGATGACGTCGCCGGCGTCGGTGGCACAGCGGTACTCCATGCCGGTGCCGACGAGCGGGGCCTCCGCCTTGATGAGCGGAACGGCCTGGCGCATCATGTTCGCGCCCATGAGGGCACGGTTGGCGTCGTCGTGCTCGAGGAACGGAATCATGGCGGTCGCGACCGACACCATCTGGCGCGGCGAGACGTCCATGTAGTCGACCTCGGTCGGCGGAACGTAGTCGACCTCGCCGCCACGACGGCGGACCAGCACGCGGGCCTCGGTGAAGCGCAGGTCCTCGGAGAGGGTCGCGTTCGCCTGCGCGATGACGAAGCGGTCCTCCTCGTCGGCGGTCAGGTAGTCCACCTCGTCGGTGACCTGGCCGTCGGTGACCTTGCGGTACGGGGTCTCAACGAAGCCGAACGCGTTGACGCGGCCGTAGGAGGCGAGCGAGCCGATCAGACCGATGTTCGGGCCTTCAGGGGTCTCGATCGGGCACATGCGGCCGTAGTGCGACGGGTGCACGTCACGGACCTCGAAGCCGGCCCGCTCACGGGAGAGACCACCCGGACCGAGCGCCGACAGACGGCGCTTGTGGGTGAGACCCGACAGCGGGTTGTTCTGGTCCATGAACTGCGACAGCTGGCTGGTGCCGAAGAACTCCTTGATGGAGGCGACGACCGGCCGGATGTTGATCAGGGTCTGCGGCGTGATCGCCTCGACGTCCTGAGTCGTCATGCGCTCGCGCACGACGCGCTCCATACGAGCCAGACCCGTACGGACCTGGTTCTGGATGAGCTCGCCGACGTTGCGCAGACGACGGTTGCCGAAGTGGTCGATGTCGTCGGTCTCGACGACGATCTGCGTGCCGTTCTCGCCGACCGTCTCGGTCTCGCCGGCGTGCAGCTTGACCAGGTACTTGATGGTGGCGATGACGTCGTCGGTGGTGAGGACACCCGCGTCCAGCGGCTCGTCGGCGCCGAGCTTCTTGTTCACCTTGTAGCGGCCGACCTTGGCGAGGTCGTAGCGCTTGGGGTTGAAGTAGAGGTTCTCGAGCAGCGTCTGAGCGGCCTCACGCGTCGGCGGCTCACCCGGGCGGAGCTTGCGGTAGATGTCGAGCAGCGCGTCGTCCTGGCCCTGGGTGTGGTCCTTCTCCAGGGTGGCGCGCATGGACTCGTACTCGCCGAACTCCTCGAGGATCTGCTCGGTGGTCCACCCGAGCGCCTTGAGCAGGACGGTCACGGACTGCTTGCGCTTGCGGTCGATGCGGACACCGACCATGTCGCGCTTGTCGATCTCCATCTCCAGCCAGGCACCCCGGGACGGGATGATCTTGGCCGTGAAGATGTCCTTGTCGGACGTCTTGTCGATGGAGGAGTCGAAGTAGACACCCGGCGAGCGCACCAGCTGCGACACGACGACACGCTCGGTGCCGTTGATGACGAAGGTGCCCTTGTTGGTCATGAGCGGGAAATCGCCCATGAAGACCGTCTGGGACTTGATCTCGCCGGTCTCGTTGTTGGTGAACTCGGCGGTGACGAAGAGCGGGGCGGCGTACGTGAAGTCGCGCTCCTTGCACTCGTCGATCGAGTTCTTCGGAGGCTCGAAGCGGTGGTCGCGGAAGGTCAGCGACATCGACCCGGAGAAGTCCTCGATCGGCGAGATCTCCTCGAAGATCTCTTCCAGACCGGACTTGGTGGGGACGTCCTGTCCGCTTTCGAGAGCCGCCTCGACACGAGCCTTCCACGCGGCATTGCCGAGCAGCCAGTCAAAGCTCTCGGTCTGCAGCGCGAGGAGGTTCGGAACCTCGAGGGGCTCCTTGATCTTTGCAAAGGAGATGCGCAGCGGGGCAGTGCTGGCGCCGTTGTTCGTATTCGCGGTCGAGGCGTTGCGCGAGGCGGCCAAGAGGGGGTCCTTCCGAGGGCTCGGACTCACTACGCGCGTACCGGTCCCATGCTGTGCACGGAGAGAGAAAGCCTGGTTAAGGGCGGATCTTCAACCGATGCTCAGGTATGGGCATGCCCCTGGTGACGGGCAGGGGGCAGCTAACAGGCAGCGCAAAGGGTCAGTGTAGCCACTTGGCACACTGATGTCCAGTGCGGGTTTTCGAGACCCTCGAGACCCTCGTTTTTCTCATCTCCGCGAACCCCATGCGCCGTGAGGCGCACATCGATACTGCCCGTTCGGTCGTCGATCCATGCCTCGGATACGGATCGTTGTGACGACGCGTCCTGAGAATTGCGCGCTGCGTGCGGTTCGTCAAGGCCCCCTGTCCCTGAGCTGCTGCTCCGGGTGCCGCACAGACCGCCGTGAGGGGGCGCACGGCGAAGATCACCATACTCGCCGGGAGGGGAAGAGCAAGGCAGCCGTCCCGCGCATGCCGAAGGGCGACCACCCAGTTGGGTGATCGCCCTTCAGTGTGCGTGCGTTACACGCGAAGAGTCAGCGACTCTACGAGGTCACTTGACCTCGACGGAGGCGCCGGCGCCCTTGAGGGCCTCAGCGGCCTTCTCAGCGGCGTCCTTGGCGACCTTCTCGAGGACCGGCTTCGGGGTGCCGTCGACGAGGTCCTTGGCCTCCTTCAGACCCAGGGAGGTCAGCTCACGCACGACCTTGATGACCTGGATCTTCTTCTCACCGGCGCCGGTGAGGATGACGTCGAACTCGTCCTGCTCGGCCTCGGCCTCGGCCGGGGCGGCAGCGGCGCCACCGGCGGCAACGGCGACCGGGGCAGCGGCGGTGACGTCGAACTTCGTCTCGAAGGCCTTCACGAACTCGGAGAGCTCGATGAGGGTCATCTCCTCGAACTGCGCAAGCAGGTCGTCCTGGGACAGCTTCGCCATGATGGCGTCCTTCCACTCATTCGGCGGGTGCCGTGTGTACATGTGAGGCGGGCGTACGTTCGGCCCGCTGCGACCGTCGCCTCAGGCGGCGGTCAATGCGCGAGCCGAATTACTCGGCACCGCCCTGCTCGGCCTGCTTGGCACGAAGCGCCTCCGCGGTGCGGACGAACTTCGAGGGAAGCGCCTGGAAGAGCGCGGCAGCCTGGGACTGCTTGCCCTTCATGGCACCCGCCAGCTTGGCGAGCAGAACCTCGCGGGACTCGAGGTCCGCAAGCTTCTTGATCTCATCGGCGGACAGCGCCTTGCCATCAAGGACACCGCCCTTGATGATCAGGTTCGGGTTGTCCTTGGCGAAGTCACGAAGACCCTTCGCCGACTCCACCGGGTCACCGGTGATGAAGGCAACCGCCGTCGGACCGGTGAACTGGTCGTCGAGCGAGTTGATCCCGGCCTCGTTGGCCGCAATCTTGGTCAGCGTGTTCTTCACCACGGCGTACTGGGCGTTCTCACCGAGCGAACGGCGCAGCTGCTTGAGCTGAGCCACGGTGAGACCCCGGTACTCGGTCAGCACGGCGGCGTTCGAGCTGCGGAACTGCTCCGCGAGCTCGGCTACCGCGGCAGCCTTGTCGGGCCTTGCCATGAGCATCGGCCTCCTTCCGGGTGATGAGGACCGCTCAGAAGGGGCTGAACAAAACGAAACGCCCCGGCGCAGGCGCACGGGGCGTAGCTCGACCGGAACGGAATCCGACCCGGGAGCTTTCCACAGTCACCTGCGCAGGACGTCCGCTGCTGAGCGGATCCTTCGGCCACCGGACCCTCGGAAGGAGAGCACGGCAACGACCAGCGGTCTTTGGCTTCTGTGGAAGAGTACGGGAACGGCTCGCGGTCAGGCAAATCGGGTCATCGTCGGCCGGGAGCCCGCCCGAACGGACGGGCCCGCAAGGCCGGTGCCGCGAGGCGTGCCCGGCGGCAGGTCGGACACGCGGCGCTGCCCCGCCGCAAGGCCAGGTGCCGCGAGGCGTGCCCGGCGCGACGTGACCGGCTAGGACGCGGCGGCGTCCGTCCCTTCGGCGTCGCCGGCTCCCGCGTCCTCTCCGAGGCCCTTGAGCATCTCCATCAGGTCCACGGTCTCGCTCGCCGGCGGTGCCTGGACGGACGCCTTGGCGCCGTAGTCCGAGTAGTCGGCGACCATCTTGACGGCACCCTGCGGGGTGTCCATGCCGACATCCATGCGTGCCGGGTAGCCGTCCTCGTTGACCCAGACCTCGATGTCGTAGCTCTCGATGCCGGACTTCTCGACCCCGGCGAGGAGATCCTTGCGCTCCTTGTCGGAGAGCACGTCCAGGGCCTTGTTGGCGTCCATCATCTCGGCCACGGTGAGCGAGCCCTTGTAGTGCTGGGTCGCGACCCCGTCGATCTTCTCGGCGCCGACGTGCTTCAGGTTCGGCGAGTCCAGCAGGATGGCGAGCTGCTGGGCCGGGTCCTGGTTCATGTTCTCCAGGCCGCCGGTCATCTGCTTCTGGAGGGCCTTGTCGCCGGACATCTCCGCGATGGCACCGAGGTCCATCTTCATCCAGCGCTTGCCGTCCATCTCCGCCGCCCGCTCGGCACCCACGTCCATGTACATGACGTTGTCGAGCCAGACCATGCGCATCTGCTCAGGAGAGTCGGGAGCGCTCTGGAACGCCTCGCCCTTCATCGTCATGTCCATCATCGTGGGGTCCCACCCCATGACCCCGGTCATCTCCATGTCGCCGCCGCCCTCGGCTCCGGCGGGCATCGACAAGGTCATCTGGACCTTGGCCGATTTGGCCTCGGCGGTCTTCTTGTAAGTGGCGGTGAGCACCTTCGTGACATCCGAGCGGGACGGCGACTTCGGCGCGTCCCCCGCCTTCGGCTCCCCGCCCTGACAGCCGGCCGCACCCACGAGTACGGCAACCGCCGTCACCGAAACGCCCACGCGCCTGATTGTGGACATGGTCATTCCCCACCCCTGTTGTCGTTCTGCGATCTCTGGAACCGTAACGCACAGCGCCGACAGGCCACCCACGAAAAAACCGGCCCCCGGGGCTCCGAAGAGCGCCGGGGGCCGGATTCAGACGCGAGACCCGCGACTGCCGTCAGACTCAGACGGCGGCCGGGTCCTCCTCGACGAGGAGGTTGCGGGTGCGGTTCGAGTCCAGCGGGATGCCGGGGCCCATCGTGGTGGTCAGGGTCGCCTTCTTGATGTAGCGGCCCTTCGCGGCGGACGGCTTCAGACGGAGGATCTCCTCCAGAGCCGCGGCGTAGTTCTCGACCAGCTTCGTCTCGTCGAAGGAGATCTTGCCGATGATGAAGTGCAGGTTCGAGTGCTTGTCGACGCGGAACTCGATCTTGCCGCCCTTGATCTCGTTGACGGCCTTGGCGACGTCCATCGTGACGGTGCCGGTCTTCGGGTTCGGCATCAGACCACGCGGACCGAGCACGCGGCCGAGGCGGCCGACCTTGCCCATGAGGTCCGGGGTGGCGACAACGGCGTCGAACTCGTTCAGGCGCTGGCCCTTGGAGATCTCGTCGATGAGCTCGTCGGAGCCGACGATGTCGGCGCCCGCGGCACGCGCGGCCTCGGCACGGTCACCGGTCGCGAAGACCAGGACCCGGGCGGTCTTACCGGTGCCGTGCGGAAGGTTCACGGTGCCACGGACCATCTGGTCGGCCTTGCGCGGGTCAACGCCCAGACGGAAGGCGACCTCGACAGTGCCGTCGAACTTGGTGGCGGCGGTGTCCTTGGCGAGACGGACGGCCTCGAGCGGGGCGTAGTTGCGCTCCCGGTCGATCTTGGCGTCCGCAGCGCGGAGAGTCTTGCTGCGCTTCACTTCTGCTCCTGATGTGTTGAGCGTGGAGTCGTGGTGCGGGCCAGCGCTTGGCCCTACCACTGAGGTCAGACGGGGACTGTCAGCCCTCGACCGTGATGCCCATGGAACGGGCGGTACCGGCGATGATCTTCTCGGCGGCGTCCAGGTCGTTGGCGTTCAGGTCGGGCATCTTGGTGGTGGCGATGTCACGGACCTGGTCGCGCGTCAGCTTGGCGACCTTGGTCTTGTGCGGCTCGCCGGAGCCCTTGTCCACACCCGCGGCCTTGAGGATCAGCTTGGCGGCCGGCGGAGTCTTGGTGACGAAGGTGAAGGAACGGTCCTCGTAGACCGTGATCTCCACCGGCACGACCATGCCACGCTGCGACTCGGTCGCGGCGTTGTAGGCCTTGCAGAACTCCATGATGTTGACGCCGTGCTGGCCCAGGGCGGGGCCGACCGGCGGAGCCGGGTTGGCCGCACCGGCCTGGATCTGGAGCTTGATAAGCCCCGTGACCTTCTTCTTCTTGGGAGGCATTGCTCTCTCCGGGTCCTAGTGAGAGTTTTCAGCACCCCAACCGATCATCCGGATGGAGGCATACCGCACAACGATAACGGGTATCTATGCGCGGCCAAAAACCGAGCAGGTCAGACAGCCTGCGAGAGGCGGTCTGACCTGTTCGGAAGCGGTGAGTCCGAAAAACGTCAGTTCTTCTGGATCTGGTCGAAGCTGAGCTCGACCGGCGTCTCGCGGCCGAAGATCTCGACAAGGCCCTTGACCTTCTTCGAGTCGGCGTTGATCTCGTTGATCGTGGCCTGCAGCGTGGCGAACGGGCCGTCGGTGACGGTGACCGAGTCGCCGACCTCGAAGTCCAGCACCTGGACCTCGACCTTGCGGGCCGGAGCGGGCTTGCCCTCGGCCTCGGCGGCCTCGCGGGCGGCCTTCTCCTCGGCCTCCGGGGCGAGCATCTTGACGATCTCGTCCAGGGTCAGCGGGTACGGGTCGTAGGCGTTGCCCACGAAGCCGGTGACGCCGGGGGTGTTGCGGACGACGCCCCAGGACTCGTTCGTCAGGTCCATGCGGACGAGCACATAGCCGGGCAGCTTGTTCTGCCGGACGTTCTTGCGCTCGCCGTTCTTGATCTGGACGATCTCTTCCTCGGGGACCTCGGCCTGGTAGATGAAGTCCTCGACGTTCAGCGAGACGGCGCGCTGCTCCAGGTTGGCCTTCACGCGCTTCTCGTAGCCCGCGTAGGTGTGGATGACGTACCACTCGCCGGGCAGGCCGCGCAGCTCGTCGCGCAGAGCGGCGACCGGGTCCGCGGGAGCCTCGGGCTCGGCCTCTTCGGCGTCCTCGGTCTCTTCGTCGGTCGCGACCTCGTCCGCAGCCTCGGCGTCGGTCTCGTCCTCCGTGTGCAGCGCGGCTTCCTCGGCCGGCTCGCCGGCGGTGTCGTCGGCAGCTTCGGCCTCGTCCGGGTCCACACCGTCTGCCGCCTCGACGATGTCGAGCTCGTCCTCGGCGGACTCGAAGCTCTCGCCGGACGTGGCGGAGTCGTTCAGGTTCGGGTCAGACACGGTGGCTGCTTCTTCCTGGATACAGATGGGGTGGAACAATGCGAAAGGGGCGCCGAGTCCGGCGCCCTCCGCGGATCAGCCGAAGACGTACTTGACTGCTTCCTGGAAGCCATAGTCAATCACGGTCACGAGGCCGATCATGATGACGACGAAGACGATCACCACGGTGGTGTAGGTCGTCAGCTGATTGCGCGTCGGCCAGACGACCTTGCGCAGCTCAGCGATGATCTGGCGATAGAAAAGCCCGAGACGGCCCAGCGGGCCCTTCTTGCCGCGCTTTCCGCCCTTACGGGACTTCTTCTTCGACTCCGGCGACTCGTCCTCGGCATCAGGCATGTCGATGGAGCCCACGGCGTCCGTCACGATCTCTCACCTGATTCCGGGTCGTGGCCGTGCCGCGCCCGGTGGAGCCGCACGGCGGTGCATAGAAGTACGTACATGCGCACACAGCCTGGCGAAGGTGTGTGTAGCAGGGCCGGAGGGACTTGAACCCCCAACCGCTGGTTTTGGAGACCAGTGCTCTACCAATTGAGCTACGACCCTTTGTGGTTCCCCCAACCTACCGCATCCGGCCGGGTGCACTAAGTGCCCGGTGCGGACGTGGCTGGTGAAGGCCAACGACGAGTGAGTGTACGTGTTCCCAGGCCCGTCGTCGAACACAATGCCCTCGGGTCCACTTCTGACCACTGTTGTCCGCTCCGCGAAACCTGTGTGCCGCCTCCGTACGCCGTCTGCGAGCATGGGCGCCATGAGCGCTGCAACCCCTCCCACCGAGCGCCGGGTCTCCGCCCGCATCGGCGCGATCTCCGAGTCCGCGACCCTCGCCGTCGACGCCAAGGCCAAGGCCCTCAAGGCCGCCGGGCGTCCGGTGATCGGCTTCGGCGCGGGTGAGCCCGACTTCCCGACGCCCGACTACATCGTCGAGGCCGCCGTCGAGGCCTGCCGCAACCCGAAGTACCACCGCTACACGCCGGCCGGCGGTCTGCCCGAGCTGAAGAAGGCCATCGCCGCCAAGACGCTGCGCGACTCCGGCTATGAGGTCGACCCCGCCGAGATCCTGGTGACCAACGGCGGCAAGCAGGCCATCTACGAGGCCTTCGCCGCGATCCTGGACCCGGGTGACGAGGTCATCGTCCCGGCGCCGTACTGGACGACGTACCCCGAGTCCATCCGCCTCGCGGGCGGCGTCCCGGTCGAGGTCGTCGCCGACGAGACCACCGGCTACCGCGTCTCGGTCGAGCAGCTGGAGGCCGCGCGTACGGAGCGGACCAAGGTCGTCCTCTTCGTCTCGCCGTCCAACCCGACCGGGGCCGTCTACAGCGAGGCCGACGCCCGCGCGATCGGCGAGTGGGCCGCCGAGCACGGCCTGTGGGTACTGACCGACGAGATCTACGAGCACCTGGTCTACGGCGACGCGACGTTCACCTCGCTCCCCCAGCTCGTGCCGGCGCTCCGCGAGAAGTGCATCGTCGTCAACGGTGTCGCCAAGACGTACGCCATGACCGGCTGGCGCGTCGGGTGGATCATCGGCCCGAAGGACGTCGTCAAGGCCGCGACCAATCTGCAGTCGCACGCCACGTCGAACGTCTCCAACGTGGCTCAGGTGGCCGCCCTCGCCGCCGTCTCCGGTGACCTGGACGCCGTCGCGGAGATGCGCAAGGCCTTCGACCGCCGCCGCCAGACCATCGTGAAGATGCTCAACGAGATCGACGGCGTGCTCTGTCCGACCCCGGAGGGCGCGTTCTACGCGTACCCGTCGATCAAGGGGCTGCTGGGCAAGGAGATCCGCGGGCGGCGTCCGCAGACCTCGGTGGAGCTCGCCGCTCTGATCCTCGACGAGGTCGAGGTCGCGGTCGTCCCGGGCGAGGCCTTCGGCACACCCGGCTACCTGCGTCTTTCGTACGCCCTCGGCGACGAGGACCTGGTCGAGGGCGTGTCCCGGATCCAGAAGCTGCTGGCCGAGGCCCGCGACTGACCCGGCCCCGCGCGGTACGGGCCCCCGGCTTCGGCCGCGGGCCCGTTTCTGTGTTCGGGCAAGAACCCGATCGGGGAAAAGGGCTGCCCAGGACCGGTTTCGTGCGGCAGGATCCCCGAATGGAGCACGTACGAGACGTCAGCCTGCTGCCCAAAGCCCATCTGCACCTGCACTTCACCGGGTCGATGCGGCACGCCACCCTCCTCGAACTCGCCGACAAGTACGGCGTGCACCTGCCCGAGGCGCTGACCGGCGGCGAGCCGCCCAAACTGCGCGCCACGGACGAGCGGGGCTGGTTCCGCTTCCAGCGGCTGTACGACATGGCCCGCTCCTGCCTGCGTGAGCCGGAGGACATCCGGCGGCTGGTGCGCGAGGCGGCCGAGGAGGACATCAGGGACGGCTCCGGCTGGCTGGAGATCCAGGTCGACCCGACGTCGTACGCGCCCCGGCTGGGGGGCCTGATCCCGGCGCTGGAGATCATCCTCGATGCGGTGGACAGCGCGTCGCGGGAGACCGGTCTGGGGATGCGCGTCCTGGTCGCGGCGAACCGGATGAAGCACCCGCTGGACGCCCGCACCCTCGCACGGCTCGCCGTTCGCTACGCGGACCGGGGCATCGTCGGGTTCGGGCTGTCCAACGACGAGCGCCGGGGCATGGCGCGGGACTTCGACCGCGCCTTCGCCATCGCCCGCGAGGGCGGCCTGCTGGCGGCCCCGCACGGCGGTGAGCTGACGGGTCCCGCCTCGGTACGGGACTGCCTCGACGATCTCCACGCCACCCGCATCGGCCACGGCGTGCGCGCGGCGGAGGACCCGCGGCTGCTGCGCAAGCTGGCCGAGCGCCGAGTGACCTGCGAGGTATGCCCGGCGTCGAACGTGGCGCTGGGCGTGTACGAGAAGCCGGAGGACGTACCGCTGCGGACGCTGTACGACGCCGGGGTCCCCATGGCGCTGGGTGCGGACGACCCGCTGCTGTTCGGCTCGCGGCTGGCGGACCAGTACGAGCTTGCGCGCCGCCATCACGGCTTCACGGACGCGGAGCTCGCGGAGCTGGCCCGCCAGTCCGTGCGCGGCTCGGCGGCGCCGGAGGAGGTCAAGGAGAAGCTGCTCGCCGGGATCGACGACTGGCTGGCCGGCCCCGGGGGGCTGAAGTCGCGGTAGGACGGGTACGCCTGGCAGCCGACGTCGACCTCGGTGGGCCGCCAGGTCCGTTTCGGTTCGAGGTCCAGATGCCCCCAAGAGGGTCGCGCCACGCGCCCCTTGCCGGCCCGAAGCCCCGCCGCGTACGAGGGGACGTGGAGGCGTACGCGAGGGCATCACGGCTGCCGAAGAGGAACAGGGTGTCCGCGTGAACGGCCGGGAGCAGCCGGCTGGGACCGGCCGTCGTGGCCGGGTAGAGGTCCCCGTCACGGCGCGAACGGGATCGGGGGCACACCCCCCACGCCGGAGGCCGTGGGGGGGAAGGCGTCGCGGCCAGGCGACACTTCGCGGGACACGGCCTGGCTAGAGGCTCACGCCGACCGTCACGGGCTCGTTGACGAGGGTCACACCGAAGGCGTCCCGCACCCCGGCCACCACTTCGCGGGCCAGCGCCAGCAGGTCCTCGGTGGTGGCCTCGCCCCGGTTGGTGAGCGCGAGGGCGTGCTTGGTGGAGATCCGCGCCGGGCCGGAGCCGTAGCCCTTGGTGAAGCCCGCCCGGTCGATCAGCCAGGCGGCGGAGGTCTTGGTGCGGCCGTCGCCCACCGGGTAGGCGGGCGGGGCGACGCCGTCGCCGAGCCGGTCGCGTACGCGGCCGAGGAAGGTCTCGTACTCGGCCGCCGTGAGGATCGGGTTGGTGAAGAACGAGCCCGCCGACCAGGTGTCGTGGTCCTCCGGGTCCAGCACCATGCCCTTGCCGGCGCGCAGCCGCAGCACGGTCTCACGGGCGTGCGCCGCGGGGACCCGGTCACCGACCTCGACGCCGAGGGCCTTGGCGGTCTCGGCGTACCTGACGGGGGCGGACAGGCCGGCCGCGTCCTCCAGCGCGAACCGTACGCGCAGCACCACGTAGCGCTCCGGGTGCTGCTTGAAGCGGCTGTGCCGGTAGGAGAAGGCGCACTCGTCGTTGGCGAGCGTCACGGTCTGCCCGGTGGTGCGGTCGTAGGCGACGACCTCGGTGATCGTGCCGGACACCTCCTGGCCGTACGCGCCGACGTTCTGGATCGGGGTGGCGCCCGCCGATCCGGGGATTCCGGCGAGGCACTCGATCCCGGCGAGACCCGCTTCGACGGTGCGGGCGACCGCGTCGGTCCAGACCTCGCCCGCGGCCAGCTCCAGCCGCGTCCCGTCGAGCGCGAAGCCTCGGGTGGCGATGCGCAGGGCGGTGCCGTCGAAGCCCTTGTCGCCGATGACCAGATTGCTGCCGCCGCCGATGATCAGCAGCGGGGTGCCGCTGTCGTCGGCCTCGCGGACGGCGGCGATCACCTCGTCGTCGGTGGTGGCCACCACCAGGCGGGTCGCGGGACCGCCGAGCCGGAAGGTGGTCAGGGGGGCGAGGGGGGCGTCATGAAGTTCCTGCACGGGCACAAGGGTACGGTCCGTGGCCGCGGCGCTCGGGCGGGGCCACGGACCGGGGGCGTGCGGGACGGGGTCGTAGCAGGCGGGGCGGGGCGCGGTCAGACGACGATCCGCTCCGGCTCGGCGACCGCGGCGCTCTTGGCCGGAGGCTCACTCTCCGGGGAGTCGCTTCCTGGTGAGTCGGGCGTCGTCCGACCGCGCGGGATCATCAGCGCGACGAGGGCGGCCACGGCCACCACCGCAGCGCCGATCCAGAGCGCGGGAACGGTGCCGTCGGTGAACGCTTGGGCCGACTCATAGCCTCCTCGGGCCGCGAAGACCGCGCCGAGCACGGCGATGCCGAGGGCGCCGCCGACCTCGCGCAGCGCGTTGTTGGCACCTGAGGCAATGCCCTGTTCGGCGGGCCGGACGCTGGACATCACGACGCTGGCGGCCGGGGCGAAGTACAGGGCCATGCCGACGCCGCCGAGGACCAGTGCCGGCAACTGCGCCACGTACGAGACCCCGGGCTCGACGACCAGGGCGAACAGCCCGAGGCCCACGGCCTGCAGTGCGAGGCCGGCGGCGACGACGGGGCGGCCGCCGATCCGGTCGGACAGGTAGCCCGCGACGGGTGCGACGAGCAGCGGCATCCCCGTCCAGGGCAGCATCCGCAGGCCCGCCTCGGTGGGCGAGTAGCCCACGACGCTCTGCAGGAACTGGCTGAGGAGGAAGATCGACCCGAACATGCCCAGGAACATCAGCAGACTCGCGATGTTGATCCCGAAGAAGGCACGGTTGCGGAACAGCCGCATCGGGAGCATGGGCTTGGCGGCCGCATGACCGTGCCACACGAAGGAGACCAGCAGCACGGTGCCGGCTATCAGGCCGAACAGGACGCGGGTACTGGTCCAGCCGTGGGCGTTGCCGTTGACGAGGCCGTAGACGATGCCGAAGAGGCCGCCGCTGACCAGCAGCGTGCCGGGGACGTCCAGGCGGGCGTCGGGGGCGTACGACTCGGCGAGCCGCAGACGGGCGAGGGGCAGCAGGGCCAGGCCGATCGGCACGTTCAGCCAGAAGATCCACTGCCAGGCGATGTGTTCGGTGAGGCCGCCGCCGATGAGCGGACCGCTGGCGACGGCGAGGCCAGTGACGGCGCCGAAGATCCCGAGTGCCGCGCCTCTGCGGGCGGCCGGTACGGCGGCGGTCAGGATGGTCAGCGTGAGCGGCATCATGATCGCGGCCCCGACGCCCTGGACCGCGCGGGCGGCGACGAGGGCATCGATGCCCGGGGCGAGTGCGGCGGCGGCGGACGCGCCGGTGAAGATCGTCAGGCCCGCGAGGAACATCCTGCGCCGGCCGAAGCGGTCGCCGAGGGCGGCGCCCAGCATCAGCAGGACGGCGAAGGTGAGCGTGTAGGCGTTCACCGTCCATTCCAGGTCTTCGAGCGCGCCGCCCAGGTCCTCCCGGATGGAGGGGAGGGCGGTGGTGACGACGAGGTTGTCCAGGGCCGCCATGAAGCCGGCGACGCTGGTGATCACGAGGGCCCAGGCGGCACTGCCGCGGGATACGGACGGATTCTGGTTCACTGCTCCCCCATAGGGTTAGTTATCGATGACTAACTTTCACGGGCAGAGAAGAGCGCTGATCGCGCTTGGTGCGGATCACTCCCCGGCAGGGCGTGCGATGTGGAAACCCGACCAGATGCGGTGATCGGCGGGAAAGCCCATGGACACCAGAACGTTGATCAGCATCCCGTAGGCCATGAACGTGGTCGTCTCCTTCACGTCCGCACCGAGGTGCAGGTGAACCGCGTCCCACAGCTCCAGCCACCCGGCCCGCACCTGCTCACCGAACGCGTGGTCACCGGCGGCCTCGGCCGCCGCCACCGCGACGTGCGTCTGCATCTGCATCAGCAGCTTGTCGGGGTCGTCGGCGATCAGATGCCGATAGGCACCCGCCATCGCGTCCAGGGCCTCCTCCCCCGCGAGCCCCTCGGCGGCCTCGTCGAAGACACGGCGGGTGTCGGCGAGGCACCGCGCGGACGCCGCGAGGAAGATCGCCTGCTTGTTCGGGAAGAGACGGAACAGATAGGGCTGGGACACACCGACCCGCTTGGCGATGACCTCGGTCGACGTCCCCTGGTAACCGGAGCGGGCGAACTCGGTGATCGCCGCCTGCACGACGCTCTCGCGCCGCTCCTCCGCACTCATCCTGACCATGAAAGCTAAGTTAGTGACCAATTACTAATCGGGTCAACCCGGAGGCACGTACCACCGGAGGCACATACAAAAGGGGCGCTCCCAGGAGGGGCGCCCCTGCCGTAAGGGGCGCCCTCCACGGAGAAGCGCCCCTTACCTCTGTTGTGCCGCTCAGGCGAGCTGGACCACCGCGCGGGACATGCCGAGCACCTTCTGCCCACCGCTCGTGGCCGTCAGGTCGACCCGCACCCGCTTGTCGTCCAGGAGCGCCGCGACCTTGCCGCTGACCTCGATGACCGCACCCTCGTCGTCGTTCGGCACGACGACCGGCTTGGTGAAGCGCACTCCGTACTCCACCACCGCGCCCGGATCGCCCAGCCAGTCCGTCACCACACGGGCCGCCTCGGCCATCGTGAACATGCCGTGCGCGATCACGTCCGGCAGCCCGACCTCGACGGCGAACTTCTCGTTCCAGTGGATCGGGTTGAAGTCGCCGGAGGCACCCGCGTACTGCACGAGCGTGGCACGGGTCACGGGGAAGCTCTGCGCCGGCAACTCCGTGCCGACCTCGACGTCCGCGTAAGCGATCTTCGCTGCCATCACGCCTCCTCGGCGGCGCGCGCCACCAGCTTGGTCCAGGCGGTCACGACGTGCTCGCCCGTCTCGTCGTACACCTCGCCGCGGATGTCGAGAACGTCGTTGCCCGCGAGGGACTTGATCGACTCGATGGTCGAGGTGACCGTCAGCCGGTCCCCCGCCCGCACGGGGCGCCGGTAGGCGAACTTCTGGTCGCCGTGCACCACTCGGCTGTAGTCCAGTCCGAGCTGCGGGTCCTGCACGACGTCGCCGGCCGCCTTGAACGTGATGGCGAACACGAAGGTCGGCGGGGCGATCACATCGGCGTGCCCGAGCGCGGCGGCCGCCTCCCGGTCGGTGTACACGGGGTTCGCGTCACCCACCGCCTCGGCGAACTCACGGATCTTCTCCCGGCCCACCTCGTACGGCGCGGTGGGCGGATAGGTCCGCCCGACAAAGGACTGGTCGAGCGCCATGGACTGGCTCCCTCCTACTTCGATCCCACTACTGGTGATCCCACTACTACGTGACCGCCGCGTGATCCCGCTGAGCTGCTGCGTGATCCCACTGCCGGAGTGCCGACGTGACGGCGACAAACGACACGAGGCCGCCCCCAGCGGGGACGGCCTCGTGTACGAGCCTGATTCAGCGCGTTTCGCGGTGCGCCGTGTGCGAGTTGCAGCGCGGGCAGTGCTTCTTCATCTCAAGACGGTCCGGGTTGTTGCGCCGGTTCTTCTTGGTGATGTAGTTCCGCTCCTTGCACTCCACGCAGGCCAGCGTGATCTTCGGGCGGACGTCGGTGGCAGCCACGTGAGTGCTCCTTGACGGACGGATGGACGGATGAACGCAGAAAAGAGTAGCCGATCGAAGGACCGACCCCACAATCGGCTACTGTGTGTAGCGGTGACCGGACTTGAACCGGTGACACAGCGATTATGAGCCGCTTGCTCTACCGACTGAGCTACACCGCTTTGATACGGAGTCCCTCACCCGAAGGTGAGGGCTACCGCACCAGAGCCCCAATACGGAATCGAACCGTAGACCTTCTCCTTACCATGGAGACGCTCTGCCGACTGAGCTATTGGGGCGAGCGATGAAGACATTACACGGTCGCCCGCCGATCGCCCAAATCCGTTTCCCGGGCCTCTGTCCGGGCCCTCGGCCGCGCGGTGCCTCCGGTCGGCACTCCCGCCCCACGCCTCACCGACGTCCCCTGTCCACCCGGCCGGCACCCCGGGGCCACGCCCGCGTTGCCCCGCTTGCCCCTCCGCGGCACACGCCCCGGTTGCCCCCGCTTGCTCCCCAGCGCCCCGGACGTCCCGTACGACACTTGCGACCACACCGGTACGACTATTGCGCTCTTCCTCGAAGCCCACTGCGAGCCGCCCTAGGCTCGACTCACGCTGCGTGATCCTCTCCGTTCCTCCGGCCCCGGTCCCCGGCCCCGACCCCTGGAAAAGCCGATCCCCGCCGGTGCCTACGCCCAGAGCCCGACCGCCCCCCACAGGAGCGCGATGCCCGACAGCCAGCCGCAGCCCCCCGACGGCGCGACCGCGGACTCCACAGCGCTGCTGCTCTGCGGCGCCCGGCTCACGGACGGCCGCACCGTCGACGTACGGCTCGGCGGCGGCCTCATCGAGGCGGTGGGCACCGCCGGCAGCCTGCCCCTTCACGCCGCCCGCCTCGACCTGCGGGGCTTCCTGCTGCTCCCGGCGCCCGCCGAGCCGCACACCCACGGCGACACAGCGCTCAGTGCGGAGCACCCGGGCCCCGTTTCGTACGACCCCGACGACATCCAGCGGCGCGCCACCGAGGCCGCTCTGCTGCAACTCGGGCACGGGGCGACCGCGCTGCGCTCCCATGTGCGTATCGGGGACGTGCAGGGGCTCGGCGCCCTGGAGGCGGTGCTGCAGGCGAGGTCTTCGCTGCGTGGCCTCGCCGATCTGACCACGGTCGCCGTGCCCCGGCTGCTGACGGGCGTCGCGGGCTCCGAGGGCCTGGCCGTGCTGCGCGACGCGATGAAGATGGGCGCCGGGGTCGTCGGCGGCTGCCCGGACGCCGATCCCGACCCCACCGGCTACACCGAGACGGTCCTGGAGGTCGCCGCCGAACACGGCTGCCCGGTCGACCTGCACACCCATGGCGACGACCCGGCCCGCCTCGCCCGGCTGGCCGCCATGGCCGGCGGGCTGCGCCCGGGAGTGACGATCGGCCCCTGCGCCGGACTCGCCAGGCTGCCGCGCGACGTCGCCGCCCGTGCCGCCGACCAATTGGCCGCCGCCGGCGTCACGGTGGTCTCACTCCCCCAGGGCGGCTGCGCGGGCGTCGAACAGCGGGGCAACGCGCCCGTGCGGCTGCTGCGCGCCGCCGGCGTCACCGTCGCCGCGGGCAGCGGCGCCCTGCGCGACATCGTCGCCAACCCGGTGGGGCGGGGAGATCCGCTGGAAGCCGCCTACCTGCTCGCCTCACAGGGCGGGATGCGGCCGACGGACGCGTACGACCGCGTGGCCGGCACCGCCCGCAGGGTGATGGGCCTGCCCGAGGTACGGGTCGAGGCGGGATTCCCCGCGGAGCTGCTCGCCGTGCGCGGTGAGCGGATCTCGGGCGTGCTGTCCCTCGCGTACAGCCGGATCGTCATCCACCGCGGCCGCGTGGTGGCCCGCACCAGCGCCGTACGCGAGTACTGCGACTCGGCGGCGGCCGTCGCGCTCGAACTGCCGCGTCAGGGGCGGCCGGACGGCTGTCCCTGAGCGCAGGCCGCGTTTCGGACGTACGGTCGTAGGCATGCGCATTGTCATCGCTGGTGGACACGGTCAGATCGCGCGCCGGCTCGAGCGGCTGCTCGCCGCGGGCGGTCACGAGGTGGCGGGCATCATCCGCAACCGGGAGCAGGGCGACGACCTGCGGGAAGCGGGAGCCGAACCGGTACTGCTCGATCTGGAGTCGGCTTCCGTCGAAGAGGCCGCCGCGGTGCTCCAGGGCGCCGGCGCGGCGGTCTTCGCGGCCGGCGCGGGCCCCGGCAGCGGCGCCGCACGCAAGGACACGGTGGACCGCGGCGCCGCGGTACTCTTCGCCGACGCGGCGGAACGGGCAGGCGTACGGCGGTACATCGTCGTCTCCACGATGGGCGCGGACGCGCGACACGAGGGCGACGAGGTGTTCGACGCGTATCTGCGGGCCAAGGGCGCCGCGGACGACTACGTACGCGCCAAGGCCGGCCTCGACTGGACGATCCTGCGCCCCGGAACGCTCACGAACGACGCCGGCAAGGGGCTGGTGCGACTGGAGGCGTCCACGGGACGGGGCTCGGTACCGCGGGACGATGTCGCGGCGGTGCTCGCCGAGATGACGGAGTCGGCGGCAACGGCGGGGCTGACGCTCGAACTCGTCAGCGGCTCGGTCCCGGTGACGGTGGCCGTGAAGGACGTCGCCGGCAACTGACGCACTATCTACCGGTCCCGGCCGATGAATTCCCTCCAACCGCAAGGTGATTGAAGTCATGGGTCGGCAGACACCAGAGATCAGCCCCACGATCGTCGAACGCGGCGAACAGCTCTACGCCTACATCCGCGGTGCCGTCCGGATGGACGACTTCGCCGTGATCGCCGACCGCCTGCCCGAACTGGTCGGCTGGTTGAGCGCCCGGGGGGCCGGCTTCGCGGGCGCGCCGTTCTTCCGCTTCGACACCGTCGCCATGGATGCGGAGTCGGTGGTGGAGGCGGGCATGCCGGTCACCTCGATGCCGGAGCCGGAGGGCGACATCGGCATGGCCCTGCTCCCGGCGGGCCGCTATGCGACGGTCCACCACCTCGGCCACCCGGACCAGCTGTTCGACGTGGTCACGGCCCTGCGCGCGTGGGCGGCCCGGGAGGGCCTGACCTGGGACATGACCGAGGTCGACGGCGTGGAGCACTGGGCGTGCCGCCTGGAGTCGTACCTGACCGATCCCCGTGTGGAGCCGGACCCGTCGAAGTGGGAGATCGAACTGGCCTTCCGCCTGGCGGACAGCGCGGACCAGGGGGACGGCGCGGACCAGGGGGACGGCGCGGACTGAGTGGGCGGAGTGCACCGAGCCGGGGCGGCGTCTGCATGCGCGGCCGCCGCCGGCGAGACGGCCAGAGCCCGGTTCACGAACCCGGCCCCTGGCCGAGCTGCGCTCCCAGCGCTCCCACTCGGCCGCGAGCCGCGCCCGGAGGCCATCCGTCGTGTCGGGGTCGTCGACGGGCGGCAGCCGCGGACCCTGCGGCCCGGCGCAGTACCCCATGCCGGCGCTCGCTTCACAGGGCACCGCGCGGTACACGTGAACGTGCACCACGCGCGAGGGCCGACCGTGCGGGAGTGTCATGGAGCGGCGTTGCCGCCTCGGCCGAGATCGTTCAGGAACTGTCGCTGGTCGTCCAGGAATCCGTCCGCGAAGAGCGAGCGGGGGGAGAAGAGCGCGGTGAGCGTGGTCTTGGCGTCCGAGTGCTCGATGGACTGTTTGAGCAGTGAATGGGTCGCGTCCGGGTAGCGCATGACTTTCAGAGCACCGCCTGCGTCCAGCACCTTGCGGTAGACGCGCTCCGTGTCGGCGGTGTCCACGTTGACGTCATGGCCCGCGAGGGTCAGCAGCACTGGTACCCCGCGCAGGGTGCGGAGGTCCTGCGTGGCGTCCGCGGTGTAGTTCCTGGAGATGAAGCCCCAGCGGCCGGCGGTCATGCCGTCCGCGTCGCCGCGCATGGCCTCGACGTACTCCTCGAAGGTCGCGCGGCGTGCCAGCAGCCGGCGGGTGGTGTCGCTCTTGGCGATCTCGGCCTTGGTCCGGGCCGGCGACGCGCCGTCGGCGCGCAGCTCGGCGAGCAGGTTGTAGCGGCTCTGCTGGAGCCAGTTGATCGCGGGCGAGACGGCGATGACGAAGCTCACCGGCGTCTTGGCGGCGACCTTCGGCAGGACCCAGCCCGCCTGGCTCGCGCCCCAGAGCCCGATCCGCTCGCCGTCGATGTCCTGGCGGGCGCGCGCCCAGGCGATGGCGGCGGATGCCTCGTCGGCCCGGTCGTCCATGGACTGGTCGAGCCAGTCGCCGGGTGCGCCGGCGACGCCGGGCTTGTCCCAGGACAGGGAGGCGTACCCGGCCTTGGCATTCGCTTCCCACAGGGGCTTGTAGCCGTCGTCGTGGGTGGCGTCGACGGGGCCGTCACCGTGGACGTACACGACCAGGCCGTGGCGCTCGCGGCCGTCCTTGGGGGTGGCCAGTACGCCGTTGAGGGTATGGCCGCCGTGGCGGATCGAGACCCGCTGCTCGTGCATGTCGTAGGAGTGCTGCCACAGCACCACACCGATGAGGCCGGCGGCCACGACCAGGGCGGTGACGAGTGCCCACACGGCGATCGCGAGCCCCCGCCGACGGGGCTGGGTCTTTGGACACATGGAATCTGACCGCCTCTGCTCGGGTCTACGCCACACTAAAACTATCATTGATTGAACGGTCGTTGCGAGAGTGATAGTTTTGGAGGAAGGTTGCAGCGAGAAGGGGGCACGGCATGGGACTGGACGTGACGGGTATCGGCACGGGACCGGTGACGGTCCGGCGGGGCGTTCCGGTCGGCGCCGAGCGGCAGGCGGCCGAGCTGTACTGGGGCGCCTTCGGCCGCAAACTCGGCCCCGCCCTGAACCCGCCGGACAAGGCGGTGTCCTTCATCGCCGCCCACCTGAACGCCGACCGCGCGGTCTGCGCGCTCCTCGGCGGACAGCTCGTCGGCCTCGCCGGCTACCAGCTCGACGGCCGGGCCCTCACCGGCGGATCGGCCTCTGCCGTGCTGCGCGCGTACGGACACCTGCGAGGACTGCACCGACTCCTGCTCCTCGCCCTGTTCGAACGCCACCCGGCCACCGGGCAACTCGTCATGGACGGCATCGCGGTGGACGCGTGCCTGCGCGGCCGCGGCGTCGGGAGTCTGCTCATCGAGGAAGTGGCCGCCGTCGCGGCGGAGCAGGACTGCCGGGAGATCAGACTGGACGTGATCGACACCAATCCGCGTGCCAAAGCCCTCTACGAGCGGCGCGGCTTCACGGCCGTACGGACCGAGCACACGCCCTACCTGCGCAGGCTGCTGGGATTCGGCGCGGTGACCACCATGCACCGCCCCGTCGAGACGAAGGGGCCGAGAGGACTGAGCACACCGTGAGCGACCACATCGAGATCCCCACCCGCATGCTCGTCCACGCACTGATCCGCGAGGACGGCACGGTCAGCGCGGACGAGCTCTACACCGTCGCCGCGACCCTCGGCATGAGCGACCAGCAGGTGCGGCTGTGCGTCAAACGCCTCGTGGCCGAGAGCCGGTTCACCCACGAAGGCCGCGGCCGCAAAGCGCTGCTGCACGCCACCGAAGACACCACACACGCCCTGACCCCCAACGCGGACTTCCTGCGGCACGCATTCCGCCAGGACGCCGGGCTCGCCCCTTGGGACGGCGTCTGGCACCTGGCCGCCTTCGCCGTGCCCGAATCGGCACGCACGGCCCGCGACGCCCTGCGCGAGACGCTCGTCCACCTCGGCGGCGCCCCGCTCCAGGGCGGACTGTACGTCTGCGCCAACACCTGGGAACCGTACGTCGAAGACGCGGCCCACCGCCTCGGCGCTCACGGCGCGCTCACCCTCCTCACCACGACGGACCTGCGCAGGGGCGGCATCCGAGAGCCTGCCGAACTGGCCCGCCACCTGTGGCCCCTGCAGGAGATCGCCGACCGCTACCACCGCCTCAGCGGCATCGCCCAGCCCCGCCTCGACCGGCTCACCGACGGCGCCGGACTCTGCCCGTCCGCACTCCTCACCATCGCGGTCGAGCTGGCCGCCGAACTCACCCGCGCCATGGAGCCCGACCCGCTGCTGCCGCCTCAGCTCCTGCCCCAGCCCTGGCCCGGCACCGAGGCCCGGGAGCTCATCGCCCGGTGCTGGGCGGCCCTGCACGAACGCGACCATGGCGAAGCCCGCCCGGCCCTCTTCCGCCTCTACGCCGACATCACCCGCGAAGCGGCGGACCGGGCCACGCGCTGAGGACGGAACGCAAGGCGCAGGTCACACCTGCGGGGCGAAGGTACCGAAATCTTGTTGCACAGGGCATGTTCGGCATGCCAGTCATGATCCGGCGGCCACCCGGGGGCGACACCGGGTGCACCGGGACGAACGCCGGCGGTTCGAGCGCCCTATGCGCGTGCACCTGGCGCGCGCTCTCGCTTCCTGGGCGCCTACCAGGCGCGACGGCCGCGCATCGGGGCCTGGGTGCTCAACGCGGAACGCCGCCGCGCCGACTCAAGCCCTCGCATCGGGCATTGGGCTACTGAATTAAATCGAACAGGCGTATGATTGTGGTCATGGCCGGAACCGACTTCCCCGACGACCTGCGCGCTGCGCAGATCCGCCTTCACCAGGCGACTTCCGAGCTGGCCACCCTCTGCCGCACTCTGCCGTGGAGCGTGGAACCCATGGCCGGCTGGCCCGGCACCGAGCACCCGCACACCGGCGAGGTCACGGGCGGCCGGGAGAGCAGCCCCGGCTGGAGCAAGGAGCAGAAGCAGGCGGTGAAGCGGCTGCGGATGGAGTGCACCGACCTGTCGATCCGGATCGCCGCCCATCCGTACTGGCAGACGGTGGACGGCGAGGAGCGGGTGAAGGCCCGCAGCGTACTCAGGGCCGAGACACGGCCGTCGGCGGTGCCGACGGTCGACGTCGACACCGCCGCCTGACCGCGCGTCTGCTGGTAACGGCCATGTCGGATCTGCCGCCTGATCTGCCCCGGCTACGCACCTTGGAGACGTGGCTCGTCATGACTCTCCAGCGGGTGCGAGAGCGGATCACCGCGGTCGAGCAGCATGAGAGCGAGCGGCAGCGTGGTGCCACTCACCGGCCAAGGCCACCGGACTGGGCCCTCGAGATGGGCATCGGCCGCGATCACCTGCCCGTATACGTGCACGTCGGCGGCTGCCACATGACGGGCGGGCGCAGCACAGGCGTGCCGCGGCAGACGGCGGTACGGGCGCTCACCGAGGGTGTCGAGGCCTGCCCGCACTGCCGACCGGACACGGAACTCGGCGTACTGGACTAGGACGCAGACTTCCGCCGGCTGCTCGTCTTCTTGGCCGCGGTCTTCTTCACCGCCGCGGTCTTCTTCACCGCCGCGGTCTTCTTCGCGGCCGTCTTCTGCGCGGGGGCCTTCGTCGTCTTCTTCGCCGCCTTCTTCTTGGGCATGTCGTGCACCGTGGCGTCCTCGCCCCTCGACTCCCGTGCCGCCTTCACGCTCGCGTTCAGGGCGGCCATCAGGTCGACGACCTGCCCGCCCGCCGCCGGCACCTCCTCGGGCTGCGGCGGCTTCTTCCCCTCCGCCTTCGCGGAGATGACGTCTTCGAGGGCCTGGCGGTATTGGTCGGTGTAGGCGGGCATGTGGTCCTCGGACATCGCGTCCATGAGTCTCATCGCCTCGTCGACCTCCAAGTCACCCAGTTCGACGGGCGGCGGAGCGACCTCGCCGGAGTCCCGGATCTCGTCGGGCCAGTGCATGGAGTGCAGAACGAGCGCGTCCTCTTTGACCCGCAGGAGCCCCAGCCGCTCGCGGCCGCGGAGCGCGAACTTCGCGACGGCCACCTTGGAGCTGCGCTGGAGTGCCTGGCGCAGGAGCTTGTACGGCTTGGCCGCGACCTGCCCGTCGCCGGCCAGGTAGTAGCTGTCGCCGATCCGTACGGGGTCGATCGATTCAGCGGGTACGAACGCCACGATCTCGATCGCCTTCGCGGTCGGCAGCGGCATCTCCTCGAGGTCCTCGTCCCGCACGGGCACGAGGGTGTCCTTGGAGACCTCGTAACCGCGGATGATCTCCTCGTCGGACAGCTGCTTGCCGTCCAGCTCGCAGATCTTCCGGTAGCGGATGCGGCCGCCGTCTTCGAGGTGGATCTGCCGGAAGGAGATGTTGTGGCTCTCGGTGGCGGGCACGACCTTGATCGGGATGGTGACCAACCCGAAGCTGATCGCGCCGGTCCAGATGGGACGGGGCATGACGAGACCTCCACGATGAGCCCCGAGCATGGCCAGACTACGATGATCGGCAGCGCGAGGCAGGCCATCGGACCGTGGTGATCGGACACGTGGCAGACGCGCGGGGTGTGCGACGCGTGGCTCTCCCGCCCTCGGACACCCCGGCACTGTCCGGCGCCGACCGTGCTCTGGCAGCCACCATTCCATCCGCTACGGGGCTTCGAGTCGGCGTCTCCACCACGGGTCTCGAGGCGAGGCGAACGGGTCGTTGAGCGTGCGGGCGAGGAAGCGCTCATCGAGCGGCTTGAGCAGCGTGCGGAACTCACGTGCCGAACTCCGGGAGAGGCTGGCGCACAGCTCTTCCAGGAACGCGCGGACGTCGGCGCCGGTGAAGGGATCACAGCACTCGCAGCCGTCGCCCTCCGGCGCGGCATACATCACCCACGGCCCGGGCTTGTACGCCATGGCCCGCCATCGCACCCAAGCTCGGTGCGCATCACCGGACCAGTACCGGCGCCGCTCGATCAGGACAATTTCCGCGAGCGCCCGGGCGGAGAGCCCAGGTATCACCGCTCTGCGGTCCCACGGCCGTGGAGCGCGTGGCAGGTCCAGTCTGACCTGTGAGGGAGCCCTACGCGGCATAGGCCTTTCGTGCGTTGGTCATGCGGCAATCATGCACGGCTCAGCGCCTCCTGCCCATCCAATTTCCGCCGGCACTCCCATCTGGCCTGGGCTGAGGTGGATGGACGTGGCCTCATGGGGGCGATCGACCGCATGGCGAGGAGACGAGGCAAGACGAGGGGTGAAGACGGAGGCCGGCCGCCCGGTCGACATCGAGCTTCCGCGGATTCTGATCGCTCTCCAACTCAACGTGTATTGCGCTCGCTTGAAGCTGGCCGGGCATGTTCGCGAGAACGGCGCCGTATCTGATCCGAGTGGAGCTCTGACGCCGATGCTGAGGCGGCCGGACTGCAGCTGGCTTGTGAGGCAGGTAAGGCAGCACTTCGCAAAGCGATCGATGAGAGCGGCCTGAGCGAGAGCATGGCCGGCGTGCGCTTCGCCGAGCGCTCATGGCAGGAGCCTCGCGAGAGATGTCAGGTCCGCGACCCTAACGGCCACCAGGAGAGGGGAATCCCGCGCGACTCCGCCAATACGAGGGGTCGCACGGTTCCTCGCGCCAAAACGACATCTGCTCGACCGCCCTCTCGAAAGCGGCTCCTAGAGAGACATCGGTACCGACAACCAGGTCGAGCGAGTCCGTGTCATGCGTCGCGTGATCCACTTCGCACCAGCAGGCAGCGTTGACCGCCGCGGTCACCCGCAGGCGACCCTCCGGCCCCCAGGCGACGTCAAGGACCAGCGACAGGGAGTCACCCGCCTCATCGTGCTGCACCATCTCAGCCAGCAGGATCTGAGCGATACCTACGACCTGCCGCCCTGGGAACCCGGCATGCTGAGGAAACCAGTACCACGCTGGCCCACGGCGGTTCCCCTCGGAGCTGTCCAGCGAGCGGCCAGCCTCGCGAATCCGATCTATCTCGGCAATGCCAACGTGGTGAAACAGCGCAGCGAGAGGAACGTCTGCCAGGGACCCGGTACTCCCGATCATGCTCAGGATCCTGACTGAACTGGGGGACACCGACAAGGCCCTGCGCCCTGGCGGGAAGCCCGAAATCCCGTCCACGTCTCGTCCAGAACGGCTGGTGGAGAGCGGGACAGAGCGAGACGGTCGGCCCGCCCGACGGCTCAAACGACGATGGCCCCTGAGCCTGCGTTTCCGCAGATCAGGGGCCATCGTCATCGCGTGGCGGCGCCAGGATTCGAACCTGGGTAGGCTAAGCCGACGGATTTACAGTCCGCTCCCATTGGCCACTCGGGCACACCGCCATGGGATGTCGCCCGGAAGTCTCCGCTGTGGGGCGGGTGCTCCGTGGCAACGACGTAAACGATACCTGATGCGCAGGGGTGCTCCGCCACTGGATTGATCAGCGTTCGGGCGGGCGCGGATGGCTAGGCTTGGCGGAGCGGTCCGGGCCGTTCCGGACACGCTCCACGCACCCGATACAAGGAGCCACAGGACATGGCCGACTCCAGTTTCGACATCGTCTCGAAGGTCGAGCGGCAGGAGGTCGACAACGCCCTCAACCAGGCCGCCAAGGAGATCTCCCAGCGCTACGACTTCAAGAACGTCGGCGCCTCGATCGCCTGGTCCGGCGAGAAGATCCTGATGCAGGCGAACTCCGAGGACCGCGTCGCCGCGATCCTGGACGTCTTCCAGACGAAGCTGGTCAAGCGCGGAATCTCTCTGAAGGCGCTGGACGCGGGGGAGCCGCAGCTCTCCGGCAAGGAGTACAAGATCTTCGCCTCGATCCAGGAGGGCATCTCCCAGGAGAACGCCAAGAAGGTGGCGAAGATCATCCGTGATGAGGGCCCGAAGGGCGTCAAGGCGCAGGTCCAGGGCGAGGAGCTGCGCGTGAGCTCCAAGAGCCGCGACGACCTGCAGGCCGTGCAGGCGCTGCTCAAGGGGCAGGACTTCGACTTCGCGCTGCAGTTCGTGAACTACCGGTGACCACCTGATAGGGCAGTGCGCCCAGGCCGGGCGACAGGGGGTGTAGCGGCTAGGCCACTGCGCCCCCGCCCCGTTGAAGGGCCGCGTCCGATTTCCGCCAGCAGCGGGCGGCTCCGGGTCGCAGACTCGTAGAGGAACGGAGGCAGGGGCCCCCGCGAGGACCCCGCACCGACATCCCGCAAGGAGGGACGCGCGTCATGATCACCCTGTACGAGGTCGTCGACAGCCCGCTCGGCGATCTGCTGCTGGTCGGCGAGTTCTCGGCCACGGCGGAGGGCGGCACCGCGCTCGCTTCGCTGTCGTTGCCCGGCCAGAAGGGCGGCGCGGTCGTCCAGGACGGCTGGCGGCGCGACCCGGCGGCCTTCGAGGAGATCGGCAGCCAGCTGTCCGCGTACTTCGCCGGGCGGCTGACCCGCTTCGAGATCGAGTACGCCGACAGCGGGACCGCCTTCCAGCGTCGGGTCTGGCGCGCACTGGAGAGCGTCCCGTACGGGCGGACGACGACCTACAAGGAGATCGCCGAGCAGGTCGGCACCTCGGCGGTCGGGGTACGCGCCGTCGGGACGGCGATCGGACGCAATCCGCTGCTCGTCGTCCGCCCGTGTCATCGCGTGATCGGTGCGGACGGTGCCCTGCGGGGGTACGCCGGCGGCCTGGAGTCCAAGGAGCGGCTCCTCGGTCTCGAGGGCGCACTCGTGTCGTGAACGACACGCTGTTCCCGCGGGATCGGACCGTCGTGGCCCCCGGTGCCGTCCATGTGCCCGGCTGGCTGTCGCCGGCCGGGCAGCGGGAACTGGTCGAGGCCTGCCGGTCCTGGGCCCGCGGCCCGGTGACCCTACGGCACACCGCGCTCCCGGGCGGAGGCGTGATGTCCGTGCGGACGGTGTGCCTGGGCTGGCACTGGCAGCCGTACCGCTACTCCCGCACCGCGGACGACGTGAACGGCCAACGTGTCGCCCCGTTCCCCGAGTGGCTGGTCGACCTGGGCCGGGAGGCGCTGGTCGCGGCGTACGGGGAGGGCCGGACGTACGGCGATGCCACCGCGTACACCCCGGACGCGGCGCTGATCAACTTCTACGACGGCGCGGCGCGGATGGGCATGCACCAGGACAAGGAGGAGCGCTCCGGCGCTCCCGTGGTGTCGCTGAGCATCGGTGACACCTGTGTGTTCCGCCTCGGGAACACCGAGAACCGTGGGCGGCCCTACACGGATGTGGAACTGCTCTCCGGAGACCTGTTCGTCTTCGGCGGTCCCTCCCGCTTCGCGTACCACGGCGTGCCCCGGGTCCAGGCGGGCACCGCCGACCCGGCGTCCGGGATGGCCACCGGGCGGCTGAACATCACGCTGCGGGAGACCGGCCTCTAGCGGGTGCCGCTCATCGCCGCGTCCGACCGCGTGGTGCTCAGCGCGAGCGGGAGTGGCCGAACAGGATGCGGTAGGCGATCAGCAGCACGAGCGATCCGCCGATGGCCGCCGCCCAGGTCGGACCGTCGTAGAAGTCGTTGGTGATCGGCCGGTCCAGAAATCGCGCCGACAGCCACCCTCCGGTGAACGCGCCGGCGATGCCGATGACCGTGGTGCCGATCAGCCCGCCCGGGTCCCTGCCTGGCAGCAGGATCTTGGCTATGGCGCCGGCGAGCAGCCCGAGGACGATCCAGCTGATGACGCTCATGCCATGAACCTGCCTTTCGTTCGCTGTTGTGTCCGAGGACGAACCGGAGGCGGGCGCGGTTGCGCCGATCAGTAAGGTGCGACGCATGACATGGGAGTTGCGGCGCTCGCTCGGGGTGTTCGACGCGGTGGTGATCGGTCTGGGATCGATGATCGGCGCAGGCGTTTTCGCGGCACTCGCGCCCGCCGCGCGCGCGGCCGGTACGGGGCTGCTGATCGGCCTGGCGCTGGCTGCCGCGGTCGCCTACTGCAACGCCATGTCGTCGGCGCGGCTCGCCGCGCTGTATCCGGCGTCGGGCGGCACCTATGTGTACGGCCGGGAGCGGCTGGGCGATTTCTGGGGCTACTTGGCGGGGTGGGCGTTCGTCGTCGGCAAGACCGCCTCGTGCGCTGCGATGGCGCTGACCGTCGGGGCGTACGCCTGGCCGGATCAGGCGCATGCCGTCGCGGTCGCCGCGGTGGTGGCGCTGACCGCCGTGAACTACGGAGGCGTTCATAAGTCGGCACTGCTGACCAGGGCGATCGTGGCCGTGGTGCTGGCTGTGCTTGTCGCGGTGGTGGTCTCCTCTCTGGTGTCGCGGGAAGCGGATCCGGGGCGGCTGGCATTCGGCGGGGACGTCTCGGCGGGCGGAGTGCTGGAAGCCGCCGGCCTGTTGTTCTTCGCGTTCGCGGGGTACGCCCGGATCGCGACGCTGGGCGAGGAGGTGCGGGATCCCGCCCGTACGATCCCTCGGGCCGTACCACTGGCCCTCGGTATCGCGCTCGTCGTCTATGTGTGTGTCGCCGTCGCCGTCCTTTCGGTGCTGGGCGCCGACGAGTTGGGCAGGGCCGCGGCTCCGCTGGCCGATGCCGTGGAGGCGGCGGGGGCCGGCGGGCTCGGGCCCGTCGTGCGGGTGGGCGCCGTCGTGGCGGCGCTCGGCTCGCTGCTCGCGCTGATTCTCGGCGTCTCGCGGACGACGCTGGCGATGGCCCGGGACGGCCATCTGCCGGGAGCACTGGCCGCCGTACATCCGCGGTTCCAGGTGCCGCACCGCGCGGAGCTGGTCGTGGGGGCCGTCGTCGCGGTGGTGGCGGCGACGGTGGACCTGCGCGGGGCGATCGGCTTCTCGTCGTTCGGAGTGCTGGTGTACTACGCCATTGCCAACGTCTCGGCCTGGACGCTGAGTTCCCGTCCGGCGCAATGGACGGCGGCGTGTGGTGTGGTGGGCTGTCTGGCCCTCGCCCTCTCACTTCCCGCGGTGTCGGCGATCGCGGGACTGGGCGTACTGGCCGTGGGGGCCGTGCTCTACGCGCTGCGCCGGCCGGGGCGGAACGGATCGGCCGATGGCTGAGCCGCGTACGCGCCTGCCCGTGGCACAGCGGTGAGCGCAAGCCGGACGGTCCCTAGCTGCTCGCGAACGGCCGGTCCGTCGGGACGATTTCCCGGCCGAGCGGCATCAGCGAGACGGGAATCAGCTTGAAGTTCGCGACACCGAACGGGATCCCGATGATCGTCAGGCAGAGCGCGATACCCGTGAGGATGTGGCCGAGCGCCAGCCACCAGCCGGCCAGGATCACCCACAGCACGTTGCCGACCAGCGACGGCGCCCCGGAGTCGCGGCGGTCGACGGTCGTGTAACCGAAGGGCCAGAGGGCGTAGACGCCGATGCGGAAGGCCGCGAGGCCGAACGGGATGCCAATGATCGTGATGCAGAGGATGAGGCCCGCGACCAGGTATCCCAGGAAGAGCCAGAGGCCGCTCAGGACCAGCCATATGACATTCAGAACTGTCTTCACGGGCGGTAACCTGCCATCTGTTCGAGTCGGGTGATTCGTTCCGCCATGGGCGGGTGGGTGGAGAACATCTTGGAGAGGCCGCGGCCCGGTCCGAACGGGTTCGCGATCATCATGTGACTCGCCGTCTCCAGCCGGGGCTCCGGGGGCAGCGGCAGTTGCTTGGTGCCGGCGTCCAGCTTCCGCAGGGCGCTCGCCAGTGCCAGCGGGTCGCCGGTGAGCTGGGCTCCCGAAGCGTCCGCCTCGTACTCCCGCGAGCGGCTGACCGCGAGCTGGATCACCGAGGCCGCCAGCGGCCCCAGGATCATGATCAGCAGCATACCGACGAGGCCGGGGCCGTCGTCGTCGTCCGAGCGGCCGACGGGGACGAGCCAGGCGAAGTTGACCAGGAACATCACGACCGAGGCCAGGGCTCCGGCGACCGACGAGATCAGGATGTCACGGTTGTAGACATGGCTCAGCTCGTGGCCGATGACGCCGCGCAACTCCTGCTCGTTGAGGATGCGCAGGATCCCTTCGGTGCAGCACACGGCCGCGTTGCGCGGGTTGCGGCCGGTGGCAAAGGCGTTGGGCGCCTGGGTCGGGGAGATGTAGAGGCGCGGCATGGGTTGGCGGGCGGCGGTGGAGAGCTCGCGGACCATGCGGTACAGCGCCGGCGCCTCGAACTCGCTGACCGGGCGGGCGCGCATCGCACGCAGCGCCAGCTTGTCGCTGTTCCAGTAGGCGTAGGCATTGGTGCCGAGGGCGACGACGAGCGCGACGAACAGCCCCGTCCGGCCGAAGAAGCTGCCGATGACGAGGATGAGTGCGGACAGTCCGCCGAGGAGTACGGCGGTCTTCAGCCCGTTGTGCCGGCGGTGCACGGTACGCCCTCCAAGCGGTGCGGCAGGGGAACCCTGTGCGTGGTGGTGCTCCACTCACCAGTGGACCCTTCTGTACTGGTCAACGCCAGGCGAAGGACGCTGGTTCCCTGGTGCCTCCGGCCCCGCCGTGGGCCGTTCGGGTGGCGCTCAGAACAGGGTGTCCGCTGCGAAGCGCAGCACCAGTTGGGGGTAGCCGGACAGGACGGCACCGCCGGCGGCCGTCAGAGCGATGGCCACGGTGACGGGCGCGGGGGCGCGCCGGCGCACCGGCTCGGCCTCCGCACCTGTCACGGCACCTTCGGGGGCGGCGCGGAAGAGGAGCGCCGTCCACTGGAGGTAGTAGTAGAGCGCGATCACGACATTGACGCCCATGACGACGGCGAGCCAGCCCAGACCGGCGTCCACGGCCGACGAGAACACGGTCACCTTGGCGAACAGACCGATGATGCCGGGCGGCAGGCCGGCGAGGCAGAGCAGGAAGAAACCCATGGCGAGGGCTGCGGCCGGGCGGGTCGCGTACAAGCCGCGGTAGTCCGAGATCCGGTTCTGCGGGTGGGTCCGTGCGACGAGCGCCGCGACCGCGAAGGCTCCGAGGTTCACGACGGCGTACATCAGGGCGTAGGCGACGGTGGCGCCGATCTGGTCGTCGCTGGAGTACGCGGCGGCGGCGATCGGCACCAGGAGGTATCCGGCCTGTCCGACGGAGGACCAGGCCAGCAGTCGTACCGCGCTCCACGCGCGCGTGGCCTGCTGTCGCAGGGCCGCGACGTTTCCGGCGGTCATGGTCAGAGCGGCGAGGACGGCGAGCGCCGGGCCCCAGATGTCGGCGTACCCGGGGAAGGCGATGACCGTCACCAGGATGAGGCCGGTGAATCCGACGGCCTTGCCGACGACCGAGAGGTAGCCGGCGATCGGCAGCGGCGCGCCCACGTAGGTGTCGGGGACCCAGAAGTGGAACGGCACGGCAGCGGTCTTGAACGCGAAGCCGACGAGCGTCAGGGCGACGCCCGCCTTCGCGAGCGTGTCCAGCTGGCCGGGGACGTTCTCCAGGCCTGCGGCGACCTGGGTCAGGTGCAGGGTGCCGGTCGCGGCGTAGACGAAGCTGACGCCGAGCAGCGTGACGGCCGTCGCCGCCACGGAGGACAGGAAGAACTTCAGGGCCGCTTCGCTGGAGAGCCGGTCCCCGCGCCTGAGGCCCACGAGGGCGAACGCGGGCAGCGAGGCGACCTCGAGCGCGACGACGAGGGTGGCGAGGTCGCGGGAGGCCGGCAGCAGGGCGGCGCCCGCCGCCGAGGACAGGAGCAGGAACCAGAACTCTCCGGCGGGAAGCTCCTTGCGGGTGTAGGTGAGCGAGAGCACCGCGGTCAGCAGCGCACCACCGAGGACCAGGAACTGGATGGCCAGGGTGAAGTGGTCGGCGGTGTAGCTGCACGCGTCCGTGCCGTTCGTCAGGCAGAACGTCGAACGGTCGCCCTTGCGCAGCGGAAGGAGAGACACGATCGCGGCGGCCAGACCGGCGATCGCGAGGGCGCCCAGCAGCGGCTTGCGCCGCTCCTCGATGAAGAGGTCCACCACCAGGATGATCAGCCCCACGACGGCCGTGATGGTCGGGGGCGCGATCGCGAGCCAGTCGACCGACTGGACCAGGCTGGTGACGCTGTCGGCTGCCACGGTCACGACTTGCCTCCTGCGAGGAGCTTCTGCACTGCTGGGTCGGTGAGGCCGAGGAGGACCGCGGGCCACAGTCCGGCGATGACGGTGAGGGCCACGAGCGGTGTCCAGGCGGCGAACTCGTATCCGCGGACATCGGTGAGCGGGGCGAACCGCGGCCCGTCCGGATCGCTCACGCCGCCCTGTCGCGGTGCCCCCATGCAGACGCGGCGCACGACGACCAGCAGATACGCGGCGGTCAGCAGCGTGCCGAAAGCGGCGATCGCCATGAAGGTGAGGAACGCGGGGCGGCTGAGCCCGTCGGCGGGGTCGAAGGCGGCGAACAGCGCGAGCATCTCTCCCCAGAAACCGGCCAGACCCGGCAGTCCGAGGGACGCGACGGCCGCGAAGGCGAGCAGACCGCCGAGGCGGGGGGCGCGTCCGTACAGCGCCGCGCCGGTGGCTCCGGCGAGGGTGTCGATATCCGCGGTGCCGTAGCGGTCTTTGATCGCGCCGACCAGGAAGAACAGCAGGCCGGTGATGAGGCCGTGGGCGACGTTGGCGAAGAGCGCACCGTTGATGCCGGTGGGCGTCATGGTCGCGATGCCGAGCAGGACGAAGCCCATGTGGCCCACGGACGAGTAGGCGATCAGGCGCTTCAGGTCACCGCCCGCTCCCTGCCGGGCGAGGGCGAGACAGGCGAGCGATCCGTAGACGATGCCGGCGACGGCGAACGCGGCGAGGTACGGGGCGAACGTCTGCATGCCGTCGGGCGCGATCGGCACCACGATGCGGACCAGGCCGTACGTGCCCATCTTGAGCAGGACACCGGCGAGCAGCACCGAGCCGATGGTCGGGGCCGCGGTGTGGGCGTCGGGCAGCCAGCTGTGCAGCGGCCACATGGGCGTCTTGACCGCGAGCCCGATTCCGATGGCCAGAACGGCGATGACCTGCACGGATGTGGTGAGGTCACGGCCGTTGTCAGTGGCGAGTGCCACCATGTCGAATGTGCCGGCCTTCAGCCCGATGAGCAGGAGGCCGAGCAGCATGACGACCGAGCCGAGCAATGTGTAGAGGATGAACTTCCAGGCGGCGGCCTGCCGTCCTGCACCGCCCCAGCGGGCGATGAGGAAGTACATCGGGATGAGCACCATCTCGAAGGCCAGGAAGAACAGCACGAGGTCGAGGACCGCGAAGGTCGCGAGAGTGCCGGATTCGAGGACGAGCAGCAGAGCGACGAATGCCTTCGGCGAGGGGCCGGCAGGCATCTTGAAGTAGCCGTGCAGCGCGCAGAGGAAGGTCAGCAACGCCGTCAGCAGGAGAAGGGGGAGCGAAATGCCGTCGACACCGAGGTGGATCCGCACGTCGAGCGCCGGGATCCAGCTGATGTCGGTCGTGGCCTGCATCGTCGAGGGGTGGTCGTGGTCGAAGCCGAGTGCGAGGACCACGGCGGCTACCAGGACCGCGCCGGTGATGGTCACGCCGTGCCGGAGGACCGCCTGGTCCGGGCCCGATCCGCGCAGTCCGGGCGGTGCGGGCAGGAGCGCCGCGGCGGCGCCGAGGAGCGGGCCGACGACGAGGAACGCGAGAAGGAACTGCATCACGGACTCGCTGATATCGATCACTGCTCACGACCCCGCGTTGACGTTGGACATGATGACGGCGGCGACGGCCAGGACGACGGAGCCCGCGAGGAGCGCGCCGAGGTAGGTCTGCACGTTGCCGGTCTGCGCGCGGCGCACGGCGGTGCCGAGCAGGCGTGTGCCGGTACCGGATCCGCTGACGTAGGTGTCGACGACCTCACGGTCCAGGAAGCGGACGAGCTGCGCGGCGGCGCGTACCGGCCGGACGAAGAGGGCGGAGTAGACGGCGTCGACGTGGAACCCCGCGGCGGCATGCCGGTGGAGCGGGCCGAGGAGCAGCCGGGCGGGGTCCGACGGGTCGGGGGCGGCGGCGATGGATCCGTAGGCGGGGGTGTGGGCCGCGATCGCCTCGGCCTCGGACACGGCCGGTTCGGCGTCGGGGTGTGCGGCGACGGCACCGAGGGGAGGACGGACGGCGACCCCAGTGGTGTGCCGCCAGGTGCCGTAGGTGACCAGGCCGCCGACGAGGGCGACGCCGGTGCCGAGGACGGCGGTGGTGACGGTGGGGGTGAGGGCTTGGCCGTCGAACCATCCGGGCAGCCGGTCGAAGGTCAGGCCGAAGGCGAGTGACGGGACGGTGAGGACCCAGAGCACGGTGGTCATGGCGACAGGCTCCCTCCCGTGGTCGGGTGCCTCACCGCCCCGGCCGCGGAAGGCGAGCAGCCACAGCCGCATCGCGTACGCGGCGGTGAGGACCGCGGTCAGCAGCCCGGCGACCAGCACGGTCCAGCCGGCGCCGGTGGGTGCGACGGCGGAGTCGCCGAGCGCCGTGTGTTCGGCGGCTACCAGGACGGCTTCCTTGGAGAAGAAGCCGGCGAAGGGAGGGATCGCGGCGAGCGCGAGCAGCGCGACGGTCATCGTCCAGTAGGCGTCGGGAACGCGCTTGGCGAGGCCACTCATACGGGACATGGCGGCCAGCGAGTTGGTGCCGGCGGCATGGATGATCACGCCGGCGGCGAGGAAGAGCAGCGCCTTGAAAGCACCGTGGGACAGGAGGTGGAAGACGGCGGCACCGCGATCGCCGACGGCCAGCGCACCCGACATGTAGCCGAGTTGGCCGATGGTCGAGTAGGCGAGGACCCGCTTGATGTCGTCCTGGGCGAGCGCGGCCAGCGCCGAGCCGACCATCGTGATCGCCGCCATGACGGCGAGGACGGTCATGGCCGCGGCGGACGCGGCGAAGACAGGAAGGAGCCGGGCCACGAAGTAGACACCGGCCGCGACCATCGTCGCGGCGTGGATCAGCGCGGAGACGGGTGTGGGGCCCGCCATCGCGTCGGGGAGCCAGGTGTGCAGCGGGAACTGCGCCGACTTGCCCGCCACGCCCGCGAGCAGCAGGAGGGCCACCAGAGTGGGGTGGTCGATGGCGTCGGCGGCGACGGCCCCGAGGATGCCGCTGATGCGGAAGGTGCCGGCGTCGGCGGCGAGGGCGAACAGACCGATCAGAAAGGGGACATCACCGAGCTTGGTGACCAGGAAGGCCTTGAGGGAGGCGGCCCGCGCCTCGGGCGTCTCCCAGTAGTGGCCGACGAGGAAGTACGAGCAGATGCCCATGATCTCCCAGCCCACCAGGAGCACCATCAGGTCGCCGGAGTAGACGACCAGCAGCATCGCGGAGGTGAACAGGGAGACGAGCGCCGCGTACGAGGGGTAGCGGGAGTCGTCCCGGAGATAGGCGGTCGAGTAGATCTGCACACAGGACGCGACGACGCCGACCAGGACGGCCACGAGGGCGGCGAAGCCGTCGATGTGCAGGGCCAGGTCGATCGGGACCGAACCGGTGGGCGTGAGCTCCGTCGACGCGGTGATGGTCCGCCCGCCGTCCTGGCGTGCCGCGACGACGACGGCGAGAGCGGCTGCGGCGAGCGTGGGCAGGACGGCCAGCGGCCGTACGAAGCCGGGGAGTGTGCGGCCGAGCAGGAGGCCGGCTACTGCGCCGAGGAACGGAAGAAGGGGGACGAGAACGGCGAGGGTCGTGGTGGTCACGCGGTGGCCTCGGCCTTCTCCTCGCGGTCTGCGGGTGAGTCGCTGTCGTCGGGTCCGTCGCTGTCGTCGGGTCCGGTCGGCTCGGCCGTGTCACGCAGGCGGTCGACGTCGGAGCTGCCGCGATTGCGGTAGACCATGAGCACGATCGCCAGGCCGATCCCGATCTCGGCGGCGGCGATGGCGATGATGAACAGGGTGAACGCCTGGCCGGCGTGAAGGGTGTCGCGCAGCCATACGTCGAAGGCGACCAGGTTGAGGTTGACCGCGTTGAGCATCAGCTCGACGGACATCAGGACGAGGATCGCGTTGCGGCGTGCGAGGACGCCGTACAGCCCGGCGCAGAACAGGAGGGCGGCGAGCACGGCGGGATAGGCGAGGTGCATCAGCTCTTCTCCTCTCGGGCCGTACGGTCGGCCGCGCCGTTCACGGCGGGTGTGGCGGGTGCTTGGGGCTTTTCCGGGTCCTTGCGGGAGAGGACGATCGCGCCGACGAGCGCGGCGAGCAGCAGTACGGACAGCGCCTCGAAGGGCAGCACCCAGTGCCGGAAGAGGATCTCGCCGGACACCTTCGTGGATCCCTGGACCGGTCCGTCGAGGTCGATCCAGGTGGCGCGGAACGCGTCCACGACGACCCACACCAGAGCGGCCGCGGCGGCGAGGGCCACCGGGAGGGCGACCCACCGGTTGCCCGAATCGGCGTCCGGGGAGCGACCGATGGGGGCCTTGGTGAGCATCAGTCCGAAGAGAAGGAGGACGACCACGGAGCCGACGTAGATCAGGACCTGCACCCATGCGATGAACTCGGCGGTGAGCAGGAGGTATTCAACGGCGAGCCCGCCGAGTGTCACGACCAGCCACAGGGCGGCGTGCACCAGTTGCCTGGTCGTGACGGTGATGAGGGCAGCACCCAGCGTGGCGAGGCCGACGAGAAGAAAGGCGATCTCGACACCGGTCGGCGAGAGGAAGCCCTGGGGCGCGGCTGCGGCGAGCGTCATGAGGAACCTCCCTGCCCGGACCCGGCACCGGGCTCGGTACCCGGCTCGGCGTCGGCCTGGGCGTCGGCCTGAGCCTGGGCCGCCGCGACCTCCTCGGCGGCCGCGAGCTTCTCGGCGGCCTTGCGGGCCGTCGCGACCTCCTTCGGCTCCTCGGCACCCGGGTCGAGTGCGGGCGGTGCGGGCACCGTCCACATCCACTCGCGCAGCTTGTCGCGCTCATGGGTGAGTTCGTGGATGTCGGTCTCGGCGTACTCGAACTCGGGCGACCAGAACAGCGCGTCGAAAGGACACACCTCGATGCAGATACCGCAGTACATGCAGAGCGAGAAGTCGATGGCGAACCGGTCGAGGACGTTCCGGCTGCGTTCCCGGCCTCCCGGGGCGGCGGCCGGGACGGTCTCCTTGTGGGAGTCGATGTAGATGCACCAGTCGGGGCACTCACGGGCGCAGAGCATGCAGACCGTGCAGTTCTCCTCGAACAGGCCGATCACGCCGCGGCTGCGCGGCGGGAGTTCGGGCAGGACGTCCGGGTACTGCGCGGTGACGTGCTTCTTCGTCATCGTCCGCAGGGTGACGGCAAGGCCCTTGGCGAGGCCGCTGCCGGGGATGGGGCTCATTACTGGATCACCACCTTGACGATGCCGGTGAGGGCGATCTGGGCGAGGGCGAGGGGGATGAGGGCCGTCCAGGCGAGCTTCTGCAACTGGTCCTCACGCAGCCGTGGATAGCTCACGCGCAGCCAGATGACGAGGAAGGCGAGCGCCGCGGTCTTCAGGAGGGTCCACACCCAGCCGAGCCCTTCCGCCCCGAACGGACCGTGCCAGCCGCCGAGGAAGAGGACGGTGGTCAGACCGCACAGGATGACGATGCCCGCGTATTCGGCGAGCAGGAACAACGCGAAACGGAGGCCGGTGTACTCGGTGTACGCACCGAAGATGATCTCGGAATCGGCGACCGGCATGTCGAAGGGAGGACGCTGGAGTTCGGCGAGGCCGGCGACGAAGAAGACGATGGCGCCCACGATCTGCCAAGGCAGCCACCACCACTCGAAGGCGTTCAGAATGCCGGGCAGCGAGACCGTGCCGGCCGCCATGGCGACGGAGGCGGCGGTGAGCAGCATCGGCAGTTCGTACGCGAGCAGCTGAGCGGCGGTACGCAGGCCGCCGAGAAGGGAGTACTTGTTGGCCGAAGCCCAGCCCGCCATGAGCGAGCCGAGCACGCCGACGCCCATGACGGCGAGTACGAAGAAGATGCCGGCGTCGACCACCTGGCCGACCGCGCCCTCACTCGGACCGATGGGGATCGCGACCAGTACGAGGAGGTAGGGCAGCAGGGCGACAGCGGGGGCGAGCTGGAAGATACGCCGATCGGCCTCTGCGGGGACCACGTCCTCCTTCTGCGCGAACTTCACGCCGTCGGCGACGAGTTGGGCCCACCCGTGGAAGCCGCCGGCGTACATGGGTCCGAGGCGTCCCTGCATATGGGCCATGACCTTGTGCTCGGTCTGCCCGATGATCAGCGGGAGGACCATGAACACGGCGAAGACGACGATGAGCCGGAGGGCGACGTCGAGAGCGTCGTTCACGCGGGATCGCCTCCGGCAGGTCGGTTCGGCTCGTGGTGGTCGGCGGTGCGGTCGGAGCGGGTGCCGGTTCCGGGCTCGGGACCGGGCTCGCCGCTGGGAGCAGGCTCGGGAGCGGGCTCGCGAGCGGGCTCGGCACTGGGAGCAGGCTCGCGAGCGGGCTCGGCACTGGGAGCAGGCTCGCGAGCGGGCTCGGGATCGGGATCGGGCTCGCGAGCGGGCTCGGGATCGGGCTCAGCACCGGGGCCGGGCTCGCCGCTGGGAGCGGGCTCAGCACCGGGGCCGGGCTCACGTTTGGTCGCGCCGCCGGGGGCTTCCGCAGACGACTGCTCCTCACCAGATGCGGCACCGAGGGCCTCCGGGGACGACTGCTCGTCACCAGGTGCGGCGACGGGGGCCTCCCTCGACTGGTCGGGGCCGGGCGCGGCGCCAGGCGGGCTCGTGGGCGGCTCGTCGTCGCCGAAAGCCGGGCGGGCGTGGTGCCAGGGGGCGTCGGAGCTGCGGGGGCGCGGGGCGGGCGGGGCCTCCGCCGGCTCCTGGGCACCAGCCTCCGGTCGGCGCTGGGTCGCCGAGCCCTCGGAGGCGCTGCGGGAGCGGCGGGCAGGACGGGGCTCGCCTGCAGCCGGGGCCTCCGCACCCGGGGCGGCCTGCGACGCCGAGCCCTCGGAGGCACTGCGGGAGCGGCGGGGTGGGCGGTCACCCGTCGCCGCGGCCGCGCGCGGGGTGCGGGCGGGGCGGGCCGGGGCAGGTGGGAGCTGGCCCTTCAGCGGGCCCCACTCGTTCGGGTCGGGGACGCCGGGCGGCAGCATCTGGCGGCGCTTGGGTCCGCCGTGCTCGGACTCCCCCGGCTCCTTGGCGCCCGGCCATGCCTTGGCCACCCGGGCGGCCAGGACGAAGTCCTTGCGCAGTGGGTGGCCTTCGAAGCCTTCGGGAAGGAGCAGCGGATCGAGTTGCGGATGCCCGGTGAACTCGACGCCGAACATCTCGTGCGTCTCGCGCTCGTGCCAGCTCGCGCCCGCGTAGACCTCGACCGCGGTCGCCAGCGAGGGGGCACTGTGCGGGACGGTGGTGCGCAGGAGCAGCCGGCGGACCGTGCGGCCCTCCAGCGAGACGACGTGCGCGCACACGCGGAAGCCGATGCCCGGTTCGTCGACCGCGCTCAGCCAGTCGAAGTAGGTGCAGCCCAGCTCGTCGCGGGCGGTCTTCAGAGCGGGGATCCACTTGTCGGCGGGGACGTCGACGGTGAGGAGTTCGTAAGAGCGCTCGGCGGTCGCCTCCTCGCCGAAGATCTCGGTGACGGCTTCCGGGAGGGTGTCGTACGGGTTCACCGCTCGCCCCCCGATCCGGACGCGGACGACGTCCCCGTCCGCGTGGTCCCGTCTGTTCCCGCCTCCGGAGTCGCGGTACCGCCCGGCGCCTGGGGCGGGGTGACCAGGCCACTGCGCAGGGCCGCGGTGGACGGGCGGGCACCGCCGTATCCGTAGCGCTCGCCGAGCGACTCGCGCGCGATCTTCTCCTGCAGCTTGAGAATGCCCTGGAGCAATGCTTCCGGACGTGGCGGGCAGCCGGGCACGTAGACGTCGACGGGGATGATCTGGTCGACGCCCTTGGTGACCGAGTACGAGTCCCAGTACGGGCCTCCGCAGTTGGAACAGGCGCCGAAGGAGATGACGTACTTGGGCTCGGGCATCTGCTCGTAGAGACGTTTCACGGCAGGGGCCATCTTGTCGGTCACCGTGCCGGAGACGATCATGAGGTCCGCCTGGCGGGGGCCCGGCGCGAAGGGGATCACGCCGAGCCGAATGAAGTCGTGGCGGGCCATGGAGGCCGCGATGAACTCGATGGCGCAGCAGGCGAGCCCGAAGTTGAAGACCCACAGGCTGTAGCGGCGGCCCCAGTTGAGGACGACCTTCATCGGTTCGGGGGCGAGGCGCGCCAGTGCGCCAAGCCTCCGGGGCTCGGGAAGGTCCACAGGAGTCACGCCCATGTCAGGACGCCCTTCTTGTACGCGTAGAGCAGTCCCACGGCCAGGAAGCCGAGGAAGAGGAACATTTCGACGAGTGTCGTCGCGCCGTAGCCCCCGGCGGCGAAGACGGTCGCCCACGGAAAGAGGAAGATCGAGTCGACGGCGAAGATCACGTACAGGAAGGCGTAGACGTAGTACCGGACCTGGGTGTGGGCCCAGCCCTCGCCGACGGGGTCGACACCGCACTCGTAGGTGAGCAGCTTCTCCGGGGTGGGCACCACGGGCCGCAGCAGCCGCCCGGCGCCGAAGGCCACGGCGACGAACAGCACGCCGATCAGCGCGAGCAGTCCGACGACCGAGTAGCTCTGGAAGTAGTCCGCCGCGATGACGACCACGGTCGTTTCCGGCACGTCCGCCCCTCGCTCCCTGACTTCGTTGACCTCGTCCGACCTCGTCGGCGTCGTGTTCGACGTCGTCGATCCCCTACGCACCGGAGTCTAGGCCCTGCTAAAGGGAGCGTAAGCAGTCGCGTCATGGATCAGGCGGGAGCGGGCGGGGATCAGCTGGGGACAAGGTGGGCAACAGGTGGGGTTATCCCCACCCGATCCCACCCAGGTATCCCATGGCGTGCGGCGGTCGTGCCCGGCAGGCTTGCCCGCATGACCGCGATCAACACCACCCCGGACAACGCAGCACCGCCGCGCGTGCGCTTCGCCTTCGACCGGCGCACCTGGAAGGAGGTCGGGCATCTTCTGGCCAACTTCCCGCTGGCACTGCTCGCCTTCGTCTACGTCGCGGTCACGGTGCTCGTCGGCGTGGGGCTGTCGGTGACGGTGATCGGGCTCCCTCTGCTGGCCCTCGGACTCGCAGGGGCACGCGGTGTCGGCCGGGCGGAGCGGGCGAGGGCCCGCGCGCTGCTCGGCGTGGAGGTCGACGAGCCGAGCCCGCTCGGGCCGCCCAGGGGCGGCGGTCTCGTTTCCTGGGTCTGGTCGCGGCTGAAGGACCCGGTGGCATGGCGGACGGTGCTGTACTCGTTCGTCCGGCTGCCGTGGGGAGTGCTGACGTTCGCCGTCACGCTCGTGGGGCTGATCGTGCTGTGGCCGGTGCTGCCGTTCCTGGTCCGGGCGATGGCGGGCGCGGACCGGGCGATGGTGCGCGGCCTGCTGTCGCCGTCCGACGAACTGGAGCGGCGCATCGCGGAGCTGGAGTCCGACCGCGGGGTCGTCGTCGACAAAGCCGCGGCCGATCTGCGCCGTATCGAGCGGGACCTTCATGACGGCGCGCAGGCCAGGCTGGTCGCGCTCGCCATGGGACTCGGGCTCGCGAAGGAGAAGCTCCTGGAGGACCCCGACGCCGCGGCGGCGATGGTGGACGAGGCGCACGGCGAGGTGAAGCTCGCGCTCCAGGAGCTTCGCGACCTGGCCCGCGGCATCCACCCCGCCGTGCTGACCGACCGCGGCCTGGACGCCGCACTGTCGTCGATCGCATCCCGCTGCACGGCCCCTGTGACCGTCACGGTGGACCTGACGGAACGGCCCGCGGAGGCAATCGAGGGCATCGCCTACTTCACCGTCTCCGAACTGCTCCAGAACATCAGCAAGCACGCGCACGCCACCCACGCCTCGGTCGACGTATGGCGCTCGCAGGACCGGCTGATGCTCCAGGTCGTGGACAACGGCAGAGGCGGGGCGCGGCTGGACGGCGGCACCGGGATGGCGGGTCTGGCGGAACGGCTGGGGGCGGTGGACGGGGTGTTCGCGCTGGACTCGCCGTTGGGCGGCCCGACGACCGTCACCGCCGAGCTGCCCTGGCGCGGACGGGGAGCGCGCGCGCCACGCTGATGCGCCTGGGCGAAAGACGGACAGCAGACGCGAGACGCTGACAGATGACAGGACAGCTGACGGTGAGACGCGCGGGGCGAACGCAGACAGCGGACGCCGACCCCCCGCGGGGCCAAGCCCGCACCGCCCACGCCGAGGCGCACACGGCCAGCCCGCACCGCCCACGCCGAGGCACCCCACCCGGCGCCCGCGGAAGCCACCGCCGACCGCTCGGGGTGGGGAAAACCCCCCTTCGGAACGGCTACCGCCCTCATGGTGCGCGAGACGCCCGGTCAGCAGGCTTGAGCAATGACAGCCCGCATCTCAGAACGGACGACGTCGATGGCCATGGACCACGGATACGGCGCAGTGCCCCGGGCACGCGCCCACCTGCTGCCTCCCGTGCTGCGCGCGCCGCTGGAGGGCAGGACCTGGCGGGAGTTCGGATGGATTGTGCTCAGCCTGCCGATGAGCGTCCTCCTCTTCTCCTTCGCCGTCTCCATGACCGCCGTCAGCGCCGGACTGCTCGTCACCTTCCTCGGTGTGCCGCTGCTCGCCGGGTCGTTCGCGGCGCTGCGCGGGTTCGGCGCGGTGGAGCGGGTGCGGGCCAGGGCTCTGCTGGACGTGGGCGTCGCCGCGCCCGAGCCCGTGTGCGTCAGCAGGAGCGGCGCGGCAGGCTGGATCGGCGGGATGCTCAAGAGCGGGGCTTCCTGGCGGCACCTGCTCTACGCGGTCTTCCACTTCCCCTGGGCGGTGTTCGGCTTCTGCCTCGCGGTGCCGCTGTGGGCGACGGGCTGGGCGCTGCTGCTCTACCCGCTGTGGCAGTGGGTCTTTCCGATGTACGCCGGTATCGACGGCCTGCAGCTCTACGGCGACGGAACGCACAACTTCTACCTCGACTCGGCCTTCGAGATCGCCGTCACCAGCGTCGTCGGCCTGCTGCTCACGCTGGCCACCCCGTGGATCATCCGGGGGCTGGCCGGGGTCGACCGGCTGATGGTGGCCGGGCTGCTCGGCCCCTCCCGGCTGGCCAGCCGCGTCGTCGAGCTGGAGTCGGACCGGGGCGTGGTCGTCGACACGGCCGCGGCCGATCTGCGCCGTATCGAGCGGGACCTTCATGACGGCGCGCAGGCCAGGCTGGTCGCGCTCGCGATGGACCTCGGGCTCGCCAGAGAGAAGCTGGCCGAGGACCCCGACGCCGCGGCGGCGATGGTGGACGAGGCGCACGGCGAGGTGAAGCTCGCGCTCCAGGAGCTTCGCGACCTGGCCCGCGGCATCCACCCCGCCGTGCTGACCGACCGCGGCCTGGACGCCGCACTGTCGTCGATCGCATCCCGCTGCACGGCCCCTGTGACCGTCACGGTGGACCTGACGGAACGGCCCGCGGAGGCAATCGAGGGCATCGCCTACTTCACCGTCTCCGAACTGCTCCAGAACATCAGCAAGCACGCGCACGCCACCCACGCCTCGGTCGACGTATGGCGCTCGAGGGACCGGCTGATGCTCCAGGTCGTGGACAACGGCAGAGGCGGCGCGGACCAGGCGGTGGGCAGCGGTCTCGCGAGGCTCGCGGAACGGCTGGGCGCGGTGGACGGCATCCTTGCCGTCGACTCCCCCGCCGGCGGCCCGACGACCGTCACCGCCGAGCTGCCCTGGCGCGGCTGACCCGACACCCCTCTCCCCCGCCCGGAACCCGACGCACCTCGCTCGAGCCCGCTCCGGAACCCGACGCCGACACCCCCACCGGCGCGGCCCCCGGCCTCCCCTCCCTCAGCCTCCCCTCCCTCAGCCTCCCCTCCCTCAGCTCCCCTCCCCCGCCCTCAACCTTGTCGCCCCCCGCTGCGTCCCTCTGGACGGCGGCCGGGACACGCCCGCCCCGCCCCTGCGCCCACGGCGGCCGACAGCGCCGCGACAGCGGCACCGATGCGGCACCGATGCGGCAAAAGCAGCAGCCTGGGCCCGATTTCGCGACGATCCTGGAATGCTGGGCACCGCAGGGGGCGGAAGGCTCATCGACAGGGGGGACGCAGGGCTGTGGAGGACAGGGTGCGGGTGGTCATCGCCGAGGACTCGGTACTGCTTCGGGAGGGGCTGACCCGGCTGCTGACCGACCGCGGGCACGACGTCGTGGCGGGTGTCGGGGACGCGCAGGCGCTGATCAAGACGGTTGCCGAGCTGGCCGGTCAGGCCGCCCTGCCGGATGTCGTGGTCGCCGACGTACGGATGCCGCCCACGCATACGGACGAGGGTGTCCGCGCCGCGGTGCAGTTGCGCCGCGAATACCCGGAAATCGGGGTACTGGTCCTGTCCCAGTACGTGGAGGAGCAGTACGCGACCGAGCTGCTCGCGGGCAGCAGCCGCGGGGTGGGCTATCTGCTGAAGGACCGGGTAGCCGAAGTGCGAGAGTTCGTGGACGCCGTGGTCCGGGTGGCCCGCGGAGGGACCGCGCTGGACCCGGAGGTCGTGGCGCAGCTGCTCGGCCGGAGCCGCAGGCAGGACGTCCTCGCCGGGCTCACGCCACGGGAACGGGAGGTCTTGGGCCTGATGGCCGAGGGCCGGACGAACTCGGCGATCGCAAAGCAGCTCGTCGTGAGCGACGGCGCGGTGGAGAAGCACGTGAGCAACATCTTCCTCAAGCTCGGCCTCTCCCCAAGTGAGGGGGACCACCGGCGCGTGCTGGCCGTGCTGACGTACCTGAATTCGTGAATCTCGGCGGCCGCCGGGCGGAATTTCCCGCCGCCGCCGACGACGGCGGCGACACCGGGCGCAGGATCGGACAATGACGAGGGGGCGAGGTACGGAAGGGGATCCTGGGGCGGGTGAAGCATGACAAACCAGGGCGACACGACGTCTCATGGGGGCGTCCGACATATGAGCGGTCCAGGGAAGGGCACCCTTACCGTCGTAGGGTTGCCAATGGGACGGTCGGTCGACCGGCCGCCCCGAGGAACCGCCTCGAGGGAGGTCCAGTTCAGTGACCAGCCAGGTCAGTAGCCCGGCCGGACAGGCCGACGAGGTCAACGGGGGCCATGAGGCCGTCGTCGGTGAGCCACGCAGGCCTGCGGGCGACAAGGAAATCCGCCGACTGGACCGGGTGATCATCCGTTTCGCGGGTGACTCCGGTGACGGCATGCAGCTGACGGGTGACAGGTTCACCTCGGAGACGGCGTCGTTCGGCAACGACCTGTCCACGCTGCCGAACTTCCCCGCGGAGATCCGGGCCCCCGCCGGGACCCTTCCGGGTGTCTCCAGCTTCCAGCTGCACTTCGCGGACCACGACATTCTCACTCCGGGCGACGCGCCGAACGTGCTGGTCGCCATGAACCCGGCGGCACTCAAGGCCAACATCGGCGACGTGCCCCACGGCGGCGAGATCATCGTCAACACCGACGAGTTCGCCAAGCGCGCGATGGCCAAGGTCGGCTACGAGACGTCTCCGCTGGAGGACGGCTCGCTGAACGCGTACCACGTCCACCCGGTGCCGCTGACGACGCTGACGATCGAGGCGCTCAAGGACTTCGGCCTGTCCCGCAAGGAGGCCGAGCGCAGCAAGAACATGTTCGCGCTGGGGCTGCTCAGCTGGATGTACCACCGGCCCACCGAGGGCACGGAGTCCTTCCTGCGGACGAAGTTCGCGAAGAAGCCGACCATCGCGGAGGCGAACATCACCGCCTTCCGCGCCGGCTGGAACTTCGGCGAGACGACCGAGGACTTCGCGGTCTCCTACGAGGTCGCCCCCGCCACCAGCGCATTCCCCACGGGCACGTACCGCAACATCTCCGGCAACCTCGCCCTGTCCTACGGCCTGATCGCCGCGAGCAAGCAGGCCGATCTGCCGCTGTACCTGGGGTCGTACCCGATCACCCCGGCGTCGGACATCCTGCACGAGCTGTCCAAGCACAAGAACTTCGGCGTGCGCACCTTCCAGGCCGAGGACGAGATCGCCGGCATCGGCGCGGCGCTGGGCGCGGCGTTCGGCGGTGCGCTGGCGGTGACCACCACCTCCGGTCCCGGTGTGGCGCTGAAGTCGGAGACGATCGGGCTCGCGGTGTCGCTGGAGCTGCCGCTGCTGGTGGTGGACATCCAGCGCGGCGGCCCCTCGACCGGTCTGCCGACCAAGACCGAGCAGGCGGACCTGCTGCAGGCCATGTACGGGCGCAACGGCGAGGCTCCCGTGCCGATCGTCGCCCCGCGCACCCCGGCCGACTGCTTCGACGCGGCCCTCGACGCAGCCCGTATCGCCCTGACCTACCGGACGCCGGTGTTCCTGCTGTCCGACGGGTACCTCGCCAACGGCTCCGAGCCGTGGCGCATCCCGGAGACCGATGAGCTGCCGGACCTGCGCGTCCAGTTCGCCACCGGTCCGAACCACACGCTGGCGGACGGCACCGAGGCTTTCTGGCCCTACAAGCGCGATCCGCGCACGCTCGCCCGCCCGTGGGCGGTGCCCGGCACGCCCGGCCTGGAGCACCGCATCGGCGGCATCGAGAAGCAGGACGGCACCGGCAACATCTCCTACGACCCGGCCAACCACGACTTCATGGTCCGCACCCGCCAGGCCAAGATCGACGGCATCGAGGTCCCCGACATCGACGTCGACGACCCGGACGGCGCACACACCCTGGTGCTGGGCTGGGGCTCGACGTACGGGCCGATCACCGCCGCCGTGCGCCGTCTGCGCGCCGCGGGACTGCCCGTCGCGCAGGCCCATCTGCGCCACCTGAACCCCTTCCCGGGGAATCTCGGGGAGGCCCTTCAGCGTTACCGCAAGGTAGTGGTACCGGAGATGAACCTCGGCCAGCTCGCCACCCTGATCCGGGCGAAGTACCTGGTCGACGCGCACAGCTACACCCAGGTGAACGGCATGCCGTTCAAGGCGGAGCAGCTCGCAGAAGCTCTCAAGGAGGCCATCAATGACTGAGGCGCTGTCGCTGGTGCCCAAGGCCGAGGCCAAGCAGTCCATGAAGGACTTCAAGTCCGATCAGGAAGTGCGCTGGTGCCCCGGTTGCGGTGACTACGCGATCCTCGCCGCCGTGCAGGGCTTCATGCCCGAGCTCGGCCTCGCGAAGGAGAACATCGTCTTCGTCTCCGGCATCGGCTGCTCCTCGCGCTTCCCGTACTACATGAACACCTACGGGATGCACTCCATCCACGGCCGCGCCCCCGCCATCGCCACCGGGCTGGCCTCCTCCCGCCGCGACCTGTCCGTCTGGGTCGTCACCGGGGACGGCGACGCGCTGTCCATCGGCGGCAACCACCTGATCCACGTCCTGCGCCGCAACGTGAACCTCAAGATCCTGCTGTTCAACAACCGGATCTACGGTCTCACCAAGGGCCAGTACAGCCCAACCTCCGAGCTCGGCAAGATCACCAAGTCCACGCCGATGGGCTCGCTCGACGCGCCCTTCAACCCGGTCTCCCTGGCCCTCGGTGCCGAGGCGTCGTTCGTCGCCCGCACCATCGACTCCGACCGCAGGCACCTCACCGAGATCCTGCGGCAGGCCGCCGACCACCAGGGCACCGCGCTCATCGAGATCTACCAGAACTGCAACATCTTCAACGACGGCGCCTTCGAGATCCTCAAGGACAAGGAGCAGGCGGAGGACGCGGTGATCCGGCTGGAGCACGGCAAGCCGATCCGGTTCGGCCCCGAGCTGTCCAAGGGCGTGGTCCGCGACGAGCAGACCGGTGATCTCGAGGTGGTGCGGGTGACCGCGGAGAACGAGTCCAGGATCCTCGTGCACGACGCCCACAGTCCGAGCCCCACGACGGCGTTCGCGCTCTCCCGTCTCGCCGACGCCGACACGCTGCACCACACCCCCATCGGTGTCCTGCGCAGCGTCGAACGGCCGGTGTACGACACGCTCATGTCGGACCAGCTCGAAACGGCGGTCGAGAGAGACGGCAAGGGTGACCTCGCGGCGCTCCTCGCCGGCAACGACACCTGGACCGTCGTCGGCTGACACCCCGCGTCCGTACGAAGGGGTCGGGAGCAGCGCTCCCGGCCCCTTCGTCTGCGCAGGTCAGCGTCACGCCGAGGCCGCGGCGCGCGCCTTCGCGTCGTCGTACGCCGCTCGGGCCGCCTGCACCTCGGCGACCCGCTGCTGCCGTACACATTCCTGCGCAACGGCTGGCACACCGAGAACTACACCGCCGGCCTGGCCACCGTCCTGGAGCACGGCACCGTCGTCGGGAGCGCCGGCGAAGGCCGGATCGCCTCGGCCGCGCGCGCCGACTACGCGGCCGCGGCCGCAGCGGTGCTGACGGGCGACGCCCACCTGGGCGCGGCGTACGAGCTGAGCGGCGACACCGCGTGGTCGCCGGCCGAGTACGCCGCCGAGCTGTCACGCCAGACCGGCCGGACCATGTCGTACACCGAGGTCCCGGCCGAGACACACCTCGGCATCCTCACCGGCGCGGGCGTGCCCGAGCCGTTCGCCCGCATCCTCGTCGACGTCGACCGCGCCATCGGGCGCGGGCTGCTGGGACGCACCACCGGCGACCTGGCGCGGCTGGCCGGGCGGCCCCACCACACCGCTCGCCAAGACGGTCGCGGGCGGCGCTGGCCAACGCCTGACCTCACCCCTGGGACCTCACCCCTGGACGGACACGATCCGTCATGACCGTATGGCGATACGGGCATGACATCCCGCCCTCGCGCGCGTACCTTCTTCAGGGAACGCGTGCACAGGGCAGGAGGGGCAGTGACGTCGGAGAACGACCAGCGGACAGGGCTGCTGTACGGGATCGGTGCCTACGGAATGTGGGGCCTGGTCCCCCTTTTCTGGCCGCTGCTCAAGCCCTCCGGAGCACTGGAGATCCTCGCCCACCGGATGGTGTGGTCGCTGGCCGTCGTGGCAGTCGCGCTGCTGGCCCTGAAGCAGTGGGGCTGGGTCCGCGAACTGGTCAGGCAGCCCGGCAAGCTGGCGCTGATCTCCCTCGCGGCGGCGGTGATCACCGTCAACTGGGGCCTCTACATCTGGGCCGTGAACGCCGGCCAAGTCGTCGAGGCCTCGCTCGGCTACTTCATCAACCCCCTGGTCACCATCGCCATGGGCGTCGTACTGCTGAAGGAACGGCTGCGGCCGGCGCAGTGGGCCGCCGTCGGGATCGGCTTCGCCGCGGTGCTGGTGCTGGCGGTCGGCTACGGCAGGCCGCCGTGGATCTCGCTGACGCTGGCGTTCACCTTCGCCACGTACGGGCTGGTGAAGAAGAAGGTGAACATCGGCGGCCTGGAGTCGCTGGCGGCCGAGACGGCGATCCAGTTCCTGCCGGCGCTCGGCTTCCTGCTGTGGCTGGGGGCGAACGGCACCTTGACCTTCGGCTTCCACGGCGGGGGCCATGCGGCGCTGCTCGCCGCGACGGGCGTGGTGACGGCCGCGCCGCTGGTCTGCTTCGGGGCCGCGGCCATCCGGGTGCCGCTGTCGACGCTGGGGCTGCTGCAGTATCTGGCGCCGATGTTCCAGTTCCTGCTCGGCATCCTGTACTTCCACGAGGCGATGCCCGCCGAGCGGTGGGCCGGGTTCGCGCTGGTGTGGCTCGCCCTGACGTGCCTGACGTGGGACGCGCTGAGGACCGCCCACCGGACGAAGGCGCGTGCCCTGCGCCTCGCGGCCGAGGTCGCGCAGTCCGCCCGGCGGTCACCCGCGGCCGACGGCGGTCCCGCCAGGACAACCGGTCCGGCCACGACTGCCGGCCCCGATGCCTCGACTGCCGGCCCCGCCACGACCACCGGCCCCGTCCCCTCGACTGCCGGCCCCGCCACGACCACCGGCCCCGTCCCCTCGACTGCCGGCCCCGCCACGACCACCGGCCCGGTCGAGGCACCCGCCCCCGCGGGCACCGCGACCGCCGCGGTCGCGCCCTGCCCCGAGCCGCGGCCCGAGCGGACCACCTGAGCCGATCCCGGCCGGGCCATGGCAACAGGACACGCCCAGCAGAACGCAATCAGCACTCGAACGGCTCAGCTCCGCTTCTGGGCGCGGGCCGCCCCCGGTGAACCGGTGCTACCGGAACCATTCGCAGTCCTCCGCCCTTCAGGGCGGAGGTGAGGCGATTCCCTGGCCCGCTCTGGCCTTGGCCCTAAGCACGGGTCCGCGCTGTTGGCCCTCGGCAAACCAAGGCTGATTCTGTTGCTCGATGTACTGCTTCACGATCGACAGCGGTGCCCCGCCGACCGACTCGACGACGCAGGACCCCGGCCACAGCTTGTTATGCCCGGCCTTCATCCACCCCCAGCGCCGCCATCACCTCGGTGGCCACCGCCTGCCAGTGCGCCCTGCGGCGCTCGCGCTCCTCCGCGCCGGCCAGGCGCTCCTGGTGGAAGCGGAGCACCGCCCCGTTCCCCGACCGGGCGGCGGAGACCGCGACCTGCACGGTGCTCGTGCCGTAGGTCACGCGGATGCGGTCGCCGGGACGGTAGGAGCGGACCTCGCCCGTGATGCCGTCGGTCGTCTCGTACGCCGCTCCCTTCCGCGTGGGCAGCCGGACGCCGTCGCCCAGCCACAGCGCCACCCCCTCGGCGCTCGCGATGAAGTCCCATACGGCGGCGGGCGCCAGGGGCAGCGTCCTGGAGACGCCGATCTCCCAGCCCGCGTCCTTGGTCAGCCCGGTGGTCATGATCCGTCTCCCTTCGCGTGACGGGAGCGGTGCGCCCTGACCTTGTTGCGGTTGCCGCAGTGCTCCATCGCGCACCAGCGGCGGCGGCCCGGGCGCGAGGTGTCGACGAAGAGCAGATAGCAGTCGGGCGTCGCACACTCGCGGACCCGGTGCGCGTACGGCCCGGTGAACAGCTCCACGGCGTCGCGCGCGACGGTCGACAGCAGTTGGGACACAGGGGCCGGGCCCGGTGCCCACTGCCGTGATCCGTCGGCGGCGATACCGAAGGCCAGGGACGGCTCGGCGGCGGCCGCGTTGACCGTCGCCACATCGGCCGGGTCGGGTTCCCGGGAGTGCGCCCGGGCGCAGGCCATCCGCCACAGCGCGTCCCTCAGCCGCCTGATCTCGGCGATCGCGGCGTCGTCGACGTCCAGGCGAAGACCCCCGGTCAGGCGGCTGGCCGCCACCCAGTGCAGCAGGCCGCCCGGCTCGTCGAGCACCTCGTAGCGCGCGAACTCCCCCGGTCCCCCGGTGGTCAGCAGCTCCAGGCACAGCGCTCCCGCGTCGAAGCGGTAGGGGCGTCCCTCCGCTGTCCGCAGGAGCAGTCCCGGCGTTTCCGTTGCAGCGTCACCCACGTAACCACTATAACCGGTTGCCATGACACTGCACTGGAAACTCGTGATCGACGCCGCGGACCCGCACGCGCAGGCGGACTTCTGGGCCGACGCCCTCGGCTATCTCGTCGAGGACAACAGCCGGCTGATCGAGCAGGTCCTCGCGCACGGGGGCGCGCCGGTCGAGGCCACCGTGGAACGGCGCGGCCGACGAGCATGGCGCGATCTGGCCGCCGTCCGCCATCCGGACGACCCCTGCGACGAGAACAGCGGCGCCGGACTGGGGCGGCGCATCCTCTTCCAGCGCGTCCCGGAGGCGAAGACCGGGAAGAACAGGGTCCACATCGACGTGCACGCCGCGCCCGGCACGAGGGACGCGGAGACGGAGCGGCTGCGGCGGCTGGGGGCGACCGTCGTACGGGAGGTGAGGGAGCAGGGTGGGGAGTGGGTGGTGATGGCCGACCCGGAAGGCAATGAATTCTGCGTCCAGTGAGGGGAGTCGGAGGGGCCGGGAAGGCGATTGACGGGCGCTTGAGGGGCATTCAACCGTTCGCCATGCGAACATACGTGTCGGATTCCCGCCCTTGACGGTATGTCAGCCCCTCGCTGACCATTCAGCACGCACAGCACACGCGCAGCGCACATCCAGCTCCAGCGCCCCGGACCCCGCCGGTCCGGGGCGTCACGCACGTTCCGTCCCATCCCCGTACGGAATCCGGAGCCCCCACATGAACCTCTCCGTTCCCAGACGCACGCTCGCGGCCACCGCGTTCGCCCTCGCCGGGCTGCTCGCCGCCGGCGCGCCGGCGGCGACCGCCGCACCGAGCGGACCCGCAGCCGCCCAGGCCGCGCCGGACATACCGCTCGCCAACGTCAAGGCGCATCTCACCGAACTCCAGTCCATCGCCACCGCCAACGGCGGCAACCGGGCACACGGCAGGCCCGGTTACAAGGCCTCCGTCGACTTCGTGAAGGCGAAGCTGGACGCGGCCGGATTCACCACGTCCATCCAGCAGTTCACGTACAACGGCACGACGGGCTACAACCTGATCGCCGACTGGCCCGGCGGCGACGCCAACAAGACGGTCATGGCCGGCGCCCACCTCGACTCGGTCAGCTCGGGCGCGGGCATCAACGACAACGGCTCCGGCTCGGCCGCCGTGCTGGAGACCGCGCTCGCCGTCTCCCGCGCACAGCTCCAGCCCGCGAAACACCTGCGCTTCGGCTGGTGGGGTGCGGAGGAGCTGGGCCTTGTCGGCTCACGGCACTACGTGAACAACCTGCCCGCGACGGAGCGTTCGAAGATCTCCGGCTACCTGAACTTCGACATGATCGGCTCACCGAACCCCGGCTACTTCGTCTACGACGACGACCCGGTGATCGAGCAGACCTTCAAGGACTACTTCACCGGGCTCGGCGTCCCGACGGAGATCGAGACCGAAGGCGACGGCCGCTCCGACCACGCGTCGTTCAAGAACGCGGGCATACCGGTCGGCGGCCTGTTCACCGGCGCGAGCAGGACGAAGACGAGCGCCCAGGCGCAGAAGTGGGGCGGCACCGCCGGCCAGGCCTTCGACCGCTGCTACCACTCCTCCTGCGACACGACGTCGAACATCAACGACACCGCACTGGACCGCAACAGCGACGCCGTCGCCCACGCGATCTGGGCCCTGTCGGCCGGCACGACCGTCCCGCCCGGTGACTTCTACGAGAGCACAGCCGACGTGGCCGTCCCGGACGCGGGAGCCGCCGTCACCTCGACCGTGACCGTCTCGGGCCGCTCGGGCAACGCCCCGGCCGGGCTCAAGGTCGGCGTGGACATCAAGCACACCTGGCGAGGCGACCTGGTGATCGACCTCGTCGCGCCGGACGGGACCGCGTACCGGCTGAAGAACTCCAGCAGCAGCGACTCGGCCGACGACGTCATCACGACCTACACGGTGGACGCCTCCTCCGAGGCGGCCAACGGCGCCTGGAAGCTGCGGGTGCAGGACGTGGCCCGGTACGACACGGGCTACATCGACAGCTGGAGGCTCACCTTCTGACGGCACTGGGCCGAGGCACACGACCCCGAGGCGGTCCGGAGAAGCGAGGCCGGAGAAGCGAGGCCCCGCGCCGACGTCCTCGCCGGTGGCAGGCACCCCGCCGTACGCGGCGTACGGCGGGGCTCACCACTCCCTTCGGTTCAGCTGTCCTCGTTGGCGGCCTTCACCAGGGCGTCCTTGGTGACCGCGCCGACGTAGACCGTGCCGTCGTCCGTCATCAGGGCGTTCACCAGGCGGGTGCTGAAGACCGTGCCCGAGCCGAACTTGCCGGTGACCTTGTCGCCGAGCGCGTCCATGAACTGCTGGGCCTCGGCCGGGACATCGCCCTTCTCCGGAGCCTTGGCGTCCGCTCCGCCGGGTGCCTCGATTTTGGCGATGGACGTCCAGCCCTCACCGATGACCTGCGGTCCGGCGAAGTGCTCCAGGCCGCCCTCGAACTCCTCGCGGGCGTGCTTCTCGCCCACCGTCTCGTCGGCCTTGTCCTCCGTCACCTTCGCCCCCTTGGGCGGGGTGAAGTCGAAGGTCGACGCGGCGGGCCGGGAGAAGTCGACCTTGGTGAAGCCCGCGTCGACAACGGCCTTGCCGCCGCTGCTCGGCGTCAGGGTGAACTTCAGCGGAGTGCCGGTCCTCGCGTCCACCGCGATGGTGACCGCACCGACCGTCGAGCCCTTCTGCTCCGGCTTGACGACCAACTTGTACGCGTCCCGGCCGGCCACCTTGGCGGTGCCGCCGACGGTGATCGACGTGGTGCCCTCCGAGGCCTTCAGCACCTCGTCCGCGAGTACCTTCGGCGTGGCCGGCAGGTCCTCGGGACGCTTCTCCTGCTCACCGGAGCCCCTGCGCGTGCCGTTGCCCTCGGCGTGGAATACCTCGTTCGAGGCGCTGTCGTAGCCCCACATCTCGTCACCGTTGCGGATGAGACTGTACTCGTCCGAGTCCTTCAGGACGGAGATCTTCTGCCGGTCGGGACCGTCGGCGGCGATCCGCAGCGTGTGTGTGCCCGACGCGAGTTCGGCCAGCTGGGCCTGCGGGTCGGCGGAGGATCCCGCGCCGCCCTCGCCGCCGGCCGCTCCCGCCAGGGAGCCGCCCAGCGCGTCGAGCGCGGGGAGCCCGAGGTCGGTGGTGATCTTCACGGTGCCGGAGAGCTGCTCGGTGTCGGACGCGGCGATCTTCTCGATCAGCTCCTGCGCGGTGATCTTCGGCAGATCGGGGTCACCGGAGTCGGCGAGCGCCGGGACGAGCCCGATGGTCCCCGCCGCGACCCCGGCCACCACGAAGGGGACGAGATAGCGGGAGGCCTTGCGGCGCCCCACGGCGAGGCCCTCGGCCTCATCGGTGGAGTGTGCGCTGTCGTTCGGTGCCATGGTGTGCCCTACCTCCGTGGTTGGCCGTGTGGTCATCACCATCTGACCAAAACGGCCGGGCGGAAGCGTCAACCCGCGGGCGCAAAACCGTGTACCCCTCCGGTATGACACCGCCGGCCCCCAAGTCCCCCGACCCGTAGGGGTCGAGGGAACCGGACGGCGGGGGTAGAGGGCTGGACGACAAGGGGCGAGCAGGCGTCGAGGAAACCCGACCACAGGGGTCGGGAGCCGGACGGCAGGGGTCGAGGAAACCGGACCGCACCGGGTCCAGGAGTCCGGGCCCGTCAGCCGGCGCGGTGGACCACCGCGTCGCACAGCTCCTCGAGCGCCGCCTTCGCGAAGCAGTCGGGCAGCGGGCCCAGCATTGCCCGCGCCTCCTCGGCGTAGCGGACGGAGTCCTGCCGGGCCTGCTCCAGCGCCGGGTGCTCGCGCAGCCGGCGCAGCACCTCTGCGTGCCGCTCGTCGTCGCTGAGGTCGCCGTCGAGCAGGGCGAGGAGCTCCAGGTCCTCGGGACGGCCGTGCGCCTCGGCCGCGGCCCGCAGGTGCAGCACCGGCAGCGTCGGGATGCCCTCGCGCAGGTCGGTGCCGGGCGACTTGCCGGACTCGTGCGAGTCGGAAGCGATGTCGAGGACGTCGTCGGCGAGCTGGAAGGCGACGCCGAGCCGCTCTCCGTACTGGGTGAGGACGTCGACGACGCGCTCGTCGGCGCCGGACATCATCGCGCCGAAGCGGCAGGACACGGCGACCAGCGAGCCGGTCTTGCCGGCCAGCACGTCGAGGTAGTGCTCCACCGGGTCGCGGCCGTCGCGCGGGCCCGCCGTCTCCAGGATCTGCCCGGTGACCAGCCGCTCGAACGCCTCCGCCTGGATGCGCACGGCCTCCGGGCCGAGGTCGGCCAGGATGTGCGAGGCGCGGGCGAACAGGAAGTCGCCGGTGAGGACGGCCACGGAGTTGCCCCAGCGGGTGTTCGCGCTGGGCACGCCGCGCCGCACGTCGGCCTCGTCCATCACGTCGTCGTGGTACAGCGTCGCGAGGTGGGTGAGCTCGACGACGACGGCCGAGGGCACGACACCCGGCGCATGCGGGTCGCCGAACTGGGCGGTCAGCATCACGAGCAGCGGGCGGAAACGCTTCCCGCCGGCCCGTACGAGGTGCTGCGCGGCCTCCGTGATGAACGGAACCTCGCTCTTGGTGGCATCGAGCAGGCCCGCCTCGACAGCCGACAATCCGGTCTGGACATCGGCCTCAAGAGCCTGGTCCCGCACGCTCAGCCCGAACGGCCCGACGACGGTCACGAGGGGGTCTCCTGTCTGCTGACGATCACACGGATTGTCGATGTGTCGCTGGATTCACTCAAGTCAGCGTATCCGGTCGCCTTTCGATCACCATGAGCGCCTTCCCGCCACCCCCGGTATGTTCGTGATCAGCCGCAATGACCTGGAACAGGGGCATTCGCCCGTACCCGTGATGGTCCCCGCCGACCCCTCGGCGGGGCCGCGCCACCGAGGTTCAGCCATGCGTATCCGCACAGACTTCCCGTTCGAGACGGCTCACGAGGACGTCCGCGTCCGCCTGCCCGACGGCATCGCGCTGTACGCGCGGATGTGGCGGCCGGTGACGGACGAGCCCGTGCCCGCCCTGCTCGAGTACGCCGCGGACCGGCTCAGCGACGCGACGGTTGTCCGCGACGGCGAGCGCCACCCGTGGTACGCGGGCCACGGCTACGCCTCCGTCCGGGTCGATGTGCGCGGACACGGGAACAGCGAGGGGGCGCCGGGCGGCGAGAGCGACGCGGCCGAGCTCGCGGACGGTGTCGCGGTGGTCGAGTGGCTGGCCGGGCAGCCGTGGTGCACCGGCCGGGTCGGCATGATCGGCATCGGCCCGGCCGGCCGGACCGCGCTGCAGATCGCGGCGCTCGCACCGCCGCCGCTGCGGGCCGTGGTCGCGGTGTGCGCGAGCGACGACCCGTACGAGACCGACGGGCCCTTCCTGGGCGGATCGCTCACCTGCCGGTCGCTGCACTCACGCTCCGCCGCCCGGCTCGCGCAGGCCGCCCGGCCGCCGGACCCGCTGCACACCGGCGACGCGTGGCGCACCATGTGGCTGCGCCGGCTGGAGGCGATCCGGCCCGCCGTTCCCGACTGGTCGGAGCATCCGCTGCGCGACGTGTACTGGCGGAGCGCCGGGATCCGCGACGACACCGACGCGGTGCGGGCGGCGGTACTGGCGGTGAGCGGTCTGCACGACCCCGCCCGCGACACCGTGCTGCGGCTCGTGGAGCAACTGCCGGCGGACCGGGTCCGTGGACTGCTCGGTCCGTGGCCGCGCCAGTACCCGGACCGGGACCCCGAGCGGGGGATCGGCTTCCTGCAGGAGACGCTGCGCTGGTGGGACCAGTGGCTGAGGGACCGGGACACGGGCGTGCTGGCCGAGCCCCTGCTGCGCTGCCGGCTCGGGCCGTCCGCACCGGGTCCTGGCCGGTGGACCGGGGACGACGTCTGGCCGTCGCCGCACGTCACCGTCGTTCCGCACACACCGGCCGGCGACCCCGTGCCGGTGCGCTCCCCGCAGCACACGGGGACGGACGCGGGCGGGCCGTGCCCGGTGGGCCACCCCGCCGACCTGCCGCCCGACCAGCGGGAGGAGGACGCCCGGTCGGTCTGCTTCGATTTCCCGGTCGGCGGCACACCGGTCGTCGTTCTCGGACGGCCACGGGTCACCCTGTGGTTGCGCCTGGAGGCACCGCACGGACACGTGGTGGCCCGGCTCTGCGACATCGCACCGGACGGCGCCTCCACACTCGTCACCCGCGGTGCCCTGGACCTCGCCGCGCCGGCGGGCCGTCGGCGGGCGCTCGCGTGGCGCCCCGGCACGGCGGAGGACGTGTCCTTCGACCTGTCGCTCGCCGGGCACACCTTCGCGCCTGGCCACCGCATCCGGCTCGCGGTCTCCTCGGCGTACTGGCCGTGGCTCTGGCCGGATCCGGAGGCGGCGGGCTTCACCCTCGACCCGGCGGGCTCGCGCCTCGACCTGCCGGTCCGCGAACCGACCGGCGTGAGCGGCGTGTTCGCGGAACCCGAGCACAGTGAGCCGGCCGCGGTCGCGGTCCCGCAGACCCTCGACGGCGACCCTCCGCGCCTGCTGCTCACCCGTGACGTGACGGCCGGGCTCTGGACCCTCGACGCGACGCCCCACAGCGGCGGCACCCATGTGCACCCGGACGGCCTCGAACACACGGAGGAGGCCCACGAGACGTACGCGATCCAGCAGGACGATCCGCTCTCCGCCCTGGCGGAGACCACCTGGTGGATCCGCCTCCACCGGCCGGAACTCGGCTGGGACGTCCGCATCGAGGCCCGCTCGGCCGCCGCCTGCGACGTGACCGGCTTCACGGCAACGGACGAACTGGTGTGCCGCGACGGCGACGAGATCGTGTTCCACCGCACCTGGGAGAAGCACGTGCCGCGCCCGGCGCGCTGATGGCGCGACGGCCCGCGCCGCAGTGCGCGGGGCGTGATCCATTGGGCCCTGCCGCGGCGGGCGGGCGGGGACGTAACGTGTCACCCACACCCGTGGAAAGCGAGGCAGGCACCGATGTCCGAGCAGAGCCCGCTCGATCTGGCCGAGGGCGATCCCTTCGGCCCGCACAACCTCCCCTACGGCGTCTTCAGCACGGCCGACGAGCCGGAGCGCCGCAGGCTCGGCGTCCGGATCGGTGGGCATGTGCTCGACGCCGGGGCCGCCGCCATCGTGCTCGGCTCCCCGTACGCCGAGGTGCTGGCGCAGCCGAGCCTCAACCCGCTGCTCGCCGCCGGGCGCACCGCCTGGCGCGACGTGCGGCGCGCCCTGACCGCATGGGTCACCGTCCCCGCGCACCGTCCCGACATCGAGCCGCTGCTCCACCCCGTGGACGCGGTGACGATGCATCTGCCGTACGAGGTCGCGGACTACGTCGACTTCTACGCGAGCGAGCACCACGCCACCAACGTCGGAAAGATCTTCCGGCCCGACGGCGACGCGCTCACCCCCAACTGGAAGCACCTGCCGATCGGCTACCACGGCAGGTCGGGCACCGTCGTCGTCTCCGGTACGGACGTCGTCCGGCCGTCCGGGCAGCGCAAGGCACCGGCGGACGCGACACCCGTCTTCGGCCCGTCCGTGAAGCTCGACATCGAGGCCGAGGTCGGTTTCCTCGTCGGCACGCCGTCCGAGCACGGCAGGCCGGTCCCGCTCGATGGCTTCCGCGAGCACGTCTTCGGCCTCTTCCTGCTGAACGACTGGTCCGCGCGCGACATCCAGGCGTGGGAGTACGTGCCGCTCGGCCCGTTCCTCGGCAAGTCCTTCGCCACCTCGGTGGCCGCCTGGGTCACCCCGCTGGAGGCGCTGGAGGCGGCCAGGATCACGCCGCCCGCACGGGACTTCCCGCTGCTGCCGTATCTCGACGACTCGGCCGAGGAGGAGCCCGGCGGCTTCGACCTGCACATCTCGGTCGCGCTCAACGGCCATGTGGTGGCCGAGCCGCCGTTCGCCACGATGTACTGGACGGCCGCGCAGCAGCTCGCCCATATGACGGTCAACGGCGCATCGCTGCGTACGGGCGACCTGTACGGCTCCGGCACCGTCAGCGGCCCCGAGGTGAACCAGCGCGGCTCGCTGCTGGAACTCACCTGGAACGGCCGCGACGCGATCGAATTCCCCGATGGCAAGCGCACGTTCCTCGAGGACGGCGACGTGGTGACGATGACGGCCTGGGCCCCCGGCCCGGACGGCGTGCGTGTCGGACTGGGCGAGGTCACGGGCCGGATCGCGCCCTCGGCCTGACGCCGGCCGCCGCCGCGGTGAGGGCCCGGTGCCCCCGACGGGGTACCGGGCCATGCGGCCCCCTGCACGGCCGGCCGGGTCAACACGACGGATTCGTTCACACGTGCGTGGGGCGTTGATCCCTTTCCGCCCAATACGCTGGACAGACCCGCGAGACTCCGTCCCATGGGAGCACTGATGAGCGTGGAACCGACGGCAAAGAAGGCCGACTGGCCGGTCCCGCCCGTGGGCGGCTGGATCGCCGACGACCTGGACAGGCTTCCCAACCTGCCTCCCCACACGGAGCTGATCGACGGGAGCCTCGTCTTCGTGAGTCCGCAGACCCTTTTCCACTCGCGCGCGGTGAGTTTCTTCGAGTGGCAGCTGCAGTCGCTGGCGCCCGATGACTTCGAGGTGGTCCGCGAGTTCACCATCGACGTCGACCGGCAGAACCGACCGGGGCCCGATGTGATCGTCGTGCCCGAGCACGTGGTCCAGGACCCGGGGCAGACCCGGTTCCCGGCGGAGACCGTGCGGCTCGCCATCGAGGTCGTCTCCGAGGAGTCGGTGTCCCGGGACCGGGAGACCAAGCCGCTGAAGTACGCACGCGCGGGCATTCCCGCCTACTGGCGCGTGGAGAACGACAACGGCCGCGCCGTCGTCTACGTCTTCGAGCTGGAGCCGAACACCGGCCAGTACACCCCCACGGGGATCTTCCGGGACCGGCTCAAAGCGGATGTCCCGTTCCCCGTCGACCTGGATCTGACCGCGATCACCACGAAGCGCTCCCGGCCACGCCCGGAGTGACCGCCGCCTCACGGCGAAGGTCCGGCCTCTCCCCCGAGGAGACGCCGGACCTTCGCCGTGAGGCGGGACGTCAGCGTACGAACACCCCCGCCTGGCTCGCCAGGTCCAGGAAGTACTGCGGTGCCACGCCGAGCACCAGCGTGACCGCCACGCCGACCGCGATCGTCGTCGTGGTCAGCGGCGAGGGCACGGCGACCGTCGGGCCCTCGGGCTTCGGCTCGCTGAAGAACATCAGCACGATGACCCGGATGTAGAAGAACGCCGCGATCGCCGACGAGATCACACCCACCACGACCAGCGCCCCCGCGCCGCCCTCCGCCGCCGCCTTGAAGACCGCGAACTTGCCGGCGAAGCCCGACGTCAGCGGGATGCCGGCGAAGGCGAGGAGGAACACCGCGAAGACCGCCGCCACGAGCGGCGAACGCCGCCCGAGGCCCGCCCACTTGGACAGGTGCGTCGCCTCGCCGCCCGCGTCCCGGACGAGGGTGACGACCGCGAACGCGCCGATCGTCACGAAGGAGTAAGCGAGCAGGTAGAAGAGGACGGACGAGATGCCGTCGGGCGTCGTGGCGATCACACCGGCGAGGATGAAGCCGGCGTGCGCGATCGACGAGTACGCCAGGAGCCGCTTGATGTCGGTCTGAGTGATCGCGACGATCGCGCCGCCCAGCATCGTCACGATGGCGATGGCCCACATGACCGGCCGCCAGTCCCAGTTCAGGCCCGGCAGGACCACGTACAGCAGCCGCAGCAGCGCGCCGAACGCGGCGACCTTGGTGGCCGCGGCCATGAAGCCGGTCACCGGGGTCGGCGCGCCCTGGTAGACGTCCGGCGTCCACATGTGGAACGGCACCGCGCCGACCTTGAACAGCAGGCCCATGAGGATCATCGCGCCGCCGATGAGCAGCAGCGCGTCGTTGCCCATGGTGTCGGCGAGCGCCGGGTCGATGGTGCGGATGCTGCCGTCGACGACATCGGCGATGCGGGCGTACGACACGGAGCCCGCGTAGCCGTAGAGGAGGGCGATGCCGAAGAGCAGGAACGCGGAGGAGAACGCGCCGAGCAGGAAGTACTTCACGGCCGCTTCCTGCGACATGAGCCGCTTGCGGCGGGCCAGCGCGCACAGGAGGTACAGCGGGAGGGAGAAGACCTCCAGCGCGATGAACAGCGTCAGCAGATCGTTGGCGGCCGGGAAGACCAGCATGCCGGTGATCGCGAACAGGACGATCGGGAACACCTCGGTGGTGGTGAACCCGGCCTTGACCGCGGCCTTCTCGTGGTCGCTGCCGGGTACCGCTGCGGCCTCGGCGGCGAACGAGTCGATCCGGCTGCCGTGCAGTGCCGGGTCGAGGCGGCGTTCGGCGAAGGTGAACACGGCGACCAGCGACGCCAGCAGGATGGTGCCCTGCAGGAACAGCGCGGGGCCGTCGACGGCGATCGCGCCCATGGCGGCGATGTGCGCCTTGGTGGTGCCGTATCCGCCGGCGGCGAGCCCGACGACCGCCGCGAAGGCGGCCGCGAGCGCGACGACGGTCAGGAACACCTGTGTGTGGTAACGGGCCTTGCGCGGGACGAAGGCCTCCACAAGCACACCCAGAATGGCCGCGCCAACGATGATCAGCACGGGTGCGAGCTGGGCGTACTCGATGTGCGGCGCGGGGATCTTGCCGAGCGGCTCGACCTCCGCCGCCGTTGTCCACAGGCTGTGGACAGCTGTAGCGCTCACTTGGCCGCCTCCACCTCGGGCCGGGGGTCCTGCTTCTGTACGTCGGACATCGTGTGCTCCACTGCCGGGTTGACGATGTCCGTCAGCGGCTTCGGGAAGACGCCGAGGAAGAGCAGCAGCGCGATCAGCGGTGCGACGACCACCAGTTCGCGCGCCTTGAGGTCCGGCAGGGCACTGACTTCCGCCTTGACCGGACCGGTCATCGTGCGCTGGTAGAGCACGAGGGTGTAGAGCGCGGCGAGCACGATGCCGAAGGTCGCGATGATCCCGGCCACCGGATACGCGGCGAACGTGCCGACCAGGACCAGGAACTCACTGACGAACGGAGCCAGCCCGGGCAGCGACAGGGTGGCGAGGCCGCCGATCAGGAACGTGCCCGCGAGCACCGGGGCGACCTTCTGCACCCCGCCGTAGTCGGCGATGAGCCGCGAACCGCGCCGCGAGATCAGGAAGCCCGCCACCAGCATCAGCGCGGCGGTCGAGATACCGTGGTTGACCATGTACAGCGTCGCGCCCGACTGGCCCTGGCTGGTCATCGCGAAGATGCCCAGGACGATGAAGCCGAAGTGCGAGATCGACGCGTACGCCACCAGGCGCTTGATGTCCCGCTGGCCGACCGCGAGCAGGGCGCCGTAGACGATGCTGATCAGCGCCAGTGTGATGATCACCGGTGTTGCCCACTTCGACGCCTCCGGGAAGAGCTGGAGACAGAAGCGCAGCATCGCGAAGGTGCCGACCTTGTCGACGACTGCCGTGATCAGCACGGCGACCGGGGCGGTCGCCTCGCCCATCGCGTTGGGCAGCCAGGTGTGCAGCGGCCACAGCGGGGCCTTCACCGCGAAGGCGAAGAAGAAGCCGAGGAACAGCAGCCGCTCGGTGGTGGTCGCCATCTCCAGCTGACCGGACGCCCTGGCCTCGGCGATCTCGGAGAGCGAGAAGCTGCCCGCGACCACGTACAGACCGATGACGGCGGCCAGCATGATCAGTCCGCCGACCAGGTTGTACAGCAGGAACTTCACCGCCGCGTACGACCGCTGGGCAGCCGCGTGCTCGTCCGTGCCCGCGTGGGCGCGGTCGCCGAAGCCGCCGATGAGGAAGTACATCGGGATGAGCATGGCTTCGAACAGGATGTAGAAGAGGAAGACGTCGGTGGCCTCGAAGGAGAGGATCACCATCGCCTCGACCATCAGGATCAGCGCGAAGAAGCCCTGGGTGGGCCGCCACCTCTTGCTGCCGGTCTCCTGCACGTCGGCGTCGTTCCAGCCGGCGAGGATCACGAACGGGATCAGCAGGGCGGTCAGCGCGATGAGCGCGACACCGATGCCGTCCACGCCCAGCTCGTAGCGGACGCCGAAGTCCTTGATCCAGGCGTGCGATTCGGCGAGCTGGTAGCGGTCGCCGCCGGGCTCGAACCGGACGAGCACGATCGCCGCGAGCACCAGAGTGCCCAAGGAGACGAGCAGGGCCAGCCACTTGGCGGCCGTCCGGCGCACGGCGGGCACGGCCGCCGTGGCGATCGCACCGAGCGCCGGGAGCACGGCCGTTGCCGTCAGCAGAGGAAAGCCTGCGTTCACTACTTCGGACATACCGATCAGACCGCCCTCATCAGCAGGGTCGCGGCGATCAGGATCGCCGTACCGCCGAACATCGAGACCGCGTAGCTGCGGGCGTAGCCGTTCTGCAGCTTGCGCAGTCGGCCGGAGAGCCCGCCGAACGTGGCCGCCGTGCCGTTGACCACGCCGTCGACCAGGGTGTGGTCGACGTAGACCAGCGAACGTGTGAGGTGCTCACCGCCTCGGACCAGGACCACATGGTTGAAGTCGTCCTGAAGCAGGTCGCGGCGAGCGGCGCGGGTGAGCAGGGAGCCGCGCGGGGCCGTGACGGGGACCGGACGCCGCCCGTAGATCAGATACGCCAGTCCCGCGCCGAGCAGCAGCACGACGATCGTCGAGGTCGTGATGGCCGGGACGCTGATGACGGGGTGCGGGTGCTCGAACTGCGTGACCGGCTCCAGCCAGTGGACGAAGGACTCGTTTAGGCTGAACAGGCCGCCCGCGAAGACCGACCCGAAGGCGAGCACGATCATCGGGATCGTCATCGACTTGGGCGACTCGTGCGGGTGCGGCATCTCCCCGGGACGCACTTCGACGCCCGGCTCGACGCTGGGCACCTTGTCCGGGTCGGGAGCGGGCTGCCAGCGCTTCTCGCCGAAGAAGGTCATGATCATCACGCGGGTCATGTAGAACGCGGTGATGCCGGCACCCAGCAGCGCCACGCCGCCGAAGATCCAGCCGCGGATCCCGTCGTCGTACGCGAACGCCGCCTCGATGATCTTGTCCTTGGACCAGAAGCCCGACAGGCCCGGGAAGCCGATGATGGCCAGATAGCCGAGGCCGAAGGTGACGAAGGTGACCGGCATGTACTTCCGCAGGCCGCCGTACTTGCGCATGTCCACCTCGTCGTTCATGCCGTGCATGACCGAACCGGCACCGAGGAACAGCCCGGCCTTGAAGAAGCCGTGCGTGACCAGGTGCATGATCGCGAAGGCGTATCCGATGGGGCCGAGACCGGCCGCCAGGATCATGTAGCCGATCTGCGACATGGTCGAGCCGGCCAGCGCCTTCTTGATGTCGTCCTTGGCGCAACCGACGATCGCACCGAAGAGGAGCGTGACCGCGCCGACGATCACGACCGCCAGCTGGGCGTCGGGCGCGGCGTTGAAGACGGCACCGGAGCGGACGATCAGGTAGACGCCGGCAGTCACCATGGTGGCCGCGTGGATCAGGGCCGAGACCGGGGTCGGGCCCTCCATCGCGTCCCCGAGCCAGGACTGCAGCGGCACCTGGGCGGACTTGCCGCACGCGGCGAGCAGCAGCATCAGGCCGATGGCCGTCAGCATGCCCTCGGACGTCTCACCCGTCGCCTGAAGCACCGGCCCGAAGGCGAAGGTGCCGAAGGTGGTGAACATCAACATGATCGCGATCGACAGGCCCATGTCGCCCACGCGGTTGACCAGGAAGGCCTTCTTCGCCGCGGTGGCCGCGCTGGGCTTGTGCTGCCAGAACCCGATGAGCAGGTACGAGGCGAGACCGACACCCTCCCAGCCGACGTACAGCAGGAGGTAGTTGTCGGCGAGGACCAGCAGCAGCATGGCCGCGAGGAACAGGTTCAGATAGCCGAAGAAGCGGCGGCGGCGCTCGTCGTGCTCCATGTACCCGACGGAGTAGAGGTGGATCAGGGTGCCCACACCGGTGATCAGCAGTACGAAGGTCATCGACAGCTGGTCGAGCTGGAAGGCGATGTCCGCCTGGAACCCTTCGACGGGGACCCAGCTGAACAGCCTGCTGTGCAGGGCGCGTTCGTCCGCTTCCTTGCCGAGCATGTCGGCGAAGAGCACGGTGCCGATGGCGAAGGACGTGGCCGCGAGCAGGGTGCCCAGCCAGTGGCCGGTGCGGTCGAGCCGACGGCCGCCGCACAGCAGCAACGCCGCTCCGAGCAGGGGCGCCGCGACGAGCAGCGCAATGAGGTTCTCCACGATTCGTCCGTCCCCTTACAGCTTCATCAGGCTGGCGTCGTCGACCGAGGCCGAGTGGCGGGAACGGAACACCGCCACGATGATCGCGAGTCCGACCACGACCTCCGCTGCGGCGACGACCATCGTGAAGAACGCGATGATCTGGCCGTCGAGATTGCCGTGCATCCGGGAGAAGGTGACGAACGCGAGGTTGCAGGCGTTCAGCATCAGCTCGACGCACATGAAGACCACGATCGCGTTCCGCCGGATCAGCACGCCGGCCGCGCCGATGGTGAACAACAGCGCTGCCAGATACAGATAGTTGACCGGATTCACCGTGTGGCCTCCTGTCCGTCCCGGTCGTGCTCGTCCTTGTCGCGGCCGAGGCGCTCCTCGGCGCGCTGTTCGAGCGCCTTGAGATCGCCCAGCGCGTCGCTCGACACATCGCGGACCTGGCCGCGCTCGACCAGCGTCTTGCTGACGGTGAGCTCGGACGTGGTGCCGTCGGGCAGCAGACCGGGGATGTCCACCGCGTTGTGCCGGGCATAGACGCCGGGCGCGGGCAGGGGCGGCAGCTGCTTGCCTTCCCGTACGCGCTGCTCGGACAGCTCCCGCTGGGTCCTCGCCCGCTCGGTGCGCTCGCGGTGCGTGAGGACCATCGCGCCGACGGCGGCCGTGATCAGCAGGGCGCCGGTGATCTCGAAGGCGAAGACGTACTTGGTGAAGATCAGGGCGGCAAGGCCCTCGACGTTGCCGCCGTTCGCGGTGTTGGCGACGCCCAGTCCGTTGAAGTTCTCCAGTGAGGCATGGCCGATGCCGGCGATCAGCAGGATGCCGAAGCCGAGTCCGCAGGCGGCGGCCAGCCAGCGCTGCCCCTTCAGCGTCTCCTTCAGCGAGTCGGCCGCCGTGACACCGACCAGCATGACGACGAAGAGGAACAGCATCATGATCGCGCCGGTGTAGACGATGATCTGGACGACGCCGAGGAAGTACGCCCCGTTGGCGAGGTAGAAGACCGCCAGGACGATCATGGTCCCGGCGAGGCTGAGCGCGCTGTGCACGGCCCGCTTCATCAGGATCGTGCCGAGGGCCCCGACGACCGCGATGGTGCCGAGCACCCAGAACTGGACGGCCTCGCCCGTGGAGGTGGCGGAGGCTGCGAGCAGGTTCATGCCCCGATCACCTTCTTCGAGGCCGGTTCGCTCTCGCCGAACGTCGACTCGGCCTCCTGGACGTTCTCGCCCTTGGAGTGGGCCACCTGCTGGACCGTGCCGGGCGCGGCCTCCGTGATCAGCCCCCGGTAGTAGTCCTGTTCGTCCATGCCGGGGTAGATGGCGTGCGGGCTGTCGACCATGCCCTCCTCCAGACCGGCGAGCAGCTGCTCCTTGGTGAAGATGAGGTTCGCCCGGCTGCTGTCGGCCAGCTCGAACTCGTTGGTCATCGTCAGCGCGCGGGTGGGGCAGGCCTCGATGCACAGTCCGCAGAAAATGCACCGGGCGTAGTTGATCTGGTAGACGCGGCCGTACCGCTCGCCCGGGGAGTAGCGCTCCTCGTCGGTGTTGTCCGCGCCCTCCACGTAGATCGCGTCGGCCGGACAGGCCCAGGCGCACAGCTCGCAACCGACGCACTTCTCGAGTCCGTCCGGATGGCGGTTGAGCTGGTGCCTGCCGTGGAAGCGCGGCGCCGTGACCTTCTGCTGCTCCGGATACTGCTCGGTCAGCCGCTTCTTGAACATGGCCTTGAAGGTCACGCCGAAGCCGGCGACCGGATTCTGGAACGTGCTCTCGGATTCCTCAGACACCGTCAGCCTCCTTTCCGTCCCGAGGACCATCACTGTCGGTTTGCGATCCGCCGCTGGCGATCAGTTCACGGTCGCGGCGGGGGCGCCTGCGCGGCACCGGCGGCAACTCCTGTCCGGGCAGCGGCGGTACGGGGAATCCGCCCGCCATCGGGTCGAACGGACCGGGCTTGGCAGCCCGGGCCTCCTCCTCCTTGTCCTTCTTGCCGCGGAAGACGTCGGCGACGAAGGACAGGAGCAGGACCGCGATCACCGCGCCGGCGACGTACAGCACGATCTGCTGGAAGTCGTAGTTCTCGTTCCGCAGCGCCCGCACGGTCGCGACCAGCATCAGCCAGACGACGGAGACCGGGATCAGGACCTTCCAGCCGAGCTTCATCAGCTGGTCGTAGCGCACCCGCGGAAGCGTGCCGCGCAGCCAGATGAAGAAGAAGAGGAGGAGCTGGACCTTGACGACGAACCAGAGCATCGGCCACCAGCCGTGGTTCGCGCCCTCCCAGAAGGCGGAGATCGGGTACGGCGCCCGCCAGCCGCCGAGGAACAGGGTGACCGAGACGGCGGCGACGGTGACCATGTTGACGTACTCGGCCAGCATGAACATCGCGAACTTGATGGAGCTGTACTCGGTGTTGAAGCCGCCGACGAGGTCGCCCTCGGACTCCGGCATGTCGAACGGCGCCCGGTTGGTCTCACCGACCATCGTGACGACATAGATGATGAAGGAGACCGGCAGCAGCAGGATGTACCAGCGGTCCGCCTGGGCCTCCACGATCGCCGACGTCGACATCGACCCGGAGTAGAGGAAGACGGAGGCGAACGCCGCGCCCATCGCGATCTCGTACGAGATCATCTGCGCGCAGGAACGCAGTCCGCCGAGCAGCGGATACGTCGAGCCGGACGACCAGCCGGCGAGCACGATGCCGTAGATGCCGATCGAGGCGACCGCGAGGATGTAGAGCATCGCGATCGGCAGGTCGGTGAGCTGCATCGTGGTGCGGTGGCCGAAGATGGAGACCTCGTTGCCGGCCGGGCCGAACGGGATCACGGCGATCGCCATGAAGGCCGGGATCGCGGCGACAATCGGCGCAAGGATGTAGACCACCTTGTCCGCGCGCTTGACGATCACGTCTTCCTTGAGCATCAGCTTGACACCGTCGGCGAGCGACTGGAGAAGTCCCCAGGGGCCGTGCCGGTTGGGGCCGATGCGCAACTGCATCCAGGCGACGACCTTGCGCTCCCACACGATGGAGAAGAGCACGGTCACCATCAGGAACGCGAAGCAGAACACGGCCTTGACGACGACGAGCCACCAGGGGTCCCGCCCGAACATGGACAGGTCCTCAAGGGCCAGGCTGGTCATTGCGGTCACGCCTCCACCTCCGTCGCACCCGTCGCCGCCGTGATGCGGACCAGCTCACCGGGGCGTGCCCCGGTGTCGGCGGCGACGCCGCCGCCCACGGAGTTCAGGGGCAGCCACACCACCCGGTCGGGCATCTCGCTCACCTGGAGCGGCAACCGCACCGATCCGGCGGGGCCGGCGACCTGCAGTTCGTCGCCGTCCTTGACGCCCGTCTCGGCCGCGGTCGCCGCCGACAGCCGGGCCACGGCGGCGTGCCGGGTACCGGCCAGCGCCTCGTCGCCCTGCTGGAGCACGCCCTGGTCGAGCAGGAGCCGGTGACCGGCGAGGACCGCCTCGCCCGCGCCCGGTCGGGGCAGCGGCCGGGCGGACTCGGCGGGTACGCCGGCGCGGGGGCCGTCCCAGCGGCCGAGCCGGTCCATCTCGGCGCGTACGGACTTCAGGTCCGGCAGGCCGAAGGGGATGTCGAGCGCGTCGGCGAGCATGTGCAGCACCCGGGCGTCGGTCGGCGCGAGGGGGCGGGTCATCTGCTCGGGCTTGAGTGCGGCCTCGAACATCCGGACCCGGCCTTCCCAGTTGAGGAAGGTGCCGGGCTTCTCCGCCACGGCCGCCACCGGGAAGACGACGTCCGCCCGCTCGGTGACCTCGCCGGGCCGCAGCTCCAGCGAGACCAGGAAGCCCACCGCGTCCAGCGCCTCCCGCGCGCGTGCCACATCGGGCAGATCCGTGACCTCGACGCCGGCGACGACGAGTGCGCCCAGTTCACCGGTGGCCGCGGCCTCGACGATCTGGCCGGTGTCGCGGCCGTAGCGGTGCGGAAGTTCACGCACCCGCCAGACCCCGGCGGTCTCCTCGCGGGCCCGCGGGTCGGTGGCCGGGCGGCCGCCGGGCAGCAGCGACGGCAGCGCGCCCGCCTCGACCGCGCCACGGTCGCCCGCCCGGCGCGGGATCCACACCAGACGGGCCCCGGTGGCGGCCTGGGCACGCAGGGCGGCGGTGAGACCGCCGGGCACGGCCGCGAGCCGCTCGCCCACGACGATCAACGCGCCCTCGGCGCGCAGCGCCTCGGCCGCCTTCGCGCCGTCCGGGTCCAGGCCCGTGCCGGAGGCGAGGGCGTCGAGCCACTCGGTCTCGGTGCCGGGGGCCGCGCGCAGCAGCGTGCCGCCCGCCTTGGTGAGCCCCCGGGTGGCGTGGGTGGCCAGGGAGAAGGTGCGCTGACCGTGCTTGCGGTGGGCCTTGCGCAGCCGCAGGAAGACGCCGGGCGCCTCCTCCTCCGACTCGAATCCGGCGAGCAGGACCGCGGGGGCCTTCTCCAGCGAGGTGTAGGTGACTCCGGTCCCGGCCAGGTCCCGGCCGCGGCCGGCGACGTGGGCCGCCAGGAAGTCGGCCTCCTCGGCGGAGTGGACCCGCGCGCGGAAGTCGATGTCGTTGGTTGCGAGGGCGACCCGGGCGAACTTGGCGTACGCGTAGGAGTCCTCGACGGTCAGACGGCCGCCGGTGAGCACACCGGCCCGGCCGCGTGCGGCCCGCAGGCCCTCCGCGGCCGCCTCCAGCGCCTCCGGCCAGCTCGCCGGCTCCAGCTCACCGGTGTCCTTGTTGCGCACCAGGGGGGTGGTGAGGCGGTCGCGCTGCTGGGCGTAGCGGAAGGCGAACCGCCCCTTGTCGCACAGCCACTCCTCGTTGACCTCCGGGTCCTCGGCGGCCATGCGGCGCATGACCTTGCCCCGCCGGTGGTCGGTGCGGGTGGCACAGCCGCCCGCACAGTGCTCGCACACGCTCGGCGAGGAGACCAGGTCGAAGGGGCGGGAGCGGAAGCGGTACGCGGCCGAAGTGAGCGCGCCCACCGGGCAGATCTGAATGGTGTTGCCGGAGAAGTACGACGCGAAGGGGTCGCCCTCGCCGGTGCCGACCTGCTGCAGCGCACCGCGCTCGAGGAGTTCGATCATCGGGTCGCCCGCGATCTGCTGGGAGAAGCGGGTGCAGCGGGCGCACAGCACGCACCGCTCGCGGTCGAGCAGCACCTGTGTGGAGATCGGCACGGGCTTTTCGTAGGTGCGCTTCTTTCCCTCGAAGCGGGAATCCGCCTGGCCGTGCGAGACCGCCTGGTTCTGCAGCGGGCACTCGCCGCCCTTGTCGCAGACCGGGCAGTCCAGCGGATGGTTGATCAACAGCAGCTCCATCACGCCCTTCTGCGCCTTCTCGGCGACGGGCGAGGTGAGCTGCGTCCTGACGACCATGCCGTCGGTGCAGGTGATGGTGCAGGAGGCCATCGGCTTGCGCTGGCCCTCGACCTCGACGATGCACTGGCGGCAGGCGCCGGCGGGGTCGAGAAGCGGGTGGTCGCAGAAGCGCGGGATCTCGATGCCGAGGATCTCGGCGGCCCGGATCACCAGGGTCCCCTTGGGAACCGAGAGCTCGATGCCGTCGATGGTCAGCGAGACTGTGTCCTGGCCGACGGCCTTCGACGGTCCGGCAGCCTCCCCGCCACCGGAGGGCGCACTTGTCGTGACGGTCATGCGTTCACCTCCAGATGCGACGACTCGAATCGCCTTGCGTGACCCGACCCGGTGGGCAGGGCCGACGGGGCCGGCCGCCCGGGACGGCTCGCGGCGTGGCCGCGGACGACCGGGGCCGGGAGCGAGGACCCGCCGGTTTCGGCCCGCCCGCCGGGGCGGACCGGGGCGAAGCCGCGGCCGGTGCCGGGCGCGTGCGCCGGACTCATGCGGACACCTCCGTGCTGTGTCGGTCGGCCCAGACCGTCGACTTGGCCGGGTCGAAGGGGCAGCCCCCGCCCGTGATGTGCTGCTCGTACTCGTCGCGGAAGTACTTGAGCGAGGAGAAGATCGGCGATGCGGCGCCGTCGCCGAGGGCGCAGAAGGACTTGCCGTTGATGTTGTCGGCGATGTCGTTCAGCTTGTCGAGGTCGCTCATGACGCCGTTGCCGGCCTCGATGTCCCTCAGCAACTGCACCAGCCAGTACGTCCCTTCACGGCACGGCGTGCACTTGCCGCAGGACTCGTGGGCGTAGAACTCGGTCCATCGCGTCACGGCCCGCACCACGCAGGTCGTCTCGTCGAAGCACTGGAGCGCCTTGGTGCCCAGCATCGAACCGGCGGCGCCCACGCCCTCGTAGTCCAGCGGGACGTCGAGGTGCTCGTCGGTGAACATCGGGGTCGAGGAACCGCCCGGCGTCCAGAACTTGAGCCGGTGGCCCGGCCGCATGCCGCCGCTCATGTCGAGCAGCTGGCGCAGGGTGATGCCGAGCGGGGCCTCGTACTGGCCGGGGCCCGCGACATGGCCGCTGAGCGAGTAGAGCGTGAAGCCGGGGGACTTCTCGCTGCCCATGGACCTGAACCAGTCCTTGCCCTTGTTCAGGATCGCGGGAACCGAGGCGATGGACTCGACGTTGTTCACCACCGTGGGGCACGCGTACAGACCGGCCACCGCGGGGAAGGGGGGCCTGAGCCGGGGCTGGCCCCGGCGGCCTTCCAGGGAGTCCAGCAGCGCGGTCTCCTCACCGCAGATGTACGCGCCGGCGCCCGCGTGCACGGTGACCTCGAGGTCGAGTCCGCTGCCCAGGATGTCCTTGCCGAGGAAGCCTGCTTCGTACGCCTCGCGCACGGCCTCGTGCAGCCTCCGCAGCACGGGGACGACCTCGCCGCGCAGGTAGATGAAGGCGTGGTTGGACCGGATCGCGTAGCAGGCGATCACGATGCCCTCGATGAGGGAGTGCGGGTTGGCGAAGAGGAGCGGGATGTCCTTGCAGGTGCCCGGCTCCGACTCGTCGGCGTTGACCACGAGGTAGTGGGGCTTGCCGTCGCCCTGCGGGATGAACTGCCACTTCATCCCGGTGGGGAAGCCCGCGCCGCCGCGGCCGCGCAGGCCCGAGTCCTTGACGTAGGCGATGAGGTCGTCGGGCGACATCGCGAGTGCCTTGCGCAGCCCCTCGTAGCCCTCGTGCCTGCGGTACGTCGCCAGGGTCCAGGACTCCGGTTCGTCCCAGAAGGCCGAGAGCACCGGGGCGAGCAGCTTCTCGGGGCTTGCCTCTCCGCGGGCCTGCGGCTGGGAGGGGCCTTCGTATTCGGTGGACAAGGTCATCACTCCCCCTCCTCGGCCACGGGTCCGGCCGGGTGGTCCGGGTCGGACGCGGATGTCTGCTGGGGCGCGTCGTGCGAGCTGAGGTGCTCGCCGGGCGACGGCTCGTGCGGCGGCGTGTCCCGTGGCGCCTCGCCGCGAGGGTGGACCACCCGCGCCGGGGCGGCCTCGCCCCTGGCCAGGCGGAGCCCGATCAGCGACGCGGGCCCGGCGCCGCCGCTCGCCTCGACCACACCGGGGCGCTCGTCGGGGAAGCCGGCCAGGATGCGGGCGGTCTCCTTGTACGTGCACAGCGGTGCTCCGCGGGTGGGGCTGACCTGCTCGCCCGCCCGCAGATCGTCGACCAGTTTCTTCGCCGTCTGAGGCGTCTGGTTGTCGAAGAACTCCCAGTTGACCATCACGACGGGTGCGAAGTCGCAGGCCGCGTTGCACTCGATGTGTTCGAGCGTGACCTTGCCGTCCTCGGTCGTCTCGTTGTTGCCGACGCCGAGATGCTCCTTGAGCTCCTCGAAGATCGCGTCGCCCCCCATCACCGCGCACAGGGTGTTGGTGCAGACGCCCACCTGGTAGTCGCCCGACGGCTTGCGCCGGTACATGGTGTAGAAGGTGGCGACCGCGCTGACCTCGGCGGTGGTCAGCTCCAGCATCTCCCCGCAGAACCGCATGCCCGTACGGGACACATAGCCCTCCTCCGACTGCACCAGGTGCAGCAGCGGCAGCAGCGCGGAGCGGGAGTCGGGGTAGCGGGCGATGACCTCCCGGGCATCCGCCTCCAGCCGGGCGCGCACATCGGCCGGATAGTCGGGGGCGGGCAGTTGCGGCATGCCCAGACTGGTCGCAGTAACGTCAGTCACCGGTCGACGCCTCCCATCACGGGGTCGATGGACGCGACGGCGACGATGACGTCGGCGACCTGGCCGCCTTCGCACATGGCCGCCATGGCCTGCAGGTTGGTGAAGGACGGGTCGCGGAAGTGGACCCGGAAGGGGCGGGTGCCGCCGTCGGAGACGACGTGGGCGCCCAGTTCGCCCCTGGGGGACTCGACCGCGGCGTAGGTCTGCCCGGCAGGCACGCGGAAGCCCTCGGTCACCAGCTTGAAGTGGTGGATCAGGGCCTCCATGGAGGTGCCCATGATCTTCTTGATGTGGTCGAGGGAGTTGCCGAGACCGTCGGGGCCGAGTGCGAGCTGCGCGGGCCATGCGATCTTCTTGTCGGCGACCATGACCGGCCCCGGCTCCAGGCGGTCGAGGCACTGCTCGACGATGCGCAGGGACTGCCGCATCTCCTCGAGGCGGATGAGGAAGCGGCCGTAGGAGTCGCAGGTGTCGGCGGTCGGGACGTCGAAGTCGTACGTCTCGTAGCCGCAGTACGGGTCGGTCTTGCGCAGGTCGTGGGCGAGGCCCGCGGAGCGCAGGATCGGTCCTGTGACGCCGAGCGCCATGCAGCCCGTCAGGTCGAGGTACCCGGTGTTCTGCAGACGTGCCTTGAAGATGGGGTTGCCGGTGGCGAGCTTGTCGTACTCCGGCAGGTTCTTCTTCATCGTTCTCACGAACTCGCGCATCTGGTCCACCGCGCCGGGCGGCAGGTCCTGCGCGAGTCCGCCCGGCCGGATGTACGCGTGATTCATGCGCAGACCGGTGATCAGCTCGAAGATGTCGAGAATCAGTTCACGGTCGCGGAATCCGTAGATCATGACCGTGGTCGCACCGAGTTCCATTCCGCCGGTGGCGATGGCGACCAGGTGCGAGGCGATCCGGTTGAGCTCCATCAGCAGGACGCGGACGGTCGTCGCCCGGTCCGGGATCTGCTCCTCGATGCCGAGGAGCCGCTCCACCCCCAGGCAGTACGCCGCCTCGTTGAAGAACGGCGTCAGGTAGTCCATGCGCGTCACGAACGTGGTCCCCTGCGTCCACGTGCGGTACTCGAGGTTCTTCTCGATGCCCGTGTGCAGATAGCCGATGCCGCAGCGGGCCTCGGTGACGGTCTCGCCGTCGATCTCCAGGATCAGGCGGAGGACACCGTGCGTGGAGGGGTGCTGGGGACCCATGTTGACGACGATGCGCTGGTCGTCGGCCTTGGCCGCCGACTGGACGACCTCGTCCCAGTCGCCGCCGGTGACCGTGTAGACGATGCCCTCGGTGGTCTCGCGGGGGGAAGCAGTGGTCATTGGAGCCTCCCGAAGGGAGTCGATGAGGGGCGGTGGTCGGGTGGCGGGGCGCTCACGAGTACGACCTCCGCTGGTCCGGAGCCGGGATCTGGGCGCCCTTGTACTCGACGGGGATGCCGCCGAGCGGATAGTCCTTGCGCTGAGGGAAGCCCTGCCAGTCGTCCGGCATCATGATCCGGGTGAGGGCGGGGTGGCCGTCGAAGACGAGACCGAAGAAGTCGTACGTCTCGCGCTCGTGCCAGTCGTTGGTCGGGTAGACCGACACCAGCGACGGGATGTGCGGGTCGCGGTCGGGGGCCGAGACCTCCAGCCGGATCAGCCTGCCGTGGGTGAGCGAGCGCAGGTGGTAGACGGCGTGCAGCTCCCGGCCCTTGTCCTCGGGGTAGTGCACCCCGCTCACGCCGGTGCACAGCTCGAAGCGCAGCGCGGGGTCGTCGCGCAGGGTCCTCGCCACGTGCGGCAGGTGTTCCCGCGCGATGTGGAAGGTCAGTTCGCCTCGGTCGACGACCGTCTTCTCGATGACGTTCTCGGGTACGAGGCCCTGTTCCTCCAGGGCTCCTTCGAGCTCGTCGGCGACCTCGTCGAAGTACCCGCCGTAGGGGCGGGTGGCGGGACCCGGAAGGCGTACGGAGCGTACGAGCCCGCTGTAACCGGACGTATCCCCTCCGTCATTCGCGCCGAACATGCCGCGCTGGAGGCGGATCTCCTCGCCGTGCTCACCGCGCTGGCCGGGCAGGTTCTGCGCGGAGAGCTCCTTCTCCGGATTGGGCTGATCGGTCATCGCAGCAGCCCCTTCATCTCGATCGTCGGGAGCGCCTTGAGGGCCGCCTCCTCCGCTTCGCGGGCCGCTTCCTGCGCGTTCACACCGAGCTTGGAGCCCTGGATCTTCTGGTGGAGCTTGAGAATCGCGTCCATCAGCATCTCGGGTCGCGGCGGACAGCCGGGCAAATAAATGTCGACGGGGACAACGTGATCAACACCCTGCACAATCGCGTAATTGTTGAACATTCCGCCCGATGAGGCGCAAACCCCCATGGAGATCACCCACTTGGGGCTGGGCATCTGGTCGTAGACCTGGCGCAGGACGGGCGCCATTTTCTGGCTCACCCGCCCGGCCACGATCATCAGGTCGGCCTGACGCGGCGAGCCGCGGAAGACCTCCATGCCGAACCGGGCCAGGTCGTACCGCCCGGCGCCCGTCGTCATCATCTCGATGGCGCAGCAGGCCAGGCCGAAGGTCGCCGGGAAGACCGACGACTTGCGCACCCAGCCCGCGGCCTGTTCGACGGTGGTCAGCAGAAAGCCGCTCGGCAGCTTCTCTTCGAGTCCCATAAGAGTGCCCCTTCGCCCCTCAGTCCCATTCCAGGCCGCCGCGCCGCCACACATACGCGTAGGCGACGAAGACGGTGAGCACGAAGAGCAGCATCTCCACGAGCCCGAAGATCCCCAGGGCGTCGAACGTGACGGCCCAGGGATAGAGGAAGACGATCTCGATATCGAAAATGATGAAGAGCATCGCCGTCAGGTAGTACTTGATCGGGAAGCGGCCGCCTCCGGCCGGCGTCGGCGTGGGCTCGATGCCGCACTCGTACGCTTCAAGCTTCGCCCGGTTGTACCGCTTTGGGCCGATAAGCGTGGCCATGACCACGGAGAAGATCGCAAACCCTGCCCCGAGGGCGCCGAGCACAAGGATGGGCACGTAAGCATTCACCCTCCCCGCTCCTTCCAGTCGTCCTTGACCGTTGGACCGCACCGGGCCTATCGCCTCGCCGCCTCGCGAAGATCGTGTACATGTGAGGCAGTTCACAAGCCCGACTGCTCCGCATCCTATGCCTGTCGGTCTGTGATCTGCGACACGGGGTCGGGCATCGCGTTTGTGATCTCCACCACCGGACGAACGATCATGAACGAGGATGAGCGGTGATCTTCACACGTGAAGCTCCCGAGTGATCACCAGACGTGACATCCGGTGCGGTTACCGCTGGTCAACGGTGTGCCGCTCTATCAAGCACCGAGCCGTGCAGGCAAATTGGCAATGGACCGCAATGGGTGATAGAGGACATCCGCTCACTCGACCGTGGGACAGGGCGGACGACGGTGGACGCATGCGGGCGTTCACGCGGTCCGGGACGCCCGGGCGTTGACCATTCTGTGACCTGCGCCACTCACTCAAGAGTTCAACAAAAGCGGGCTTGGCCATCCATGCGGTGGAGTGATACGCCGACGGCAATTCGGACCTTTTACGGGAAGCCCATGATCACAGCCATGATCACGCATGCCCGTTTTGCCCGTTACGGCGTCAATAAGGATCCGTACAGAGCGGATTCACTGATTCCGTTCATAACTGTGGCGCAACCCACGTTTCTTGAAGGGAACCGTCACGCCCTGATAGCGGTTGTACTCATGTCCCACACCGCTCACATACCCAGCCACCGGAAGCCCCGCCGCGGAGCGTCGAAAGTCGCGATCCGAGCCGGAGTTGCCGGTGGCTTCCTCAGCACCATCGCGGTGGCCGGAGCTGCCGGGCCGGCGAATGCCGAGCCGGTGACCGCGACCATCGAGATGCCCGTCCTCACGTCCGCCGACCTTTCGGCCGCGGTCGGTCAGTCGGCCCAGGCCACGCAGCAGGTCGCGCTCGACCTCGAACTGCAGGCCCAGGAGGACGCCGCCGCGGAGCAGGCGGCGAAGGCCGCCAAGAAGGCCAAGGCCGAGGCGGAACGCGAGGCCGAGGCCAAGGCGAAGGCCGAAGCGAAGGCCCGCGCCGAGGCGGAGGCCAAGGAGCGCGCCTCCCGCACCGCCGAGCGCACCACACTCTCCGCCACCGCCCCCGCGAGCGGCTCGGCCGCCACCGTCGTCGCGTTCCTCAAGGCGCAGCTCGGTGACGCGTACATCATGGGCGCCACCGGTCCCAACGCCTGGGACTGCTCCAGCCTCGTCCAGGCCGCGTTCCGCCAGGTCGGCATCGACCTGCCGCGCGTCTCGCAGGACCAGTCGGTCGCCGGCACCCAGGTCGGCACGTCCAACCTCCAGGTCGGCGACATCCTGTACTGGGGCGGCGCAGGCTCCGCGTACCACACCGGTGTGTACATCGGTGACGGCAAGTACCTCGACGCCGCGAACCCGAGCAAGGGCGTCGTGATCCAGGACCTCTCCGGCTACCCGGCGAGCGGCGCTGTCCGCGTGCTCTGAGGTATCTGAGGTATTCGACACCGACGAAGGGCCGCCGCCCCGCACAGGGGCGGCGGCTCTTCGCGCGTACGCGGGTGGCCTCACGGCTCCCCGTGCGCTCAGGAACGACCGGACGCCTCCACCCGACCCGCTGCCTGGTCGGGTGGAGGCGTCCGTCGCCCGTCGCTCGTCGCTAACGGCTTCCCGAGCGGCGCCCCTGCGTGCCCGGCCGGATCGGCCCGCGCTGCCGCGTCAGCCACGCGTCGACGTCTGCGTCCCCCCGCGGGGCCCGGGGCCCCCGGCCCGGAGGGAGCACGCCGCCGGTCGCCCTCGCGTCGCGGCCCGCCGCGCCCGGGAAGCGGACCCGGCAGCGCCCAGCGGCACCGGCCGGGTCGGGGAGCAGGGCGGCGGACCATGTCGTCGTGCGCCTCCTCGCGGGGGTCCGCCGGCTCCGGGGCGACGCGTCTCTCCGGTCCGGGGTCCGGGCGGGCGGTCGGCGGACGGACGCTCCGCCCGTGAGCCCGTCGGCGGTCGTCCGGCCGTCGGGTACGCACACCGGTCAGGCGGCGTGGGTGACGCGGAGTTTGGACTGGCCGTGCGGCAGCCGTTCCCAGTCGTCCATGAAGCGGGCGGCGAGGCCGTGCCGCGCGGCCAGGGAGATCAGGGTCTGGGTGCGGTAGTAGAAGTCCTCGCCCAGCACCTGGTGCTCGCGCGCCTCGGTCCGGTCGTAGGTGAAGTCGAAGAAGCCGCCGGGGGCGAGGATCCGCCCGACGTTCGCCAGGCATTCGTCGATGATCTCGAGCGGCGAGTGCGAGAAGACGCTGTGCGCGTGCACGACCGTGAAGGAGGCGTCGGGAAGGAAGTCCAGCGTCAGGTTGTCCACAGGCGTCAGGTACGGAAGCTTGTGCTGGAGGCCGTAGCGGACGAGGGTCTTCTTGGCCTCGATGAGGATGTCGGGCGAGATGTCGATCCCGTAGTAGTGGCCGGGCTCCAGATAGTCGATGAACCGCCAGCCGGCCCGCAGGTTGCCGCAGCCGATCTCTAGCATCCGATCGTGCGGGCCCAGCCCGTGCTCCCGCAGGTAGTCGAACTGCATCTGACCGATGGCGAGCCAGCGCTCGTACGAGGGCCCGCCGCCGACCGCCGCTTCCGGGCTCCTCGCGGTGTCCGAGGCCATCACCGCCCGGTAGTACGCGACATGGCCGCCGCGGTGGCGCAGCCGCAGCCAGGTGTCCCGGCCCGCCCGGCGCAGGTAGGGCACCACGCGCCCCGGATGCCGGAGCGCGTAGCGCACCTTGTGTCCGAGGCGTGCGCGGTTCGTCGACAGGCGGGATGCGGGTCGTTGCGGCATGACGGCCTCCGTGCCATCGGTGGGCGGTCCCTTTTCGGATGCTAACCACGAGGGGCCCGGCCCGGCGCGGGCTCACCCGTTGGGAACGCTCTTTGGGCCGAGTGCCGGACCGGCACGCGCACCGGACCGCGGCCGGCGGCAGCGTGACTTCCATGCGGAAAACAGACGTGATCGGCGAGACGCCGGTCGGTGCGGTGGTCGCGGCACGGCAGGGCACGGTGGCCGCGGCCGCCTCCGGGAGTCCCCTGCCGTGGCTCGCGGCCGTCTCCGCCGCCTTCACGCTCGTCCACCTCGCCCTGGTCGCGCCGGGGCTCGGGCTCGGCTGGGACGAGTCGGTGTACGTCAGCCAGGTGAGCCCGCAGGCCCCCGCGGCGTTCTTCAGCGCGCCGCGCGCCCGGGGCATCACCTACCTTGTCGCCCCCGTCGCGGCGCTGACCACCTCCGTGACGGCGCTGCGCGTGTTCATGGCAGTGCTGGCCGGCTGCGGGCTGTTCCTCGCCCTGTGGGTGTGGCGCCGACTGCTGCCCGCTCCCGTACTGGCCATGGCCGGAGCGCTGTTCGCGAGCCTGTGGATCACCATGTTCTACGCCTCGCAGGCGATGCCCAACCTTTGGGTCGCCTACGGTTCGCTCGTCGCGGTCGGCTGCTTCCTGCGCGCCGCCCAGCAGCCGAGCGACCGATGGGCGCCGGCCGGCATGGCCGCCGGGGTGGCGTTCGCCGCGCTGATGCGGCCCACGGACGCGGTGTGGCTGGCCCTGCCGCTCGCGGTGGCGGCAGTGGTGATGCGGGCCTGGCGGTGGCCGCTGCTGCTCGTCCTGCTCGCGGCGGGCGTGGCCGCCGGCTGTGCCCAATGGATCGCCGAAGCGTACGTCTCGTACGGCGGTCTCGGGACACGGCTGGACCGGGCCAGCGAGATCCAGGGCCGGCTCGGCTGGTACTTCTCCGTCGACGACCATGTGCGCGCCCTCGACGGGCGCATACTGTGCCGCCCCTGCGACGTGCCCTGGCGGCGTCCTGCCACCGCGCTGTGGTTCTTCGCGCTGCCGCTGCTCGTGGCGGCCGGCCTGTGGGCCGCCTCCCGCGCCCGCCGCCACCACGCGGAGCTGGTCGTGGCGACCGTGGCCGGCGCTGCCCTGGCCGCGCCCTACCTGTTCACCGTCGGCTACGCGGCGCCGCGCTTCCTGCTGCCCGCCTACGCGCTGCTCGCCCTGCCCGTCGCGTACGGCCTGGTCCGGGCGTGCCGTCCCCGGCCGTGGGGACGCCGGATCGCCGTCGGGTTCGTCGCCGCGGCCCTGGCCGCGCATCTGGCGGTGCAGTACCGGGTGGTCGACAGCGCGGCGGACCGGGTGCGCCGCGACACCGCCGAGCTCGGGCGCATCGCCGCCGAACTGAACGCCCTCGGCGTGCGCCCGCCCTGCGTGGTCAGCGGCACGGACGCGATCCGCATCGCGTTCCGGGCGGGCTGCGCCTCACGGCAGCGCAGCGGCCACGACGAGAGCATCACGCCGGAGGAACTCGCTGCCATGGCGCGCCACCGGCCGGTCGCGGTCCTGGTGGGCGAGGAGGGACGTCCTCCTGCCTGGGCCCGCGCATGGCCGGCCCATCCGCTGCCGGGTCTGGGCAAGCGGACCGGGCTGCGTGCCTATGTCATGGGCGCGCCGCCCGCGGACACGAGCCGCTGAGGCGACCGGACCGGGCGGCCGACGGCGACCGCCGCCGGCCGCCCGGGGAGTCCTGCACGAGCCGGCCCCGGCGGGGTGCCGGCGTAGGTGAGTCCCGCGGCTCCCGGAGGTGACGCGGCCCGCGAGCGCGGCCCGCTCCGCCCGGTCGACGGCTCAGCGGTGGATGTTCGTCTGATCGCCGCCTGCCTGGTAGATGTGGCTGCCGCCCGAGGCTCTTGCCTCTTGTACCAGCGTGCCGCGGTGTGACCGGTCCTCCGCCATCGGCAGGAGCGGGGTCAGCTCCTCGTCGAGCACACGGCGGAGTTCACGTGCCAGGTCGGGATCGTCCCGCAGCAACCGCTGGAGCCTCCGCTGCCAGTCAGAAGCGAGATGGCCTTCGGTTTCGGGGTCGTTGGTCTGTCGCGCCTCCAGCACCTCGGCACGTACCTCCGCCAGCTCGGCCTCGACGGCCGGGACCCGCTCGGGGTGGACGCGCCGCCACAACTCCACGGCGGAGGTGCGCGCCTGCTGCCAGGCGTCGGTGGCCATCGCACCGACCAGGGCGGTCGCGGCGGCCGCTGCCAGTGGATCCATGTCAACCTCCAGGAATGACATTTCTGCATGGTCGTCGATGGGGCTCATGTGGAGAGGCGTGGTAGGCGGGCTGCACCGTGTCCGGCCGGTTCAGCGGTCCGCGGACGCGCCGGGTGGAGGACCCCAGACGACCGCGTCGAACTCCACGGTGGGCATGACCCCTTCCGGGGTCCGCGTCGCCCGGAGGCGGGCGACCCGGCCGCCGTCGGTCTTCACGCACAGGACGGTGCCCGGTCGCACGGGGACGGAGGAGGCGGCGGCGGCTTCGACCGTGCCGGCGCAGCTCCCGTAATCCGGTAGTTCTCCGTCGGTCCGCCACAGCGACACGGCCCCGGCGCTGCCCGGTAATACATCGAGACCGCCGCTGGCGCGCGACCCGAGACCGAGACCGAGATCGCCGTAGTCGAACTGCGACGGCTTGGTGGGCTGGCCGTCGTCCAGCTCCTTGCCCTCCAGGCCGAGCACCATGATGCCGCTCCATTGGACCGAGGGCTCGGGGCGCGCGGAGGACGGGCTCGGAGCGCCGGTCTCTTCCTCCGGTTCGGCGGTGGGACCGGTTGCCCGCGGTCGGTCGCCACCCACCTGCGGGCCGCCGCCCGGCGTGCCGTCGGGTGAGGAGTCGGGCTGACGGCTGGTGCCACTCGGGATCCGGCCATCGATCACCGCGTAAGTGGCCACCGCGCCGACGATCGCGGCGATGGCCGCTGCCAGCACGATGTGTCTCCTGCGGTGGGCCCGGGACCGGTCGGCGGCAGCGCCGTCGGCGGCTGCCGCGGCTGCGGAGTGGCCGGGTGGGGGGAGGTAGAAGACGTTGTTGTTGCTGCTGTTGAGGTTGAGTTGTCCGCCCCCGGCCTGGTGCACGGAGCCCGACGTCTCTGCTCTCCCCCGCATGCTGACGGCGGAATCGGACTCCTCCGGCCGTCGCTCGCCGCTCGCGCTCTGGTTGCCAGACATCCCCCGCCTCGGCAGTTGCTTCCCCCGCTGTCCCCGTGGGGCAAGCGTATGCCGTCGCCTCGACCGGCCATCGGACTTTCGTCGAATTCCCCGCCTGCACCGGCGACGGGCGGGGTGGCGGTTCCCCGATGCCCCGAAGCACCCGAGGCCGGCTACGAACGCGAACGAGAGCGCCAGTCAGCGGGACCGCAGGACAGCCGCAGTGCTCGCCGAGTCACGCAGGAGTACCAACTGCTCCCGCTGTACGCGGCTCACGTCTGCGCCCGTCGCCGCGCAACGGCAGCCCGGACCAGCGGAGTTCCCCGTGATCCCGGTTGAAGGATCACGAACGCGGAGCCACCTTCGACAGGCCGTTGATGATGCGGTCCATCGCGTCGCCGCCCGTCGGGTCCGTCAGGTTCGCCAGCATCTTCAGCGTGAACTTCATCAGCAGCGGGTGCGTCAGGCCGCGCTGGGTGGCGACCTTCATGACCTTCGGGTTGCCGATCAGCTTCACGAACGCGCGGCCCAGCGTGTAGTAGCCGCCGTAGGTGTCCTTGAGGACCTTCGGGTAGCGGTGCAGGGCCAGTTCGCGCTGGGCGGGGGTCCGGCGCGCGTGGGCCTGGACGATGACGTCCGCCGCGATCTGGCCGGACTCCATCGCATACGCGATGCCCTCGCCGTTGAACGGGTTGACCAGGCCGCCCGCGTCGCCGACGAGCAGCAGGCCCTTGGTGTAGTGCGGCTGGCGATTGAACGCCATCGGCAGGGCCGCCCCGCGGATCGGGCCGGTCATGTTCTCCTCGGTGTAGCCCCAGTCCGCCGGCATCGAGGCGCACCACGCCTTCAGCACCTCGCGCCAGTCCAGCTCCTTGAAGGACGCGGAGGTGTTGAGCACGCCCAGGCCCACGTTGGACGTGCCGTCGCCCATGCCGAAGATCCAGCCGTAGCCGGGCAGCAGCCGGTCCTCGCCCGGGCCGCGCCGGTCCCACAGCTCCAGCCACGACTCCAGGTAGTCGTCGTCGTGGCGCGGGGAGGTGAAGTACGTACGGACCGCGACGCCCATGGGGCGGTCCTCACGGCGGTGCAGGCCCATAGCGAGGGAGATGCGCGAGGAGTTGCCGTCGGCGGCGACGACCAGGGGGGCGTGGAAGGTGACCGGGGTCTTGTCCTCGCCGAGCCTGGCCTGCACGCCGGTGATCCGGCCGGTGCGGTCGTCGATGACCGGCGCGCCCACGTTGCAGCGCTCGTACAGCCGCGCGCCCGCCTTCTGCGCCTGCCGTGCCAGCTGCTCGTCGAAGTCGTCGCGCTTGCGGACCAGTCCGTAGTCCGGGTACGAGGCGAGCTCCGGCCAGTCCAGCTGGAGGCGCACCCCGCCGCCGATGATCCGCAGGCCCTTGTTGCGCAGCCAGCCGGCCTCTTCCGAGATGTCGATGCCCATCGAGACGAGCTGCTTGGTGGCGCGCGGGGTGAGGCCGTCGCCGCAGACCTTCTCGCGCGGGAACGCGGTCTTCTCCAGCAGCAGGACGTCGAGTCCGGCCTTGGCGAGGTGGTACGCGGTCGTGGAGCCGGCCGGGCCTGCCCCGACGACGATCACATCGGCAGTGTGCTCGGTGAGGGCTTCGGTCACGGCGGGATCTCCCGAGGATTCGATTCGATATTGCGTACCGAACGGCACAGGACAGGGGCAGTCTATGGGGGCGAACAGATCCGCCGACCGAAGGGCTCCTTACATGAGCAGCAGGCCGCTCCCCGTCGTACAGCTGCGCGTCCCCACCGACGAGGACGCCCTGGCCTGGCACCGGGTGTTCGACGACCCGGAGGTCATGGAGTTCCACGGGGGCAGGTCGGCCGAGCTGTCGGAGTACGAAGAGCTCACGGCCCGGCAGCGCAAGCACGACGCCGAGCGCGGTTTCTGCTTCTGGACGATCCTCGACGAGGACGGCGAGGTCATCGGTTTCACCGGGGCACAGCCGTGGCCGCACGAGAGTTTCGGCCCGGTCGGCGAGATCGAGATCGGCTGGCGGCTGGCCCGTTCCGCCTGGGGCAAGGGCTGTGCGACGGCCGCCGCCCGCACCACGGTGGAGCGGGTACGGGCGGCGGGGGTGGAGCGGGTGGTGGCGATGGTGAACTCCCGCAACGAGCGGTCCATCACGCTGGCCCGGCGGCTCGGCATGGAGCTCACCGAGACGTTCACGACTCCGGTGTCCAAGCAGCAGGCACTCTGCTTCCGGCTGGAGCTTGCCTCAGTCAGCCGGCCCTGAACGTGTCGATGGCCGTCGCGAACACCACGTCCTTCTCCGGGTCCCAGCGGTCGGCCCGGCCGGCGACGAGGACGGCGTACTCGGTGCCGTCCTCGTCGACGAAGGCCTGATCGATGACATGGCGCACGAGGCCCCCCTCGTCGGGCTCGGGAACATGGGTGAACTCCCAGATCGCGCCGGGGCGGCCCTGGAAGGTGTTCCGCTCCAGCCGCAGGCGACGGTAGTCGCTCTCGGCGTTCGCCAGGTGCTTCTTCTCCAGGCCGGTGAAGTTCTCGTACGAGCTCATCGGGGTGTTCGGGACGACACCGATCTGGAGGTAGTCGCCGCCGGTCGGCGCCTCGTAGAAGACCTGGCTGCCCGCCGGCCGGCGCGTCCAGCCCTCCATGACCGCCACGGTGAACCCGGCGGGGTCCTGACGCAGCGTGAACCCGGCCGGGAGCGTGCCGTCGCCGCCGGGGGCGGCCGACGGGGAGCCGGTGGCCGCATCGGTGGGTGCGGCGGAGGGCGTGGCGGACGGTGTGGCGGAGGGTGTGGCCTTCGGCTTGGCGTCGGGGGTCTTCGCCGGTGGCGTGCCCTGCGCCGCGGGCACAGTGCCGCCCTTGTCCTGCTTGTTCTGCTTGTCCTGCCAGATCAGCGCTCCGGCCATGGCGCCTCCGCCGACCACGAACGCGGCGACGAGCGTGACCGTCCACACGAGGACGACCCGGCGCCGGCGCGCGCCGTCCGGCCCCGGGGTGGATGCGTCGGGCGCCGCCGCAGACGCACCGAGTTGCACGGTGTACGGGTCGTGCGCGGCGGCCGTGGCGACGTACGGCGCGGGCGGGGCGGGCGGGGCGGCGGCCGGGTCGTGGGCCGGGGCGACGTACGGCGCGGGCGGGGTGGTCGTCGGCGTGGGCGGGGCAGTGGCCTGGTCATGCGACGGGGCGGTGTACGGCGTGGGCGGGGTGGTCGTCGGCATGCCAGGGACGACCGGGGTGTACGGCGGCGCACCGTACGGGGTCGCGGGCGGGACCGTGGCCTGCTGCCCCACCAGCCGCAGAACGTACGGGCCCAGGAAGGTCGCACCGCCCACCCACAGCAGCCCGAACAGCAGCGCGTCCGGCACGCTCGGCGCGATCTCGCTGACGCCTTGGCCACTGAAGTCCGCGAGCGCGCCCGCCAGTCGGGTCGAGACACCGCTGACCCCGGTGAACAGCAGTACCAGCCCCAGAGCGAACGCTCCCGCCAACAACTGCTCGCGCCGGTCGGCCGAGCGGCGCGCCGTCCAGACGCCGAGGATCAGCGCCGATACGACGCCGAGCCCCACCACGCCCGCCACCGCGCCGCCGCCCCACACCTCGGAGATCTCACCGAGGCCGAAGCCGCCGTGCTCGGCGCCCGAGCCGAACATGCCGACATCGCCCCGGACGTCGTACGTCACGGGCACTCCCCAGCTCAGGCCGAGCACCGTGAAGCCGACGTTCGGCAGGAGCGGCAGCGCGATCAGCAGGGCCGTTCCGTCCACGTCGTCGTTGCTCGCGTAGACGGTGAAACCCACCAGCGCGCACAGCGCGATCACGACCGCGAGCGCGCGGACCGCCGTGCCGAAGGCACGGACCGTGGACCGGGCCGCCGGGCGCTGCGCCAGCCAGCCGGCGAGGTCGTCGCGCTGGAGCACCCCGGCGGTCACGGCCGCCGAGAGCACCAGCGCGCCGAGCGCCGCGAGCAGCGGGGACGAGGAGACCTCGATGCCCGCGATCTCGGGCTGCGCGAACAGGCCGAGCACCAGGACGGCGGCGGTGACCGACAGGGAGACGCGTACGGCGGCGTCGAGCCCCGCGCCTTGTGAGCGGAGCATCCGCGCGCCCAGGTAGAGCGCGGCGATCCACAGCACGGTCACGGTCAGTGGGACGAGCGAGAGCGACGCGCTGCCCTGCGCGACCGCGTCCGTACCGGGGAATCCGGAGCCGTCACCGTAACCGTCCGAGCTCCGGCCCCAGGAGAAGCGTCCGCCGTCCGACGACGAGCCGCCGGTGCCGAATCCGGCCCCGTCGGCCGCCGTCAGCTCGAACCCGCCGCCGAGGCCCTGCATCAGCAGCGCGAGGGCGATCCGCAGCCGGTCGCTCCAGCCGACGACGACCTCGTCCTCCTGCCCGTACGACGGCACCGCCAGCGCGGTCGCGAGCACCAGCAGCAGCCCGGTCGGCCAGAGCGCCGCCCGTACCGATGCCGCCCAGTCGCCGCGCAGGGCCCGCCCGGCGAAGGCGGCGACGGGTGAGGGGGCGATGGATGAGGGGGCGACCGGTAAAGCGGCAGCAGGAGCGGGTCCGTACGCCGGCGGGGGCGGCACGGGTGCCGGGGGCGGGGCAACCGGCGGCGGGGCGGTCTCGGGCACGCGCTCCTTTCCGCACTTCATGCAGAAACGGGCCTCATCCGGGGATGGGGCACCGCAGTGGCCGCAGTACGACGCCATGGGGAGACTCCGAAAACGGTGAGCGGGAACGGAAGTTGACTCGCGACAGGGAAGACGTAAGCAACTGACTCATCCTGCCACCCGCCCGGTTCCCCGCTCAGAAGACCGACAGCCCGGTCAGCGTCGTGAACCTGTCCAGCGCCGCCACCCCGGCCACCGAGTTGCCCCGCGCGTCGAGCCCGGGGCTCCACACGCACAGCGTGCAGCGCCCCGGCACGACCGCCACGATCCCACCGCCGACCCCGCTCTTGCCGGGGAGACCGACGCGATAGGCGAAGTCGCCGGCCGCGTCGTACGTACCGCAGGTGAGCATCACCGCGTTGATCTGCTTGGCCTCGCTGCGGGTGAGCAGCCGCGAGCCGTCCGCGCGCAGTCCGTGCCGGGCCAGGAAGCGGGCGGCGCGCGTGAGATCGGCGCAGCTCATCTCGATGGAGCACTGCCAGAAGTAGTGGTCGAGGAGGGCCGGGACGGGGTTGGTGATGTTGCCATACGAGGCCATGAAGTGGGCGAGCGCGGCGTTGCGGTCGCCGTGCGCGGACTCCGACTCGGCGACCTCCGGGTCGAAGGCGAGGTCCTTGTTGCCGCTCTCCTCCCGCAGGAATCCGAGCAGTTCGCTGCTGGCGTCGCCGGTGAGGGTCTGGAGCGCGTCGGTGACGACGAGGGCGCCCGCGTTGATGAACGGGTTGCGCGGGATGCCGTTCTCGTACTCCAGCTGCACCAGCGAGTTGAAGGGGTTGCCCGAGGGCTCGAGGCCCACCCGCTGCCACAGGCTGTCGCCGCCGGCGGCCAGCGCGAGCGCGAGGGTGAAGACCTTGGTGATCGACTGCACGGAGAAGGGGTGCCGCCAGTCCCCCACCCCGTACACATTGCCCTGGAGGTCGGCGACGGCCATGCCGAAGCGGTGCGGTTCGACATCGGCGAGGGCCGGGATGTACTCCGCGGGCCGACCGCTGCCGACGAGCGGGGCGATGTCCTGCGCGATCTGCTCCAGGACCGCCTGGTAGTCCACGGCGATCGACTGGTGGTCCACGTCGGCGGCCTACAGCGGCTTGGTGCCGCGGTGCAGCGTGACGATGCCGCCGGAGAGATTGCGCCAGGCGACCTTCGTCCAGCCGGCCTGCTGGAGCCTGCGGGCGAGTGCGCGCTGGTCGGGCCAGCTGCGGATCGACTCGGCGAGGTAGACGTACGCGTCCGGGTTGGAGGACACGGCGCGGGCGATGGGCGGCAGGGCCCGCATCAGGTACTCCTCGTACACGGTGCGCAGCGGCGCCCATGTCGGGTGCGAGAACTCGCAGATGACCACCCGGCCGCCCGGCTTGGTGACGCGCTGGAGTTCGCGCAGCGCCTGGTCGGTGTCCTGCACGTTGCGCAGCCCGAAGGAGATCGTCACGGCGTCGAAGACGTCGTCGGCGAACGGCAGCCTCGTCGCGTCGCCCGCGGTCAGCGGCAGCCAGGGGTGGCGCTTCTTGCCCTCGCGGAGCATGCCGAGGGAGAAGTCGCACGGGACGACGTACGCGCCGGTGGCGGTGAACGGCAGGGAGGAGGTGCCGGTGCCGGCCGCGAGGTCGAGGACCTTCTGCGCCGGGCGCGCGTCCACGGCCTTGGCGACCTCCTTGCGCCAGCGCCGGTCCTGGCCGAGCGAGAGCACGTCGTTGGTGAGGTCGTAGTTCGCCGCCACGTCGTCGAACATCTTGGCGACTTCGTGCGGCTGCTTGTCCAGGGTTGCTCGGATCACGGCCCCATTCAAGCAGCCCGCCCCGGCGAACGGCCCGGCGGACGCCCCGTGCCCGCCTCCCGGGGCCGGGCGCACCCTTGCGCAAGGTGATCACGGCGGACGCCGTCGACCCCAGCCGGTCGTGCGCCAACGCGAGCAGCACCTCGGGTCCGCCCTCGTACGGGCCTGCCGCGTCATGACCGAGCCGGGCGACGACCACGTACGCCGGCGCCTTCGAGCCGCGGATCCGCTCGCTCGGCCACTCCCGTACGGAGGCGTCGAGCGCCGCCGCGCCGGCGGTTCAGCGGGCGTGGTGGACGGGAGGGGCGCCGACGACTCAGCGGGCGCGGTGCACCAGAGGGGCCGACGACTCAGCGGGCGCGGTGCACCAGAGGGCCGTCGGCTCAGCGGGCGCGGTGCACCAGGCGGCCGCCGAGGACCGTCGCCACGCAGCTGCCCGTACCCCGCAACCGCAGTGCGTGGTCCGGGAGTTCGCCCACCGGAACGTCGAAGACGGCGAACGCGGCGGGGGCACCGACGCTCAGGTCGCCGTCCAGCAGCGCGTTCAGCGGGAAGTGCACGAGGGGATCGAGGGCGAGGGCCGTCACCTCGTGGCGGCTGCCCTTCAGCGGGACACGCACCCCCAGCCCCGACCGCGCCACCGCCGTCCGCACGGCCGGATGCGTGAACGGCCCGTCGAGTGCGGTGACACCGTGCGCCATCAGCCGCTGCAGACCGCGCCGGGCGCTCGCGCCCCAGCGCGTGTCGTCCATCGCGAGCGCTTCCAGGGCATCGCCCGTCAGCGGCTCGGTGCCCAGCTCGCCGGCCTCCCGCGGGTCCGGGTGGTAGGCGCCCTCCAGCAGCGGGACGGCCTGCGGATGGCGCAGCCCGGGCAGCAGCAGCCCGGGCCAGCGGCGCACCCGCGCCTGCGGACGCTCAGCGACCAGCCGTTCGTACGGGCCGGCCGCGACGATCAGCCCGCCGTCCACGGCCACGGCGTCCGCGTCCGCGCCCTCGGGGCGGTCGAGGACCCGGTCGGCTGCGTGGATCGTCTGCAAGGCGGCCTCAGTTGGCGCTGAGCAGCTTCAGCTCCGGATGCGCCGTCCCGCCCTCGATCGCCGTGGACGACAAGTGCGAGACCACACGCTCGTCGACCGGGTCGTCCGCGGGGTCCTCGTGCACGACGATGTGCTCGTACGTCGTCGTCCGCTGCGCCGGGACACGGCCGGACCTGCGGATCAGGTCGATGATCTCCATGCGGTTGGAGCGGTGTTTTGCGCCCGCCGAGGAGACGACGTTCTCCTCCAGCATGATCGAGCCGAGGTCGTCGGCGCCGTAGTGCAGCGACAGCTGGCCGACCTCCTTGCCCGTAGTCAGCCAGGAGCCCTGGATGTGGGCGACGTTGTCGAGGAAGAGCCGCGCGATGGCGATCATGCGCAGGTACTCGAACAGGGTCGCCTGCGTACGGCCCTTCAGGTGGTTGTTCTCGGGCTGGTAGGTATACGGGATGAAGGCGCGGAAGCCGCCCGTGCGGTCCTGCACTTCGCGGATCATCCGCAGGTGCTCGATCCGCTCGGCGTTGGTCTCGCCCGTGCCCATGAGCATCGTGGAGGTCGACTCGACCCCGAGGCCGTGCGCGATCTCCATGATCTCCAGCCACCGCTCGCCGGACTCCTTGAGCGGGGCGATCGCCTTGCGCGGACGCTCCGGCAGCAACTCGGCGCCGGCGCCGGCGAAGGAGTCGAGACCGGCCGCGTGGATGCGGGAGATCGCCTCCTCCACCGACACCCCGGAGATCCGCGCCATGTGCTCCACCTCGGACGCGCCGAGGGAGTGGATCACCAGCTGCGGGAAGTCCTTCTTGATGGCCGCGAAGTGCTTCTCGTAGTACTCGACGCCGTAGTCGGGGTGGTGGCCGCCCTGGAACATGATCTGTGTGCCGCCGAGCTCGACGGTCTCCGCACAGCGGCGCAGGATGTCGTCGAGGTCGCGGGTCCAGCCCCTGGCGGTGTCCTTCGGCGGGGCGTAGAAGGCGCAGAACTTACAGGCCGTGACGCAGACATTGGTGTAGTTGATGTTGCGTTCGATGATGTACGTCGCGATGTGCTCCGTGCCGGCGTACCGGCGGCGGCGCACGGCGTCCGCGGCGGCGCCCAGCGCGTGCAGGGGCGCGGAGCGGTAGAGGTCGAGCGCTTCCTCGGCTGTGATCCGCCCGCCTGCGGCGGCACGGTCCAGGACGGACTGAACGTCGGCCTTCTCGGTCACCGGGCGTCACCCTTCGGCGGTCTTTCTGCGGATCAACGGACCGATCCAGGCTACGCCACGGCCCCGGTGCCCGGCCGCGGGCCTCCCCGTCCCGTGGCCGGTCGGCGTCCCGTGGCCGGGCGGCCCCTCACCTCGGTGGGCGTCACGACGGGCGGTCAGCGCACCCGCTTCGTGAGCGTCGCGGTAGGCGGTCAGCGCTCCAGCTCCGTGAGCGTCGCGGTAGGCGGTCAGCGCACCCGCTTCGTGAGCGTCGCGGTAGGCGGTCAGCGCACCCGCTTCGCGAGCGTCGCGGTAGGCGGTCAGCGCTCCAGCTCCGTGAGCGCCGCGGTAGGCAGTCAGCGCTCCAGCTTCGTGAGCGTCGCGGTGGGCGTGCCCGCGGCCTCCTCCTGGGAGCGGTAGCGCAGGGTGCCGTCGTCGGCGAGCGTGAACACCAACAGCGCCTTGCCGCCGGTGCACTTGCCGGCCGTGCCCTTGCGCTTGGGATCGGTGCGCTCCTCGACGCGCAGCATCCGGGAGGTGCCGGACACCAGCCGGCCGACGCCGTAGCACTCCACGCTCACGTCCAGGATCGAGATGGAGTTGGTGCTGTGGACGACGTCCTGGCCTTTCCTGCCCGGGGTGAAGGTCACGGTCACGGTGCCGTGCGGCAGGCCGGACCGCTCGGTGGCGGGGCCGCTCCAGGTGCCGACGAACTCCGCGGGCACCGCGTCCACCTGCCCCGGGGACGAGGGGGCGGTCGCGGCGGGCGGCGGCTGGGCCGCGTCGTTCGAGCCCTCGCTGCCGTCGGCGCCGCGGCCCGGCCAGAGGTCGAGGACGAAGCCGCCGGCGACGGTGACGGCTGCGAGCGCGCCCGCCACTGTGAGGGCGAGCGTGCAGCTGATCCGGCGGCCCTTGCGGCCGCCGGCCGCCGAGACGGAGAAGCCTCCGCCCTGAGGCGGGCCCTGCGTGCCGGACGACGTGGCGGCGTCGGGGCCGGCCGAGGGCATGCCCCACTGCGCGGCGGCCCGGTCGGGTTCGACCGGCGGGCCGAAGACGCCGAGGGCGGGGCTGGAGAAGGCGACCGGGCCCGAGACGGCCGGGTCGGATGCCACCGGTGCGGCCGGCGCGGCTGGGTCGGCCGCCGCCACGGGCTCCATGAGCTCTGAGGGCTCCACGGGGAAGGACTCCAGGTGCAGCAGGTCCACCGCCGCGCGGCTGATCTCCTCCACGACCGGGCCCGGCAGCCAGCCGGTCCCGCCGCCGGCATCGAGCCGGTCCGCGACCTCGGCGGGCGTCGGCCGGGCGGCCGGGTCCTTGGCCAGGCAGGCGCTCACCAGCTCCCGTATGCCGCCGTCCAGAGCGCCCAGTTCGGGCTCCTCGTGCACGACCTTGTAGAGCAGCGCGGCCGAGGAGTCGCCGGCGAAGGGGGCCTCGCCCGTCGCCGCGTAGACGAGGACCGCACCGAGCGAGAACACGTCGGCAGCGCCCGTGACGCCCTTGCCGAGGATCTGCTCGGGCGACATGTAGCCCGGCGAGCCCACCGAGACGCCGGTGGAGGTGAGCGACGCCGTGCCGTCGGTGGCACGGGCGATCCCGAAGTCGATGAGCCGCGGCCCCTCCAGGGTGAGGAGCACGTTCGACGGCTTCACGTCCCGGTGCACGAGGTCCAGGGCGTGCACGGCGACCAGCGCCCTGGCCAGCCCCGCGCCCAGCACGCGCACCGAGGACGTACGCAGCGGTCCGTGGTCGGTGACCGCCCGGGAAAGAGGAGGACCCGCGATGTATCCGGTCGCGACCCAGGGCACGGGTGCGTCGGGGTCGGCGTCCAGCACGGGAGCGGTCCACTCACCGCCGACCCTGCGTGCGGCCGCCACCTCGCGCCGGAAGCGCGCGCGGAACTCGTCGTCGAGCGCGAAATGCGGATGGACGACCTTCACCGCGACCGTGCGGCCACCGGCGCTGCGCCCCAGGTAGACGCGGCCCATCCCGCCCGCGCCCAGTCTGCCGAGCAGCCGGTACGCACCGATGACGCGCGGCTCACCCGGATCCAGCGGCTGCATCTCGACTCCCCCGTCAGTCCTGGCGCCAGGGCCCTGGCAGAGACCGTCGGCCAACAGCCTAGGGGGTGGGCGGTGGCCTTCAAGGAGGCCGACCTGAGCGGCGCAGCGGTCACCGGCCGAGCAGCCACCGGGAGGTAGGGGCATCGGCACCGGTCGAGGAGCCCACGGTGAGGTGGGTCAGCGGTGGCCGTCGAGCAGTTCCACGTGCACATCGGCCGGGAAGCCGGTCGTCGGTCCCGTCCTGCGCGCGAACTCCCGTACGCCCGCGAGCTGATCGGGGCCGAAGCGGAAGTCCAGCGTCGTGAAGTAGCGCTCCAGCAGCTCCGCGTCGAAGCTCTCCCAGCGCGCCGCCTGCTCGGCGACCTTCCCGACCTCTTCCAGGGACAGGTCGCGCGAGGCGAGGAAGGCCTCGTGGACCTGGTGCACGACGCCGGGCTCGCGGGCCAGATAGTCCTTGCGGGCCGCCCACACGGCGAAGACGAACGGCAGCCCGGTCCAGTCCTTCCACATCTGCCCGAGGTCGTGGACCTTCAGCCCGAGACGGGGCGCGTCGTGCAGCGAGGCACGCAGGGCGGCGTCGCCGATGAGGACGGCGGCGTCCGCCTCCTGCATCATCACGCCGAGGTCCGGCGGGCAGGTGAAGTAGTCGGGCGCCACCTGGTACTGCTCGGCGAGCAGCAGCTGGGCGAGGCGCACGGAGGTGCGGGAGGTGGACCCGAGCGCGACCCGTGCCCCGTCCAGCTGCTCCAGCGGCAGCTGGGAGACGATCACGCAGGACATCACGGGGCCGTCGCAGCCGACCGCGAGGTCGGGAAATGCGACGAGCTCGCCGGCATTGCGAAGGAATTCCACGAGCGTGATCGGCGCGATGTCGAGTTCACCGCGCACAAGGCTCTCGCTGAGCTTCTCCGGGGTGTCCTTCGTCAGCTCCAGGTCGAGAAGAGTTCCCGTTCTCGCAAGGCCCCAGTAAAGAGGCAGACAGTTCAGGAACTGGATGTGGCCGACCCGCGGCCGGCTGCGACGGCTGGCGGTTGTTGCTGTGCTTTCACCGTGACTGTCCACGTCGTGAGGCTAGCCCCCGGGTCCGGGGGCGGTACCCGCCGGGGCCGCGCGATGGCGTCCGTGCGGCCGGTCCGAGCTGCGGTTCGTCAGCGCAGCGGGCCGGAATCAAACGTCCGGGTGACGTGATCTTTCCCTCTACCGCTGCGCGCACGCTGCGTGCTAGGCTCAACGCAAGTTGCAGTTTGGTTTCCCTTGCAGTACAGAGCCTGCGGAGCATGTAACCCGCAGGCTTTTGTAGTTTTCAGACTTCTTGCAGGTTCTGGAGCAGGGCAACCCTTTGGCCCATAGGAGGGCTTATGGCTACCGGAACCGTCAAGTGGTTCAACGCTGAAAAGGGCTTCGGCTTCATCGCCCAGGACGGCGGCGGCCCGGATGTCTTCGTCCACTACTCCGCGATCAACGCGTCCGGGTTCCGCTCCCTCGAGGAGAACCAGGTCGTGAACTTCGACGTCACCCAGGGCCCGAAGGGCCCGCAGGCGGAGAACGTCACCCCGGCCTAGTCAGCCAGGGTCGGCGATCGCGCACGACTCAGCAGTACCCAAGGAGCCCCGTTCCGTACGGACCGGGGCTCCTGCCCTTTCCGGAGCGGGCGCTACCGCCTGGTCGGCGGCTTCGTGAACAGCGCGTCGATCTCCGCCGCGCGATCCCGTTCGATCTCTGCGCGTACACGTCACGCCATGACGTACGGAGGGTGAGGCTGTCACCCGAACGCGCGTGCCGCCTTGCCTGCTGTGCGAACCGGCCGTCGCATGGAGCCATGTTCGTTCGTACGACGTATGCGACAGGTGATCCGGCCACGCTCGACGAGGCCGTGCAGGCACTGACCACGGAAGGCAGGCAGCAGCTCACCGGGGAGCCCGGCTTCCGGGGCGCGGGCATGTTCGCGGACCGTGAGCTCGGCAAGCTGGTGACCGGAACGTGGTGGGAAGACGAAGCGGCCATGCAGGCGAGCGCCGACCGCATGGGGAAGGTGCGCGCCCAGGTGCTGTCGTCGTTCGCGACGACCGTGACGGTCGACAACTGGGAGGCCGCGGTCGCCGCCCGCGCGGAGTCGGTCCCCGAGGGCGCCCGTTTCCGGCTGGTCCGGCTGGATTTCGCCCCGTCCGACGCGGACACCCTGGTCGACGCCTTCGAGAACGGCGTCCTGCCGCGGCTGCGGACCATGACCGGCTTCCTCGGCGGATCGCTCCTCGTCGACCGCGCTGCCGGGCGCGGCGCGGTGGGCACGCTCTACGCCGACAAGGACAGCCTCGCGGCCTCGCGCAGTCCCGTCGCCGCGCTGCGGGGGGAAGCCACGAGCAGGGCGCGGGCGACCCTGCGGTCGCTGGAGGAGTTCGAGGTGGTCATGGTGGAGAGCCCGCCGCCGTCCTGACGCCGCGGAACGCCGACCGGACGGGGGCGACGGCGGGCCGGGCCCCAGGGAACGTCACCGCGGACTCCAGCGCTCCCCGCGCATCAGGCGGTCGAGGCCCGTCCAGGCGAAGTTCATCAGCAGGCCCGCGGACTCCTTGGCCGAGACACCGCCCGTCTCGTTCGCCCACGCGGCGAGCGACTCGGCGGCGCCCACCAGTGCCTGGGCCAGGCCGGCCACGTCCCGCTCGGCCAGTTCGGCTTCGCGGTGCGCGGCGGGCGGCATGCCCTGGCGGGCGGCGACCGCGATCAGCCCCGTCACGAACGCCGCGATCTCCTCGCGCATCTTCGCCACTTCGGCAGCGAACGGCTCGCCGTGCGTACACGCCTGGTGGTGCAGTACGGACCATCCGTCGGGGTTCTCGGCGGTGTGCCGGAAGAACGCCTCGAGCCCTGCCCACATCTGCCGGTCGGCCGATAGGCCCGGCTCGACGGCCGCCTGCACGGCCTCCGTCAGAGCCTTGGCCTCCCGCCGTATGCAGGCGGTGAACAGCTCTTCCTTGGAATTCAGATACAGATAGACGAGCGGCTTGGACACCCCGGCGAGCTCGGCGATCTCGTCCATCGAGGCGGCCCGGTAGCCCCGCTGCCCGAAGGTCTGCACGGCGGCGTCCATCATCTGCTGCTCGCGCACGGCCCGCGGCATGCGCTTGGCCCTCACGCCCTTCACCGCACCCATTGTCGACGTTCCTCCCCCGCCCCGTCCCCTTGCTCAGCCGTAAGACTACGACCCGACAGAAGCACCGACCGAACGCCGCAGGACGGCGAAGAGAAAGATCGTCCTGATGTGATCGGTGCCACTCATCCCCGGCCGCCGGCCCCCGCTAGCGCGCGAGCGCCCCGGATCCCTGCGGTTCCGGGGCGCTGCGACCTGTGGGGCTTCGTCCTGCGGGACCCCTCGCTACACGGCGACCGGGACCGCGGCCTCACGGCCGGCGTCGCTCACCTCGGCGTCGCTCACCTCGGCTCGTCGATCGGCTAGGACGTCGCCGTCCGGTACGCGTGACGGTCGAGGATGTTCTCGCGGGCGGCGAAGAGGACCGGGACCAGCGCCTGGCCGGCACGTTCGTGACGGTCCGCATCATGTCGAGGCCGGGTCGATCGTCATCAGCAGACCCACGCCCTCCAGCGGAGGCCCAGCGTCGACAGGGTCAGGGTGAGCATCACGGTCGCGCCGGTCAGGCCCGCCGTGGCGACCGAGACGACGACCGAGACGAACGCGATCAGCACGTACTCCTTGATGCCCAGCTGCGCGTCGAAGATCTGCGCGATGAAGACCGCGGCGAGTGCCGGGCAGATCGCGGCGCAGCCGTCCATCTTGGCGGTGGCGCCGAACGGGACGGCGAAGGAGGGGAACAAGGGTGCGGCGCCCGTGCGCGAATGCGCGGCGCCGCTGTGATGCCGGGTCAGAACCTCAACGCTCCCCCTTGGGGACCCCCACGGCCCCGGCGGGCCACGCGCAGGCGACGTGGCCCCGCGTACGGCGCACGCGCTACTGCGTGACGCCGTCCTCCTGCGATCGGTTGGCCTCCAGGCGCGCCTTGGCCTTGTCCACCTTGGTGACGATCTGCTCGGACATGGCGTCGCGCTGCTTGCGCAGGAGCACGAAGCTCAGCGGTGCGGACAGTACCAGGGCGAGCAGGACCACCCAGGCGAAGTTGGCGTCGCCGAGCCCCTTGGGCAGGGCGCCGACCTGGACGAGAGCGGCGACGACGACGAAGCAGCCGACGAAGATCGCGAGCCGCATCGCGGTGTACCGGATGGCGGCGCTCGACTTTCCTGCGGACACGGCGGGCCTTCTTCCTTGGTACGACTTCGGGTGCCTGTCCAGTGAAGCATGCGGCCCGCAAGATCAGTTCAGCGGCAGGAGCATGATGACATCGTCGCGGTCGTCGCCCTCCGCGACGCGGATCGCGCCCGGCACGCGGCCGACCTCCTTGTACCCGCAGGCGGCATAGAAGCGGTCGGCACCGGTGCCGCCGCGGCAGGTGAGGCGTATCGCCTCCACGCCTTCGAGGCCGCGGGCGACGTCCGCGGCCTCGGCCATCAGCCCGCGCCCGTAGCCCTTGCCCTGGTGACAGGGGTGGACCATGACGGTGTAGAGCCAGATCCAGTGCCTCATCAGGCGGTGATCGTTGTGTGCGAGGAAGGCGGTGGCCGCGATCTCGCCGTCCTCGTCGCGTCCGACGAGGAGCCGCATCCGTCCCTCGGCCATGGCGGTGAGGTGTTTCACCCACTCCGGCCGGATGTCGTCGACCGTGACGGGCGGCACGAATCCCACGGAACCGCCCGCGTTGCTGACGTCGGCCCACAGGGAGAGGACGCCGTCGCGCAGGGCGGGCCCGCCGGGCGGGTCCAGTTCGAAGGTGAGGGCCATGGGGCCCAGCGTAGGAAAACTTCCGCCGGGCCCCCGAGCATTCCGCTGGGCGAGACGCGCCGCCCGACACACGCCCACCGCAACGCGCCTCGGGCCGAGCGCCCGAGCCGGTCAGACGCGCATCGGCTGCGGAGACTCGCGGCGGTCGGCGTCCGGGCCCGGGTACTCACGGATGATCTCGTAGCGCGTGTTGCGCTCGACCGGGCGGAACCCGGCGTCGCGGATCAGGTCGAGCAGATCGTCACGGGTCAGCTTGTTGGGCGTCCCGTAGTTGTCCGCGTCGTGCGTGATCTTGTACTCGACGACCGAGCCGTCCATGTCGTCGGCCCCGTGCTGGAGGGCGAGTTGGGCGGTCTGCACACCGTGCATCACCCAGAAGACCTTGACGTGCTGGACGTTGTCGAACAGCAGGCGGGAGACCGCGAACGTCTTGAGCGCCTCGGCGCCCGTCGCCATGGTCGTGCGCGCCTGGAGCCTGTTGCGGACCTTGCCGTCCTGCATGTCGACGAAGTCGTGCTGGTAGCGCAGCGGGATGAAGACCTGGAAACCGCCGGTCTCGTCCTGGAGTTCACGCAGCCGCAGCACGTGATCGACGCGGTGGCGCGGCTCCTCGATGTGCCCGTACAGCATGGTGCACGGGGTCTTGAGCCCCTTCTCGTGCGCCAGGCGGTGGATGCGCGACCAGTCCTCCCAGTGGGTGCGGTGGTCGACGATGTGCTGCCGGACCTCCCAGTCGAAGATCTCGGCGCCGCCACCGGTCAGCGACTCCAGACCGGCCTCGATGAGCTCGTCGAGGATCTCGGAGGCGCTGAGGCCGGAGATGGTCTCGAAGTGGTGGATCTCGGTGGCGGTGAACGCCTTGAGGGAGACGTTGGGCAGGGCCTTCTTCAGCTCGGAGAGCGAGCGGGGGTAGTAGCGCCACGGCAGGTTGGGGTGGAGGCCGTTGACGATGTGCAGCTCGGTGAGGTTCTCGTTCTCCATCGCCTTGGCGAGGCGGACGGCCTCCTCGATGCGCATGGTGTACGCGTCCTTCTCGCCCGGCTTGCGCTGGAACGAGCAGTAGGCGCACGACGCGGTGCACACGTTGGTCATGTTGAGGTGGCGGTTGACGTTGAAGTGGACGACGTCACCGTTCTTGCGCGTGCGCACCTCGTGGGCGAGACCGCCGAGCCAGGCCAGGTCGTCCGACTCGTAGAGGGCGATGCCGTCCTCGCGGGTCAGCCGCTCACCGGCCCGGACCTTCTCCTCCAGCTCGCGCTTGAGACCCACATCCTGAATAGATGCAGTCATCCGGGCGCCTCCCATATCTCCACGTAAAACAGGCTCCGCCCACCGTACTCCCCCGCCCTCGCGTCACTTCACGGGCGGGGCGGCACGGCGGGGGGGTGCTGCGGCGGGCGGAGTTCAGGCCTCGTCGGGCAGGTCGCCGACGCGGTTCTCCCACTTGGTGGACAGGACGATGGTGGTGCGCGTGCGCGAGACGCCGCGGGTGCCGGAGAGCCGGCGGATGGTCTTCTCCAGACCGTCGACGTCGCTGGCGCGCACCTTGAGCATGTACGAGTCGTCGCCCGCGATGAACCAGCAGTCCTCGATCTCGGCGAGGTCCCGGAGCCGGCGCGCCACATCCTCGTGGTCAGCGGCGTCGGAGAGCGAGATGCCGATGAGCGCCGTGACCCCGAGGCCGAGCGAGGCCGCGTCCACCGTGGCGCGGTAGCCGGTGATGACCCCCGCCGCCTCCAGGCGGTTGATGCGGTCGGTCACGGAGGGGCCGGAGAGCCCCACGAGCCGGCCGAGCTCGGCGTACGAGGCCCTGCCGTTCTCGCGCAGGGCCTGGATGAGCTGCCTGTCCACGGCGTCCATATGCCTGTGCCTTCCATTATTCAGCGATACCACAAGTTTACGTATAGAATCTAAGGCACGCAGGGACGACACCCTGCGAATCACTCAAATGATCACAGCTGATCCCACAAGGATCCGGATCCATACAGGAGATGACACTCACCGTGTACACGATCGAGATGGCCTACGCCCACATGCGACAGCTGCAGGAGCTGGCCAACCGCTCGCGTGCCCACCGGCCCTCTGCCGCCCGCCAGGTCGACCGGACCCGCGCACCGCGCCGCGGCAAGAAGCGCTAATCGTCTGCGGAGCCACCACCGAGCTCCCCCTTCCAGCGGCGGTACAGGCTGTGCGGCACCCCTGCCGCGTCCAGCACCCGCCCGGCGACGAAGTCCACCAGATCCTGGATGTGCGTCGCCCCCGCGTAGAACGCCGGAGAGGCGGGCAGCACCACGGCGCCCGCCTCGTCCAGCGTCACCAGATGCTTCAGCGTCTGCCCGTTCAGCGGGGTCTCCCGCACGGCGACCACCAGCCTGCGCCGCTCCTTGAGCGTCACGCTCGCCGCCCGCTGGAGAAGGTCCTTCGAAAGCCCCAGCGCCACACCCGCCACGCACGCGGTCGACGCGGGCACGATCAGCATCCCCTTGACCGGGTACGAGCCCGACGACGGTCCGGCCGCGAGGTCCCCCGCGGCCCAGTGCCGCACATCGTCCACATCGACGTCGAATGCGTCCGGCTTGCCGTCCGCGCCCCTCGCCAGCCACTGACGCAGGTCGTCCCGCCAGTGCGCGTCCCGGAACGCGATTCCCGTCTCGTCGAGCAGTGTCAGCCGCGAGGCTCGGCTGACGACGAGGTCCACGCTCTCGCCGGCGGCGAGCAGCGCCCGCAGCACGGCGGCGGCGTACGGCGTGCCGGAGGCACCCGACACCCCCACGACCCACGGCCGACGACTGTTCCATTCCTGCGGCTCCACACGGGTGAGCCTATCCGGCCGCGCGGGCACGGAACTGCGCCAGGTGCGCCGGACGTTCCGGTGGGTGTCAGACGTAGGACCCGAGGGGGATCGCGATGGCAGACACTCACCTCGCAGGGCGCCGGAGTGATCGCGCCCGAGCGGCGGTCAAGCTGATGCTGGCCTGGGTCGCCCTGCTGTGGCTGCTCGAAGCGGTCGACGTGGCAACGGGCCACGCGCTCGACGCGTACGGAGTCGTGTCGCGCGAGCCCGGCGAGCTGATCGACATCGTCCCGTCGGCATTCATGCACTTCGGTTTCGGTCATGTCGCGGCGAACAGCGTCCCCCTGCTGATCTTCGGCTTCCTCGCCGCACTCGGCGGCATCCGCCGCTTCCTCGCCGTGTCCCTGCTGATCATCCTGATCGACGGCGTCGGCGTCTGGCTGTTCTCCCCCGCTGACGTCAACACGGCGGGCGCGTCGGGCCTGGTCTTCGGCCTCTTCGGCTACCTGGTGACCCGAGGCTTCGTCGAGCGCCGGATGCGGGACGCGGTGGTGGGCCTGGTAGTCGGCGCGGTCTGGGGCAGCTCGATCCTGGCCGGCATATCCCCGGCGAACACGGGGGTCAGCTGGCAGGGCCACCTGTTCGGCCTGCTGGCGGGCGTGGCGGCGGCGTTCGTCTTCCGCGGCTCCCGTCCGCCCCGGACGAGGTGAGCCGGCCGGGGTGCGTCAGGAGCGCGGGTCCACCGGCAGCTTGGACGTGTCCACCGAGAACGTGCCGATGCCCGTCTCCACGGTGATGGTCTTGCCATAAGGAATGGTGTCCCGGCCGAGGTACCCGTCCGGTCCCGGGTTCCACAGCGTCACGCAGTGCTGCTCGTACGGGTCGAAGATCAGGTAGTGCGGGATGCCGCGCCGGGCGTACGCCCGGTCCTTGACCTCGTAGTCGTTGCGCACGCTGCTCGGCGAGACGACCTCGACAGCGAGCTCGATGAGCTCGGGGGAGTACGCGCTGAGGTTCTTGGCGACCTCGGCGGCGGGGATCACGGCGAGGTCGGGGCAGAATTCGTTCGCGTCGTCGACGGGGATCGCCACGTCGGAGATGAATCCCCAACCCGCAGGCACCTGCGATCTCAGAGTGCGCCACAGGCTGTGGACCGTGTGACCGCAGGTCGGCCGTCTTCCACTCAGCACCTGTTCACCGCCGACAATCTCGACCTGGTGCCCTGGGTACGCATCCTCGAGCGACGCGAGTCGCGAGCGAGGACAGTCGCTGTCTGTTCCGGACACAACCGCCTCCCCATCCCCGCAGGGGCGGGGAGCACTTCACCGTGAACGGTTTCCTGGGCATCGCCTTCGGAACATCCCCAGCGGGGAGCAACGCGTCACACGCTACGACGTCCCATCACGCCGTACGGCGACTCGACCGCCGACCACCCGATCGGGCTAGAAGGTGAGACCCCGAGCGATAAGGTCCACCGAGGCGCAGACGAAGAGCGAGATCCCGATGAAGCCGTTGGTCGTGAAGAACGCCCTGTTCAGGCGCGACAGGTCGTGCGGGCGCACGATCGAGTGCTCGTAGAGGAACGCCGCCGCCACGACCGCCAGGCCCAGCCACAGGAACACGCCCGCGTCCGTCGCCAGCGCGTACCAGACGAACAGGGCCATCGTCACGACATGGCAACCGCGCGCCCCGTACAGCGCCGCCGGGACGCCGAAACGGGCCGGGACCGACAGCACGCCGTGGGCCCGGTCCGCCTGGACGTCCTGGCAGGCGAAGATCAGGTCGAAGCCGCCGATCCACACCCCCACCGCGAGCCCGAGGAGCACCGCCTCCCACGACCACGCGCCCGTGATCGCGATCCACGCGCCGACCGGGCCCATGGCCTGGGCGAGACCGAGGATGGCGTGCGGGAAGTTGGTGAACCGCTTGCCGTACGGATAGACCACCATCGGCACCACGGCGACCGGCGCGAGCGCCAGGCACAGCGGGTTGAGCAGGGCCGCGGCCCCGAGGAAGACGACGAGGGCGACGAGCGCGCCCGTCCAGGCCGAGCGGACGGACACCGCGCCGGTGACCAGCTCGCGCGAGGCCGTGCGCGGATTGCGGGCGTCGATCTCGCGGTCGATGATCCGGTTGCACGCCATCGCGAAGGTCCGCAGGCCGACCATCGCGACGGTGACGAGCAGGAGCTTCACCCAGTGGACGTTCCGGTCGAGCTGGAACATCGCGGTGAGCGAGGCGATGTAGGCGAACGGCAGCGCGAACACCGAGTGCTCGATCATCACCAGGCGCAGGAACGCCTTGGTACGGCCGGGCCGCTCCGCCGGGCCCGGACCCACGACCCCGTCGGCGGTCGTCATCATGCGAGGCTCCCGAGGAACGCGTCGAGGTCGGCCAGCAGCCCGGCGACGGGCAGGGGGCCCGTCACCACGGTGAGCGGTGTCGCGGCGTCGTCGGGCGGCGTGAGGTGCGCCATGAAGGCGTACGCGTCCGGGCCGGCCGGTTGGGCGTCCAGACGCAGCACGGCGCCGCCGTCGACCGTGAACGGCCCGGCCGCCGCGTCGAGCTCGGCGCGCAGCCGCTCCGCGAAGCCGGCCGGCTCCGCGTCGCGTACACCGGGCAGCTCGAAGCCGTCGCCCTCACCGTCGGTCTCGAAGAGGACCGTCCAGGTGTCGCCGGCGCCCGCGAACTCCTCGGGCGCGACGCCCGCCTGCTCGGCGGCCAGCCGGACGCCCGGGTCGGTGGGGTCGAGCTCGGGCCGCACGAGGGCCACGTAATCGGTGTCGGTGCCGATGAAGAGGGCCGGACCGCCCACGGCGATGGGACTCACAGTCCGTACTCCTTCCAGCGGCGGTCCACGAGCGCCGCCGTATCGGGGTCCGACACGACCATCTCCGGCCAGCCGCCGTCCCGGGTGTAGCCCTCCTCGGGGAGCTTCCTCGTCGCGTCGATGCCCGCCTTGCCGCCCCAGAACTGCTGGTAGGAGGCGTGGTCGAGGTGGTCGACGGGGCCCTCGACGACGGTGAGGTCGCGGGCGTAGTCCGTGTTGCCCAGCGCCCGCCAGGAGACTTCGTGCAGGTCGTGGACGTCGCAGTCGGCGTCGACGACCACGATCAGCTTGGTCAGCGACATCATGTGCGCGCCCCAGATGGCGTGCATGACCTTCTGCGCGTGCTTCGGGTACTTCTTGTCGATCGAGACGATCGCGCAGTTGTGGAAACCACCCGACTCCGGCAGGTGATGGTCCACGATGTCCGGCACGATGATCTTGAGCAGGGGCAGGAAGAACCGCTCCGTCGCGCGGCCCAGCGGGCCGTCCTCCGTCGGCGGCCGGCCCACCACGATCGACTGCAGCAGCGGCCGCTTGCGCATCGTGACGCAGTCGATGGTCAGCGCCGGGAACGGCTCCTGCGGCGTGTAGAAGCCGGTGTGGTCGCCGAAGGGGCCCTCGGGCAGCATCTTCCCCGGCTCCAGCCAGCCCTCCAGTACGACCTCCGCGTTCGCCGGGACCTGGAGCGGCACGGTCTTGCAGTCGACCATCTCGATCCGCTTGCCCGCGACGAACCCCGCGAACAGGTACTCGTCGATGTCGCCGGGCAGCGGCGCGGTCGACGCGTACGTCACGGCCGGCGGGCAGCCGAAGGCGATCGCGACCGGCAGCCGCTCGCCCCGCTTGGCGGCGACCTGGTAGTGGTTGCGGCTGTCCTTGTGGATCTGCCAGTGCATGCCGATGGTGCGCCTGTCGTGGCGCTGGAGGCGGTAGAGACCGAGGTTGCGCACGCCGGACTCCGGGTCCTTGGTGTGCGTGAGACCCAGGTTGAAGAACGAGCCGCCGTCCTCGGGCCAGGTGAACAGCGCGGGCAGGGCGTCCAGGTCGACGTCGTCGCCGGTGCGGACGACCTCCTGCACGGGCGCGTCCTTCACCTTCTTCGGCGGCACGTGCACCATCGAGCCGAGCTTGCCGAACGCCTCGCGCACCCCGACGAACCCGTGCGGCAGTTCCGGCTTGAGCAGGCCGCCGATCTTGTCGCTGATGTCCTCGTAGGACGTCAGGCCGAGCGACTTCAGCAGCCGGCGGTCGGTGCCGAACACGTTCATCGCGAGCGGCATCGCCGAGCCGCGCACGTTCTCGAAGAGGAGGGCGGGGCCGCCGGCCTTGTTCACCCGGTCGACGATCTCCCCGACCTCCAGATACGGGTCGACTTCGGCCTTGATGCGCTTGAGGTCGCCCTCGCGCTCCAGCGCCCGGAGGAAGGAGCGAAGATCGTCGTAAGCCATGGGGTCAAGTATCGGCCAAGGGCTACCCTGGGCCCGTCACCGGGGCCGGGGAACACGGCCCCGCCTATGTCTTCAGGGGGCTGTCCCACATGCTCAGGGCACTGATGTACATCCTGCCGCTGGCGCTGACGATCTACGCGTTCATCGACTGTCTGAACACCCCCGAGGACGAGGCGAAGCACCTGCCCAAACTCGCCTGGATCTTCATCATCCTGCTGTTCTGGGTCGTCGGGCCGATCGTCTGGTTCGCCGCGGGGAAGATGCGGCACGCACCCGCCGGCGGCCGCACCCCTTCCGAGTGGCACCGCAACCACCGCACGCAGTGGGTCGCGCCGGACGACAATCCGGAGTTCCTGAAGTCCATCAAGGAAGAGAACAAGAAGGACGAGTCGCTGCTCAAGGACTGGGAGGCCGACCTGCGCCGCCGCGAGGAGGAGCTGAAGCGCCGCGAGCATGGCGAGGACGAGGACAGCTGATGGAGCTCCGGCTCCTGGTGACCTTCGAGAAGGTCGCCACCGTCCTCAGCTTCACGCGGGCCGCCGCCGAGCTGACGTACGCCACGTCCTGCCGATGGGGTCATCGGGCGCGCCGATGAGGTGATGCCGGGGCCCGTCGGGGAAGAGTGCGGTCATGAACGAAGCAGAGGCCCGCAGGTGGCTCGCCACCGCCGTCGCCGAGGCGCGGGCGGGGCTCGCCGAGGGAGGCATCCCGATCGGTGCGGCGCTGTACGGGGCCGACGGCCGCCTGCTGGGGTGCGGCCGCAACCGGCGTGTGCAGGACGGCGATCCGTCGACGCACGCGGAGACGGCGGCGTTCCGCGCGGCGGGCAGGCAGCGGTCGTACCGGGGCACCACCATGGTGACCACGCTCTCGCCGTGCTGGTACTGCAGCGGTCTGGTGCGGCAGTTCCGGATCTCCCGGGTGGTGATCGGCGAAGCGCGGACCTTCCACGGCGGCCACGACTGGCTGGCGGAGCACGGCGTGGAGGTCGTGCTGCTGGACGACGCCGGGTGCGCGGCGATGATGCGCGCCTTCATCGAGGAGCACCCCGACCTGTGGAACGAGGACATCGGCGAGTGAGCCCCGCGCCGCTCCGTGATCCCGCGCAGCCCCGTGATACCGCCCGGCTCCGGGGCCACGGCGACCTGGCGACGGCTCCGGCAACGGCGCGTAACAGACTGAACACGAAAACGTGAGAATTCCTCGGCCCAGCTGCCCGACAGGCCATATCATGGTTGACAACTGGATGTTCCCTGGCGCCACTTGACCGCTCGGGAGTCGTTTTTGAGGGATCAACTCGCCGCGAGGAGCGAACTGCTCGCGCAGCTCACGTCCCATCTCGCCGGCGCCGAAGTCGCCGGCCGCACCTTCCGCCCGTACTGCAAGGCACTGCCACCTCCCGTGGTCGCCGTCGTCGGTGGCCGCGGCATGGGCAAGACGTACGACTTCGCCTGGCTGCGCGACGTCTGCGGACCCGTTACGCCCACCGCGTACCTGGACTGCGCGGACGACGCGCTGCGCACCGGCGCGGCCGAGTCGCCGGAGTCGCGGTCGCTGGTGACGGAGGCGCTGCGGCTGCTGGGCATCGGGTTCACGAGCGCGGGGCCGCCCCGTGCGCCGACGCTGCACATGACCCGGCTGTTCGCCGGCCTGGTCGCGGTCGCCTCGGGCACGTGGAACGCCGACCAGGACGAGCGCATCGCCGCCGAACTGCGCCGCCTGGAGCTCATCTCGCCGTCACGCGGCAACTGGGCGCCGGTCGTGCAGAGCTGGGTGGCCAAGCTGATGGCGGCGTACGCGGCGCTGCCGATGCCGCTGCCTCCGGTGCAGAAGTTCATCGAGGTGTCGGTGGAGGTGCTGCTGCAGGAGCTGTTCCAGCGCGGCAGCCGCAAGGCCGTCGGCTGGTACGGGGCCTATCCGGGCGCGCAGGGCAGCGCCCGCTGGGGGCTGACCCTGCTGGGCAGTCACTTCCGCCTCGGCGGTGACCAGCGACGGCGCGCCGAGTACTTCCTCGGGCAGGCACTGCGCGCCGACCTGGACGCGGCGTACCGGACGGCCGGTGGCTGGCTGCTGCGCACGGGCCGTCCGCTGATGCTGCTGGACAACGCCCACGACGAGCTGGGCGAGCAGCTGGTGCGGGACTGCCTCACCCACCGCTCGACCGGCCATCCGGACCGGGTCGTCATGTACGCCGCGTTCCGGCGCGGCGACCCGTCGGTGCTTCAGGGCGCGCACCGGCTGGCGTCGCTCAGCTCCGCGGTGGGCCTGGCCGGCAGCCGGGGCGACGGGCTGTGCCGGCACCCCATGGTCGTGGTGCCGTATCCGCCGCTGCCGTCGGCCGGTCCCGAGACCTCCGACGGTCTGCTCAGCCATGTCGACCCGGACGCGATGCTGCCGCCCGGACTGCCGCGTGCGCTCTACCGGTTCACCGGAGGACGGCCGCTGGCCATGACCCGGATGACGGACGCGATCGAGCACCTGCGGACCACGCCGGGGGCCGCCACGGCCCCCGGCCCGCTCGCGCCGGCCGCCCTGGCGACGCTGACGCTGCGTTCGCTGCTGCGGCACCGGCCGGCGACCCCGTTGCAGGCGGCCACCGGGCCGACCCTGGCCGAAGCCGTGCGGGAGGAGCTGGCCCCGGGGGAAATGGGCGAACTGCTCACCCGGCTGTCCCCGGCCGCGGACGCGCGCTCTGCCGAGCTGCTGCTCCCGGCGGCGGCCGGCATGACGACCGCGGAGCTGCGCCATGCGCTCGACGCCGACGGATGGCCGCGCTGCGAGCGGCACTTCGTGGCCGACCACTGCTTGCGCACCCTGCTGCTGCACCGGCTCTACCACCTGGACGCCGACCACTCCTCCTGGCTCGGCATGCACTCCCGGCTGGTGATGCACTACGCGGCGGCCGGGCCCGTCTCCTGGCACGCGTACCACCACGAGCTGGCGATCGGCCGGACCCAGGGGGCCGTCGCGCACCTGACCGGCTCCCTCGGCCGCCCGGACACGTCGGGCTGGCTGGAGGAACTGCTGCACATCGCGTCCGCGCCGTGCTTCGACGGGCTCGCGCAGCGGCGCCGTCTCGCGTTCACGGGCGGGCACCGCGACCCGGAGCGGCGCGTCGAGCGGCTGCTGAACGCCGCCTGGCTCGCGCAGGACTGGCTGGAACTGCCCGAGGCGCGGCTGGAGGCGGCAGTCCACGGCGCGCTGTACGCGCTGCGGGACGACGTCGCCGACAGCTCCGTACTCACCGACGCCGCCACGCAATGGGCGGAGAGCATCCGGTCGGGTCGTCCGCTGTGGGAGTGCGACTGTTCCCGGCGGATCCGGGCGAGTGGGGGGAACGACTGATGAACAACCTGACGAAGATCCTCATCGGGGTCGGCGCCGCGACCGCGGTCGTGCTGGCCGTGCTGTTCGGCCCGGGCGTGCTCGACCCGGACCGCTCGTGCGCGACGGGCGTGGTGAAGCCCGAGGGCAGCGACGAGTGCATCGGCGTCTCGGCGACCGGCTACCACTTCGGGGTGAAGGAGATACAGGAGGTCGCCCGCGCCATCGGTGCCGAGAACAGAACAGTGGACGACTCCGAGCAGCTGGCGGTCTCGGTCGCGGTGATGATGCCGTTCAGCTCCAAGGCGCCGGAGCAGCTGAGGAAGATGCGGCACGAGTTGCAGGGCGTGTACGTGCAGCAGCGGCTCGCCAACCGGGCAGAGGGCCGGCCGCCCAAGATCCGTCTGCTGCTGGCCAACACCGGCAATCTGGGCCACTACTGGGAGGACGTGGCGAACCAGCTGGTCACCATGGTCGACGGCCCCGAGCAGCTGCGCGTGGTGACCGGCATTGCCACCAGCAACACCGCGAACAAGCAGGCCGTCGCCCTGCTGGCCCGTCACCGGATTCCGATGGTCGGCTCCACCATCACCGCCGACGACATCACCAACGTCCCCGGCCTCGCCCGCGTCTCCCCCACCAACAAGGATGAGGCCCGGGCGCTGGTGTTCCACGCCAAATCCGTCGACCGCAGCGCCCTGCTCGTCTACGACACCAATCCGGACGACCGCTATGCGCAGACGCTGCGCGAGGCGTTCAACGAGCAGCTGCCCGACCAGGTCTACGAGCCGAGGCAGTTCACCTCCAGCGAGGAGCCCGACAATCCGGGCAATCTTGGCAATGTCTTCAACAGCATCGCCCACTACATCTGCGACACCGAGGCGCACACGGTGTTCTTCGCGGGCCGCCACACTCCCCTGCGGGTGTTCGTCTCGGAGCTCGGCAAAGCGGGCTGCGCCGGCCGCGGGTTCACGGTCCTGACCGGTGACGAGGCGTCCTATCTCGGCTCGGACGACAAGCTGGACCGGCAGGCCCTGGCGGTGCGGCCGGGCGAGAAGAAGCCGCGGGTGACGCTGAAGTACGCGGCGCTCGCCCACCCGGACGCCTGGGTCGAGGCCCCGGGACGGCCGCTGCCCGCGAGGGGCGGCTCGGCGGCGGCGTACCGGCAACTGGCCGACGGCATCGCGGAGATGCGCGCCGACATCGGGCCGAACCAGCTTCAGGACGGGCAGACGATCATCGGCTACGACGCGATGGCGACCGCCGTGCAGGGCATCCGGCGCGCGACCGGCACCTCGGCGAAGGCCCCGGCGCTGACCGATGTGACCGCCCAGTGGCCCCATCTGACGGGCTCGCTCCGGGTGAACGGCGCCAGCGGCTGGATCTGCCTGGACAACTACGGCAACCCGCGGAACAAGGCGGTGCCGATCGTGCGGCTCGCCGCCGACGGCACGCTGCGGTTCCAGGAGTTCTCGTGGCCGGATCAGGAGCCGCCGCCGGTGGACTGCATCCCCAAGAGGGACTGACCGGCCGAGAGGGACCGACCGGCCGAGAAGGACCGACCGGCCGAGAAGGACTGACCGGCCGCGCAGCAGTGCCGCCCCCGTGCGGTCACGCGGCCGCGTACGCGTCCCGCAGCTGCTGCCAGCGCTCAGGGGTCCAGGTAGACCAGTCGGTGGTCGGCCTGCCCTCCAGCGCGGCGACCAGCAGCTCGAAGTGGTGGTGCCAGCCGGCCAGGCAGTCGAGCAGCACCTCGTCGTCGCACCGCAGTTCGTTGGTGAAGCGGAGCACCGTGCCCTCGTCGCCGTGCGGCTCCAGGTGGAAGCGGATGCGGCCGTGCACGGTGACCGTGTACTCGGCGACCCGCTCCACGTCCCACGCGGTGACATGTCCCTCCGCAACGATGTAACGACCGTCCGCATCGGCGTTGAGCCAGCGCAGGGTGACGGCGCCGCCTAGTCGCGGTTCGAGGAGATCGGCGGCGCAGAGCCAGGCCGGCAGTCCTTCGGGAGTGGCGACGGCGGCCCATACCCGGATCACCGGGTGCGGCAGATGCAGCTCGTACCGCAGCAGGCGAGTGCCGTCGTCCCGGGTCTCGGTGGTGCCCTGGGGGATCACGTCACTCATGCCTCCAGCGTCACTCGCCGGCGGTGTCGGCGCTACCTCACGAGGGTTGTCGCGTCACTCCACGCCCGCGTACGAGTGCAGGCTGTTCACGAACATGTTCACGCCGTAGTAGTTCCACAGGAAGCACAGGAACGCGACGAGCGCGATGTACGCGGCCTTGCGGCCCTTCCAGCCGGCGGTGGCGCGGGCGTGCAGATAGGCGGCGTACGCGACCCAGGTGATGAAGGACCAGACCTCCTTGGCGTCCCAGCCCCAGTAACGGCCCCACGCGTCGCCGGCCCAGATGGCGCCCGCGATGATCGTGAACGTCCACAGCGGGAAGACGGCCGCGTTGACGCGGTAGGAGAACTTGTCGAGCGAGGCCGCCGAGGGCAGCCGTTCCATGACCGAGGTGGCGAACTTTCCTGGCTGTCCGCCGCGGGTGAGCTTGCGCTCGTAGGCGTCGCGGAAGAGGTAGAGAACGGCGCCGACCGCACCGAGGTAGAAGACGGCGCCACAGAAGATCGCGGTGGAGACGTGGATCCACAGCCAGTACGAGTCGAGGGCGGGCACCAGCTGGTCGCTCTCGGTGTACAGGTAGGTCACGGCGAAGCCGAGGTCCAGCAGCACGGTGGTGACGAGCGGCAGCCCGGCCCAGCGGATGTTCTTCCCGGCCAGCAGGAGGGCGAGGTACACACCGACGGCGACCGTGGAGAAGGTCGTGGAGAACTCGTACATGTTGCCCCACGGCGCGCGCTGCACCGACAGGGCGCGGGCGACGACGCCCGCCGCCTCCAGCAGGAACGCGAGCGCGGTGAGAGACACGGCGATCCGCCCGTACAGGTCGCCCTGTTCGGTGCCGCCGTGCGCGCCGGGGCCGTCGGGCACGTCCCGGGCGCCGCTCGCGGCGCGGGTGACGACCTTCGGCCTCTGAAGGACCGCGGTTCCGCCGGCGTTCCGGACGGTGACCGGTGGGGCCTCGGCCGCCTCGGCGGGGGCGGTGAGCGCGGCGGCCGTGCGGGCCACCTTGCTGCGGCTGCCGAAGAGCCACTCGGCGATGTGCGCGAGGAAGGCCAGCGTGTAGACGGCCATCGACGAATAGATCAGGTAGTTGCTGATCTCCGCCAGATTCTCGTTGGTTGCGGCGGCGAGAGTCACTTCTCAGCCCCTTCGGCAGGAACGTCTACGGGTTCAGGCGCTGTCGGCGCCTTCGAATGGAGTGTCGCGGCCAGGCCGGCCAGTTCCTCCGGGAGCTTCGCCGACTCACTGCGGCCGAGCCCGGCCATCTCGACGACCGTCACGCCGTCCTCACCGCGCACGGCCCGCACCCAGATGCGGCGGCGCTGGATGAACAGCGAGGCGGCCAGGCCCGCGATGGCGGCGATCGCGCCGCTCAGCGCCCAGCCGGTGGCGGGCTGACGGGTGATCTGGAAGGTCGCCCACTCTCTCACCTCGTTCTCGAAGGTGATGGAGCCGGCGCCGTCGGGCAGCTTCATGGTTTCGCCGGGGCGGATCCGCTGCTTGAGGATGTCGCCCTTGGCGTCCTTGAACTGCTTCATCTTGCGCGTGTCGAGCTGGTACACGTTCTGCGGCAGACCCGCGTCGACACCGAGGCTGCCGTGGTAGCCGGTGAGCGCGAGCACCGGGTACTCCAGGCCCGGGAACTGGGAGAACATGTCGCCCTTGCCGTGACCCGCGAACGTCGGCACGAAGAACGCCTGGAAGCCCAGCTGGTCCTTCTTGCCGTTCTTGTCACGGTAGCCGTCCATCACCTTGATGGCGCCGGTCGACGTGATGTTGTTGTCGATCGGCAGCAGCGGCACGGCGTCCTGGAAGACCACCTTGCCGTTGCCGTCCCGCACGGTGACGACGGGTGCGTACCCGTGGCCGTTGAGGAAGACCTTGGTGCCGTCCACCTCCAGCGGCTTGTTGACCTCGATGATCTGCTTCTTCTCGGTGCCGCCGGGCCCGGACCAGGTCACGGCCGCCTCGTAGGTGCGCGGCGTGCCGCGCTGCGGCCCGTTCTTCTCATACGTGCCGGTGAAGCCGTCCAGGCTGAAGCTGAAGGGGGGCAGGTCGTCCGTGTCGAACAGCGAACCGGACTTGAAGTCGTCGTACTGGGTGAGCGTGTTGGAGAAGCCGCCGCCCTCGACGACCAGCTTGCCGCCCTCGGACTTCAGCAGCTGGCCAAAGGCGAACGCCACCAGCATCACGATCAGCGAGACATGGAAGACCAGATTGCCGGCCTCGCGCAGATAGCCCTTCTCCGCGGCGATCGCGTCGCCCGCCGTGTGGGCGCGGAAGCGGCGTCCGCCGAGCAGCGCGAGCGCCGCCTCGCGCACCTGCTCCGGCTCGGCCTGCGTCCGCCACGTCGTGTACGCGGGTAGCCGGGTCAGCCGCCGCGGCGCGCCCGGCGGGCGGCTGCGCAGCTGACCGACGAACTGCCAGGAGCGCGGCACGATGCAGCCGATGAGCGAGAGGAAAAGCAGGATGTAGATCGCCGAGAACCACACCGAGCTGTAGACGTCGAAGAACTGCAGCTTCTCGTAGAGGGGGCCGAGGACCTCGTGGCGGTCCTTGAACGCCTGCACCTTCATCTCGTCGACGCTGTTCTGCGGGACGAGGGAGCCGGGGATCGCGCCGAGCGACAGCAGGAAGAGCAGGATCAGCGCGACCCGCATGGAGGTCAGCTGCCGCCAGAACCAGCGTGCCCAGCCGATCACTCCGAGGGCGGGGCCGCCGACGGTCTGGTCCGCGGCGGTCTCGGTGGGGGCGGTGGACAGCTGGGCGCCGGCCGCGCCGAGCTCGCGTTCGTCGGTGTCGTACTTGCTCATGGACGTTCAGATCCCCACCGTGAAACCGTTGGACCAGCTCTGCATCGACTGGACCATGCTGTCCCAGACGCCAGTGAGCAGCAGCAGACCGGTCGCGATCATCATGATGCCGCCGATCCGCATCACCCAGGCGTAGTGCCGCTTGACCCAGCCGAACGCGCCGAGCGCCTTGCGGAACGCCACCGCGGCGAGGATGAACGGAAGCCCGAGGCCGAGGCAGTACGCGACGGTCAGCAGCGCCCCGCGGCCCGCGCTGGCCTGGTCCGCCGCGAGGATCTGGACGGACGAGAGCGTCGGTCCGATGCACGGCGTCCAGCCGATGCCGAACAGGGCGCCGAGCACGGGCGCGCCCGCGAGCCCGGACACCGGCCGCTTGTGGATGCGGAATTCGCGCTGCGTGAGCCACGGCATCATGCCCATGAAGAACACGCCCAGCAGGATCATCAGCACGCCGAGGATCCTGGACAGCAGCTCCCGCTCGGCCTGGAGGGTGGAGCCGAAGTAGCCGAAGAGCGCGCCGCCGGAGACGAAGACGGCGGTGAAGCCGAGCACGAACAGGGAGGCACCGGCGACCATCCGGCCGCGCCGGGCCTCTGCGAGATCGGTGCCCGTGACGCCGGTGACGTACGAGAGGTAACCGGGGACGAGCGGCAGCACGCACGGCGAGAAGAACGAGACGAGCCCGCCGAGCACGGCGATGGGCAGCGCGAGGAGCAGGGCGCCGCCGAGGACCGTCTTGTTCAGTTCGGAGGCTGCGGCGAGGACTTCCACAGGATCACTTCTCCGCGATCAACGGGTCGATGATCTTGTGCAGTTCCTCGTCGTCGAGGGCCTTGAGCGAGCGGGCCGCGATCTTTCCGTCCCGGTCGAGCACGATCGTGGAGGGAATGGCCTGCGGATTGAGGCTGCCCTTGGGAAAGCCGTTGACGATCAGTTTGCCGATCGGGTCGTACAGGCTCGGGTACTCGATCCCGTAGTCCTTCTCGAAAGCGAGGGCCGGCCCCTTGTTGGCGTCCCGGGTGTTGATTCCGACGAACTCGACGCCCTTCGCCTTGGTCTCCTTCGCGACCTTCGCGAAATAGGGGGCCTCGGAACGGCAGGGCGGACACCATGATCCCCATACGTTCATCACGACGATCTTGCCCTGGAGATCGGCGACGTCGAGCTGGTCGCCCTCCAGGGTCTCGCCCTTGAGCTCGTTCGGAGACCGACGCTCCCCCTTGGCGACGGTCGAGATGCCGCCGGAGCCGGTGACGAAGTTGGTGTCGCCGCCGCCTCCGGACTTCCCGCCTTCGCCGCAGGCCGACAGGGTGAGCGCACCTGCGGCGACCAGTGCGGTCAGCAGGGCGGCGCGAGGGGCACGGCTGAGGCTCATGTGAAAAGTTTCGCATGGCCTCGGCGGCGATCTCCCGCGCCCCCCTGCGTGCCCGATAAGGCCCGTTGTCAGGAAGCCTTAAGGAATGCGTTCCAGCCGCCTGCCGGTGCCTGGCCGACCTCAAGGGTCCGCAGTTTCGCGAGCACCTGGGGATCCTGTGCGTCGAGCCAGTCGCAGAACTGCCGGAAGGAGACCAGCCGTACGTCCTTCTTCCCGGCCATGCCCTTCAGCGCTTCCTCCACGGCATCCATGTAGATGCCGCCGTTCCACTGTTCGAAGTGATTGCCGATGAAGAACGGCGCGCGATTGGACTCGTAGGCGCGGCTGAATCCCGCGAGATACGCCTCCGTGGCTTGCTTCCGCCAGCCCGGATAACGCGAGGGCATGCCCTTGGTCGAATTCTTGGACTGATTGGCGAGGATGTTGTAGTCCATGGACAGGACCTGGAACGAGTGCCCGGGGAACGGCATCAGCTGGAGCGGCAGGTCCCAGATGCCCAGCCGCTTGCCGGGCCACATCTGACGGCCGCCGGGCGACGAGGCGTCGTAGCGCCAGCCCAGCTTTTTCGCGGCGGGCAGCAGACGGTCCTGGCCGAGCAGACACGGGGTGCGGCCGCCGACGAGTTCCTTGCGGTAGTCGAACGGCAGCGGATCGATGTCGTGCCAGCCGCTGTTGGTCCGCCATTCGGTGACGAACTTCACAGCCTGGTCGATCTCACTCTGCCAGTCGGCGGTCGACCAGCTGCCACCCGATCCGGGGCCCTCACAGAAATGCCCGTTGAAATGGGTGCCTATCTCATGGCCGTCGAGCCACGCCTGGCGTATGTACTTCAGGGTGTCCTTGATGTGTTCGTCGGTGAGATAACCGATGTCGGACGCGCCGATCGAGTTGTTCGGCGGACGGTAGAGCGACTTCTTCGACTCGGGCAGGAGATAGATCCCGGAGAGGAAGAAGGTCATCGCCGCGTCATGGTTCCTGGCGAGTTCGAGAAAGCGCGGGAAGAGGCCGTTGCCGACCTCGCCCGCACCGTCCCAGGAAAAGATCACGAATTGCGGCGGCGTCTGCCCCGGTTCCAGCGGAACTTCACGCCCCGGCTGGTTGGGCTGCTTGCCGGTGTCGGACGTGGAGCCGTCGCCGATCGGCCGGCCCTGCGCCGCCGACGGCGAGGGCTTGGCCCCCTTGCCCTGGTCACCGCCCCGGCCACGGCCGGATCCGCCCGGGCCACTGGAGCCACAGCCCGCCACTGTGACCGCGGCCGCGGCCCCAAGTCCCGCTCCGAGCAGACCCCTTCGGGTGATGTCGCGCATATCGTCCCCCATCCGCACTCCCCTGGTCCGGGGGAGATTTCCAAACCGGCACAGGGAGAGATGCCGTGCGGAACGCGGAGGTTCCTGATATGCGCGACGGGTTCTTCTACGTCTTTTCCCGGGTGGCTACGCGCCGAATGCCTTCGACTTGCCCTTCACGGGCTTGGCACCGGCGAGAAGATGCGGCGGAACGAGATCGCGGGCCGGCTCGGAGTATCCGACGGAGACAATCGTGTTGCCCTCGTAGGTGAACGAGGTCAGCGAGGCCAGCGTGCACTGGCGGCGCCGCGGGTCGTGCCACAGCCGGCGCTTCTCGACGAAACTGCGCACCACCCAGATCGGCAACTGGTGGCTGACGCACACCGCCTCGTGTCCGCGCGCCGCGTCCCGCGCCGCCTCCAGGGCGGCCGTCATCCGCTCGACCTGCTCCACGTACGGCTCGCCCCAGGACGGGCGGAACGGGTTGGTCAGGTGCTTCCAGTTGGCCGGCTGGCGCAGCGCGCCGTCGCCGACGCCGAAGGTCCTGCCCTCGAAGACGTTGGCCGCCTCGATCAGCCGCTCGTCGGTTTCGAGCGTCAGACCGTGCGACTTGGCGATCGGCTGGGCGGTCTCCTGGGCGCGCTCCAGCGGTGAGGCGACGACATGCGTGATGTCCCGGCCCGCCAGATGTTCGGCGACCCGGTCGGCCATCTGCCGCCCGAGCTCGGAGAGGTGGTAGCCGCTGCGGCGGCCGTAGAGGACGCCATCGGGGTTGTGCACCTCGCCGTGGCGCATCAGATGGACGACGGTGATGTCCCTGCGGCTCATGCGGTGGCCTCCGCGGCGGCTCGGGCGGCGGCGGGCAGCGCCGCCGCGATCCGCTCGATCGCGCGCTCGTCGTGGGCGGTGGAGACGAACCAGGACTCGAACGCGGACGGCGGCAGGTAGACGCCGTCGGCGAGCATCGAGTGGAAGAACGCGTTGAAGCGGAACGCCTCCTGCTTCTTGGCGTCCTCGTAGTCCCTGACCTCGGTCGGGGTGAAGAAGACGGAGAACATGTTGGACGCCGTCTGCAGCCGGTGCGCCACGCCCTGCTCGGTCAGGGCGTCCCGGACCAGCGCCTGGATCTCTGTGGAGACCGCGTTCACCTTCTCGTACGCGGCGTCGTCCAGCAGCCGCAGCTGCGCGAGGCCCGCTGCGGTCGCGACCGGGTTACCGGACAGCGTGCCCGCCTGGTAGACGGGACCGGCCGGCGCGAGGTGCGCCATGACGTCCCGGCGGCCGCCGAACGCGGCGGCCGGGAACCCGCCGCCCATCACCTTGCCGAAGGTCATCAGGTCGGGCACGACACCGTCGACACCGAACCAGCCCGCCTTCGAGGTGCGGAAACCGGTCATCACCTCGTCGGAGATGTACAGGGCGCCGTTCTTCGCGCAGGCGTCCTTGAGCCCCTGGTTGAAGCCGGGCCGCGGCGGGACCACGCCCATGTTGCCGGGCGACGCCTCCGTGATCACACAGGCGATCTCGCCCGGGTGTGCGCGGAAGGCCGCCTGCACGGCCTCCAGGTCGTTGTACGGCAGCACGATCGTGTCACCGGCCTGCGCACCCGTGACGCCGGGCGTGTCCGGCAGGGCGAACGTCGCGACGCCCGAACCCGCCGCCGCGAGCAGCGCGTCGACGTGACCGTGGTAACAGCCGGCGAACTTGATCACCTTGGGCCGGCCGGTGAAACCGCGGGCCAGCCGGATCGCCGACATCGTCGCCTCCGTACCGCTGGAGACCAGCCGTACCTGCTCGACGGGCGCCACACGGGCCACGATCTCCTCGGCGAGAGCGACCTCGCCCTCGCCCGGCGTGCCGAAGGAGGTGCCGCGGGCGACCGCCGCCTGCACCGCCTCGATCACCTCGGGGTGGGAGTGCCCGAGGATCATCGGCCCCCAGGAGCAGACGAGGTCGACGTACTCACGACCGTCGGCATCGGTCAGGTACGGTCCGGTGCCGGACACCATGAACCGGGGCGTACCGCCCACGGCGCGGAAGGCACGGACGGGAGAGTTCACGCCGCCGGGCGTCACAAGGGACGCGCGGTCGAAAAGCGTCTGCGAAACTGGGGCGTCATAGGGAAAGCTCACGGAAACCATGGTCTCAGAGGCCCGGGCGATCTTGCGGACAGGTGTTTCACCGGACGTTCGTGGGGGAGGTCACTGTCACGATGATCTGGTTGCGCGGCGGGGGCTGCGAGTGGTCGGGTGGAGATATGCATCGCGGTGGCGGACTGGGCGAGGGGACCGACGACCTGGGTCCTGAGCCTGCCCGGCGTGGAAAACACCGGCGAGGCGAAGCGGATGATCCCGTGGGAGGCAGGAGCGGCCGGTTGGGGGTGACGTACAAGTACTTCGGTGCGCCCGACGGGGCCACGGCCGCACGGGTGCCGATCTCGATGCGCCCCGAGGAGCTCGGCGGCGACGAGCTCGGCATGGGCGGCATGTTCACGAAGATCAAGCCGGAGACCATAGCCGCGATGGTGCTGACCGGCATCCAGGGCATGCCCCTGCACAAGGTGCCGCCGCTGGAGCTGGTGGTGCTCCACCCCGACTATGCGGTGGTGAAGCTGCCCATGACCGTGGTCGACCCGCTGCGGGACATCGGCGAGGAGTCGGTGGGCGCGGCCGCCTTCATCTGGTCGACCGTCCCCGACCGGGGCGGGCCGCGGGACGCGTTCAACGTCTACCAGCTGCTGCACGAATGGCAGGATTTCAGTCATCGTCTGCACGAGGCGGGGCATCAGCCGTACTGCTTGGTGTGGCCCTGACGTACTGCTCGGTGTGGCCTGGCGCCACGCGCCGCGCGCCCTTCGCGCCCACGCTCGCCGGGAGCCGTTGGGGCCGGTGCGCCCTTGGTCCCCACGCGCCACGCGGCCTTCGCGCCCACGCTCGCCGGGAGCCGTTGGGGCCGGTGCGCCCTTGGTCCCCACGCGCCACGCGGCCTTCGCGCCCGCGCTCCCCGGGAGCCGTCGGGGCCGGTGCGCCCTTGGTCCCCCACGCGCCACGCGGCCTTCGCGCTCTCGGGCGGGTGCGCCCTTGGTCCCCGCGCGGCCCCGATGGCTGGATCAGACGACCGGCGGTCGGCCCAGCCGCGCCATCAGCCACACCGTGCTCCAGCGCATCGGACGGCGCTCGCCGCACGGCGTGCGCACACCCTCGGCGAACCCGCCGAACCAGGCCCGCAGGCCGGGCGCCGAGCGGGTGCGCGCCAGCGTGAGCGCGGTCCACGAGCCGAGGTAGAGCGGCACCAGCAGGGCCGGGAGATTCCGCTTCGCCAGCCAGACGCGGTTGCGGGCGGTCATCCGGTAGTAGACGCCGTGCCGGGTCGGAGGCGTGCGGGGGTGCTGGAGGACCAGCTCGGGGGCGTAGAGGATCTTCCAGCCGTCGTCCAGGGCACGCCAGGCGAGATCCGTCTCCTCGTGCGTGAAGAAGAAGTCGTCCGGCCAGCCGCCGACCCGCTCCAGCATCCGCATCGACAGGGCGTGCCCTCCCCCGAGGAACGTGGTCACCTGCCCGCCGCGCAGCGGATCGGTCCTTCCGATCCGCGGTACGTGCCGACGCTGGGTGAAACCGGTCTCGTCGGCGATACGGAAGCTGACGATCCCGAGCGCGGGATCGGCGTCGTACATCGCGGCGATACGGCTGAAGACGTCCGACTCGATGAGCAGCCCGTCGTCGTCCAGGTCCACGAGGACGTCGACGTCGCCGAACTCGCGCAGCCGCTCCATGGCGACGTTGCGCCCGCCGGACACCCCGAGGTTCTCGGGCAGCTCGACGCCGGTGACGCCGGGCGGCAGGTCGGGCAGCGGAGCGCCGTTGGACACCACGACGACGCGGGTGGCGGGATGGTCCTGAGCGGCCACCGATGCGAGCAGAGCCCCCAGTTCGGCGGGCCGTGAGCCCATCGTCAGTACGGCCACACCCACACGCGCTCGGGACACGTCCACATCTCTCCATCTGTTGCCGGTCGTGACCCGCGAGCTTAACGGTGCCCGTCCGGCAGGTGTACGGAGGTGAGCGTGTTGCGGTCACCCTCGGGGCAGACGCCACCCCGGCTACGGCCGACGCCACCCCGGATCGCGCCCCGTGAGCGCCAGCAGCCGGTCGAAGTCCGACGCACCCGCTCCCCCGTCCGGCAGCGGATACTCGGCACCGAAGACGCCCATCTTCCGGGCGGTCGGTGCCAGTTCGCCGAACGCGGTCTGCACCTCGCGCACGACCACCGGCTCCGGTGCGAACTCCTGCCCCGTGGCCCGCGCCAGGTCCCAGGCGTGCACCGTGAGGTCCCCGAGCGCCATCCTCCCGACGAGGCCCGCCGGCATGTTCATGGCCCCTGTCACGCCCTGGTCGGCGCCCGGCACTGCCCATGCCGCGACAAGGGCCTCGGTCTCGCGGACGAAGTCCTCCCGCCAGTCGCCGTGACCGGCGCGGTCCGGCTCCGCGGAGAAGTCGGTGTCCTTCTTCGCCGCCAGCAGCTGAAAGTTCACGACCACCTGGAAGAGGTGATCGACCAACTGCCGCACGTCGTATTCGGCACACGGCGTCGCGTCGCCCAGCTGGTCGTCGGTGATGCCGCGCACCACCGGAACAGCGCGCTCCGCAGCTGCTCGCAACAGGTCACTGATGGTGATCGCCATACCTCCGACCGTAGGCGTGCACCGCTGCACCCGTCTTGAAGAAACGCGACACGGCCCGCAACTAGGATCACCCCATGGCAGGTCCGCGACGCGACACCCGGGGCATCGTCGAAGCCCGGGAACTGCTCGCCCGCGTCGACTTCCGCCGCCGGGAGCCCGCACCCGAACTGCGCTCCCTCATCGAGCACTACTGGCTCATCGACTGGGATCTGACCGAGCCGTACGCCTCCCATGTCGTGCCGCACCCGTCCGTGAACCTGGTGTTCCAGCGGTACGGCGACGAGGCGCCATGGGCCGAGATCGCGGGCATCGGCCTGGAGCTGTTCACGCAGAAACTCGCCGGCCGGGGACGGGTGTGCGGGGTGCAGTTCCGGCCGGGCGGGTTCCGGCCGTTCGCGCCGAACCGGCCGGTGTCGTACTGGACGGGCCGACGGGTGCCACTGACGCGGGCGATCGCGGATCCGGGGCCCGCACCGGGCGGCGACCAGCAGGAAACGACCGGAGCCCGAGCCGTGACTGCGCCGCCCTGGACGCGGCTCGACGCCGAGATCCGCCACGTCGTCGGACCGGACGACGAGGACGCCCGGGTCGCCGCCCTGGACGCCTTCCTCCTGGGCCTCGCCCCGGCACCGGACCCGCAGGCGGCGCAAGCCGTGGCCCTGGTCGACCGGGTCCGTGGCGACCGCTCGATCCGGCGCGTCGCCGACCTGGCGGCCGCGGAGAGGATGTCGGTGCGCTCGCTGCAACGGCTGTTCGCGGCCTGCGTGGGCGTGGGACCGAAGTGGGTCATCCTGCGCTACCGCATCCACGAGGCGCTGGAGCGTGCCGAGGCGGATACGGCCGTACTCGACTGGTCCGCGCTCGCCACCGAGCTCGGCTACAGCGATCAGGCCCATCTGGCGCGGGACTTCACCGCGACGGTGGGCGTGCCGCCGACCGCGTACGCGCGACCCCGGCGCTGAAGCCCCGAGTGCCGCACCCGCCACCACTGTCGTACCCCGCCCCTACAGTGCACGGCATGGGCATCGACGCAGTGAAGGTACGGATCGAGCCGTGGTCCGAGGACGACTTCGCGCTGCTGCGCGCCGCGAACGCGCCGGAGCTGATGGACCACCTCGGGGGCCCCGAGACCGAGGAACAGCTGGTCGAGCGGCATGAGCGCTATGTGAAGCTGAGCGCCGACCGCACCGGCCGGGGAAGGATGTTCCGCATCCTCGTGGCCGAGGGCGAGGACGCGGGCCGCTCCGCCGGCTCTGTCGGCTTCTGGGAGCAGATCTGGGACGGCGAGCAGATCTACGAGACCGGGTGGGCCGTCCTCCCCGCGTTCCAGGGCCGCGGGATCGCGACCGCCGGGACACTGGCCGTGATCGAGCAGGCGCGCGCCGAGCGCAGACACCGGACCCTGCACGCCTTCCCCTCCGTGGACAACGGCCCGTCGAACGGGGTGTGCCGCAAGGCCGGTTTCACGCTCCTGGGCGTGCGCGAGGTCGAATACCCGCCGGGGAACATGCTGCGTTCCCACGACTGGTGTCTCGATCTCAGAACAAGCCGAGGGAATGAACTCATCCGGCCATGAGCAGGCGTCACCTGGGTGGCGAGGTCCTAGGACGCGCCCCGGCGGAAACTATTGGCTGCCACCCTGCGGCCGGTGACATCCTGGCGCTGTGAACGGACCGGAAATCACCCTCAGTGTCGCCCCTGAGCTGCGGCTCTTCCTTCCGTCGGAGCGCCGCCAGGGCCGCAGTGCCGTCGTCACCGACGGCTCGTCGACACTCGGCCATGTCGTCGAGTCGCTCGGCGTCCCGCTCACGGAGGCAGGCAGGCTGCTGGTCGACGGCCGCCAGGTGCCGGTCTCGCATATTCCCCGGGAGGGCGAACACGTCGAGGTGCACGGCGTCGAAAGGCCTCAGCGGGTCCCGGGCGCACCGCTCCGCTTCCTTCTCGACGTCCACCTCGGCACGCTGGCGCGGCGGCTGCGCCTCCTCGGCGTGGACGCGGCATACGAGAACGAGGACATCGGCGACGCCGCCCTGGCGGCCCTGTCCTCGAAGGAGCGACGGGTGCTGCTCTCCCGCGACCGGGGCCTGCTGCGGCGCCGCGAGATCTGGGCGGGCGCGTACGTCTACAGCGACCGGCCAGACGACCAACTCACCGAGGTACTGGAGCGGTTCGCTCCGGAGCTGGCGCCGTGGACCCGGTGCACCGCGTGCAACGGGCCGCTGACGGACGCCGACAAGGAGTCGGTCCAGGCCCAGCTGGAGCGGGGGACCCAGCGTACCTACGACGTCTTCGCCCGGTGCACCGTGTGCGACCGCGTCTACTGGCGCGGCGCCCATCACGCCCGCCTGGAGGCGATCGTGGCGTCGGCCCTGCGCACGGCGGGGACGTAAGGGACGTAGGGGCGGGGACATAGCTCAGGGACGTAGCGGCGGACCGCCCGGGGCGGACGCGTGCCTACGACGCCGGGGAAGGCCGGCGAAAGGAAGTCGGCGAGGTGGTCGGCGAGGTGGTCGGCGAGGTGGTCGGCGAGGTGGTCGGCGGGGTGGTCGGCGAGGTCAGGGGCGCTCACCCGTCAGATAGCGCTGCACCGTCGGCGCCAACCAGCTCACCACCTCCTCCTTCGTCATCTCGACGGCGGGCGGGAGGCACCCGCCGCCACGACCGCCGCGGTGCCGGACGCACCCGGCCGCGTCATACGGGCGCACTGGGCCACCGGCCGGCGTGGCCCGGCCCGGCGGGGCGGGGCGGGGCGGGGCGGCGTCAGAAGACGTACGGATCCCCTGTGGCCGGCACGATCACCCGGTGCTCGTTGTTGGCCGGGTTCCGGTCGGTGGCTCCCCCGTTCCACACGGTGCGGATCTTCACGACCAGCTCAGGTGGGTCGCCCGCTGTCCGCAGACGCAGGATGGTCGTGCGACCGGCACCGTCCGCCCGCAGCGGTCCCGTCGCGCACAGGACCACCCTTTCGCCGGCCCACAGGCACCGCTCGGGCAGGCGCAGTTCGCCGACCGCCCGCAGTGAGAACTCCAGCTTCACCGTGACGTCGTCGAGGCCGGAGGGCCCGTGGTTCCCGCTCTTCAGGGAGATCTCGAACCGCCCGCCGTGCAGCGAGACATGACCGTGATGGGCCACGTCTGCCTCCGGGGCGACGGCCCCGGAGACCACACCCGCGCCCCCGCCCGCTTCGACGCCGCCGTGGCCCGTGTCCGCAACCGCACGCGCGCCCGCCCCCGAGCCGACCATCAACACGACCGCCGCGGCCCCGGCCGACAGCGCCCTACGCATCGCATACATGGACCGAAGATACCGATTCCTCCGCTTATGCACCTGACCGCCGATCAGCACCCGGCGCGTCCCGCTCCGTACTGCCCGTCCCGCTCCGCACGGCTTGCCTGTCCCGCTGCGCCGGCCGCCCGGGCCTGGTCCACCGGTTCGCCGGGCCCGGTCACAGAACCGACCTATCCTGACCGCAGTTCGATCACACGCGCGAGGAGCCACCACATGACCACAGCCCGGACCCCCGTCGCCGTCGTCACCGGAGCAAGCAGCGGCATCGGCGCGGCCACCGCACGGCAGCTGGCAGCCGCCGGACACCATGTTCTCCTCACCGCCCGCCGCAAGGACCGCATCGAGGCCCTTGCCGCCGAGATCACCGCCGCCGGCCACCAGGCCACCGCCCACGCACTCGACGTCACCGACCGGCCTGCCGTCGACTCCTTCGCCGCGTCCCTTGACCGTTGCGACGTCCTCGTCAACAACGCGGGCGGCGCGCTCGGCGCCGACCCGGTCGCCACCGCCGACCCCGCCGACTGGCGCCGGATGTACGAGGTCAATGTGATCGGCACGCTCAATCTCACCCAGGCGCTCCTCCCCGCGCTCACCGCGAGCGGCGACGGCACCGTGGTCGTCCTGTCCTCCACGGCGGGCCTCGCCACCTACGAGGGCGGCGGCGGTTACGTCGCCGCCAAGCACGGCGCCCATGTGCTCGCCGAGACCCTGCGTCTGGAGATCGTCGGCACCCCCGTCCGGGTCATCGAGATCGCGCCCGGCATGGTCAGGACGGAGGAGTTCGCCACGACCCGCTTCCGGGGCGACACCGAGAAGGCCGCCAAGGTCTACGCCGGCGTGCCCGAACCGCTCACCGCCGACGACGTCGCCGACACCATCACCTGGGCCGTCACCCGCCCGTCCCACGTCAACATCGACCTGCTCGTGGTGCGCCCCCGCGCCCAGGCGTCCAACTTCAAGATCCACAGGGAGCTGTGATGAGCGACCGCATCGCCCTCTCGCGCCTCTGCGCCGCCGATCTTCCGGCCGCTGCCCCCGGCCTCGGCGCCCTGCTCGTCGACGCTGTCGACGACGGCGCGTCCGTCGGCTTCCCCTCCTCGCTCACCGCCGGGGAGGCCGCCGCCTGGTGGACGCACCTGGCACCCGCCCTCACGGAGGGACGGACAGCCGTCTGGGCGGCCCACGACGGCGGCCGGCTCGTCGGCACCGTCCAGCTCAGGTGCGAGACCTCGCCCAACGGGACGCACCGCGCGGAGATAGCCAAGCTGCTCGTCCACCGCGACGCGCGCGGCCGCGGCGTCGCACGCCGGCTGCTCGCCACCGCCGAGGAGTTCGCCCGTTCGTCGGGGCGCACCCTGCTCATGCTCGACACCCAGACGGGCAGCACGGCGGAGCGCCTCTACCGGTCGGCGGGCTGGATTCCCCTCGGCACGGTCCCCGACTACGCCGCCGATCCCTCCGGCGTCCTGCGTTCGACGACGTTCTTCCACAAGTCGCTGCGGTCGGCGCCGACGGCACCGCAGGTCTCAGATCGGGCAGTCGAGCTCACGGGCCCGTAGCCCGGCCTGGAAGCGTGATGTCGCACCCGGCAGCGTCATCACGTCGGCGACCCGCCTGCGGTAGGTGCGCAGCGACATCCCGAGAGCCACGCCGCCGTCTCGTCGGTGTGCCCGTCGCCCAGCATCCGCACGCGAACAGCACGCGGCCCCGGACCGTTCCCGCGTTCCCGGTCCGGGGCTCACGGCGACGGCTCGCCTCAGCCCTTCACACAGATGACCTGCTTCAGCTTCGCCACCACCTCGACCAGGTCCCGCTGCTGGTCGATCACCTTCTCGATCGACTTGTACGCACCCGGGATCTCGTCGACCACCCCGGAGTCCTTGCGGCACTCCACCCCACGGGTCTGCTCCTCCAGGTCCCGCGTCGAGAAGCGCCGCTTCGCCGCGTTACGGCTCATCTTGCGACCCGCGCCGTGGGAGGCGGAGTTGAAGGACGCCTCGTTCCCGAGGCCCCGGACGATGTAGGAGCCGGTGCCCATCGAACCGGGGATGATCCCGTAGTCGCCGGCCCCGGCCCGGATCGCGCCCTTACGGGTGACCAGCAGGTCCATGCCCTCGTAACGCTCCTCCGCCACATAGTTGTGGTGGCAGCTGATCTCCGGCTCGAAGGTGACCCGGGCCTTCCTGAACTCCCTGCGGATCACTTCCTTGAACAGGCCCATCATGATCGCGCGGTTGTACTTCGCGTACTCCTGGGCCCAGTAGAGATCGTTCCGGTACGCCGCCATCTGCGGCGTCTCCGAGACGAAGACGGCAAGGTCGCGGTCGATCAGGCCCTGGTTGTGCGGCAGCTTCTGCGCCTCGCCGATGTGGTACTCGGCCAGCTCCTTGCCGATGTTCCGCGACCCGGAATGCAACGTGAGCCACACCGTACCCAGTTCATCGACCAGAAGCTCGATGTAATGGTTGCCCCCGCCCAGCGTCCCCATCTGCTTCGTCGCCCGTTCCCTACGGAACTTGACCGCGTCGGCCACTCCGTCGAACCGGTCCCAGAAGTCGTCCCAGCCCTCCGCCGGGAAGCCGAACACCCGTGTCGGCTCCAGCATCTCGTCGTGCATGCCCCGGCCCACCGGGATCGCCTGCTCGATCTTCGAGCGCAGTCGGGAAAGGTCACCGGGCAGGTCGTTCGCCGTCAGGGAGGTCCGCACCGCCGACATGCCGCAGCCGATGTCCACGCCTACCGCCGCCGGGCACACCGCGCCGTGCATCGTGATCACCGAGCCGACCGTGGCGCCCTTGCCGTAGTGCACGTCCGGCATCACGGCGAGGCCCTTGATCCAGGGAAGCGTGGCGACGTTCTGCAGCTGGCGCATCGCGACGTCCTCGACCGTCGCGGGGTCGGTCCACATCCGGATGGGAACCCTCGCGCCCGGCATCTCTACATACGACATAACTCCCCAATTCCCCCGAAAAGACATCTAACGCAAATGCCCGGTCAATGACCGCGAACAGCTCAGCGGACCGACATCCGGGGCAGCGCGTGCGATAGACATTGTGTCGTTCGGCCCTCGGCGGTCGACAACCGTTTTTCCCGGGCGCGGCAGCGCGGACCACTCAGCGCTACCCATGGAGAAGGGAGCCAGGCACGTGCAACGGAAGGCGTACGTCCCCGGCGCGGCGGCGCTCCTCGCGGCGCTCGTCACCGGCGTCACCAGCTGCACCAGCGGCGGGGGAACCACTGATTCCGCAACCGACGCCAAGGCCAACGGGGCCCCGGCCTCGGCCGCGCCTCCCGGCCGGTACCGCACGCTGCTGGAGCCCTGCGGCTCCGTCGAGCGAGGCACCCTGAAGGACCTGCTGCCCGGCGTCGTCACGCTGCCCGAGGACCAGCAGCAGCAGGTGCTGCGGGGCACGCCGGCCGTGACGTACGACACCGACCGCCGCGCCGCGTGCAGTTGGAAGGGCCAGTCGCCGGACTCCTCCCACCAGGTGCGGGTGGATTTCGAGCGGGTCGTCTCCTATGACCCCGCCGTCAGCGACGACAACCGCGCTCAGGAGGTGTTCGCGGAGAAGCAGTCCGCGACCTCCGTGCCCGTCGCCCTTCGCCCCGGTGACGGCGGCCCCGAGGGCGAGACCACGGCCTCGCCCTCCACGACCCCGAGCGCCGGGTCGGGCGCGACCCCGGACCTGGAAACCCGCGGCGGGAAGGGTACCGAGGCACCCGGAAAGCCTGAGGACCCGGAGAGCTCCGGACAGCCGTCCGACGACGCGTCCCCCGACGGCTCCCCGGACGGCTCCGCCAACGACCCGGGCGGCAGCCCGTCCGGCAGCGCGTCCACCGCAGGGCTGGAGCCCCGCGTCCTGGAGGGGCTCGGCAACGCCGCCTTCATCGACGACGTGCTCGGCCGTGCCGGGAACACCGCGCAGCGCCGCACCGTGAGCGTGGTGTTCCGCACATCGAACGTGATCGTCACCGTCGTCTACGCCGAGCAGCCGGCGCTGGTGACGGAGGTTCCGGACAGCCAGGAACTGCAGGAAAAGGCCCAGAGCGTGGCCCGCAGGCTGGCCGAGCTCTTCGAGGAGTGACCGGCGCGGCCGGGGCCTCGCACGTCCGGAGCCCGGCCCCACCGCCGCCGCGAGGGCGCGTACCGTGGCCGGGCCGGCCGTGGCGTCCGCGCCCGGCCCGACGGACCTGACGGAACCCAGGACCGACCGAACGAACGACGGACAGACCGAACGACCGACTGAAGGAACCATGCACCGTTCAGCCCAGCGACTCACCCGCATATTCGCCTGCGCAGCCGTTCCGGTGATGCTCGTCGTCGCCGGCTGCTCCTCGGACTCCGACGACAGCAAGCCCGAGGGCTCGTCCGCCGCCGCGACCCCCGAGGCGAAGAAGTCACCGACGGTCGCGCCCGCGAAGTTCACGAAGCTGCCGGACCCGTGCGAGTCGATCGCCCGCAAGACGATCGAGGACCTGGTACCGGCCGCGAAGTCGAAGTCCGGTTCGGCCGGCCGGTCCTCGGACGCCGACAGCCGCGGCAGCTGCTCCTGGAACGGCTTGGACGACAACGGCGTGAAGGGCTCGCAGTACCGCTGGCTGGACGTCTCCTTCCTGCGCTACGACTCCGACGCCACGCTCGCCGTCAGCGGTGAGCAGCGCGCGAAGGACAACTACGCCAAGGAGATCGCCAAGGCGCAGGCCACCGAGGGCGCCAAGGACGTGAAGACCGCCCCGGCGCCCGGCATCGGCAACGAGGCGAGCACGGTCAACTACAAGCTGAGGAACACCGGCGAGGACTTCGTCTACGCCGTCATCGTGGCCCGCACGGAGAACGGCCTGGTCACGCTCACCTACAACGGCACCGGCTACGCCGGGGCGAAGAACCCCTCCTCCGGCGATCTGACGAAGGACGCGCTGAAGGCGGCGAAGGAGGCCGTGGCCTCGGTGGCCACCGCCAACAAGTAGTTCGCCGACAGAACGGACAGTCCACCACAGAACAGGCACTCCACCGACAAGCAGTGGGCCTGTTCACCGACACACCGCTCCCCCACCGGTGTTGACGTATCTGCCGACCACCCTCCGCCCGCCGTCGTAGTGGAGGGCGGAGGCACACGCTCCGGGGCCATGTGCCAGGCTGGGCCCCCGCAGAATGAGGGATGGGGAGGGGAACACCGTGGCCGCGATGCAGCTGACGCGCACGCACCGGGTGCTCATCGTTGTCGTCGTCGCGGGAGCATTGATCATTGCCGCGATCGGTTTCGCGGGATCGTATTCCGCGGTCCGCGAGCTCGCGGAGCAGAAAGGGTTCGGCAACTTCTCGCTCGTCTTCCCCATCGGCATCGACGCCGGCATCTGCGTGCTGCTCGCGCTCGACCTGCTGCTGACGTGGATGCGCATACCGTTCCCGCTGCTGCGCCAGACGGCGTGGCTGCTGACGGCCGCGACGATCGCGTTCAACGGTGCGGCCGCCTGGCCCGACCCCCTCGGCGTCGGTATGCACGCGGTGATCCCGATCCTGTTCGTCGTCTCCGTCGAGGCGGCCCGCCACGCGGTGGGCCGGATCGCGGACATCACGGCGGACAAGCACATGGAAGGCGTGCGGCTCACGCGCTGGCTGCTCTCCCCCGTACCGACGTTCCGGCTGTGGCGGCGGATGAAGCTGTGGGAGCTGCGCAGCTACGAGCAGGTGATCAAGCTGGAGCAGGACCGGCTGATCTATCAGGCCCGTCTGCAGGCACGTTTCGGCCGGGCCTGGCGCCGTAAAGCGCCCGTCGAGGCCCTGATGCCGCTGCGGCTGGCGAAGTACGGCGTTCCGCTGGCGGAGACCGCCCCGGCGGGTCTCGCGGCCGCGGGCATCGAGCCGGCGCTGCTCCCGCCCGCGCCGGTCGCGGAACAGGCGGCGCAGCCCGAGCTGCCGCGCGGCACCGAACAACGCCCGGCCGCCCGGGAGGCCATCGCTCCCGAGCCCCGGCCCGACGCCGAGGCCGCGCAGGACGCACAGGCCCAGGCCGGGGGGCAGGAGCCGCGGCAGGAGCGGGCCGAAGGCCCTGGCGGCCCCTACGAGAGCCCTTGGTTCGCCGCGTCGCAGGCTGCGCAGGACGCCTACCAGGGCACGTACGACCCGACGTTCCTCGAAGGCTTCGAGCCCGTTCCGGTGCCGGTCCCAGTGGGCCCCGGCGACCGTACGCGCCCGCTCGGCACGGGCCCCGGACCGCAGGCGTCCGACGAGCAGCAGCGGTACGCCCAGGGGTACGCGGAACAGCAGTACGCGGAGCAGTACGCGCAGCCCGCTCCCGGGCCCGAGCTCGTCCCCGAGTTCACGCCCGAGGACAAGGAATTCGAGGAGATGGCCTACCCGGCGTACAGGGACTACGTGGACGAGCACCAGGACTATCCGAACTCCCGGACGCTCGACATAGTGCTCGCCGACCGCTACGGCGTCCGCCACCCGAGCAGCGCGACGCTGCTCAAGCGCCTGATGCCGCGCTTCCAGCAGCGTCATCAGACCGAGCTCGAGGCCGAGCACATCGCCTGACAGCCGCCCCGACACGGCAAGGGCCCCCACCCAGCCGGGTGAGGGCCCTTCGCACACCTGGGGGCTTCAGGCCCCGAGCAGCTTGCGCACCCGGTCCGCACCCACGGCGAGGAGCAGCGTGGGCAGGCGCGGACCCGTCTCGCGGCTGACCAGCAGGCGGTACAGCAGCGCGAAGAAGGAACGCTGGGCGACCTTGAGCTCCGGCGTCGGCTTGGCGTCCGGCGTCAGGCCCGCCATCACTTTCGGCACTCCGTAGACGAGCGTGGTGAGCCCGTCCAGGGACCAGTGCGTGTCCAGTCCCTCCAGCAGCAGCCGCAGGGACTCGCGGCTCTGGTCGTCCAGCGAGCCGAGCAGCTCGGTGTCGGGCTCGGAGCGCACGACGGTCCGGGCTTCGGCCGGGACGTGCGTCGAGATCCAGCTCTCGGCACGGTCGAGCCGCGGCCGGACCTCATCGAGGTCCGTGACCGGGTTCGCCGGGTCCAGCTCGCTGAGGATGCGCAGCGTCTGGTCCTCGTGCCCGGCGGTGATGTCGACGACCGAGGCGAGCGTGCGGTAGGGCAGCGGGCGCGGCGTACGCGGCAGGTCACCGGCGGCCGTGCGGGCGGCGCGGGAGTGGGCGGCGGCGTCGGCGGGCAGGACGGTGCCCTCCGCCACCTTGGCCTCCAGCTTGTCCCACTCGTCGTACAGCCGCTGGATCTCCTGGTCGAAGGCGATCTTGAACGACTGGTTGGGCCGGCGGCGGGCGTACAGCCAGCGGAGCAGCTGCGGCTCCATGATCTTCAGCGCGTCGGCCGGGGTGGGCACGCCACCGCGGGACGACGACATCTTCGCCATGCCGGAGATGCCGACGAAGGCGTACATGGGACCGATCGGCTGCTTGCCGTCGAAGATGCCGACGATCTGGCCGCCCACCTGGAAGGACGAGCCTGGCGACGAGTGGTCGACACCGGACGGCTCGAAGATCACGCCCTCGTACGCCCAGCGCATCGGCCAGTCGACCTTCCAGACCAGCTTTCCGCGGTTGAACTCGCTCAGCCGGACCGTCTCCGAGAACCCGCACGCGGTGCAGGTGTAGGTCAGCTCGGTGGTGTCGTCGTCGTACGCAGTGACCGTGGTCAGGTCCTTGTCGCACGAGCCGCAGTACGGCTTGTACGGGAAGTAACCCGCGGAGCCGGTGCCGTCGTCCTCCGCCGCCGCGCCGGAACCCTCGGCGGCCTCCAGCTCGGCCTCGTCGACCGGCTTCTGCGACTTCTTGGCCTGCGCCTCGGCCTGGGCCTTGGGGTCCTTCTTGGTGCGGTACTGGGCGAGGATCGCGTCGATGTCGCCGCGGTGCCTCATCGCGTGCAGGATCTGCTCGCGGTAGGCACCGGCGGTGTACTGCTCGGTCTGGCTGATGCCGTCGTACTCGACACCCAGCTCGGCCAGGGACTCGGTCATCGCCGCCTTGAAGTGCTCCGCCCAGTTCGGGAAGGAGGAGCCCTTCGGCGCGGGGACCGAGGTGAGCGGTCGGCCGATGTGCTCGCTCCAGGACTCGTCCACGCCGTCGATCCCCTTCGGGACCTTGCGGTAGCGGTCGTAGTCGTCCCAGGAGATCAGGTGGCGGACCTCGTACCCGCGGCGCCGGATCTCGTCGGCGACCAGGTGCGGGGTCATGACCTCTCGGAGGTTGCCCAGGTGGATGGGGCCCGACGGGGACAGTCCGGAGGCGACGACGACCGGTTTGCCAGGCGCACGTCGCTCCGACTCGGCGATGACCTCGTCCGCGAAACGGGAGACCCAGTCGGTCTCGGTGCTGCTCTGAGCCACGGTCGGCACGTCCTTGATTCCTAGGGTCGGGTAAACGTCGGGAAACTCGCGTACACCATTCTCCCAGACCGGCAAACCGGATCGCACTGACGATTCGGCGCGGCGCCGTACGGCCGTCCGCGTCCCGCCGCATCGGCGCATCGCTCGCCCCCGCGCACCGGCACATCGGCTCGCCCGCCGCCAAGCCGTCCAGCCGTCCGCGCCACGCCGGTCGGCCGTCCGCGTCCCGGCGCATCGGCTCGCCCGCGTGCCGGCAATTCGGTTGCCGGGCCATGGGACACTTGACCACTGGAACATCCCCCTCGACAGGAACGGAAGCTCATGGCCTCGGTCCCTTCCCTCGCTTCGACCGTGCAGCAGCGCCTCGCGGACGCCCTGGCAGCAGCGCTGCGGAAGACCGAGCTCGCCGACCCTTCCCCTCGCCCTTCGGGCTGGGGAGACCCCATGCTGCGACGAAGCGACCGGGCCGACTTCCAGGCCAACGGCATCCTGGCGCTCGCGAAGAAGCTCAAAGGCAACCCGCGCGAGCTGGCGACCAAGGTCGTCGACGCCATCGCGGCGAACGACGTGCTGAAGGACATCGAGGTCTCCGGCCCCGGCTTCCTGAACGTGACGATCACCGACAAGGCGATCGTCCGGACGCTGGCCGCCCGTGCCGCGGACGACCGGCTCGGTGTGCCGACGGCCGCCGAGCCCGGCACGACGGTGATCGACTACGCCCAGCCGAACGTGGCCAAGGAGATGCACGTCGGCCACCTGCGCTCGGCCGTGATCGGCGACGCGATGGTGCGGATCCTGGAGTTCGCGGGCGAGCGCGTGGTGCGGCGGCACCACATCGGCGACTGGGGCACCCAGTTCGGCATGCTCATCCAGTACCTGATCGAGCACCCGCACGAGCTGGACCACAAGGACGGCACCTCCGGCGAGGAGGCGATGTCCAATCTGAACCGCCTCTACAAGGCCGCCCGTGCCCTCTTCGACTCCGACGAGGAGTTCAAGGCCCGCTCGCGCGACCGCGTGGTGGCGCTCCAGTCGGGCGATGCGGAGACCCTCGCGCTCTGGCAGAAGTTCGTCGACGAGTCGAAGATCTACTTCTACTCGGTCTTCGACAAGCTCGACATGGAGATCCGCGACCCCGACGTCGTCGGCGAGTCCGGCTACAACGACATGCTCGACGAGACCTGCCGCATCCTGGAGGAGTCCGGCGTCGCGGTGCGCTCCGAGGGCGCGCTCTGCGTCTTCTTCGACGATGTGAAGGGCCCCGACGGCAACCCGGTCCCGCTGATCGTCAAGAAGTCCAACGGCGGCTACGGCTACGCGGCCACCGACCTGTCCGCGATCCGCGACCGCGTGCAGAACCTGGACGCCTCCACCCTGCTGTACGTGGTGGACGCCCGCCAGTCCCTGCACTTCAAGATGGTCTTCGAGACCGCGCGCCGGGCGGGCTGGCTGGGCGACAAGGTCCAGGCCGTGCAGCTCGCGTTCGGCACCGTGCTCGGCAAGGACGGCAAGCCGTTCAAGACCCGTGAGGGCGAGACGGTCCGGCTGGTGGACCTCCTCGACGAGGCGATCGACCGGGCGACGGCCGTCGTCGCCGAGAAGCGGGAGAAGGTCGGCCTGACCGACCAGGAGGTCGCCGACAACGGCCGGTACGTGGGCATCGGCGCGGTCAAGTACGCCGACCTGTCGACGTCCGCGGTGCGCGACTACAAGTTCGACCTGGACCAGATGGTCTCGCTCAACGGCGACACCTCGGTCTACCTCCAGTACGCGTACGCCCGTATCCAGTCGATCAAGCGGAACGCGGGGGACCGCCGCCCGGTCGCGCACCCCGAGCTCGAACTGGCTCCGGCCGAGCGGGCTCTGGGCCTGCATCTGGACCAGTTCGGCGAGGTGCTGGCGGAGGTCGCGTCCTCGTACGAGCCGCACAAGCTGGCCGCGTACCTGTACCAGCTGGCCTCGCACCTGACGACGTTCTACGACCAGTGCCAGGTGCTGAGCAACGACAACCCGGTGGAGCTCGTGGAGAACCGCCTCTTGCTCGTCGACCTCACAGGCCGCACGCTGCACCAGGGCATGGCACTGCTGGGCATCCGGACGCCCGAGCGCCTCTGAGCCCTCCTCCGTACCGGGATCCCTTTCCGTACTGGACCGTCGGCCCGGATCGCAGCGAGCGGATGACCCGCTGAGCGGTCCGGGCCGACGGCCCTGCGGTCAGGCCGTCAGGCCGTCAGGCCGTCAGTGGATCGGGTGCGACTTTCTCCCCGACGCCTGGTCGATCTCCGTGTGCGCCTTCTGCAGCAGCTGGGAGGCGAGGTCCATCAGGGCGCGTGCGCCCGCGATCTCCTCGCCGACCAGTAGTTGCGGCTGGTCGGAGTGGTGACGATTCGCGTTTCCGTGGCCCCGGTATTCCGTGCCGTCACCGAGCCTCACCATGGCGGCCGCCCTGGTCCGGTCGCCCTCCTCCCGGAATTCCATCTCGATGTGCCATCCGACGAGTGTCTGCATGGCGGATCACCTCCAGCGGTACCCCTTCCAGGGTGCGCCGCGAGGCCGCAGATCACCACACCACTTGCCCGCCTCGTGCGTATCCGACTGAGTCGACCTCACCGTCGGCACCCCGGCCCAGGCGCGCGACATCGCCGCGTACGCGAAGAAGGAGGGCGTCCGCCGCATCGACGGCGGGATCACGGCCGTCCCGCGGATGATCGCGGCCCCGGCCGCGTACGTCCTCTACAGCGGCGACAAGCAAGTGTACGAGGCCCACGAAAGTTACCCGGCTCACATTGGTCTATACCTTGACTGGATCATGACATAACGCTTGAGTGGGTGTCACAGCCCCCACCGCGGCTCGCCCGGAGGCGAACTCCAGCTCCGGCGCGGGCCGTTGAGCTCAAAAGGAGTGATTGAGTGCTGAGAACACGCCTCATGGCCCTGCTGGTCGCGATCCTCGCCACCACCGGCCTCGCCGCGGTCCTGATGCCCTCCGCGTCCGCAGCGTCCGCAGCGTCCGCGGCGTCCGTCTGCGACACCGCTCCGAACTGGCAACAGGGCGCCTGGTACACGACTGGCAACGTTGTCAGATACAACGGCTCGTACTACATAGCCGAGCACGACAATCCGGGCTACGACCCGACGATCAGCACCTGGTACTGGGACCCGTACACCTGCAGCGGTGGCAGCACCCCGTCCCCGTCGGGCTTCGTGGTGAGCGAGGCCCAGTTCAACCAGATGTTCCCGAACAGGAACTCCTTCTACACCTACAGCGGCCTCACCGCGGCCCTCAGCGCCTACCCCGGCTTCGCCAACACCGGCAGCGACACGGTGAAGAAGCAGGAGGCCGCGGCCTTCCTCGCGAACGTGAGCCACGAGACCGGCGGACTGGTCCACGTCGTGGAGCAGAACACGGCCAACTACCCGCACTACTGCGACTGGAGCCAGCCGTACGGCTGCCCGGCCGGCCAGGCGGCGTACTACGGCCGCGGCCCGATCCAGCTCAGCTGGAACTTCAACTACAAGGCCGCGGGCGACGCGCTCGGCATCGACCTGCTCAACAACCCCTGGCGCGTGGAGCGCGAGGCGGCCGTGGCCTGGAAGACGGGCCTTTGGTACTGGAACACCCAGACCGGCCCCGGCACCATGACCCCGCACAACGCCATGGTCAACCAGGCCGGCTTCGGCCAGACCATCCGCTCCATCAACGGCTCACTGGAATGCGACGGCAAGAACCCGGCGCAGGTCCAGAGCCGGGTCAGCAAGTACCAGCAGTTCACACAGATCCTGGGCGTGCCGACTGGCGGGAACCTCTACTGCTGAAACCGCGCCGCCACTGAACGGGCCGCGGACCGGGGAGACTTCGTCCCCCGGCCGCGGCCGCACCATGTCTCGCGGCCCACAGGCAACCCACAGGTTCTTCTCCCCGTCCTCCGAGTTCGAGAGGCACCCGCAGACCAGGGCGCCCGAGAAACGGGGTCGAGGAGGGGGAACGTTGATACGTACCCGGAAGATATGGGTCACCGCGGCAGCGGTGCTCACGATGGCGGTGGTGTCGCCCGCGGTGGCGCACGCCGAGCCGCAGCCACCCGGCAGCCCGCCCGCCGCGGTGACCGACGACAACGAGGGCCTGCCGCCCGGCTGGCGGATCACGAACACCGCCGGGCAGAACACCCTGGAGTGGCGTTCACCGCGGCCCGTGCCCACGGGCGACGCCCGGGTGGAGTTCCACGCCGACGGCAAGCTGGTCGGCGTGCCGGAACCCGAGAACGACGGCCGGACCTTCCGGCTGCCTCTGGACGAGGCGCGCACAGCGGACCTGGCTGACCTCCAGGTCCTGGCGGCAGGCCGGCGCCTCGACCAGCAGGCGGACGGCGCCCGCGACCGGCGTTCCTCGCCGCCCGCCGCCCAGCCTCCCGCCCAGCTCCCCGCGGGTTCCGTCGACCCGGGCAGGCCCGGCAAGTACCGCACGGTCACCGGCGAGTACGCGCTCGACCCGGTCCGCCTGCCCGGCTTCCCCGCGCCCGTCGAGATGCGCGGCGTCGTCGTCGCACCGAAGGGCGCCACCGGCAGGAGCCCGGTCGCGCTGTTCCTGCACGGCCGGCACGCCACCTGCTACGTCCCCGGCAAGGACGAGATCACCGGCGACTGGCCCTGCGCCAAGGGTGCCGAGCCGATCCCGAGCCACCGGGGCTATCTGCGCGACCAGCAACTGCTGGCCTCCCAGGGCTATGTGACCGTCTCGATCTCCGCCAACGGCATCAACGGCCAGGACGGGGACGCCGAGGACGGCGGCGCGCAGGCACGCTCCTCGCTGGTCCGGCAGCACCTGGCCCGCTGGGCCGACTGGGCCGCGAAGCCTGCCAAGGCACCAGAGGCAGTACGCAAGGGGCCGAAGGCCGACCTGTCCCGCGTGCTGCTCGTCGGGCACTCGCGCGGCGGCGAGGGCGTCAACCGTGCGGCCATGGACAGCCTGTACCCGGCCCCGGCCGGTCAGGACGGCTACCGCGGCAAGGTGCGCTGGCACATCCGCGGGACCGTGCTCATCGGCCCCACGATCTTCGGCCAGAACCCAGTGCCGGACGTCCCGTCGCTGACGATCCTGCCGGGCTGCGACGGCGACGTCTCCGACCTCCAGGGCCAGGTGTACGCCGACGGCACCCGCGGCGTCAGCAGGGGCAAGGCCCTGCACAGCGCGGTCTACATGGTCGGCGCGAACCACAACTACTTCAACAGTGAGTGGACGCCGGGCCAGGCCCAGGCTCCCGCCGACGACGATTTCTGGCACGACCCGGAGCAGCCCGACCCGGTCTGCTCGCCCGGCACCGCGACCCGGCTGACCGCCGACCAGCAGCACAGGGCGGGCGCCACCTACATCGCCGCGGCCGCCCGGCTGTTCGTCGCCGGGGACGACCGGGTGCGTGAGCTGCTCGACGGCACCGGCCGCCGGGCCCCCTCCGCCGACCCGGCGCGGGTTCTGACCCACGGGGTCGGCTCGAACCGAGGCGCCGGTTTCCTCCCCGACGGCTCCGTGAAGGTGACCGGCGGACGGCTGTGCTCCGCGATCGACCCCGATCCGCGCAAGGCCTGCCTGGACCCGGAGGCCGGCGGCTCCTCGCCGCACTTCGCCTCCTGGCAGCCGGACCGTGAGACCGGCCGCCGTGCCGTGGCGCTGCGCTGGTCCGCGCCGGGCTCGGCGGTGAAGGTCCGCCCGGAGAAGCCGCTCTCCGTGCGCGGCGCCAAGGGCCTCGCACTGCGCGTCTTCGTGCCTCCGAACACCACCGGGACGCAAGCGGACGTGGCCGTCACCGACGCCTCCGGCAAGCGCGCGAACCTGGGCCGCGTCCGGGTGGACGGGCTGCCCGGCAGCGACCGTACCGCGTCCTACTGGGCGCGCGAGGTGCGCGTACCGCTCTCCGCCGCCGCTCGCGCCGGACTCGACCTGCGCCGGATCGCCTCCCTGGAGCTGATCCCGCGCAGCCGCTCCGGCCAGGCATGGCTGATGGACGCCTGGGCCTGGAGCCCCGGCACCCCTGCCGTGCGCGAGGCCCCGCTGGCCCGCGTCGACATCGGCCGGCTGAAGGTCAAGGAGGGCGACTCGGGAGTCCGCACGTACCAGGTGCCGGTACGCGTGTCCGGCAAGGGCAGCGGCACGGTCCGGCTGTACGTCCTCGACCCTGCCACCGGTCAGGCCAAGCACCGGCTGGTGACGGTCAGGCCGGGCAGCAGCGGCATCGACGTACCGGTGAAGGTGAAGGGCGACAAGCGCTACTCCTGGGACGTGGCCACCGACGTGCTCGTCAAAGCGGTCCGCGGGACCGTCGTCGGCACGTACTCCGGCGGGGTCACCGCGGAGAACGACGACCCGATGCCCGAGATCACCGTGAAGCCGCTCGCCGACAAGGTGACGGAGGGGCAGCCGCTGAGGTGGCAGGTCGCCCTGTCCGCGCCCGCCGACGTGGAGATGTCGTCGACACTCCGGTTCGTGGGCGTCCCGGGCCGCCCTGAGCTGTCCACCAAGGACGTCGACCGGCAGTGGCTGATGGACATGATCGGCGAGGTCCCCGACGGGGACGTCCCGCTGTCCCGGCTGGAGTACGCCTACCTGTGGGCGTCCGTACCGGCCGGGAGCACCAGCGCGGAGGTGACCGTGCCCACGGTCGGCGACCGGGTGGCAGAGCCGGCGGAGTACGTGGGCCTCCAGTCCGTCGACGACGAGGGCCGGCCGCAAGGCCCTGTCCTCACGGGCACGGTGACCGACGCGCCGTAGCCCCGTCACGGCAGGGTGAACTCGCACCACACCACCTTGCCCGGGTCGCGCCGGCCGACACCCCAGGTGTCGGCCAGCGCGTCCACCAGCAGCAGTCCGCGCCCCGACTCACCGGCCGGGGCGCGGACGCAGGGCCGCCCGTCGCCGCTGTCGTGCACCTCGACCCGGAGGGCGGTCCCTTGCTCGTAGAGCCACAGCCGCAGCAGATACCCACGCCCCGGCGGTACGCCGTGCACCAGCGCGTTCGTCGCGAGCTCGCTCACGCACAGCGTGATGTCGTCGGCCCGTGAGCCCCACCCCCACGCGCCCAGTGCCTCACGGACGAACTCCCGGGCAGCGGCCACCGATCGACGCTCGCGGCGGCAGAACAGCTCGCGCAGGTCCCCGTGTTGCATCGTCTTGTCCACCACGGGAGCGTTGCGCGCAGTGACGGTTCGGCAGCACGCCGTCGACCCGTACATTTCTTTTGTACGGGTGGCGGAGGCGTAACGTACGAGTCCCTCCGGGGAGTTGGTCAGACATGCACCCCAGGAGACGCCACCGGAAGAACGCCACCGCAGTGCGTATGGTCGGCCGCCAGCTGGCCCGCTTCCGTGAGGCCGCGGGCCTCACGCAGCGTGAGCTCGCCGCCGAGTTCAACCTCGGCGAGGAGACCGTCGCCTCGATCGAACAGGGCCGCCGCCCACTGAAACCGGACCTCGCGCAGAGATTGGACGACCGCCTCGACACGAAGGGCGCGCTGTCGGTCGCGGTGGAGCACATGCCGGAGGTGGACCTGATCCCGGCGTGGGCGGAGGAGTACATGGACCTGGAGCGGGAGGCGATCGCGCTGTCCTGGTACGACAACCAGGTCGTCCCGGGCCTGCTCCAGACCGAGCGCTACGCACGCGGCGTCTTCCGCAGCAGGGTGCCCGCCTTCGACGCGGACGAGATCGAGGCCCAGGTCGCCTCACGCGTCGCGCGCCAGGAGATCCTGGCACGGAACCGGCCGCCGACGATCAGCTTCGTGATGTGGGAGGCCATCCTCATGGACCGCATCGGCGGCGACGACGTGTACGAGGAGCAGGTCCGTCACTTACGCGCGTGCGCCGAACTGCCGGGCGTATCGCTCCAGGTGATGCCGTTCGGCCGCACCAGCCACGCGGGGCTCAACGGCCCGTTCACGTTGCTGGAGACCCCGGACCATCAGCTCGTTGGCTACACCGAAGGTCAGCGCGGCAGCCAGCTGCTCATCGACCCCGACGAGGTCAGCATCCTTGCGCAGAAGTATGCGATGCTGCGGGCACAGGCCCTCAACCCCGAGGACAGCACGGGCCTGTTGGACCGGCTGCTGGGAGAGAGATGAGCACCGCACTGAAGTGGTTCAAGTCCAGCTACAGCGGCGACGAGGGCGGCCAGTGCCTCGAAGTGGCCTACGACTGGCGCAAGTCGACCCACAGCGGCAGCGAAGGTGGGCAGTGCGTCGAGGTCGCCACCCACCCCTCCGCGATCCACGTCCGCGACTCGAAGACCCCCGGCGGCCCGGTGCTCAGCCTCGCACCGGCCGCCTGGACGGCCTTCGTCAGCGACCTGCGCTGAGACCCTGCGCGCCCTGGACGTACAGGGCCCACGCGAGGCAGCCGAAGGCCGCCGTGTGCAGGACGGCCCGGACGGTGTTCCAGGTGACCCACTTGTCCTCGAAGGCGGCCCGAGCCGCCTTGAGCTGAGCGGGGTCGCCCGCGAGGGACACCTTGTCGAGCGCGTCGTTGAGCGGCACGTTCTGCGTGCCGGTCACCAGGAACGCCACCACGTACAGCACGAGCGCGGCGACGATCCACCAGCGGGCCCCGCCGCCGGGCCCGCCGCCCGGCCGGACCGCCGCGAGGACGAGCAGGGGCAGCGGCAGCAGGAAGGGCACCAGGAACCAGCCGTTGATGATGGCGCGGTTGATGTGCTGCATGGCCTGGACGAACGCCTGGTCCCCGGCACGGGCGAGGCCCGGCATGACCGCGTAGGCGAAGGCGGCGAACAGACCGGCCATCAGCCCGGTCGCCACCGTGGAGGCCACGAGGGCCGCGGTGCTCAGTGTTCTCATACGTTCTCCTCTACGCTGTCGGCGGCGGGGGTGACCCATTCGACGAACTGGACGATCACTCCGTTGGGGTCGGTGATCTGGAAGAGCCGCTCGCCCCACGGCTCCTCGCGCAGCGGCATGGTGATCTCGACGCCTTCGGCGCGCAGCCGCTTCTCCTCGGCCTCCAGCCCCGTGAGGGTGAAGGCGAGGATCAGGCCGCCGGCGTGCTGGTCGCGCTGCTCCGCGGGCAGGACCTCGATGCCGCGCCGCAGCAGGACGATGTCGACTGCGGCGTCGGCCCGGGTGAGGGAGGCGAAGCCGTCGGCGGCGGCCTGCTCCTGGTAGCCGAGGTGGGTCGTGAAGAAGGTCTGGGACGCGGCCACGTCGTCGACGGTGAGCGAGACGGTCGAGGCGTTGATCTGCAAGGTGTGTTCCCTTTCCAGGGGTTGAGGGGGCCGGCGCGCCACGGTGGCGGTCGGGTCGGTCAGTAGGAGCTGCGGCGCGGGAGGTTGCGTGCGCGGCGGTGGTTGTCCTGGAAGCGGACGGGATGGAGCTGTGCGGGCTGCCGACCGCCTTGCTGCCGTCCACGGGCGGCCTGGTTGCCGGTCGCCTGGTCGGCGAGGAGCTTGGGGAGCTCGATTCGCTGCATGCGTTGTTCCTCTCGGTGGAAATTTACCACGGACGTAAACTTACTCCGAGAGAAGCAGGGGTGTCAACATAAAATTGCTACGGATGTAAGATTCCCTCATGAGCAATGAGACGGGCATGGCGACGAGCACCCCGGCGCATGACGCGCAGGCGGGCCTGCGAGAGTCCAAGAAGCGCGAGACACGGCAGCTGATCTCCGACCACGCGACCAGGCTGTTCATGGCCCAGGGCTTCGAGCGGACGACCATCGCGGAGATCGCCGACGCGGCGCGCGTGGCGAAGAAGACGGTGACCAACTACTTCCCGCGCAAGGAGGACATGGCGCTGGACCACCAGGAGGCGTTCGTCGCGAGCCTGGCGGACACCGTCGCCTCCCGGCCCTCCGGTGAATCGGCCCTCGCGGCGCTGCGCCGCGCGTTCGAGGCCGCCGTCGCGGCCCAGGATCCGATCGCCGGGTTCGCGGGCCCGGACTTCTCGCGCATGATCGACGACAGCCCGACTCTGTCAGCCTGTCTGCGCGGTCTGCACGACCGGCGCGAGGAGGCCCTTGCCCACGCCCTCGCCGGGGCCACGGGCACGTCCGCCGACGACATCACGCCCCGTACGGCGGCGGCGCTGCTGGGCGCGGCGCACCGGGTTCTGTTCGGGCGCATCCAGGAGCTCACCCTCGCGGGGCACTCAGGCGATGACATCGCGCGGACCGTCGAGGTCGAGGCCGTCCGCGCCTTCGACCTGCTCGAACCCGCCCTCGCCGACTACGCGGTCGCCTGACCGGCCGGCACCGTGCCGGCGTCGCCGCACACGGCAGACGGCCCGGTGCACGCGCGCGCACCGGGCCGTCGGGGAAGTCTTGGTCAGCGACCTGCGCCGATCCGCTGCGCGACCTCCGTCGCCCAGTACGTCAGGATCATGCTCGCGCCCGCGCGCTTGATGCCGAGCAGGGTCTCGGCGATCGCCTTCTCCCTGTCGATCCAGCCCTTCTCGGCGGCGGCCTCGACCATCGCGTATTCGCCGCTGATCTGGTACGCGGCGACCGGCACGGCCACCGACTCCGCGACCTTGGCGAGGACGTCCAGGTAGGGCCCGGCGGGCTTGACCATGACCATGTCCGCGCCCTCCTCCAGGTCGAGGGCCAGCTCGCGCAGCGACTCGCGGACGTTGGCCGGGTCCTGCTGGTAGGTCTTGCGGTCGCCCTGGAGCGAGGAGCCGACGGCCTCGCGGAAGGGACCGTAGAAGGCGGAGGAGTACTTCGCGGTGTACGCGAGGATCGACACGTCCTCCTTGCCGATGGTGTCCAGCGCGTCGCGGACGACACCGATCTGGCCGTCCATCATGCCGCTCGGGCCGACGACATGGACGCCGGCGTCGGCCTGGACCTGGGCCATCTCGGCGTAACGTTCCAGCGTGGCGTCGTTGTCGACGCGGCCGTCCTCGGCCAGGACCCCGCAGTGGCCGTGATCGGTGTACTCGTCCAGGCACAGGTCCGACATGATCACGAGCTCGTCGCCGACCTCGGCGCGGACGTCGCGGATGGCGACCTGGAGGATGCCGTCCGGGTCCGTGCCCGCCGTTCCCAGAGCGTCCTTCTTCGCGTCCTCGGGTACGCCGAAGAGCATGATCCCCGCGACCCCGGCCTCCCGTGCCTCCACGGCGGCCTTCCGCAGGGTGTCGCGGGTGTGCTGGACGACGCCGGGCATGGCCTGGATCGGGACGGGCTCGCTGATGCCCTCACGTACGAAAGCGGGAAGGATCAGGTCGGCCGGGTGCAGGCGGGTCTCGGCGACCATGCGCCGCATGGCGGGAGTGGTCCGGAGCCGCCGGGGGCGGGCACCGGGGAAGGATCCGTACGCAGTCATACGTGCCACGCTACGCCCGGCCGGAGCGTGCGATTACCGACACCGCGTCGGCGCAGGCACCGGGCGCCGGGGGATGCCGAGCGGATCAGGCCGGACATGCCGTGGCCGTCTGGCGCAAGGGGCCTCCCCCAGGCCCACAGGGCCGAGGGGAAGCAGGACTACGGGGGAGTGCCGTCACCTGGGAGTGCCCGAGGCTTCGCCTGGGGCTCAGGCGAAGCCTCGGGAAGCATCATGGCCCCGGCCACGACGCGCCGGACCCCCTACGGGCGTACGGCGGTGACGATCCAGGCGGCCGAGCCGTACAGCACCCCCTCCTCGGTCAGATGCGCCTCGATGTCCGCGCGCAGTGCGTCCAGGACCCGTGCCCGTCCGGCAGGGTCGAGATCCTCGAACAGCCAGACCATCCCTGACACGAAGCGGTACGCCTCCTCGGTGTTCCGGCCGAGGCGCATCGGGCGCTCCAGGCCGGTCAGCCGCGGCGCGCCGAACCCGGCGGCGGTCAGCCGCTGCCGTACGACACCGGGGTCGGCCATGGAGAAGGGGCCGGGCTCGTCCGGCGGCAGGGCGGGCAGCTCACGCCCCGCCGCCAGCAGAGCCGAGACCGAGCGGAACCACTCGTTGCGGGCCAGGTCCTGCCACACCAGGAGCACCAGCCGGCCGCCGGGCCGCAGCGCACGGGCGATGTTGCGGAACGCGGCCACCGGGTCGGCGAAGAACATGGAGCCGGCCCGGCTGATCGCGACGTCGAAGGACGCCTCGGGGAACCGGTGCGTCTGCGCGTCCGCCTGCTCGTAGCGGACGCTGTCGAGCCCTTCCCGCTCGGTCTCCCGCCGGGCCACACGCAGCATGGGCCCGGACAGGTCGACGCCGAGGACGGGGCCGCCGACGGTGAGCCGGGCGGCGGCGCGGGAGGTGAGGCCGTTGCCGCAGCCGACGTCCAGCACGCGCTCACCGCGCTGGAGGGCGGCGGCATCCAGGAAGGGCCGCTGATAGGCGTGCAGGGCTCGGTCGAAGCTCTCGGCGTGTTCCGCCCAGTACGCGCCTTCTTCGCCGTCCCAGGCGCGGGCCTGCTCGGCGTTGGCGGGGTCGACATGCACAGTCCCGGAGCACACGGCCGGTCACCCCTTTTTCGGCTGCCCGAAGGACCCTTGTGCTTCCGGTGTACGCCCGTCGGACCCCACCTGTCGAACGCACGGCCCGACCCGTGGCGCCCACGGCCCGGCCTGTGGCACGCACGCAGGCGGGGCGGGCGGAAACTCCGCCCGCCCCGCCTTTCAAAGAGATGTCCGCTCAGGTCGTCGTGCGACGCCTCCGGCCGCCCGGACGCCGCTCGGACGGGCGCGTCACGTGCTCGCCCGCCTCCACCGCAGCCGCCCGGCGCGCCGCGCCGAACTGCGCCAGTGCCTCCGCCAGCTTGTGCACCGACGGCTCCGGCGACAGGACGTCGACCCGCAGCCCGTGCTCCTCGGCCGTCTTCGCCGTGGCGGGACCGATGCACGCGATCACGGTCACGTTGTGCGGCTTGCCGGCGATGCCGACCAGGTTCCGCACGGTCGACGACGACGTGAACAGCACCGCGTCGAAGCCGCCGCCCTTGATCGCCTCACGGGTCTCCGCCGGGGGCGGCGACGCGCGCACGGTCCGGTAGGCGGTCACGTCGTCGACCTCCCACCCGAGCTCGATCAGGCCAGCGACCAGCGTCTCGGTCGCGATGTCCGCACGGGGCAGGAAGACGCGGTCGATCGGGTCGAAGACCGGATCGTACGGCGGCCAGTCCTCCAGCAGACCGGCCGCGGACTGCTCGCCGCTCGGCACCAGGTCCGGCTTCACGCCGAAGTCCACCAGCGCGGCCGCCGTCTGCTCGCCGACCGCCGCGACCTTGATCCCGGCGAAGGCACGGGCGTCGAGCCCGTACTCCTCGAACTTCTCCCGCACGGCCTTCACCGCGTTGACGGAGGTGAAGGCGATCCACTCGTAGCGTCCGGTGACGAGTCCCTTGACCGCGCGCTCCATCTGCTGCGGCGTACGCGGCGGTTCGACCGCGATCGTCGGGACCTCGTACGGCACCGCACCGTAGGAACGAAGCTGGTCGGAGAGCGAGGCCGCCTGCTCCTTCGTACGCGGCACGAGCACCTTCCAGCCGAACAGCGGCTTGGACTCGAACCACGCGAGCTGGTCGCGCTGGGCGGCGGCGCTGCGCTCACCGACCACGGCTATGACCGGCTGGTGTCCCTCGGGGGAGGGCAGCACCTTCGCCTGCTTCAGCGTCTGCGCGATGGTGCCGAGCGTCGCCGTCCAGGTGCGCTGGCGGGTCGTCGTACCGGCGACGGTGACCGTCAGCGGCGTGTCGGGCTTGCGGCCCGCGGCCACCAGCTCGCCCGCCGCGGCGGCGACCATCTCCAGCGTCGTGGAGACGACGACCGTGCCGTCGCTCGCGCCGACCTCGGTCCAGCAACGGTCGGACGCGGTGCGGGCGTCGACGATACGGACGTCCGTGCCCTGCTCGTCGCGGAGCGGGACACCGGCGTACGCGGGCACGCCGACGGCCGTCGCCACACCGGGCACGACCTCGAAGGGAATCCCTTCGGAGGCGCACGCGAGCATCTCCCGGCCGGCGTCGGTGTCCAGGCCGGGGTCACCGGTCACGGCACGGACGACCCGCTTGCCGCTCCGCGCGGCCTCCATGACAAGATTGGCCGCGTCCCTGAGGACGGGGATCCCGGCGGATGTTGACGCATCGTCAATGACCGTCAACTCAGGCGTGCTCACGCCTGCCCGCGCATGGCCTCGGACGACATCGAGGACAGCGGGCTCGGCGATCAGCACGTCCGCGCCGGCGAGCGCCTCGACGGCGCGCAGAGTCAGCAGACCGGGGTCGCCGGGACCGGCACCCAGGAAGGTGACGTGCCCGTGGCCGTCGAAGGCGGGAAGGTTCGAGGTGGTGGGGCTCAAAGTGCTCGCTCCCCCATAAGACCGGCCGCACCCTTGGCGAGCATCTCGGACGCGAGTTCGCGACCGAGCGCGATGGCGTCGCCGTGCGACGTGGGTACGGGACCGGTGGTGGACAGCTGCACCAGCGCGGAGCCGTCGGTCGTGCCGACGACGCCCCGCAGGCGCATTTCGGTGGCTTCCTGGCCGTCGGCCAGCAGGTCGGCCAGCGCACCCACAGGTGCGGAGCAGCCGGCCTCCAGGGCGGCGAGCAGGGATCGCTCGGCGGTCACGGCGACCCGCGTGTGCGGGTCGTCGAGTCCACCGAGCGCGGCGACGAGATCCGCGTCGGACGCGGAGCACTCGATCGCCAGGGCCCCCTGGCCGGGGGCGGGCAGGACGAAGTCGACCGACAGGAAGTCGGTGACCTCGTCGATCCTGCCGATGCGGTGAAGTCCCGCAGCGGCGAGCACGACGGCGTCGAGCTCCCCGTTGCGTACGTACCCGATCCGGGTGTCGACGTTTCCGCGGATCGGCACGGTCTCGATGTGCAGCCCGTGGGAGCGGGCGTACGCGTTCAGCTGCGCCATGCGGCGCGGCGAACCGGTGCCGACCCGGGCGCCGTTCGGCAGCTGGTGGAAGGTCAGTCCGTCCCGGGCGACCAGCGCGTCGCGCGGGTCCTCGCGCCTGGGTATCGCGGCCAGCGCCAGACCCTCGTGCGGCGTGGTGGGCAGGTCCTTCAGCGAGTGGACGGCGAAGTCCACATCGCCGCGGAACAGCGCTTCCCGCAGGGCCGTGACGAACACGCCGGTGCCGCCGATCTGCGCCAGGTGCTCACGGGAGACGTCCCCGAACGTCGTGATCTCGACGAGCTCGACGGCCCGGCCGGTCAGCCGGCGCACCGCCTCAGCCACGTGCCCGGACTGGGCCATGGCGAGTTTGCTGCGCCTGGTCCCGAGCCTCAGTGCCCTCTCGGTCATACTCGCCCTCGGTTCTTGACGTCTGCGTCATTCAGGTCGGCCCGGCTGACGGAGGCGACCGTCTCCGGGTCGAGGTCGAAGAGGGTCCGCAGCGCATCCGCGTACCCGGCACCGCCGGGCTCGCTCGCCAGCTGCTTGACCCGCACGGTGGGCGCGTGCAGGAGCTTGTCCACCACGCGGCGCACGGTCTGGGTGATCTCGGCGCGCTGCCTCTCGTCCAGGCCGGTGAGCCGGCCTTCGAGGCGGGCCATCTCGCCGGCCACGACATCGGCGGCCATGGTGCGCAGGGCGACCACGGTCGGGGTGATGTGCGCGGCGCGCTGGGCCGCGCCGAAGGCGGCGACCTCGTCGGAGACGATCGAGCGGACCTGGTCCACATCGGCGGCCATCGGCGCGTCGGCGGAGACCTCGGCGAGCGACTCGATGTCCACGAGCCGTGCACCGGCGAGGCGGTGGACGGCGGCGTCGATGTCGCGCGGCATGGCGAGGTCGAGCAGCGCGAGCCGGACGAGGCCGCTGCCGTGCGGCACGGTGGCCGCACGGGAGGAGGCCGCGCGGGCACGGGAGGCGTTGTCGACCCAGGCGCCGTGCTGAGCGAGGGAGTCGTCGAGACCGACGGGGCACTCGGAGCCTGGGGCAACGTCAATGCCGCCGAGACCGGCGCCGCTGCCCGCGAGGGCCGCCGCCTCGGCGGCGGGCAGGTCCGTCACGCGTACGGCGGCGGTGTCCCCGCGTCCGGGGTCCGCCGACTCTGTGTGATGCGCGCCGGGCAGGCGGGACGCCTGGTCCGCGCCGGGCAGGCGGTCTTCCGTCCGGTCCGGGCCCGCGGAGTCGCCGGACCGGTCGGTGCCCTCGATCGAGGGAGCGGCCAGGTCCGCGCGACCCGGCAGTTCGGCCACGCGTCCGTCCCTGGCCGCCGCGGCGGCCAGGCGTGCGACCACACTGCCCTCGGGGGCGCGCAGGTCAGCGGCCCGGCCAGTGGGCTCGGGCACGACGTGCTGGGAGGCGAGCGCCGTCGCGACCGCCTCGGCGGTCAGGACCAGACCGGTCGCGCCGGTGCACGAGACGGCCACGTCGGCACGTGTCAGTTCGTCGGCGACGGACGCCATCGGCACCGCGTGCGCACGCACGCCGCCCGACTCGGACAGCGCCGCGGCCAGCCGCTCGGCGCGCTCCGTCGTCCGATTGGCGATGACGAGTTCGCGTACGCCCAGGCGCGCCAGCGTCGTCGCCGCGAGCGAGGACATCGAGCCGGCGCCGATCACCAGGGCCCGCTTGTCCGCGGCCCACGCCTCGACCGGCTCGCCCGCGGCGAGCTGCTCGAGACCGAAGGTGACGAGCGACTGCCCGGCCCGGTCGATTCCGGTCTCGCTGTGGGCGCGCTTGCCGACGCGCAGCGCCTGCTGGAACAGGTCGTTGATCAGCCGTCCGGCGGTGTGCAGTTCCTGACCGCGCGCGAGGGCGTCCTTGATCTGGCCGAGGATCTGGCCCTCGCCGACGACCATGGAGTCCAGACCGCAGGCCACCGAGAACAGATGGTGGACGGCCCGGTCCTCGTAGTGCACATAGAGATAGGGAGTGAGCTCCTCGAGCCCGACCCCACTGTGCTGGGCGAGCAGCGTGGACAGCTCGGCGACACCGGCGTGGAACTTGTCCACGTCCGCGTACAGCTCGATGCGGTTGCACGTGGCGAGGACCGCCGCCTCGGTGGCGGGCTCCGCCGCGAGGGTGTCGTGCAGCAGCTTGATCTGCGCATCGATGGGCAGCGAGGCGCGCTCCAGCACGCTCACGGGAGCGCTGCGGTGGCTCAGCCCGACGACGAGGAGACTCATGCCGGCATCACGGCGGGCATGTCCCCGTCGGGTCCCTTCCGGCCGGCGGCCTCGGCCTCCTCGCCGGCCTTCCGCTGCTCGTGGAAGGCGAGGATCTGGAGCTCGATCGAGAGGTCGACCTTGCGCACGTCCACGCCGTCCGGCACGGACAGCACGGTCGGGGCGAAGTTGAGGATGGAGCTGACACCGGCCGCGATCAGCCGGTCGCACACCTGCTGGGCGGCACCGGCGGGCGTCGAGATGACGCCGATCGACACCCCGTTGTCGCTGATGATCTTCTCGAGCTCGTCCGTGTGCTGGACGGGGATGCCCGCGACGGGCTTCCCGGCCATGGCCGGGTCGGCGTCGATGAGCGCGGCGACCCGGAAGCCACGGGAGGCGAAGCCGCCGTAGTTGGCGAGGGCGGCGCCGAGATTACCGATGCCGACGATGACAACCGGCCAGTCCTGCGTCAGACCGAGCTCGCGGGAGATCTGGTAGACGAGGTACTCGACGTCGTAGCCGACGCCGCGGGTCCCGTACGAGCCGAGGTACGAGAAGTCCTTGCGCAGCTTCGCGGAGTTGACGCCGGCGGCCGCGGCGAGCTCCTCGGAGGAGACCGTGGGCACGGACCGCTCCGAGAGCGCCGTCAGGGCGCGCAGGTACAGCGGAAGCCGGGCGACGGTGGCCTCGGGGATTCCTCGGCTACGGGTCGCCGGTCGGTGATTTCGGCCAGTTGCCACGGTGCTCCTGCGGGATGAGCGAGGCTGCAGGCGGCCGTGTGTGCCAGGACCGCCCCGTCGAATGCAGGCTATGTCTTTGTGAACGCGTGCACAAAGATGGTGTCCGCTTTGTCCGTCCAAAGTGACCGGGGTCACGCGATCCGGGGGCCTGATGCAGGAACCGCGAACCACCCCGGACCGTTGAGGCGCCAATGGGGGCAAAGCCGTACACACTCCTTACGATCTACGCCCCCGAGACCGCCTGGCTCCACCTACTCTGCCCTTTCGCGGCCCTGGCCCGATAGAGTCGCGCCCGGCGGAGAAACCCAAGCAAAACGACCATGATGGTACCCGCCTTCCGTGTGACATCAGCTCCCGAGCGCGCGGCGCAGCCGATCGGGGTCCACCCGCCAGAAGGTGTGCTGTTCCCCGTCCACCAGGACCACGGGGATCTGTTCCCAATAGGCGCGGTGGAGTTCGGTGTCCTGGTTGATGTCCTTCTCCACCCACGAGGCGCCGGTCTCCGCGCAGACCGTCTCGACCACGGCCCGCGCGTCGTCGCACAGATGGCACCCGGGCTTGCCGATGAGCGTCACCACGCGCTCCTCGGGCTTCTTCTTCACACGCCGCAGCACAGGACTCATACGTCCATTCTCGCCCGCGCCGCTGATGCCCCGTTTCCTTCCGTTGCCGCGCCGCGGATCACCCGTTTAACAGCGCTGTCGCGGAGTGTTCACGCCGTCGCGTCCCGGCGAGTCCGGAAGTCCCGAACAGACTGGCTATGCTCACGACATGGCCGCTCTGGGATGGCTCACCCCTCGTAGGCGCTCCGCCACCGCTCGCAGCGTGCTGGCGGGCGAAGCCGCCGCCGAGGCAGCGCGTAAGTCCTCACAGACCATCGAGGCGCTCGAAGCTCTTGAAGAAGGGCCCCCGACCGCAGGGCCCGCCGTCGCGGAGCCCGTGTTCCCCGTTGCCGGGGACGTTCGCGCCGCGGCGTTCTTCGACCTCGACAACACCGTGATGCAGGGCGCGGCGATCTTCCACTTCGGCCGCGGCCTGTACAAGAGGAAGTTCTTCCAGCGTCGCGAACTGGCCCGGTTCGCCTGGCAGCAGGCGTGGTTCCGGCTGGCGGGCGTCGAGGATCCGGAGCACATGCAGGACGCGCGGGACAGCGCGCTCTCCATCGTGAAGGGCCACCGGGTCTCGGAGCTGATGACCATCGGCGAGGAGATCTACGACGAGTACATGGCGGACCGGATCTGGCCGGGGACTCGGGCGCTGGCCCAGGCGCACCTCGACGCCGGCCAGAAGGTCTGGCTGGTCACCGCCGCACCGGTCGAGACCGCGACGATCATCGCCCGCCGGCTCGGGCTGACCGGCGCGCTCGGGACGGTCGCCGAGTCGGTCGATGGCGTGTACACGGGCAAGCTGGTCGGCGAACCACTGCACGGCCCGGCGAAGGCGGAGGCGGTACGGGCGCTGGCGGCGGCGGAGGGCCTGGACCTCGACCGGTGCGCGGCCTACAGCGACAGCCACAACGACATCCCGATGCTGTCGCTGGTCGGCCACCCGTACGCGATCAACCCCGACGCGAAGCTGAGGAAGTACGCGCGTGAGCGCGACTGGCGCCTGCGGGACTACCGGACGGGCCGCAAGGCGGCGAAGGTGGGCATCCCGGCGGCGGCGGGTGTCGGCGCGCTGGCCGGCGGCACGGCAGCGGCGGTGGCCCTCCACCGCCGTCGGCGCTGACCCTCCGAAGACCCCCTAGGGACCAGCGGCACGCCCTGCGCCGCGTGCGCATGAGGCGCGGGGTCTGGACGACGCGCCCGGAGAAACACGCGGAGAGACCGCGGCGGCCGTCGCACCCCCGGCGTGTCGCGATCATGCCGTGGGCCTGCCGCAGCGGCGACGAAGCGTGTAGCAGGCGTGTCGCAATGGAGCCGGGGCGTGTCGCGGGCGTGTCGGCGGATAATCAGCGCCTCTTACCCCGCCACACCCCCGGCCAGTCCCGTTGCCGCGCTCCGACCACAAGTCACCCCTCGACAGGACAGATCACGAAGCAATTCGATCAAGAAGTGCTCACAATATGCGACCTGATCAGTCGTCAACCCGCAACAGAAGCGACGGAAACGGCGATTTGAGCAACTCGGTGTAGCACTGCCTGTACGAAGCGTTATTCTCCTCAGACGCATGACGGAACCCACCAGTCATCACGACGGGTGAACGGTCCCGCACAGCACGTGATGGAAGCTCTGCCTCTGGGAGTCCCGTGTACCCACACGTCGGGGTTGACGCCTCGGGCCTGGCTACGCTGCGCGCAGCGGTCCTCGACCACCTGCGCGGCTTTGTCCCCACCGCGTACGCCGTCCCCGCATTCGCCACGCCCGGCCTCGCCGTCAGCGGCGCGGCCGCCCCTTGTTATGCCCTGGCCGACGGCATTCCGAACGGCATGCAGAAGGGATCGGCCCGCAGCGCCGTCGATGACGGACGCCGGTCTGCCGACGGCCGGGCGGCCGTCGGCAGACGGGGCGGACGCGGCGGCGCGACCACCGCCCGACGGCCCACCGCCGACAGCGACAGCGCCCGCATGATGGAACTCGTCGAGCGCGCCCAGGCGGGCGAGGCCGAGGCCTTCGGGCGGCTCTACGACCAGTACAGCGACACCGTCTACCGCTACATCTACTACCGCGTCGGCGGCAAGGCGACGGCGGAGGACCTGACGAGCGAGACGTTCCTCAGGGCACTGCGCCGGATCTCCACCTTCACCTGGCAGGGCCGCGACTTCGGCGCCTGGCTCGTGACGATCGCCCGCAACCTGGTCGCGGACCACTTCAAGTCGAGTCGCTTCCGCCTGGAGGTGACCACCGGCGAGATGCTCGATGCCAACGAGGTCGAGCGCAGCCCTGAGGACTCGGTCCTGGAGTCCCTGTCGAACGCCGCGCTGCTCGAAGCCGTGCACAAGCTCAATCCCCAGCAGCAGGAGTGCGTGACCCTCCGCTTCCTCCAGGGCCTGTCCGTGGCCGAGACGGCCAGGGCGATGGGCAAGAACGAGGGTGCGATCAAGACGCTTCAGTACCGGGCCGTCCGCACCCTCGCGCGGCTGCTCCCCGACGACGCGCGCTGAGCCGTCCCCCAACGTCCCCCCACACCTCCTCCTCCGCCCCCTGCGTCCCCCACCCCACCCCGGCCAGCCGTACCCAACTCACCGTGAGTGACGGCTCGATGACGCACTGGTCCGATCATCTTTCGCGCGTAACCCAAGTGCCGCGCCGCTCGTTGTGCGGGATGCAGACTCCCTGTGGACACGCCATGCCCGCAGCCACTCACCATTTCGAGTGGATGTACTCAAGGCGTGCAACCTTCCAGACGCCCAGGGGAGTCGATCGTCATGACGAGAGGAGGTGCCGCCAGTGATCGCGAACGTTTCGGCGCACCGGCGGGCGAACGCCTTCGCCCAGGCCTTGGAAGATCAGGCGGCCGATGAGCAGGCGGAGTCGGTCGAATCGACCGAGCACGAAAGGCTGTTGAGTCTGGCGCGCGGCCTCGGCGAGCTGCCGAAACCCGAGCTGGACCCCGAGGTCAAGGTGGTGCAGCGGGCGCAGCTCGTGGCCGCCATGGAAGCGATGCTTCACCAAGGGACGGCGGAGGGAGGCGCATCCGCGGGCCCTACGGTGCCGGAGCAGCGAACCCACGGCCGCGGCGCCCACCGGGCTTCCCGGCTCCGGAAGTTGCGACCGCGCTCCCGCTGGTCGAAGGGGCTTGCCGCGGGCGGTCTGACCGTCGGTGTGGCCGCGGGCGCTTTCAGCGGCGTAGCCGCTGCCAGTTCCGACGCCCTGCCCGGTGACTCGCTGTACGGGCTGAAGCGCGGCATGGAGGACATCAAGCGCGGCATGGCGGACGACGACTCCGACCGTGGCGAGCTCTACCTCGACCAGGCCTCCAACCGCCTCAGCGAAGCCCGCCGCCTGATGGAGCGGGGCCGTTCCGGCCACCTGGACCACGAGTCGCTCGGTGAGGTCCGTCGCACGCTCAACGGCATGCGGCACGACGTCAGCGAGGGTCACCGGCTGCTCAGCGCGGCCTACGAGCGCGAAGGATCGCTCGGTCCCATCGCCACGCTCAACTCGTTCTCACGCTCCCACCGGGACGTGTGGAACGGGCTGCGAGACCGGCTGCCCGCCCAGCTCACCGGCGTGGGCGACGAGGTCAGTTCGGCCTTCGACGCCATAGACGAACAGGTCGGCCCGCTCGAGTCGCTGCTGCCTCGGGCCCCCGAGAACGACGGCCTCGGCTCGCGGAGCCCGGGTGGCGCACCTCAGGACGCCGGGCACACCACGTACCCGGTGAGCGGCACACCGTCGGCCCCCGATGCGGGCGGCGGTCACACGGGCGAGGACGGCGAACCCCGTCCGTCCGGCTCCAGCTCCGCCGACGACGGGCTGCTCGGCGGAAACACCGGCGGTCTGTTCGACCCGCCGGCACAGGACGCCGGACCATCCCCGTCCGATAGTGAGGCGGAGCCGTCCGTGCCGGACGTCACCATCCCGCCGATCCTGCCCGGCATCCTCCCGGGCCTCGGCTTCGACGGCGAGGAAGAGTAACGAGTCCGTACGCGTGAGGGGCGCCCCCGGCCGGGGGCGCCCCTCACGCGTACGGACCAGGAAGCCGACGGATCACCCGTGCGGGCTCAGAAGAAGACCGAGCGGCGCTGTACCAGCAGCTTGTACAGCGTGTGCTGGATCTGCTCCCGCACCTGATCCGTCAGGTTGAACATCAGCATCGGGTCCTCCGCCGCCTCCGGCGGATACCCGTCCGTCGGGATCGGCTCGCCGAACTGGATCGTCCACTTCGTCGGCAGCGGCACCGCCCCCAGCGGCCCCAGCCACGGGAACGTGGGCGTGATCGGGAAATACGGGAAGCCCAGCAGCCGCGCCAGCGTCTTCGCGTTGCCGATCATCGGGTAGATCTCCTCGGCGCCGACGATCGAGCACGGCACGATGGGCACACCGGCCCGCAGCGCCGTCGAGACGAATCCGCCGCGCCCGAACCGCTGCAGCTTGTACCGCTCGCTGAACGGCTTCCCGATGCCCTTGAAGCCCTCCGGCATCACACCGACGACCTCGCCGCGCTGGAGCAGCCGTTCCGCGTCCTCCGCGCACGCCAGCGTGTGGCCGGCCTTGCGCGCCAGCTCGTTGGCCACCGGCAGCATGAACACCAGGTCCGCGGCGAGCAGTCGCAGATGGCGCCCGGCCGGGTGGTTGTCGTGGACGGCGACCTGCATCATCAGCCCGTCCAGCGGCAGTGTGCCCGAATGGTTGGCCACCACGAGTGCTCCGCCCTCGGACGGGATGTTCTCGATGCCCTTCACCTCGACGCGGAAGTACTTCTCGGACAGCGGCCGCAGCAGCGACATCAGAACCTGGTCGGTCAGCTCGGCGTCGTACCCGAACTCGTCGACCTCGTAGTCACCGGTCAGCCGACGGCGCAGGAATGCCAGCCCGCCCGCGATCCGCCGGTCCCAGCTCCCGCCTCCCGACGGTGCCGTCTCGCGCGCGTCGCTCTCTCCGGCAGCCGCCGCCACGACGGCCTGGTGCTCCGGGTGCTCCGGCAGCGGGCTCACAGCGGCGTCGCGTACGGCGACCTCCCGTACCCCCGCCCCGCGCACCTGAGGCCCGCGGGACGCCTCACGCGCCGGCCCCTCGCGCACCACGGAGTCGCCCGTCGCGGCCTGCTCGGCCTTGCGGCGCGCGGACCCACCGGGGCGCCGCCGCACCGGTCGCTGCGCACCGCCGCGCGAACGGTCGTCGTCGAACGGAATGACCTTGGCGTCCGCCATCGTTGGCTGCGCTCCTTATCCGGGCCCCTCGGGGCTCATCCGGCGCTGTGCGTCGTCTCGCCGCGCGTCGTCTCACCGGTCGTTCTCTCCACGGCGTGCCCCGCGCCGCGACCGAGCGGCAGTGCCGCCGCGACCCGGTCCACGGCCCTCGCCACGGACTCGGGCGGCAGCAGCCCCGGGGCCCGGCTGCGCGCGAAGTCCGCGAACGTCTCGGCGGTCGTGAACCGCGGGAAAAATCCCAGTGTCTCGCGCATCTGAACCGTGCTCACCACCCGGCCGTGGGTGAGCAGCCGGATCTGCTCCGGCGAGAAGTCCGTGATGCCGACCGTGCGCAGCGCGGAACCGACCCACGTGACGGCGGGCAGCAACACCGGCATCGTCGGCCGCCCGAGCCGCCGTGAGCACTGGGACAGGGTCAGCACCCCGTCGCCCGCGATGTTGAACGTGCCGCTGTTGAGCGTCCCTCGGCGCGGCTCGTGCAACGCGATCCGCAGCACGTCGATCACATCGTCCTCGTGGACGAACTGCAGCCGCGGGTCGTAGCCGAAGACGGTCGGCATAACCGGCAGGGAGAAGAACTCGGCGAGCGGCGAGTCGGCGCACGGGCCGAGGATGTTCGCGAACCGCAGCACACACACGGCCACGTCCGGGCGGCGCCGGGCGAACCCGCGCACATATCCCTCGACCTCCACGGAGTCCTTGGCGAAACCGCCGCTCGGCAGCGACTTGGGCGGTGTGGTCTCCGTGAAGACAGCCGGGTCGCGGGGGGCGGAGCCGTAGACGCTCGTACTGGACTTGACCACCAGACGCTTGACCGTCGGCGACTTCTGGCAGGCGCCCAGCAGTTGCATGGTGCCGATGACGTTGGTCTCCTTGACGGCTGTACGTCCGCCGGCGCCCAGCGGCGTACCCGTCACATCCATGTGCACGACCGTGTCGACGGCATGCTCGGCGAGGACGCGCGCGATCGCCGGCTGGCGGATGTCGGCGCGGACGAATTCGGCTCCGCCCAGATGATGTCCGGGGTTCACCGCATCGACCCCGATCACCCGGTCCACCTCGGGATCCCGCTGGATGCGCCGCACAAGACGGCCCCCGAGCTGACGGGCCACACCGGTGACGAGCACGACCTTGCCCAAGATCAGCGCCTTCCCCTAGGTCCTGGCGTCACCGTAGCGCGTCGGTGTTGCGCTGTGATGACCGCACGGCGCACTTTTGCCAGGACCATCCATTTCGCGCCCCCACTTGTCCTCCACACCTGCTCCATAACGCACCTCGGCCCTCCCACCGGGCTGGTGGGAGGGCCGAGAAAACACGTACAGCTGTCGCCTACTTCTTGTTGCGACGCTGAACGCGGGTGCGCTTGAGCAGCTTGCGGTGCTTCTTCTTCGCCATCCGCTTGCGCCGCTTCTTGATAACAGAGCCCACGACTACCCTCGCTCACTTCTCTTCACTCGGTGCGGGGCGTCTGGGCCCACACGACCTACGTCGGCCTAGCCTACCTGCCGCCGGGTGAGGGACGTAATCCGAGGGCGACCGTCCCGTCTATCCGTTACGCGGATTCCACCCCCACGAAGGATTCGCGGAGATACTCATGCACCGCTTGCTCCGGCACCCGGAAGGACCTCCCCACCCGGATCGCCGGCAGATGACCGCTGTGCACCAACCGGTACACAGTCATCTTCGACACTCGCATCACCGAGGCAACTTCCGCCACGGTAAGGAACTTGACCTCATTGAGAGGCCTCTCGCTGCCAGCAGCCATGACCCACCTGTACCTTCCGCACCCGACGCGCACCGGCTTCCCCTCCGGTGACTCTTCGTCGCTGTGCGCTCACTGCCCAGACTAGGGGCGGGTGATGCGAGTGGGGAAGAGGAGCTGCGATCGCCGCCTACTGTGACAGACACGCTCGATTGAGTACATACCGCGTCAGAGGGCGGTAGGACTCGGACCGAACGGCGTCATCAAGCGGAACCGCGACCGACACCCGCCCCTCCGCCTCGCCGACGAACAGCGCGGGATCGTCCGTGTCCGCGAGGCCGATGGCCTCGATCCCCAGCTGACCTGCGCCGCAGACCCAGCCGTGGTCCCCGACGACCAGCTCGGGCAGCGGCCCGCCGGCGTCCGCCGCGACCTGGAGCGCGACCCTGACCGGTAGCGGGGAATGGGTGTGCGCCCCCGTCCGCCGCGCGCCCTCCTCGTGCAGCGACGCCACCCCCCTTACGTACGCGAGGTGATGCGTGCGTACGCCGAACCGGGTCGTTATGTCGACACATCGCCCCTGCGCGGGGGTGAGTACGGCACACCCCGCCGCCGACACCGCGTCTGCCAGGTCTGCGTAGAACCCCAGCAGCCGGTGCGGATGCCCCGTGCCGAACAGGACGGGAGCACGCCGCCGTGCCGCGTCCCCCAACCGGGCGGCGAACGCGTCCAGCGCACACAGCGTCAGCTCCGGATCGATGACGTCGCCGCCCGCCACGCAGGCTGGATCCGCGGACACCCCGCACCTCTCGGCCATCAGCGCGATCAGCTCCCGCTCGCTCCACCGCCACCGGGGATCAAGCCCGATGGTCACCCGGGGATCACGCGCGGCGAAAGCGCGATAACTGCGCAGGTTCGCCTCGCGCGAGGTCGCCACGTCCCCCGCCAAACCCGACGCCAGCAGATGCGCCCGCAGCTGCGCCCGCAGCGATCCGGTCCTCAACACCTTCCGATGCTGACGCACCGGCCCCTGTGACAGGTCGGAAACGCGTGTCCTGCGCACAGTTGGCGTAAGCACATGCAGCACCGCGCCGGGAGTGCCGACTACGCCAGCAGACCGCGCAGCGGGAACACGGCCCGCCGCGTCGCGAGGATCGACTGGTCGAGCCGGTCCGCCGGGTCGTACCCGTCCTCCCAGGCCCGCAGGCGCACCGGCCACCGGCCGTCTGTCATCCGCGCGGGCCCCAACCGGCGTGTCCGTGCGTACACCTCGTCCCGCCACGTCGACGGGATCACCGACTCCGGATCCACCGGCCGGTGCGCCGCGATCCCGACCAGGTGCGTCCACGACCGGGGAACGACGTCCACGACCTCGTAGCCGCCGCCCCCGAGCGCGACCCACTTCCCGTCCGCGTGCGCGTGCGCGAGCTCGTGACACGCCTCCTGCACCGCCCGCTGCGCGTCCAGCGACACCGCCAGATGGGCCAGCGGGTCCTCGAAATGCGTGTCCGCACCGTGCTGCGTCACGAGCACCTGCGGCCGGAAGCCGGCCAGCAGCTCCGGCACCACCGCGTGGAACGCGCGCAGCCACCCCTCGTCGCCCGTACCCGCCGGCAGTGCCAGGTTCACCGCCGAGCCCTCGGCCGGACCCCTGCCGCCCGTCTCCTCCGGCCAGCCCGTCTGCGGGAACAGCGTGCGGGGATGCTCGTGGAGCGAGATCGTCAGCACCCTCGGGTCGTCCCAGAACGCCGCCTGCACGCCGTCGCCGTGGTGGACGTCCACGTCCACGTACGCGACCCGCTCCGCTCCCAGCTCCAGCAGCCTGGCGATCGCCAGCGACGCGTCGTTGTAGATGCAGAATCCGGACGCAGCGCCGGGCATCGCATGGTGCAGCCCGCCGGCGAAGTTCACGGAGTGCCCGGCCTCCCCGCGCCACACGGCCTCCGCGGCACCCACCGACTGCCCGGCGATCAGCGCCGACGCCTCGTGCATCCCCGCGAACGCCGGATCGTCGATCGTGCCGAGGCCGTACGACTGGTCGGCGCTCGCCGGGGCGTCGGACGCCGCCCGGACCGCGGCCACGTAGTCCTCGCGGTGCACGAGCCGCAGCGTCGAATCCCCGGCCGGCTTAGCGGCCACCACGTCCATGGCCCGGTCCAGGCCGTACGCCCGCACCAGCCCCATGGTCAGTGCGAGCCGCACCGGATCCATCGGATGGCTGCTCCCGAAGTCATACTTCGTTACCGCCTCGTCCCACATCAACAACCCGCGGCCGCTCATGCCCGCCACCGTATCGGGCGGGCTCGGCACCGAACGACCGGGCATACGCCATCGTGGCCAGCACCAACACCATCGGAACCAGCATCGCGCCCCGATAGCTCCACAGGTCCCCGAGCGCCCCGACCAACGGCGACCCGATCAGGAAGCCGACGTAGTTGAAGACGTTGAGCCGCGCCACGGCCGCGTCGCTGTCCCCCGGCGCCAACCGGCCCGCCGCCGCGAACGTCTGCGGCACGATCACGCACAGCCCCAGCCCCAGAAGGGTGAAGCCGAGCATGCCGACCCACGCTCCGGGCGCGCCCGCGACCACCGCGAACCCGGCCGCCGCCAGCACCGACCCGCACCGGACGACGGCCACCGCCCCGAAACGCCGCACCGCGAGATCCCCGACGGCGCGGCCCACCAGGGTCGTCACCATGTACGCGTTGTACGGGACCGTCGCCAGTTCCTCGGAGCTTCCCAGCACGTCCTGGAGGTACTTCGCGCTCCAGTTGGAGACGGTCGAGTCCCCGATGTACGCGAAGGTCATGACGAGGCACAGCGGCACCAGCGCCGTGAACGCGACCCCTCGCCCGGCCGCCTGCTTCCGAACGTCCTCCGGCACCCGCTCCCCGTCCACGTACCACCGGCTCGCGGCGAGCGCGGCCGGTACCAGCACCGCGACCACCGGCAGCCAGGACACCAGCAGCGCGAGATCGAAGTGCGCCCCCGCCCAGGCGAGCGAGGCGCCCGCGATCCCGCCGAGGCTGTACGCGGCATGGAAGCCGAGCATGATGCTGCGCCCGCAGGCCCGCTGAAGACTGACGCCCAGCATGTTCATCGAGGCGTCCAACGCGCCGACCGCCAGCCCGAACACGCCCAGCCCGACGGCCGCGTGCCACAGCTCATGCCCTGCGGCGACCCCGAGGAGCGACAGCAGCACGACCGGCTGGGACCACCTCAGCACCGCACTCGCCGGAACGCGGCGGACGACGCGCCCCGTCACGACGCTCCCCACCCCGGCGAGGACCGGCACGGCGGCGAGGAAGAGGGGCAGCGACCCGTCGGATATCCCGTACCGGTCCTGTACGGCGGGGATACGGGTCACGAGCAGAGCGAACGCGACGCCCTGGGAGCAGAAGCCGAACGCCAGAGAGGCCCGCCCGTGGCTGGGCCGCGCATCAGTCATGGCGGCACAGCGTAGGCCCGCGCCCTACTCATGGGCAGACGGATCAGCCGAGCAATCCGGGGAGTTCGGCCATCGCCCCGAAGTACCCCTTGGCCCCGGCGAGTTCCGCGGCGGGCGTCATGGCGGTGAAGCCGTACACGTCCATGCCCGCCGCCAGGGCCGCCTGGACGCCCAGTCGGCTGTCCTCGACGACGACGCACCGCGCGGGCGACACGCCCATGCGCGCGGCCGCGTGGAGAAAGAGGTCGGGCGCCGGCTTCCCCCGGCCCACGTCCTGGGCACTGAACACGATGTCGTCGGCGAACCAGCGGTCGAGCCCGGTCGTCCGATGCCCGACCCGGATCCGCTCATGGCTCCCCGAGGACGCCACGCAGTACGGCCCCCCGTCGGCGGCGAGCTTCTCCAGGACCTCGGCGACACCGTCGACCGCGGTCAACTCCCGTTCGAAGGCTGCGAACACGCGCGCGTGGAGTGTGTCGTCGAAGTCCTCGGGCAGCGCCTGTCCGGTCCGTTCACGGACGAGGTCGTGCACGCGGTGGACGGCAGCCCCCATGTAATCGCGCAGGGAGTCCTCGTACGACGTGGGATGACCCAGCTCGGTGAGGTAGCCGGCAAGAATGGTGTTGGAGAGGGGCTCACTGTCGACGAGCACACCGTCGTTGTCGAAGATGACCAGGTCATAGCGCATACCTCCGACCCTATGGGACCCCGAAACGCAGGAAAGCCCCGGAACGAGGTTCCGGGGCTTTCCCACAATGATTGTTCGGCGGCGTCCTACTCTCCCACAGGGTCCCCCCTGCAGTAC
>NZ_JBIRZM010000008.1:214042-286739 GCF_044390825.1 Streptomyces sp. NPDC018833 | reverse complement strand
CACCCCCAAGGACGTCGAGCTCGCCGCATAACCCCAGCGAGCCCGAACCGCCCCAAACCCGACAGGGGCGCCTTGACGCAGGACATAGAGGCACCTCCCGGCCTCCTCCCTCCCGTTCCCCGCCTCCTCCTCCCCTCCCCGCCTCCCTGACCTCAGCGGAGGCGTACAGCGGTCAACCCCCAGGGTCCCCCTAGGGGATGTCACAGCTCGGCAGCAAAGGCCCCCCGGTTCCCGGTCCGCCGTCACACCGCGTGCGCGGACCGGGTACGTTCGATGACGTGGCTGGATTCAGGATCGGACGCGGCCGGGACAACCGCACCCCGCAACAACAGCAGGCGCCCCAGGCGCCGCCGCCCTACCCGGGCGGCGGCCGTGCCGCGCCTCCGTACGGGCAGCAGGCCCCGCAGTGGCCCCGGACGAGCGGCGGGCCTCAGCAGTATCAGCAGCAGCGCCAGGGGGCGTACGACGAGCCGGAGTACTTCGGCGACCCGTACCACCAGGCGCCGCCCGCCCCCGACCCCTACGCGGCCAACAACCCCGGCCACACGCAGGCGTTCAGCGTCAACGACGACGACATGTACGGCGACGGCGCCACATACCGCGCCGGCACGGCCCCGGCCGCGCCCGTCGGCCCGAGGTTGCACTGGAAGCAGCTGCTGAGTGGCATCGTGATGCGCCCCGGCCCGACGTTCCTCCAGATGCGCGACTACCCGGTGTGGGGCCCGGCGCTGATCGTCACGTTCCTCTACGGCCTGCTCGCGATCTTCGGATTCGACGAGCCGCGCGACGACGCGATCAACGCGACGCTGTCCAACGCGATCCCGTCCGTGCTGATCACCGGCGTCGCGTTCGTGGTCAGTGGCCTGATCCTGGGCGCGGTCACGCACACGCTCGCCCGCCAGCTCGGCGGCGACGGCGCGTGGCAGCCGACGGTCGGCCTCTCCATGCTGATCATGTCCATCACGGACGCACCGCGCCTGATCTTCGCCGTCTTCCTCGGCGGCGAGAACTCCCTCGTCCAGCTCCTGGGTTGGCTGACCTGGCTCGCGGCGGCGGCGCTGTTCACCTCGATGGTGAGCAAGTCCCACGACCTGCCGTGGCCGAAGGCCCTGGGCGCGTCGGCGATCCAGCTGATCGCGCTGCTGTCGATCATCAAGCTGGGCACGATCTGATCCGGGCACCGAAAAGGCCCCCACCGGATCCGGCGGGGGCCTTCCGCATGTTCCTGCTCGCCCTACGCGTCGAGAACCTGCCCGGACCTGCGGACGACGGGCCTCTCCACGCTCCAGGCTGACTTGACTGTATGACAGTAGTAGCCTTGCCCTGCTTTGAGACGCAGGGGGAGGCCCGTTCATCGTGGCGCGCAAAGTGGGGATCTACACCCGGATCTCTCGGGACGACGAGGGCGATGCCCTGGGCGTGGCCCGACAGCAGCAGGACTGCGAGCGTCTGGCTGATCTTCGGTCTTGGCAGGCAGTGAAGACCTACGAAGACAACGACGTCTCAGCGTTCAAGCGACACGTCGTCCGTGACGAGTTCGAGCTGATGCTGAAGGACCTGAGCGCCGGCCTCATCGACGGCATCGTCGCCTACGACCTGGACCGCCTCGCCCGACAGCCGCGCGACCTGGAACGGCTGATCGAGGTCTTCGACGAGCGCCCCAAGCTGGAGTTCGCGACGGTCACCAACGATGTGAACCTGGGAACGCCGGACGGCCGGACCATGGCCCGCATCATGGTCGCGTTCGCCAACAAGTCGTCGCATGACGCGTCCCGCCGGATCAAGCGCAAGCACCTGGAGCTGGCCCAGCAGGGCAAGGACAGCGGCGGCCCGGCACCGTACGGATGGCGCAAGGACGATCGGACGAAGGTCGACCCCGAGGCCGCGCGAGCGATCCGCGAAGCCCAGCAAGAGATCCTCGCCGGGGTCCGCATCGGCACGATCCGTGCCCGTTGGTGGGAACAGGGACTCGGCAACCCGCGTGCCGGCACCAAGCGCATGGCACACCACCACGTCGAGCACATCCTGACCAACCCTCGGCTGGTCGGGTATCGCACGTACCACGGCGAGATCCTGACCGGGGACGACGGTGAGCCAGTCAAGGGTGAATGGGAGCCGATCAACACCGTCGCAGAGTGGGAGGCGGTGTGTGCGGCCATTGCGGAGCGCAAGCAACAACAGCGTCCGGGAAAGCTCCTGGCCCGCAAGTACCTGCTGTCAGGCATCGCCCGGTGCGGACTCTGCAAGACCAAGATTCGGGGACAGGTCAACCAGCGATGGAAGCCAGGCTCAAAGGCAGCCAGGTACACGTATCAGTGCTCGGTGGTCAATGGCGGGTGCGGCAAGGTCGGGCGCGTGGGTGAGCCCGTCGACAAACTGATCGCGGAACTGGTGCTGGAGGAGCAGCGGGAGAAGGCTGCCGCACGAGGGGTGCCGGTCGAGCAGCAGTGGCCGCGGGAGGCCGAGCTGGAATCGGTCGTGGCTGACATCAGCCAGCTTCTGGAAGCTGAGAAGACCAAGCAGATCACCGTGTCCACCCTGCTACAGCTGCTCCCCGCGAAGGAGAGGGAGCGCGACGAACTCAGGTTGGAACGGGCCCGCTTCTACAAGCAGCAGAAGCAAGCAGAAGCCCAGAAGGCAGCAGCCGACCTCTCGTTGGCCGAGTTCCTTGATCTCCCGATCGAGCGCCAGCAGGAGGTCGTACTCCACAGCCTCTCAGCCGTGATGATCTACCCGGCCGGACGAGGCGCCCGCAAGTTCGACCCCAGGCTGATCGCACCTGTCTGGCGATGACGGTCACGCCTTCCCGTGCAAGATGAGCACGCGACGCACCCACTCCTGATCCCTCTCAGGAGCCCGGCGGAGGTGCATCCGCATCCACTCCTCGGTACTCATGACTTCACGCTTCGGCGCACCCTTGCGAGCCTTCGGCCGCTCAGCGCTCCTGTTCATCGGTGGCACCTCCTGCCCATTCCTCCCGGGCGGTTTCTCGGTTGATGCGGATGTCTTCGGCGATGGATGCGGCGAGGGCGGATTCGCCGGGTGTGTGGCCGTGGCCGGCGTAGCGCCAGTCGGCGAGGACGAGTGTGGTGTCGGGCTCGGGCAGGCCGAGGGTTCGGCGTTGTTCGGCCGCTCGGTAGTCGGCGCGGACCTGTCGTCGCTCGGCGAAGGTGGAGGAGTAGCGGCGGGATTTGGTGAGGAAGTGGCCGCGGAAGCCGAGCATGTGCGCCCAGGCCCACAGCCGTCGTTCGGGGTAGAGCGGGTCGAGGTCCCAGCAGGCGCGGATGAGCCGACGTGCATGGTCGGGTACGCGGTGTTGGTCGAGTTCGGCTAGTTCGCCGATGCGGCGGTCGAGCGTGCCGGTGGTCTCGGCGGCTTTGGTGGCGTACTTGGCGACGTAGGCGGCGACCTTCTGCTCGGTGATGTCGTCGCTGTCGAACGCGGTGATGGGCCGGATGTCGAGCTTCTTGCCCCAGCACAGCGTGCGGGCGGGCTGGTCCTCGGCGGCGGGCACGGTCACTGTGGTGTACGGATGTTTCCTGGCCGCGCGGATCGCGTCGGTGAGGAGTTCGGTGGTGGCCCACCGCGGCGGCAGGGTGTCGGGCCCGTCGGGTCCGTCGATGCGGATCACGGCGTGGAAGTGGATCGCTCCGCGCTTTTGGAACTCGGCGACCTTGTTGAACGACAGCCGGGCCGATTCCTTGAACGCTTTCTGGGTGAGTCCGGCGGCGGCGGCGAGTTCGCGGCGGAGCCGGTTGATGAACCGGTGCCACAGTTCGCCTGCGTGGTTGCTGAACAGGACTGCGCCCGCGTAGTCGTAGGTGCTCGGGTCGAGCGCGGTGCCGAGGGCGGGATCGCCCTCGGTGTGGCGGGTGCCGCAGCGGCAGCGGCCGGCGTCGGGGATGTTGTGGACCCGGCCGAAGGACGGTGCGGTCAAGGTGGCGAAGACCCGGGGCCGCTCGCGTACCGCGGCCGGGATGTTCATGGTGTCGTCGCCGGACAGGCCCGCGCGGACGAGGCGGTAGGCGTCTCCGGCGTAGAGGTAGGCGCAGGGCTGGCAGCGGGAGGCGCGGCGGTTGCCGCAGGCGATGCGGAGCCGGCCGCCGGGCTCGTCTTCGGTGGAGTAGGTGTGCAGGACCTGGCCGGTGGTCTTGTCGCGGGTGACGGTCCAGCCGGTGAGGTGGATGGGCTGGGCGCATCCGCCGGTCTTCTTGATCTGGTCTTGCCAGCGGTCGAAGTCGGGGGCCGAGGCCACCCTGAGCAGGTCGCCCAGGGTGGTCGGATCGAGCGTGTCAGCCACGGGCAGCCCCGATCGCGTCGGTGAGGAGCGGTGCGGCGAGCAGTCCGGGCGGCGGGGTCCACAGACCGCGTTCGCCGGGCCAGGACAGCGGCGCGGCGAGCGGAGTCACATCGGTGAGTCGCCAGTGGTAGCGACCACGGGCGGACCAGAGCGTGCACCAGCCGTCATCGGTGTGGCAGTCCTCCAGCCGGGCCACGGCGACGATCGCGCCCCGTGGGAAGGGGCGGCGCAGGAACGGCCGCGCGAGCGGTGCGTCTTTCGCGTTCGGGTCGGTGGTGCGTCCGGCGTGGATGAGGACCAGGCCGCGGTGGTCGGTCGGCCAGGTACGGTTCTCGATCCGCTTGGTGCCGTAGGCGATCGCACTCGCCCAGGGCTGCCGCACCGTCAGCGCCAACACCTCGGGAACGGGGACGTTCATGCGGTCACCGCCCCGCCGTAGAGAGGCGCGTGGTGACGAGCCAGACAGGTGCGGTGCCGGTGCCGTGGCAGGCGGGGCAGTGCGCGGTGATGGTGCGCAGGCGTCCGGCGCGGTCGCGGCCGCCGAGGGTGATGGCGACGGACGGGAAGCCGTCGCAGTTGGGGCAGATCCGATCGGTCGCCGCGGGGCGCTGGGGCATGATGGGTGTTCCTTCCGGTTTGAGTGATCGGGTAGGGGACGGTCCGTCCGGACGGCGGATACTTGGCGGTTGAGGCCGCCCGGAGGGCCGGTCACTTGCGCGGGGCTTTGGGTGCCTTCAGGGCGAGGGTGATCAAGCCACCACCGCCGATCAGCGTGGGAACGGCTGCCTTGATCGCAACTGCTGTGGTGGCGGCGACCTGGGCCAGGGACAGCACGGCGACGGTGGTGAGGTAGACCAGGCCGCAGACGCCGACCGTGGCCACGAGGATCAAGACCACGGGGCCGGTCCAGGAGCGGGGCGTGGTGTGGACGATGACCACGGACCGGGGGTCGGTGCCCGGGGGGATCAGGTCGGCCGGGACGTGTCCGGCACGGAGCTGTGCATCAGGGCGTATCACGGTGGTTCTCCCTTCCGGTCAGGTCACTTGGTGGTGCCGTTGACGGCGTCGACACCGGCTTTGGTGCCGGACTCGATGGCCGGGGCCAGGAAGGTGTCGGCGAGAAGGAAGCCGCCGAGGAGGAGCACGACGATGAGCCAGGTCGGCGGGCGCAGGTGCTTGATCCCGAAGTAGCCGAAGATGGCGATCACGGCGATCAGCGGAAGTTCGACGTTCACAGCTGGTCAGTCCTTTCCGGTGAGCTGGAGGGCGAGGGCATCCGCCATCGGGCCGGGCACACCCAGGCGGGCGCGCAGGGTGTCGGGATCGATCGCGGTGCCGGTCGAGGCCCGATGCGCATCGGCGACCTTCCGGGCATGCTCCACAAGCGCGGCCGGTACTGGGGCGGGCGGCAGCGCGGGAACCGGATCAGCGACAGGTTCGGGCTCGGGTGCCGGGAGCGGGGCGGGTGCATCGTGGGTGACCGCGGCATCCTCAGCCGGTTCGGGAACCGGGCCCGGGGCCGGGGTCGTGTCGGTGGCCTGGTGGGCGGGGGTGTGGACGAGCAGGGTGCCGCCGAGGAACGCGAGCGCGGGCCAGCCGGCCACCAGGATCCGCAGCCAGGAAGGAACGTTGTTCAGGTCGAGCAGGCCCGCGGTGGCGACATTCGCGCCGAGCGAGGCAGCGAGAGCAACCGTGAACCAGGTCCACGCCGCACGCGCGGGCTCACCAGCAGCACGGAGGATGCGCAGGCGTCGCCAGGCAGCGACCAGCAGCAGATCCACGGAGACCGGGTAGGCCCAGGCTTTCCAGCCGTCTTGTCCCGCGGCGACGGCGATGTCGTGCAGGTGGGCGAAGGACAGAGCACCGGCGATCACGGCTTGCACCAGCACGGCATCCAGACGGATCTTGCGGCTCACGGGTCTTCACCTCCTCGGGGTGTGGGGCCAGGGGCCGGGCGGGGCTCATACGTCCTGCCGCCCGGCACCCGGCGGAATCACTCGGTCGGGCTCTGGCCTGTGCCGAAGCAGGTCAGGCACAGGGCTTCCTGCCGGTCGTCGCTCACTCGCTTGCGCCGGCCGCCGACCTGGAAGGACTCGGAGACCTGACCGGTGGCGCAGTCCGGACACGGCTTGCTCTTCGCCGCCTTGCGGGTGGTGCTCGCCTTGCGTGTGGCCACGACGTGCCTCCTCGTTTCGGGCATGGCGGGGGTAGGGACCTGGCGCGAGACGGTCACGCCGACCGGATGGAGCGAAAAGGGCTACGGAGTGCCCGAAGCGATCGAAGGCGTCGCAGCCGGGGCCGACGCCGGGACGCCGGTGGCCGGGCGGAAGGGTGCCAGGGTCGGGATGTCGGGCGTCAGGTGCGCGAACTCGCGGCATACCGCGGCGACTTCACCTAGCGATGTCTTCGGCGTGCGGATGCGCGTCCAGTTACCGGAGGAGTCACCGACGATCGCGGTACCGGCCCGCTCCGGGGCGATACTGGTCGCAGCAGCGACGGCGAGTTCGTTGACGTCGCCAAGGCCCATTTCGGCGGTCTGCTTGTCGTTGCACCGGTGCACCACACGACCGGTGAGCTGAGCACGCAGCGCGGTTGCCCCCTTGCCGAGCTCGGAACCGAAGCGCTGCCCGCACACCTCCAGGTAGATCCCGACCGCGCGGGCCAGCTGAGCCAGCCGCACCAGCTGCGTGACCATATGGTCCCGGCGAGCCGAGTCTGCCTTGGAAGCGATCAGGAACAGTTCCGCGATCTCATCGATCAGGACCACGATCGGGACCGGGCGCAGCTTCTTCGGCAGGCCCCAGATGTCGGAGGTGATGTCTTCCAGCGGTGTGCCAGGGGCGATGCCCTGGTGCAGACACAGCAGGTCGAAGCGGTCTTCCATCTCCTCAACCAGCGCGTCCAGCAGCCCTTCGGCCTGATCAGGAGTGATGGCCAGGGCCGACAGCCGCGGAGCGAAGGGGCCCTGTTCCACACCGCGCTTGCAGTCGATGCCGACCAGGGCCACATCGAGCGGCGCGAGAGCCTTGATCAGGCAGCGCTGGTGCACCGACTTGCCAGACTTGTTCGCACCCAGCGTCAGCCCGTGCGGAATCTCCTGATAGTCGCGCACGTACGGCCGGCCATCCTCCCGCAGAGCAACCGTCGCAGACAGCGAACCCGCAGCCAGACGGCGCGGCATCCGCACGTGGGCGAGGATGTCGAAGCCGGTCATCCGCAGATCGACCACCCCCGGCTTGATCTCGAAGACGTGCACCGAGTACACACCCCACGCGTGCCGCAACCGCTCCGCCGACTTGACCACATCATCCGGAGCCAGACCCGCAGCCAGCCGCAGACGCAGCACCAGACCGGTACGGGTCGGACGTATCCCCCGCAGCTTCGGAACACCAGGGCGGGCCTGCTGCTCACCGGCGGACAGCTTCTTGGCGAAGACCTTCCACCACGGCGGAGCAACAGTCAGCTCACACGCCTCCATCGTCGGACGGTAGGACGAGAGAATCCGGTACAGCGCGGCCGGAAGACCGAACAGCACCCAGTACACGGCCGGAGCCTTGACCCGAACGATCAGCGCGAAGACGACTAACGCGCCTATGAACAGAAGCAGTTCCGTCACGGCGATCAGCCCTTGCCGTTCGCAGCCGCCGGAACCTCAGCCGCCATCACCGCGGTTGCCTTGAAGCTGATGCCGTGCCCGAAGTCGTTCTCCCACGGGGTGGCCACCAGGCCCGGCAGAGCCACCGGCATACCGGGGACCAGGTCCGGCTGCACACCGTCCTCGGTGACGACGACAGTCACGGCGTCCGGCCGGCCATCCACGACCACGGCCACGTTCACGTTGTACTGGACCTTGCCGGACTGCTTGTCGATCGCGACTTCACCGGTCTCCCGGTTCTTGACCTTCTTCTCCGGGGCCTGGATGAGCATCACCGTCATGGCTTCGGTCTTCACGGGGATCCTGCGCATCGTCTTATCTCCTGGGTTTGAGGCTTGTTGAACCCGCCGTATCGGCCGGTGAGATCAGGAGACCGCAGGAGGTAACGGACACATCACGGCCCGCATGGACGTTTGGGGACGTCTGAGCTATCGTCAAAACGTCCCGGGCGTCCCGAAGATGGCGGTGCAATGTGGCGAACGAGCGCCTGCGCGCGACGATTTCGGCGAATGGCGAGACCATCCAGTCGCTCGCGCAGCATGTAGGAGTGGACCCGAAGACCGTCGAGCGCTGGATCACGACGGACCGCACACCGCATCGCGGGCACCGCTGGAAGGCGTCCAGCTTCCTTGGCGTGGACGAGGTATATCTCTGGCCCTCGGTCACCAAGCAGGCGGAGACGGCGAGCACTTCGGAGCTGGTGACGTACTACCCGCACCGGGGCGCAGTGCCGGCCACACTCTGGTCATCGCTTATCGAGCAGGCCACGAGCCATGTCGAGATCCTGGTGTACGCCGGTCTCTTCCTGTTCGACAGCTACCCGGACCTGCCTGATCAGCTTGCGGAGAAGGCCACAGCAGGGGCGCAGGTCCGGATACTCCTAGGTGACCCGGACTCGGAGATGGTCCGCCAGCGCGGCGACGAGGAGGGCATCGGCAACGACCTTGCCGCCCGGGCTCGGATCACCCGTCGATACCTCGAACCGGCTACCAAGACGCCGGGCGTCGAGGTCCGACTTCACGACACGATCCTCTACAACTCGATCTACCGGTTTGACGACGACATCCTGGTGAACCCTCATGTCCTCGGCGCTCCGGCGGGACAGAACCCAGTGCTGCACTTCCGGTACATCCCGGGGGCGCGGACGTTCCGCCACTACATGAAGAGCTTTGACTACGCGTGGGACCGCGGCAGGCATTCGTAGATGAGTCAGCGGTCGTGCGACGCTGGAGCTATGGCCCGTATCGACTACTTCAACGACCCGAAAGCCCCGAAGGCGAACAGCATCGTCCCGTCCGTCACGGCTGTGGCGCTCAACGAGGCCGGCGAAGTGCTGTTGATCCACAAGACCGACAATGACCTGTGGGCACTGCCCGGCGGCGGAGTCGACGTCGGCGAGTCGGTCGCGGACGCCGCGGTACGCGAGACGAAGGAAGAGACCGGGTTCGACATCGAGGTGACCGGGCTGGTAGGCCTCTACACCAACCCGGCGCACGTCATGGCGTACGACGACGGCGAGGTACGGCAGCAGTTCTCGATCTGCTTCACGGCGAAGATCTCCGGCGGGGAGTTGCGCACGAGCAGCGAAAGCAAGGAAGTCGCGTTCGTACGGCCGGATCGGCTCGACGAGCTGAACATCCACCCGTCGATGCGAATGCGGATCGACCGCGGGCTATCCGGCGAGGCGGAGCCTTACATCGGCTGATCGCCGAGTCGGGCAAGCGTCCGCTCGACAGCGGCCCCGAGGTACGGCCTCGCCTTGCTGATCGCGGTATGCACCACGCTGCCGGGCTCATAGCGCACCAGGATCTCATCCATGCGCCGGTCGAAGTCGAAGAGTTGCCCGGCGGGGCCGGTGGTCATGTCGGCGAAGATCAGCGCGTCCAGGAGCGGGGAGTCTTCGCGCTCGTACGCGGCCAGCTCAGCCGAGAGGCCGCGTTGCTCAGCCTCGTATACCGCGCCGGAGTGATGGGCGACGAGCCGCACCAGGCGGTCAGGAGCGCCGAGGGACGCCAGATACCGGGCACCGTCGAGCGGATGGAACCCTGTGTCACGCAAATCGGGCGCGTACCCGATGTCATGGAGCCAGGCTGCGGCGACGAGGAGATCCCGTTCACTCTCGGACAAGGCGCGCGATGCTTCGACGGCCCGCGCGGCGACAGCCTGAGTGTGCAGCCATCGGTTACCGAGCGGCGGCAACAACGACTCGGCCAGCTCGGCCGCTCCTCGGGGCGTATCCAGCGCAGAAGGCATGAACGGCACGGTAGCCGAGGCCGGCGACAGAGCAACAGCCAGCATCGGTCCTCCCGACGTAACGCGGACAGAGTTTCCCTACGTCATCAAGGCTGCGCTCGCTGCCCGGCCCCGATTCGGTCAGCGAGCTAGATCATTGCCAACCCAGCCGCCACAAGCAGTCCAGCCACACGGGGCCGGCCCTGTCCCATGCTCGCTATGTGCCCGAGTAGCCCCAGAGGACGGTAAAGACATCGGAACACCAGTCCGGGGGAAGAGGCGGACGCTCGGGAGAACACCACATTGGACGCATCGAACGTCTGCATTCCCGGCCTCCTGAACTGCGGTAGCAGTCTGATACGGAGATCAGAGGTGCCGCGCCATGGCGCGGCGGCGCCGGCCGGACGCCGCCGCGCTTGCCCCTCAATGTCTACGCCACCAGGGCCGCACGTCGTCGCCCGCCCGCGCCCACAAGGGGGCGAAAGAACCAGGCCGGGGGAGGGACGGACGGCTCCACGGCTTTACCCACCTCCCCGGTTCGGGACCCGCGTCGAGCAAGACCAGGGGGCCACTCGGACACATTGCGGGCAGGGGACAAGCCTGCCCGAGTAGCCGGAAAGCGTACGACCCCCTGATCATGCCCGACCCCAAACCGGGCAGGACACCGGCCAAAGCCATTCCGCCGACCTCACGTCGCGGTTCCCCGAATGCACATATCGCACTGTAAAGTCACACCGGAATTCCGTGTTACTTCCCCCGAACCTGACGCGACACTTAAGAGGATTTTGGCTGATTACGTGTTCCACTATGGAGGGCCTCAAAACGCTCACCAAGCGGAAGCCAGCCCTCGGCGCGCAGTTCACCCCTGCAGGCCGCTGTGGAGCTTCCGGCGCAGTTGGGTCGGCCAGATAATAGCAGGGCCAGTTCAAAACCTCACACGGGCCAAGCCTTTTGCTGCTGTAGCGCGCCGCATCAGGAGGTTAAGTAGCCCACTTGCCGTGTGTGTCGACTCGTGGTGTCATGGAAAGTGATGCCGTAGACCGATTCCCAAGCGGCAACAGGGGAAACCTCGGTGAGGTGATTGGAATGTCCATCGAGTGGCATTCAGAAACTATCGTATCGAAGCTCAATCTGACGTGGGTTATACGCCACCCGGCCAATTGGCCTGTTACCATCCCGATGGCGTATCCCGCCCTCGCAGGCGATAGGATCGACTATCAATTTCCCGGGAGACGCAAAGGCAACCCCACTGATGAATCTAGACTCCAAGTGCGGCCCGTGGAGTTCACGGGAAGCGCCGGAGCGACGTTCTTTATCTACGGGATCGGTTAGGAGTTTGCCATGCGCCTGACTCTCGTATGTGACAGGAACGGCGAAATCCTGGCCGCCGCGGTACAGAGGATCGTCGTCGGCGACGAAGAGTTTGAATGCGAGATCGAGGCCAGCCCTCCAAGCGAGCTCGGCGATAATACACCGTCCTGGCGTAACTATACGGTTGACGCCCCCGGGGAAATGAGGAGCATGAATGGAGGCGAACTCACGTATGCACTCCGCGGCTTGGTCGACAGCAAGCGTTTGGAAATTGGGGAAGATGAGGTGAGGTTGGTGGAGAAGGGTTCAGACCAGCCCCAGAGATAGTCTCCCTCTCCCGGATACCATGCTGATCAAGAGACCGAAGAAAGCTCACCGCAGACACCGAGCCCATCCAGCACGGCCCGGTGCAGATGGCTCCACGGCCCGGCTTCTGTCCACGCGGAGAACAGGCGGGGTGCGGTGGTGGGAGAGACGTTGTCAGCACGTACACAACAGCGATGAACACGGCCCGCTCATCGCACGGACTGTCCCTCCTCCCTGCCGACGCGACACGAACGAAGGAAGCAACGGTCCTACTAGCGACCCGCGCAGCGGTGCTCGCGAGATTTCGCAGGTCAGAGCGCTTCCTTCGAGTGATCGGCTCGCCAGACTTGCGTACTACAGGCAAGACGCTCCAGGGGAAGTTGATCCAGTCGTCGGTGCGCTTCCAGACGTACTCGCACTTCACCAGCGATTGCGACTTCTCGTAGATCACGGCGCTGCGGACCTCGGCGACATGGTCGACGCAGAAGTCGTGGACGAGCTTGAGCGTCTTGCCCGTGTCGGCGACGTCGTCGGCGATCAGGACCTTCTTGTCGGAGAAGTCGATGGCATTGGGCACCGGCGCCAGCATGACCGGCATCTCCAGCGTCGTGCCCACACCGGTGTAGAACTCCACATTGACCAGGTGGATGTTCTTGCAGTCCAGGGCATATGCCAGACCGCCGGCGACGAAGACACCGCCGCGCGCGATGGAGAGCACGATGTCGGGCTCGTACCCGTCGTCGGCGATGGTCTGCGCGAGCTCGCGGACCGCGCCGCCGAACCTCTCGTACGTCAGGTTCTCCCGTACGTCACTCATGATCGTTTCACACCTGCGTCCGATGGAAGTTCATGAAGGAGCGGGAGGCCGTCGGGCCCCGCTGACCCTGATACCGGGACCCGTAGCGCTCGCTCCCGTACGGCTCCTCGGCGGGGGAGGTGAGCCGGAACATGCAGAGCTGCCCGATCTTCATCCCGGGCCACAGCTTGATCGGCAGGGTGGCGAGGTTGGAGAGCTCCAGGGTGACGTGCCCCGAGAAGCCGGGGTCGATGAAGCCGGCCGTCGAGTGCGTCACCAGACCCAGCCGCCCGAGAGAGCTCTTGCCCTCCAGTCGCGAGGCGAGATCGTCCGGCAGCGAGATGACCTCGTAGGTCGATGCGAGCACGAACTCGCCGGGGTGCAGGATGAACGCCTCGTCGCCCTCCGGCTCGACGAGCCGCGTCAGATCGGCCTGCTCGACGGCGGGATCGATGTGGGGGTAACGGTGATTCTCGAACACCCGGAAGTAGCGGTCCAGCCGCACATCGATGCTCGAGGGCTGCACCATGGATTCGTCGTACGGATCGATGCGCACGCGCCCGGCGTCGATCTCGGCCCGGATGTCCTTGTCTGAGAGAAGCACGCCCCGAGGATACGCAGAGCGCGCGGGCGGCCCCCAATCGGACACCGGCCCGCGCGCCTCGCCGCCGGGGGCTACCGCTTGTTCTGCTCCACCACGGGCACGGCATGCCGCAGCCGCGCACACCGCGGACACCGGATCAGCCGCCCCGGCCCGAGCCGGTCGGCGCCGAGCTGCTGCATCGGAAACGAGGTGGTGGTGAACACGTGCCCCTCGGCACAGCGGACGACGGTGCGCTCCATCAAGTCCATCGGGCCCCTTCCCCAACGAAATGCGGACGAAGGCACACATTAGGGGATGACCAGGGCACCACCACAGGCGGCACTCCGCACCCGAGGTTACGCCTCAACTCCCGCCCCCCGCACACACATCCGAGCCCGGGACAACACGAACACCCCGCGGCGACATACACCGAGGGGCGAGGAATGGGGTAGAGTGTGCGACGATGCGGCACCGATCACCGGCCGCTGCGCGGGTGTAGTTTAATGGTAGAACATGAGCTTCCCAAGCTCAGAGCGCGGGTTCGATTCCCGTCACCCGCTCCATGCAGAAGGCCCAGGTCGTAGACCCGGGCCTCTCTTGTTGTCTGGACCTGTCTAAGCGCCTTGCACCAGATCCGCACCAGAAGGCTTCTCCTTGCCCTTCTGGCGGGCGGCCCGCACCAGCTGATCCAGCCCGCTTGCAACCTCCTGCTGCCGGTCCAAGTCGGAATGCTGATAGATCAGCGCGGCCTTCTCCGAGGACTGCCCGGCGCGGACCATCGTGTCCTTGAGCGTGGCCCCGGAGCGGGTCGCGAGGGTGTGGCCGGTGTGACGAAGATCGTAGAAGCGGAAGCCGTCCGGCATGCCGACGAGGGCGCGGGCACGACGCCACTTCCGCCCGAAGGTGGACCGCCGGAACGGCTTGCCCTTCTCCCCCACGAACAGAAGTCCGTCCGGCCCCTTCTCCGCGTACCAGTCGAGATGCCGACGAAGGTCGGTCCGCAGAAAGGCCGGCAGAACCACGAGCCGCTTTCCCGCCTCCGACTTGGTGTCGCCAAGGGCGCGGCGGCCGGTCGTCAGCTCGGGCGCGGCCATGCGCACGCGGACGGTCATCGCGTCCAGGTCGACATCCTTGCGCCGCAGCTCGGCTTGCTCCTCCGGCCGCATCGGACCGTACGCGCCGAGGTAGACCATCAGCCGCCAGCGAGGACCGAGGGCGTCGGCGAGCGCGTCGACCTGGTCGACGGTGGCGATCTGCCGTTCTGCGGACGACTCCTTGCCAGCACCCTTGATGCGGCAGGGATTGCGGCGGATCAGCTCGTCATCGACGGCAGTCTCCATGATGGCCTTGAGGAGTCGGTACGACTTGGCCACGGTCGTGGCGGCCCCGGTGGACGCCAGCCGCTCGGCCCGCCAGGTACGGACGCGAGGCGCGGTGATCTCGTCGAGGTCCAGGCCCTCGAAGGTGGGCAGCAGATGCAGCCGCAGGAGTCGGTGGTACAGCTCATCGGTTGTCGCGGACAGGCCGCGTTCCTCGACCCACTGGAGCGCGTACTCCTTGAAGTTCACGGCTCCGGCGTCCGGGTCCTGCCAGTTGCCGCGTGGCAGGTCCGCCTCGATCTGGGACAGCCAGACCTCAGCATCCTTCTTGGTCTCGAAGGTCTCGGGCGCTCGGAACTCCTGCCCGTCGGGGCCCCGGTAGCTCGCGGTCCAACGGCCGGACCGGTACTGGCGGACGGCACCGAAGCGCCGGCGGGTGCCCTTCTTGTTGGCCATCAGGCAGCCCTCCCGTACCGGGCACGGCGACGGCGGATGGGCTGGACGGTGTTGCCGTCGATGTAGGCGTCCAGCGCGCTTTCCGCGATCCGCACATGGCGGCCGACCTTGACAAAGGCGATCCGCCGTTCGGCGATGAGCCGCCGAGGGAAACGGGTGGTGGTGCCGAGGCGTTCGGCGGCTTGCTCGACGGTCAGCAGGGGGTCACTCACGACCGTTCTCCTTCCAGGTCGGCGAGGGCTTCGCGGGCGGTTTCGCGGTTGAGTTGGATGTCTCGGGCGATGGTGGCGGCGAGGGCGGATTCGCCTGGGGTGTGGCCGTGTCCGGCGTACTGCCAGGAGGCGAGGACGAGGACGGTGTCCGGGTCGCCGAGGGCGTCGTGTTCCTGGGCGGCGCGGTAGTCGGCGCGGCTCTGGCGCAGCGCGCCGAGGGTGGTGGAGTAGCGGCGGGATTTGGTGGAGAAGTGGCCGCGGAAGCCGAGCATGTGAGCCCAGGCCGCCAGCTTGCGGTCGGGGTAGAGCGGGGCGAGGTCGAGGCATGCCTCGATGAGGCGGCGGGGGTGGTCGGGCACGTCCAGGAGGTCGAGGACTTCCCGGTTCCCGATGCGTCGGTCGAGGCTGCCGGTCGACTCGGCCGCTTTGGTGGCGTACTTGGCGACGTAGGAGGCAACCGCCTGCTCGGTGATGTCGGAGCCGTCGCCGAAGGCTTTGACCGGGCGGATGTCGAGCTGGGAGCCCCAGCGGAAAGGCCGGCGCGGCTGGTCCCCGGCGGCCGGGACGGTGATCGAGGTGTACGAGTGGGCGACGGCGGCGCGGATCGAGTCGTCGAGCAGCTGCACGCTGGCCCATGACGGCGGAGCGGTGTCGGGGCCGTCGGGTCCGTCGAGGCGGATCACGGCGTGGAAGTGGATCGCGCCGCGTTTCTGGAACTCGGCGACCTTGCCGTAGGAGAGGCGCAGCACGTCTTTGAGTTCGCGTTGGGTGAGTCCGGCGCGGGCGGCGATCTCTCGGCGCAGGCGGGTGGTGAAGCGCTGCCACAGCTGTCCGGCGTGGTTGTTGAACAGCACGGTGCCTGCGTAGTCGTAGGTGGCCGGGTCGAGGGCGGTGCCCAGGACGGGATCGTCCTCGGGGTGACGGGTGCCGCAGCGGCAGACGCCACGGTCCGGGCGGTTGTGCACCGGGCCGAACGAGGGCGCGGTGAGCGTCGCGAACACGCGCGGGTGATCCCGGACAGTCGCCGGGATGTCCTTGGACTCGTCGCCCGCGAGGCCCACGCGGATGAGGTGGTAAGTGTCTCCGGCGTAGGTGTAGGCGCAGGTGGGGCAGCGGGAGGCGCGGCGGTTGCCGCAGGCGACGCGGAGCCGTCCGTCCGGTTCGGTGTCGGTGGAGTAGCGGCGCAGGGTCTCGCCGGTGGTCTTGTCCTTGGCGAGGGTCCAGCCGGTGAGGTGGATGGGGTCGGAGCAGCCGCCAGTGCGGTGCACCTGATCTTTCCAGCGGTCGAAGCCGGGAGACCCAGCCACCCGGAGGACATCGTTCAGGGTGTCCGGGTCCAGGCCCGCCGCGGTGGCGGTGTGGGTCACGCGGCCACCTCGATGCGGGCGGGGATCGGCCGGCGAGCGGGGCGGGTGCCGGTGCCGTGGCAGGCCGGGCAGTGGACAGTGATGGTGCGCAGGTTGCCGTGTCGGTCGCGGCCGCCGAGGGTGACGCGGACGGTGGGGAAGCCGTCGCAGTTGGAGCAGACCCGCGCGGGCGTGGTGGTGGGCTGGGCCATGATGGGTGTCCCTTCTTGTCCTTTGCGATGGGTTGGGGCACGGCTCCCGGGGCGGGCGAGACTTGGCGGTTGCGACCGCCCCGGGGGCCGGTCAGCGGTGCTTGGCCTGTGAGCTGATGAGCGAGCGGACGACGAGCGCGCAGACGGCGACCGAGGCCGCGGTGACGGCGACCGCCAGGAGCATCGAGACCAGGACCGCGCCGACGACCAGGACGACGGCGGTGCCGCCACCGACGAGGGCGAGTGCGGTGCCGGGGGTGAGCTGGACCGTGGGCCGGGCCGGTGCCGCCGGGGCGATGGGGGCCGGGGCGGGGGTGTGCTGGACGATTGCGGTGGGCTCGACGGCGGGCGGGGTGACGATGCCGGTCGGGGTCGGCATGGTCGGGATCTTCGGTCGGAACATGGGTGCGTCTCCTTTCTGCGGTGGGCTACTTGCTGATGGCGGTGTCGATGACGGGGGCGAGGAGGCTGTCGGCGAGGAGGAAGCCGCCGAGGAGGAGCACGGCGACGAGCCACCAGGGCGGTCGGATGAGCTTGATGCCGAGGGCGCCGACGACGATCAGGGCGAGCCAGAGCGGAACGTCCATGGCGGGCTACTCCCGTTCAGTCGGTGATGCGGCAGCGGTGGGTGCGGGCGGCGAGCTGGGCGGCCGAGGAGCTGGAGAAGTCGGCGGACCAGCCGCAGCGGTCGGCGGTGCAGACGGCGGCGTGCTTGGTGCGGCCGTGCCGGTCGCGGTGGGTGCCGATCTGTACGGGGCCGATCCGCATGACGGAGTGGAAGTGGTCGCGAGCGGGCATGTCAGTCGCTCTCCGTTCGGGTGGTCGTCGGGTCGGGGTAGGTGGCGCGGATACCGGCGGCGGTGGCCGGGTCGCTGGTGAGCTGGGCGGCTTCCTCGGCGAGCAGGTGCGCGAGGTAGGGCCGGTCAGCGGCGGTCATCTCGCGGGCGCTGTCGAGGTAGTCGGCGGCGCTCAGGTCGGCCGGGTCACGGGCCACGGGGTTTCTCCCTTCGAGGTCAGGCGAGTTGGGCGGCGATGGCGTCGGCCAACGGGGCCGGGACACCGAGGCGGGCGCGCAGGGTGTCGGTGTCGATCGGGCTGCCGGTACGGGCGTGGTGGTCGTCGGCGACCTTGCGGGCGTGGTCGACCAGCGCGGCCGGGACCGGCGGAGCCGGGACGGGAGGAGCCTCAGCCGCTGCGGGCAGGGCCGGGGCAGGCTCCGGCTCGGCGACGGGAACCGGCTCGGGAGCGGACTCCGGTTCGGCCGGCACAACCTCGACCGGCTCCGGCTCGGGGGCACTCGCCGCGGGTGAGTGGGCGAGGAGCGTGCCGCCGAGGAAAGCGAGCGCGGGCCAACCGGCGATACCGAAACGCAGCCAGGCGGGCGGGTGGGCGAGGTCGAGGAATCCGGCGGTGGCGACGTTCGCGCCGAGCGAGGCGACCAGGGCGATCAAGAACCAGCACCAGGCCAGCCGGGACGGGCCGTCGTTGCGCAGCCGTCGCCAGGCGGCGACCAGGAGCAAGTCGACGGAGACCGGGTAGGCCCACGCCTTCCATCCGGTCTGCCCGGCAGCGGCGGCGAGGTCGTGCAGGTGGGCGAAGGACAGGGCCCCGGCGATCACGGCTTGCACCAGGACGGCGTCGACGCGGAGTGAGCGGGTCATGTCTTCACCTCCTTTGCAGGGCGATTTGGGCATGGCGGGGGTAGGGAGCTGGCGCGAGGCGGTCGCGCCGACCGGGGTGCGGGGCGGGTCAGGCGGAGGCGGGTGCCTTGGTCTGGGCCGGGATCTTGACGAGCGAGACCATGGGCGGCAGTTCGGGCCGGAAGGCGGCGAGGCCGGGCAGGTCGGGGGCGCGGTGGGCGTGCCGGTTGCAGGCGTTGACCGCCTGGCGCATCGAGGTGTGCGGGGTGCGGATGCGGGCCCAGCCGCCGGTCGAGTCGCCGGTGACAGCGAGGCCGGGGGTGTCGGTCGGGATGGAGATGGCGGCCAGGACGGCGTCGGGGGCGATGTCGCCGAAGGCCATGTTCGCGGACGTTTCGTCGTTGACGCGGTGGGCGGTGCGGGCGGTCAGCTGGGCGCGGAGCATGGTGATGCCCTTGCCGAGTTCGGAGCCGAAGCGCTGCCCACAGATCTCCAGATAGATACCGGCAGCACGACCGAGCTGGGCGAGCCGAGCGAGCGCGGTGATGATCCGGTCCCGGCGCTTCTCCTCTTCCTTCGTGGCGAACAGGGCGAGTTCGGCGACCTCGTCGACGAGCAGCACGATTGGCGTCGGCCGCAGACGATCGGGCAGGTCCCAGATGTCGGCGGCGATCTCCGCATCAGGGATGTCGGCGGTGATGCGCTGCTCGGCGCGGATCAGCTGATAGACGCCCTCCATGTGGGTCACGAGCGCGTCGAGGAGGTCGGCGGCGGTGTCGGGGTTGTCAGCCAGCGCGGAGAACCGGCGGGCCAGCGGGAACAGCTCCACCCCTTGCTTGCAGTCGATGCCGACCAAGGCGACATCCTGGGCGGCGAGTTCGGCGACCAGGTTGCGCTGGTAGACGGACTTGCCGGACTTCGTGGCCCCGACCGTCAGGGCGTGCGGGGTGGTGCGGTAGTCGCGGTAGTGGACGGCTCCGTCCTCCCGCAGCGCGACGGGAACCCGCATCGGCGCACGCTCGACCTTGGCGGGCATCTGCACCCGGGCCAGGACGTCGTAGCCGGTCATCCGCAGCTCGACCACACCCGAGCGGATCTCACGCGAGGTGACGCCGTACATGGCGAACGAGTGCCGAAGCCGGTCGCACGAGGCGGCCACGTCGAAGGCGTCCTGACCGGGCCGAAGCCCCAGCCGTAAGACCAGGCCGGTGCGTGTTGGGCGGAGCCGCATGATGCGCGGCGCAAGCGACTCGGGAGCCGGGCGGCTGGCCATCCTGGCGAGTGCGAGCCGCCAGCGCGGCGGGGGGACGGTCAGCCCGCAGGCTTCCATGACCGAGACGTAGCGGACCAGGACGCGCAGCGTGGCGAGGGTGACGCCGAAGGCCAGCCAGTACCAGGCGGGGCGCCGCCACCGCAGGAGACCCGCGACGGCGACGACCACCAGCAGCGCGACCGTGAAGCCGGTCATGATCAGGCCGCCTTCGGCTTCGCGGCGTTCTCGACCAGCGACGTGACGGCGACGGCGCGGAAGGCGATGCCGTGACGGCCATCCCGCTCCCACGGCCGGGCGACCAGACCGGTCAGCGCGACCGGAGTGCCCATGGTCAGGTCACCGGAGATGCCGGTCTTCGGCACGGTCACGGCCAAGAGTTCCACGGTGTCGTTGGCCGCGAACATCACGTTCACGGTCATCAGCGTCGTCCCGGTCTCGGCGTCGATGGCGATTTCACCGGTACGGCGGTCCTTGACCTTGGCCTGCGGGGGCTGGGCCGCCATGACGGAGGCGGCGGAGGTGTCGACGGGGATCTGACGCACAGAGATCACTCCTCTAGAAGTGCTGGACTCCGTCACTCATGTACATGAGTGACATGAAGAAGAGTGCACGACTCCTATACATGAGTCAACCCGCCAGGGCGAAGAAGTCCCGGCGGGTTGAGAAGAGTTGAGTGAGCGTCAGTCGGCCGCGGGGATGCGGTACTCGAAAATGAACTGGTCAGCAGCCATAAGGGTGTCGCAGACCTCCACCACGCGACCAGCTTCGGTGACTGCGTTGCGGAGGAGGTGCACGACGGGCGCGCCGGAGCTCAGCGCCAGTTCGGATGCCTCAGCCTTGGAGGCCGGGCGCGCTGTCAGCGTCTCGACGAACTCGGCGAAGGTGTGGCCGTCGTCCTCCAGGCGGGCGTAGATGCCGCCGGGGCCGGGGTTCTCAGCGAACAGTTCGGGGATGTCCTTGACCACGTCCCACGGCAGGTACGAGGTGGCCGTCTCGACGGGGACGCCGTTGCGGAAGTAGAGGCGTCGCCGGGCGAGGATCTGGGTGCCGGCGGGGACGTCGAGCCGTTCGGCGATCTCCTCCGGAGCCTCCCTCGGCCCGATGTACAGGACGCTCACTTTGGCCGTGGCGCCGGACTGGGCCGACTCTGCAAGGTACGCAGCTTTGCCGCCCCGGCGATGCGACGCGCGGAACCGGTCCGAGGAGCGCAGCCGCACGGGCGGCCGGTCCTTCACGATCGAGCCCTTGCCGTGGCGGGTATCGACGAGCCCACTGGCCCGGACCTCCACCATGGCCTTGCGGATGGTGCCACCGGAGACGCCGTAGCGCTCCACCAGCTCGGATTCACTCGGCACCAGATCACCAGGCTTGAGGACGCCCGCCCGGATCTGCTGAATGATCTCGTCGGCGATCTGAACGTACCGAGGTACGGCCCTCCCACCTCCTACGGCTGTTCCCATAGTCCTTCTCACTCTCCTATGCTCCTGTACATGAGTAACAGCGCCCGAGAGACTCAGTCAACGCCACTGCACTCCGTGTCCGTGGCAGGAGCAGTGGTGCGCGAGGACGGGCGACTCCTGGCGATCCGCCGAGCCGACAACGGAACGTGGGAGCTCCCGGGCGGCGTGCTCGAACTCACCGAAGCCCCCGAAGACGGCGTAGCCCGCGAGGTCTGGGAAGAGACCGGCATCCGGGTCGAGGTGGACGAGCTCACCGGGGTCTACAAGAACACGACGCGCGGCATCGTCGCCCTGGTGTTCCGGTGCAAGCCGTCCGGCGGCGTTGAGCGAACCTCCGCAGAATCGACGGCAGTCGACTGGCTCACGCCCGAAGAGGTCGCCGAGCGGATGGCCGAGGTCTACGCGGTGCGCCTGCTCGATGCACTGGACGGCCACGGGCCCCACGTCCGGAGCCATGACGGCAAGCAGCTGATCCAAGCGCGGTAAGAGTTTCTCTACTTCATCAAGGCGGCTCGCTCCGCTCGCCGCGCGCGGCCCCGGCTCCAGCGCCGGGCCCCGACGCTCCTGTCTCCGCCCCGCTCCGGGCCCCGGCTCCGCCGGCCGCGCGGCTAGAGCGAGCACACCTGATCCAGTGGACGGAAGCCCGCTGTGGCTGGGGCGGTCGGCTCCACGGCTTTAGGCAGCCACCATGGGGCGAGCCTCGAAGATCATGGCCCCAACGTCGTGCTTTAACGGGCAGGTCCACAGACTGCCCGACTCGCCGGAAGCTTACGGGGCCATGATCTCTCGCCCCATGGCAGCTCCCGCCCAAAGCCGCTACACCGACCTCAGTGCCGTGTCGGTCGCGCTGGCGAAGACTCGTTATCGCCGCCCAAAGCCTCGCGCGCAAGGCTGATGAAGCCGGGGCGTTTCGCAACGAAACAGGCGTCAAAGGTTTCTTGCCGCGGAGTGGCCAGGCGAGAGAGGCCGGCAGTTGCCTCGGGATTCTCGTTCACGATGTCTTCAGCTGCACGAAGCGCATCTCCGTAGTGAGAGATGAGGTCCTCGGCTTCGCCGGCCAGCAACGGAGGGCCAGCAAGCATGACAAGGTTAGCGACCTGCTCGATCTCGTCGACGAAGGCCTTGGCCCTCGCCAGAAGCTCGTTGTCGTTCCTGCGTAGATCCACTGGGCTCGACTGATAGACCGCCTCATACGCTGCAGATGCGTGCCGCAGCGTGGACACCATTTGTGAGTACACGTCCCGCCGAGCCTCACGATCCGCGCTGCGCCTCTGCTCCAAGCGGTCGAGTTCACGATCAAGTGAGTTGCGGCGTGCCTGCGCGAGGGAATACGTGCCAGCCACGACCACGCCACCCAAAGCTCCAGCTGCGCCGACAACAGCGGCCATGAGTTGAGACATGGCGCGAGTCAAGCAGGGTTCGCATGGCTGCGGAGCAAGACGTAAGAGTTGAGGGCCCCCTGAAGGCTAGTCCGCCCCAACAAGCCCTTAAATGTGATGTTCACCACTTCGTCGGGGGACAAAAGCGCAATCAAGCCCCATTCTGAACCCACTCTGGCCACAGTTCTACCCCAGTTTTGGGGTGGGTGCTCGATCAACTAGTCGCGCCACGGCGCTCGTTGAAGGTGTCCGATTGGGGACGGTCGGTGCGGTCGCTCTAGGATGAGCTGCAACGCAGAAGGAGCCCTGTGGCCCCGACTCCGGTTTCCACGCCTGTCGGTCGGGAGGGCTCCCTACGCGTGAACTGGCCACACCCATATCAAAGGAGAGCCGTGTTTCACGTGAAACAGGTTAGCAAGTTCCTTGCCGACTTCGCGCGACGGGCCGCCCGTTCGGTGCGCGCAGCCGCACGCAAGCTCGCCCTTCGTCAGCGCTTCGAGCGCCATCGGCGCGAGCTCCGTCTCCGCCTCCTGTACGGAGCCGTTAGCGCCTTCGGGAGTTGGGGCGCCGGCATTCTCATCACCTACATGATGACTCGCCGCTGACCCGCATCACGACGATGCCCCCGCCAACTCTCGGTGGGGGCATCGCCATTCCCAGCAGGGACGGCCGCACCAGATGCGCACCAGCTAGGGCGGCGATCACCGGTCAACCACGGTCACAACGGGAAGTCGGCACACACCTCGGTCCGTGCCCTTTCCACAGGTCAGCGACATCTCAACTGGATACGGCCGGTGATTCCCAAGCTCGGAGCGCGGGTTCGATTCCCGTCACCCGCTCCACGCAGAAGGCCCAGGTCGATGACCTGGGCTTGTTGCTTGTCTAGACCACTTCGGGGCGGCGCGCCATTCGAGTGCCGTAAGACCACTCCTGGCCTGCGCCGATGACACGCGACGGGCTGCGGAAGCGGCAACGACTCCTCGCCGTCCCGCATTGCGAGATCGACTTTCAGTGACCTGCACCACGGGGGCCGCCTGACCCATCGTGTGCACGTGTGAAGTTCTGAGGCTGCGCGATCAGCGTCTTGCGGCGCGCGGGGCCGAACCGGGCCGCCGCGGCACCAAGGGCTGCACGGTCGCACCGCCACCTGTGCGGGACACCGAGCCGGACTGCCGGCGGCACACGTGGAGGTCGATGTCGGCGGCGAGTCTTCGCTGATGCTCTTTGGTGGAGTGCTGGCAGATCAGCTGGGCTCGTTCCGAGGACTGGCCGGCTCGGACCGTGAGGTCCTTCAGCTTGGCGCCCGTGTCGGCGGCGACGGTGTTGCCGGTGTCCCGCAGGTCGTAGAAGCGAAAGTCGCCCGGCAGGCCGACCTTGTCACGGGCCCTGCGCCACTTGCGGCCGAAGGTGGTCTTCGGCGGCCTGGACGGCCTTGGCGGCGATCCGGTGCTGCGACGAATCCCGCCGTTTCTACGACCGTAAGCGCTTTGATAGATCGGGACGGTGGTGAGCACGACGAAGCCGTGCGGGCTGTTCGGCTCACGCTTGAGGACGACACGTGCCGCGCGCACATCGACGGGCTCGCGCCCGGCGAGCATCATCGCCTGCAGCAGTACGCGGCCGACGGGTGCCTCACGGGAGGGCCAGGCGGTCTCGATGGCGAGGCGGGCGCGGGTGCCCTGGGCGAGCCAGCGGTGGATCTTCTGCTCGTTGCCGGTCACCACCTGCTGGGTGGCCCAGTGGGCGGTTTCGCGGTCCGGGTAGGTGGCGGATCTGGTGCGTACAGTCATGTCTTCCACTTCAGCTTGCGTCGAACGACCAGATGAGGCCGACTTCCTCACGGGACACCGCGAGGAGGCCGAAGTCCCAGGAGTACTGGGTCATAGGCCAGCAGCCGGTGACCCGTTCGTAGAAGTCGGGGTGGTCGCCGTGGCGGGTGTTCGTGAAGAACTGCGAGCCCTCCGGGAAGCGCGACAGGATCGCCTGCGCGCGTTCCTCCATGCTCGGCCTGCGTTCGGCGAAGCCGTACTGCCGCGACACGTCCATGGCGTCCGTCGCCAGCATGACGAGCAGCCGTACGACGGCGGAACGCGGGATCTCGAACAGCCGGCTGCGCCATTCCGCGGCCCCGGTCTCATCCGTCGGCGGAACCCGGAACGGAAAGGCGGGGTCCTCCTCCAGTTCCTCGTCTCCCTGCTCGGGATCGCTGCCGCTCCAGCCACGGGGGTCGGCCACCTCGCGGTGCATCACCGCGGCCACATCGGGCAGCCAGTCCTCGTGGGCGCGCGGGCCGACCGCGACGAAGGAGTACCGGTTGCGGTACATCTCCACAGCCGCCGCCCAGGTCGCGGCATCCAGGGGCAGCTGGGGGCCGTCCTGCCGATCGGGCTCGGTCTCGCTGTCCATCCGGGTCTCCCTCACTTGGGCATCGAGCTGAAGACGACGAACGGCGGATCGAGGCTCGGGTCGTGCATGAGACGAAGCGAGACCCCCTTGGTGTCGCGCACCTCTGCGAGCTGTCCGTCGACCAGAGCCGTGCCGCGCCCGGTCACCGCGACGGCGGCCAGGGGACCCTGGAGAGGAACGGACGCCGTATTGAATTCCGCGAACGGCTTCGGCGGATTCTCATTGAGCCACTTGTGATTTCGTCCGTGTTGTCACGTAGAGCGTATTGGGTGTACCGCTGAGCGGATTCCATGTCGGCGTACGTAGATGCGCCCGGGATCTTGGGCGTCCCATCCGCCTTGCTCTCGTCCCTCATCCGCTGGAGCAGTTGCTCGGTGCCCGTCGCGTCAAGTGGTGATGGCATGGACCGTCGCGTGCGCCGGTCCAGGAAACGGTTCGCGAAGAAGGTGACCCATGGGCTATTTGCGGCCCGACCGCGATCGGCCGCTGTGGTTGCGGTACTTCGCTGCCGTACCACCTCACGCCTCGTCAAGAGTGGCCACCGAAACGACCAAGACTTGAACGTGTTCAAACACTGTGTCAGGGTACGGCGTGCGTTCTTGAGCCCATCGGTCGCGCCGGCGGCCTGCGGAACCCGCTAGGGGTGGAGTGTGTTGCGTTCCTGTCGTACTGCGCTGATTTTGCTCGCCATGGCCCTCGCCCTGACGGCCTGCGGCAGGTTCACCGTCATGCCGCCGCCCGAAGGCAAGCCGATCGTTCTGAAGCCGGCCGAACTTGCGACCACGTGGACCGATGCCGACGGCGGCACCCTCACGCTGAAGCCGGACGGGACGTTCATCGCCGATAAAGTCTGCATCGCCTACCGCTGGGACGAGGGTTTGACCGGGTCCGGAACAGGCACCTGGGTGCAAGACTCCAACAAGAAGCCAACCTTCGTCGGTGTGACCTTCGACGCCGCTCACCCCGAAACGGGTGAGCGGGAGCCCGACTCCTACGACGCCTTGAGGCACGGCAAGGTCCTGAAGCTCTGGGTCGCCGTCGGCGATCCGGACAACGATTATCCGAACTGCGTCCTGACCAGCCGTGCGGGTTGACCCGGTTGCCGCGCGGTCGGGTGAGCTGCACATGGTCCGGCATCGGACATGAGCGGTTTTAGTCGATCGTGTCCCCCTGCCGTGATGGAGGGGATCAGCCCTCGGTAGTGCCGGGGAGGGCCTCGGGTCGACGGTGGCCATGCTCTCTTCGGAGAGGTAGCGGCGAGGGAAGGCGATCCATTCGTCGTGCATTTCGGCCAGCACTGCGGTGGCCAGTCGTAGGACGGCCTCGGGGTTGGGGAAGACCTGGACGACGTCGGTGCGGCGTTTGATCTCGCGGTTGATCCGTTCCAGCGGGTTGGTGGACTGGATCTTTTTCCAGTGCCGCTGGGGGAAGTCGGCGAAGGCGGTGAGGTCCTCTTTCGCCTCCAGCAGCATGGTTTTGACCTTGGGGAACTGTCTGCCGAGGATGTCGGCGACAGTATCCAGCTGGGCCCGGACTGCCTCAGTGGTGGGCTGGGCGAAGATGGTGCGGATGGTCGCGGCGACCATCTCCCCGGTGCCCTTTTCGATCACCGAGAAGACGTCGTGGACGCGTGCATGGCCTCAGCTGGTGAAGCAACCGAACTGCTCGCTGTCCAGCCCCTCGTACTCCCTTCGCGACTCTGCTCTGCCGTCACTGAAAACGACGCGCCCGGTCGACAGTTGCTCTGGCCGAAAGGTCAGGAAGCCGGGAACGAGGTCATCCGACGTCATGTTGGTGCGCAGGGCGTAGGTGGATCGGGCGTCCAATGTCGCGGTCAAGGGGCGTTGCGTCGTGAAGCCTTCCGGTGCGCTTCCCATCCGTATCCGGTGCAGCGGGAGACTCCGGTCAGCCTTGATGTGCCACAACAGTTCACCGGGCTCGTCGACGGTGCTGGAGTCATCCCACTCGTACAGGCCGACCTCGGTAATGCCGTCATGCTTGGCGTGTGGGCACTCCCGCCAACCGATCACGGGCTCCGCGCGATCGCCGTTGATGAAAAGCGGGTTGAGCTCTGCACCACACGCGCTCAACAGGAACACGAGCCCGAGGACCACCACCGCTTTGCCCCACCTCATGCGGCGGAGTCTACGAGCGGCGGGTGGTTGCAGTGCCCCCTGGAGTGTCTCGACCCGATACCAACCCACTGATGCCAGAGCAACTTCCGGCCGCCGGAACGCGGCTTCCTTGGGGGTGGGCCGTGGGGACGGCGTTCGCGCCCACGATCCTCGCCGGATCCGTCGCAGCTGTCACCCTGTGGCTTGCGTGCTCCGTGCTGGGTGTCCACGGCCTGTTGCCTGGGCGCATGCCCGGTCGATGGGTGCAACGGCACGTAAAGCAGCCAAGGGTGTGGGGAACCGGTGCCCTGCTGGTGGCAATCGGCGGCTGCTCCTACCTGTGCTGGGTCTGCCGGGGCGAAGGCGGAGGCCGTCCGGCGTACCGACGGGCGGACCGCGCCGGGCGACCTGCCCGCACCCACCTTCGAGCGCGGGTTCAGCTCGGTGAGAGACCGCGCGCTGCCCGGTGGACGGACCGTGGGGCTGGCGCGTGATGATGTGGCCAAGCCCAGTAAGCAGTTGCTCAGAAAAGCGGCCTGGCTCGTCGAGGCGGCAGGGCGATTGCGCGGCGGGGCCTGACACTGCGCTGTCCGTGGGCCCCGGCAGGGAGGAGTGTCGTGAGCCGTGCTCATGGCTTGGAACGACGAAGGTGGTTCAGCGATCCTGAGTGGACCGGGCGTACCGCAGGATCGAGGCGCGGGTGTCCTCGACGGTGTGGTCAAAGACGGTCCCGTCCCTGGCCGGTCCTTGGCCAGATGTCTCGCTGCCTGTTCAAGGCGCCGCGGCCCCCAGCCGCGGGCGTCCCTTTGTGTCTTCGCACTGCCCACGCCCCCGGACGGCGGCGCACCGGGCGCGCGGCGTCTCGCATCACGAACGTAACCTGTGACCCGCGCCACTGGGCGGCACTACCGGCGCTGTACGCGTCCACAGAGCAGCCTGGCCGGCAGGGACCGGCAAGGTCCTGCAGCAGCGGCTCCGCTGTTGCCGGGCAGGGTGCTCGATCCCGCCAGAGGAAGGCGCCGGATTACGATGCGGGCATGAGTCGGCAGGGAAGGCATGCGGCCCAGCCCCATGGGGCGCGGGCGTACCTGCTGCTTGTGCTGGCCGTGCTCGCTGGGGTCCTGGCCATGCATGGCTTGGGCCCTGCTTTCGCCTCCCCTGCACCGCCCCACTCCACTGCGGCGGCCGCTTCAGACCATGTCACCGCGACCTCGGCCGCGTCCCACACCGCCGTGACGGCCTGCGAGGACTGCATCCACGCCGGCCACGGCGGCACAGGCACAGGCGGGCACGCCGACCACAGTGGCACAGGCACAGGCGGGCACGCCGAGCACGCCGACGCCACCTGTGCGGCAGGCGGCACGAGTACGGCGCCCGCGCTTCCCGCCCTGGCCCTGGCCGGTGTGGCCGACCGCGCGACCGCGGACATGGCCTCCTTCGCCCCGACCGCTCATGTCGGCGGACGCGCCCCGCCGACACTGAGCGAACTGCAACTCCTGCGCATATAGGCGGGCCCCGGCGGACCCGAACCCCTTGTCGGGAGCCGCCGTTGAGAGCCACGCCCGATTCAGCGCACACACAGGAGTCGCACCACCATGACCGCACACCGTTCCATGATCCGCCGTGCCGCCGCCGTGGCGGCCGCGGCAACCGCCGCTGTCGTGCTCGCCGCCTGCGGCGGTGGAGACGACAGCCCGGTCGGGCACGACGGTCACGACAAGAGCGCCTCGCCCAGCGCGTCCGCCGCCGCACAGCAGGGTGAGCACAACGCCGCCGACGTCTCGTTCGCGAAGGGGATGATCCCCCACCACCGACAGGCCGTGGAGATGGCCGGGCTGGCGGAGACCCGGGCCGCGTCCGCCGAGGTCAAGAAGCTGGCCGAGGAGATCAAGAAGGCACAGGACCCGGAGATCAAGACGCTGTCCGGATGGCTCACCTCCTGGGGCGAGGAAGTCCCCGGGGAGGAAGAGGGCGGAGAGCACGCCGGCCACTCCATGTCCGGCATGATGACGCCCGAGGAGATGGACAGGCTCGAGAAGTCCTCCGGCAAGGCGTTCGACACCGCCTTCCTGGAGATGATGGTCAAGCACCATGAGGGCGCGGTCGAGATGGCCAGGACCGAGCAGTCCGAAGGCGCCTACCGGCCCGCCAAGGACATGGCCGGCACCATCATCACGTCGCAGAGCGCGGAGATCACGCGGATGAACGGGCTGCTCGGCAAGAGCTGAGCGTAGAAGCCGCACGGCGGGGGCAGCCACTGGCCGCCCCCGCCACGTCCTCCTCCATGCGGTGTCTGACTCCCTACGGTCTCTGAACTCTGTCGAACTCCCTACGGTGCCGGTCCGTCGGGCCCGACACACACTGGAAGGGTGAGAGGGAGTACGTCATGGACGACAGGGACCACACCGCTCATCAGGCCGATCCCTCCGGTGCCCAGGAGAAGGCGCAGGAGCACGCGGCTCATGAGGACGATCACCACGGTGACGGCGCCGGTGGCGCCTCCTGGGGTACCGCGGCGAAGGCGACGGCGCACTGCCTGACCGGCTGCGCGATCGGCGAGATCCTGGGCATGGTGATCGGCACCGCGCTGCTCTGGAGCAACGTCCCCACCATGGTCCTGGCCATCGCCCTGGCGTTCCTGTTCGGCTACTCGTTCACCCTGTACGCCGTGCTCCACGCGGGCCTTAGCCTGAAGGCCGCCATCCGCGTCGCCCTCGCCGCCGACACCGTGTCCATCGCGATCATGGAACTGGTGGACAACCTCGTCATCGCGCTGACTCCGGGCGCCATGGACGCCCACCTCTCCGACGGCCTGTTCTGGTCGGCGCTGCTGGGCGGCTTCGTCGTCGCCTTCTTCGTCACCACCCCGGTGAACAAGTGGATGATCGGCCGCGGCAAGGGCCACGCAGTCGCCCACGCCTATCACTGACCGCCGCGCCTGGCGTACGGCACGGCATGCTCGCGTACGGCACGGCTCGCGTACGGCACGGCATGCTCGCAGGCGGAGAACTGCCAGGCGACCGCGGCGGCGGAGGAGACCTCGATGACCTGGTCGAGGCCGAAGCGATCGGGGCGACGGACGAGGCGATCGCCCGTGTCGGCGCACTCCTGTGCAGCCGACCGACCTCCACGGCCGATGCGCTCCCGCCCCTACCTACTCGACGGAAACGGACGCCGCGCGCGCTCGTCGCGCCGCTGTTGCTCCTGCTTGCGCCACCCGTACCTGGTCAGACCCCGCGGCTTGACCACCGAGAGGATCGTGATGACGACCAGGACCACCAGGCCGCCGACGGAATGGGGCAGCGAGCCCGGCAGGCTCCGGGGATCGGCACCGGAGGCTGCCACATCCGCCATGGAGCTGACGGTCTGCGTCTCCACGAGCAGGACGGCGGTGGCGAGGAGGGTGAGCAGGAATTTGACCAGCACCCAGTAGTGCCGGAACAGCCCCCAGGAGGTGCCCAATGCGTTGATCAGCCCGATGAGCACCGACGCGAGGGCCAACGGGACGATGACGTACCAGGCGATCAGCTCCATCGACAGGTAGGCACTCCGCACCGTCTGGACGTCCTGACCGGCCACGGCCGCGACATCGAGGGCTATGTAGGCGGCGACCGCGCCGAGCCAGCCGAGCGAGGTCGTGACGTGCGCGGTGAGGACGACCTTGCGAAGGAACGGAGACATGGTCATCGGAGGCTCCATCGGGATGGGCCGTCGCTCCGGGCAACGTCCGCGAAAGGCGCGTACTCCTGCGTGACGCCGCTCAGCGCAGCACCTCCGGACAGGTGTCGCCCAGGGCCGTGCCCCCCACCATGGCCCGTCACCTTCAGGATGACGAACAGCAGGACCACGATGCCGATGATGATCGCGGGCCACTTCACCCAGCGCGGCATACGAGGGGGCATACCGTGATCGGGCCCTGCCCCGGAGTCGGGGTGGCGAGGCGTGTCGGCCATGAGATACCTCCGGTGGGCGATCAGCGATGTCTGCCGGGCTACACCAGTTTACGAGACACAGCGTCTATTACCGATCAATGTGTCACTACCCGGTCACACCGTATACTTGCGGAGTGCCGAAGCTGTGGAACGAGACCATCGAGACGCACCGCAACGCCGTCCGCGAGGCGATCCTGGAGAACACCTGGGCGCTGGTGACGGAGCACGGACTGATGTCGGTGACCATGACGCGGATCGCCGAGAAGACCGGTATCGGCCGGGCGACGCTGTACAAGTACTTCCCGGATGTCGCGGCGATCCTGGCCGCTCACCACGAGCGACACGTCACGGGCCACCTCGCGCACCTCACCGAGCTCCGGAGCCGACCCGGCGACCCCGGCGAGCGGCTCGAAGCGGTACTGGAGCAGTACGCACTCATCTGCCACCACCGCCGCCGCCACGGCACCGAGGAACTGGCGGCGCTCCTGCACCGCGGCGAGCACGTCGACCACGCCCAGCAGCAGCTGCTCGCCCTCTTCCGGGAGCTCTTGAAGGAGGTGGCGGAGTCCGGCGGCCTCCGGGACGATGTCGCCCCCGACGAGCTCGCGAATTACTGCCTGCACGCCCTCGCCGCAGCCGGCAGCCTGCCCTCCGAGGACGCCGTACGGCGACTGGTCACCGTGACCCTGACGGGGCTACGCCCTCCCGGCTGATCCCACCACCGCACTGACCGGGTCACCCGAGCCATGCGTCAGGCGTGCGCCACCGTCTGCGAGGCGTGCGCGGACGAGTGCGTGAGCCGCGCCGACATGCACGAACACTGCCGGGGATGCGCCGAAGCGTGCCGGCGGTGCGGGCAGGCATGCAACGACCTGCTCCCCGCCCTCGGCTGAAGGAGCTGAAGGAGAGGCCGTCGGGCGCGCCCCCGACGGTCTCTCGCAGAGCAGGCGTCAGTGAGCCGGCGCCGAAGCCTGTGGCGCCGGGCTCGTCCCGGTCACCGCCGCGGCGCGGGGTTCCAGGACCCGTTCGGCGAGGAAGCCGAGGATCAGGCCCAGGGACGCCCACAGCAGGGCCTGGACGCCCAGTGACGCCAGGCGGAACTCCCACAGGACATCGGCCGGGAACCCATGGGGGAGTCCGCCGGCCGCAGGCAGGAAGGCCATGGCGATCGCCACCACCACCGCGAACGCGGCCCCGGCGGTGATCGAGGCGTTCCAGGAGCCCCAGCGGGGTGCGAGCGCCCGGCCCAGCAGCACGGCGCCGACCGCCAGGAGCACGCTGAGGACGATCATCAGGAAGAACAGCGCGGTGCGCTGATTCAGAGTGGCCGGGTCGCCGACCGCCGGCGGGTTCGCCGGGTACTTCAGGAACGGCACGAGGGCCACGGTGACGAATCCGCCGAGCCCGACGAACGCGGCCGTGGCGCGGGCGCCGAAGCGGCCGATGCGGCCCAGCGCGAAGCAGAACGCCAGCGCGGTGATGCCGCCGAGCGCGGTGCCGTAGACGAGGACGGCCGTGGCCAGACCGGCGGTCGACTGCACCGCCCGGCTGACCAGTTCCTCCCCTCCCTCTTCATGCGAGTGGGCCGATTCGAAGGCGATCGCGGCGTCCACCGGGGGCTCACCGATCAGATACGCGAGCCCGAAGGCGAGCAGACCCGCCAGGACACCGGCGAGCATGCCGCGCACCAGTAGGCCGCGGACGATTGCAGAATTCATGGCTGGGCTCCGCCCGTCTCAGTGGCAGGGGAAGCCGAGCAGATGACGGCCGTCGTGCACCCACTCGTGCACGGACTCACCGGAGAAGACGGAGAGCGCGCCCTGCTCGGTGCCGACGAAGTAGAGCAGGACGAGCATCAGGACGCCGAAGAAGGCGGCCCAGGGAGCGACGGCCCTGACCGGGAGCTTGGCCACGGCGGGCGGGGAGACGGCGACTGTGACGGGCGTGATGGCTGACTGAGCCACGGGGTACCTCCTCGGGAACACGCGTCCCGCATTGTGTGAAGCACGCGACGACGGCTACGGGTCTGACTCACCGGGCGGTCCACCCTGGGTTCGGGATTCACCGCTCGGCACACAGTGGCGCGACCGTGCCGGGTTTTCACCGGACTTCCGTGAGCGCCGTCGTCCTAGCGGGGGAAGAGTACCGGCCACCGCCGGGGCCGCCAAGAGCGCATGTGCACGGTGACCACCGGCGCACGGCTGCACGGCGCGCGCCCTGCTCCCGCCCGTACGATCCCGCCAGAGCCCGCGATCCAGCCGGGTACCTGCACAGGGGGTTTCAGACATGTCCATCCGCCTCACGCTGCTGTGCGGCGGGGCCGGCCCAACTGTGCGTGCGGCGCGGTTCGATGACGGGCCGCTCGACGAACGGGGCGTACGGGAGGTGCGTGCGGCGGCGGACCGGATCCCAGCGGCCTCGGTCCGCGTACGGGCACCCTCACTGCGGTGTCAGCAGACCGCCGAGGCACTCGGCCTGACGGCCGGGGCGGAGGAAGCCCTGCGCGACCTGGACGTGGGCACATGGCGCGGGCGCACGCTCGCCGAGGTGGCCGCCGATCAGCCCGAGGCGCTCGCGGGCTGGACAACGGACCCCGAGGCCGCGCCGCACGGCGGCGAGTCCGTGCGGCAGCTCTGTCGTCGTGTCGGCCTGTGGATGGACGGCCTCCCTCAGGACGCGGGCAGGGTGCTCGCCCTCACGGAACCGGCCGTCGTACGCGCCGCGGTCGTTCACGCCCTCGCCGCACCCCTGTCGGCGTTCTGGCGGATCGACGTGCCGCCGCTTGCCACCGTCCCCCTCACCGGGCGGTCGGGCCGCTGGAACATGCGACTGGGTCCGTCGGACACCGAGCGCTGAGGGGCGGCGGCGGCCCGTCTCGGGGATGCGGCCATGCCCCCCGCATGGTTGCGGCCCGCCGATCCCCAGCATGTGGTCCCGCTCTCGTGCGGCAGGCCCGTTGCGGACGTGGGTGCTGGCCGTACTGCTCCTCGCGCTGGCGTACACGCACGGTGTCAGCAAGGAGAGCGCCACAGGCCAGGTCGATGTCGGCCGGCAGGGGCCGCTGCTCCCCACTGCGGCGCACGTCGACGGGTACCCCCGCGTCCGCGATCGCCACCGCCGCGGTCCCCGGCTCCGGGATCGTGTACGCACTCTGGCCGCTGATCGCGGTCGCACTCGCCGTGGCCGTCGTGCGCCGGCGGGACGTGTGAACGTGCCTCCGGGTCCGCCGGAGCGGATAGGGGGTACGCCCGCACGTCGACTGCCTGTCAGGCGTGGTCCGCCTCGCCGCCCGACTGCCGGAAGTGCGGCTCGACGCGAATCCGCATGCGCGGACGACGATCTGTCACATGCCTCCAGCCGATCGTGGAAGCCGTTGGATACGGAGAATTGAGCCCGGGGCGGCGCGTAGGGCGAAACGTCGGCGCGCGAGGACGGAGGCAGGCGCTTCACGGGTTCCCGCGCGCCTGGCGGGTTCCTCCCGGCCGGCCCCGCCCTTCTCGCTTCCTCGGATCGACACGTGCCTCTGCGCCCGATGCTGAAGCGATGGCGATCACCCCCTCTGAGCTGGGAGTTCTCCGATGAGCGCCACGCACCCCGCGTACGTGTGGACGATTCGCCGGCCTTCCTCACGCCATAATTATGGCATTCGCATATGACTCTCCGAATAATCGTCTGGCGATTGCCCAATGCCCCAGGGGGTTCGCGGCCGGATTATATTGACAGTCTGCCCGGTCCACGCGTTAATTGACCAACTGAGGTGTCGAATGTTCTCGCACAGATGCATAAATCGACCAATCTTGCGAGCGGAGTGATCTTAGGAACATGCGGGGGCCACGCCGTGGTTGAGGTGTGATCGCCTGGCCGTCGACGCGCGGAGCATTTCGGCGGGAAGCGTCGAATCCCGGATTCCCTATGGAGAGATTTGTGGCCCTTCTCGACTCCTTCACCATTCCAGACTTCCATCTCCCCTTCGAATCCTCCAAACATCCACAGTCAGGTCAGGCCAACGGCGAGGCGACCTCGTGGGCACTTCGCCATGGGCTGATCACCGACGCGGCGGAGCAGTTCGCCGGCATCGGTTTCGGGCACCTGTCCGGGCGGGTGTGTCACGAGGCGCCCTACCGGCACGTCGTGCTGCTTGCCGAGTGGATGGCCTGGTCGTTCGTACTAGATGACCAGCACGACCACTTGATCAGGGAGAATCGGCTGGAGGCGTGGCGCCCGCTCACCGATGCGATCACCGGGTACCTCGCCACGGGGAAGGCCGACAGCGCGCCGCAGCTGTGCCGGAATCCGTTGGTGGCGGGATTCATCGACCTGTGCGACCGCATCCTGGCCGAGATGCCGCCGGGCATACGGGAGCGCTACCGGAGCCACATCCCCCTCATGCTGCATTCCCTCGACCAAGAGGCGATCAACCGGAATGCCGCCGAGCAGCCGACGATCGACGACTACGTCCGCATGCGCCGGCACAGCTCCCAACTGCTGCCGATGATGGACATGGTGGAGGCCGGCCTGGGCGTCGAAGTGCCCCCGGAGGTGTACGGCAGCCCGGCGTTTCAGGACCTCATGAGCAGCGCCCTGGACGTCATCTCATGGGGCAATGACGTCTTCTCCCTGCGCAAAGAGTTCTCCTGCGGGGACAACAACAACCTCGTCTCCCTCCTTGCCTGGTGGAACGAGTGGTCACTGCCACAGGCCGTGCTCGCCGTCCAGGAGCGCACCCGCTCACGCGTCGAGGACTTCCTGACCGCCGCACAGGAGCTGCCCCACGTGCTGGACACGCTCGGGGTGACAGACCCGTCGGCACGCGCCGGAGTCGCGCGCTGCGTGAAGAGCTACGAGGACTGGATGATCGGCGCCGACCTCTGGCAGCGGTACGAGTGCACCCGCTACAGCGATGAACGGTGGGTCGCGGGCCTGGAGTCCACGTACACCCGCCCGGATCTGGTCTCGGCGATATGAGCGGTACGACGGAGGGGTGGCCCATGACGCAGGTGAACCAGTCACGCACGGCCGCGGTGGCTCCGGGGAGGCTGCCAGTCCTGGGCCACGTGCTGCAGTTGTGGCGCAGGCCCATCGCGTTCCTGGAGTCGCTGCGGACGTACGGCGACGTCGTACGGCTCGATGTGGCCACCTGGCCCGTCCATGTGCTCACCAGTCCCGAGCTGATCCAGACCGTACTGGTCGGTGACGCGAAGAACTTCGGGCGCGGGAGGATCTTCGAGAAGCTGCGCCCGCTGTTCGGCAATGGCCTCGTGACGAGCGACGGGGAGTTCCATCGCAAGCAGCGCCGACTGGTACAACCGGCGTTCCACCGCAGCCAGATCCCCGCCTACGCGGACATGATGGCCCGGCGGGCGGACGCGATGTCCGCTTCGTGGACGGCCGGTGAAGAGATCTCGGTGGTCGCGGAGATGCGCCGGTTCGCGATGTCCTCGGTCGCTGAGATGATCTTCTCCGGCGATCTCGGGCAGCCGGCTGTCGCGGAAGTACAGCGTTCGCTGCCGACGGTCCTGGAGGGCATGCTCGCGCGAACCGTCATGCCAAGGGCGCTGGACCGGCTGCCGATCCCGCTGAACCGGCGGTTCGACGCGGCCTGTGCACGACTGCGCCGGATCATCGACGAGGTGATCGCACAGTACGGCAGCGAAAAGCAGAACCGCGACGATCTTCTGTCGCTGTTGATGTCCAGCGTGGACCCGGAGACGGGCGAGACCATGAGCGACGAGCAGGTGCGGGACGAAGCCATCGCCATCATGTTCGCCGGCACGGAGACCTCTGCCACGGTGCTTTCCTGGATCTTCCACGAACTCGGCCGTCATCCGGAGGTGGAGAAACGCCTGCACGCCGAAGTCGACGACGTGGTGGGCACTCGGCCCGTGACCTACGCCGACATCGCCGGACTCACGTACACGGACAGCGTTTTCCGGGAGGCGCTTCGCCTGCATTCGCCGCTGCTGTTCACCAGGCGCGCTCTGGTGCCGGTGAACCTCGGGGGCGTCTCGATTCCAGCCGGATCCGAATTGGGGTACAGCCCCTATGCACTCCACCGGGACCCCGCGCTGTTCCACGAGCCCACGACATTTGATCCGGATCGCTGGAACAGCGACTCGGCGGACCGGCCGCGCCCGCACAGGTTCATACCCTTCGGGGCCGGTCAGCACAAATGCATCGGGGATAATTTCGCGGCAGCGGAGATCGTGATCGCTCTGGCGAGCGTGGCGTCCCGATGGCGGTTGGTTCACGCTCCGCGCACCACTGTGCGCGAGGTTCCCGCAGGTATCCCGCAGCCGGATGCGCTGGCCATGATTCCCCTCGCGCGACACTGACGGAAAATGACCCCGGGCCTCCTGGAGACGATCTTCGGCCGGCATCACGACTCCGCGCCTGAGGCTGCGTCAGCAGAGGGTACAGGCCCACCCACGAATGAGTGGCCGATTTCCCTGAAAATGGTCGCAAGGAGCGTCATCCCATCCCTCTGACCGTACACTCGACCGCACGCGCTGGAGGGGGTCAGAGATGACACAGGCCGTGGAGCACGAAGAGTGGGCTGATCAGCCCCTCCTCGAACGGGAATCCGAGGTCCACGCAATCCAGCACGCGTTGGACGCATTGTGCGGAGACTCGGTCAACGGCTCCGGTAGGCGGCGGGGCGGTGTACTCGTCTTCGCCGCAGGAGCCGGACTCGGCAAGACCACCCTGCTCGCCGAAGCCCGCCGACGTGCCGGCGAACGCGGCTGTACGGTGCTGTCGGCTCGTGGCGGCGAGCAGGAGAAGCAGGTGCCGTTCCATGTGGTGCGCCAGCTCATCCAGCCCGCCTTCGCCGCCATGAGCGAGGACGAGCACCGCGAGATCCTGGGGCACTGGTACAGCATCGTCGCACCGGCGATCGGCCTGACCGCCCCGCAGGCCGGCGCACCCGACCCCCAGGGCGTGCGCGACGGTCTCGACTGGGTCGCCACCCGACTGTCGGTGCGCTCCACTGCCGTCGTGCTGGTCCTCGACGATGCGCACTGGGCCGATGCGGAATCCCTCGCGTGGCTCACCGCCTTCGCCGCACGCGCCGAGGAACTGGGGATGCTGATCGTCGTGGCCTGCAGGCCGGACGAGCTCCCTTCCGAGGCCGCCGTGTTGCACACCCTGGCCTCGCGCCACGGGGCACGCCCGCACCAACTGGAGCCCCTCACACCGAGCGCGGTGGCGCGCATAGTGCGCGATGCCCTCGGTGACGGCGCCGACGACCTGTTCTGCCGGGAATGCTGGGCGATCACCGGAGGAAACCCCTTCGAGGTCGTCGAGCTCACCGCGAAAGGCCGCGACCGTGGCCTGATGCCGCAACAGGAGAACATTCCCCAACTCCGGGATCTCGCCTCGGCCGTCAAGGGCAGCGGACTCATTGAACGGCTCGAACAGTTCGGTCCCTCCACCGTCCGGCTCGCATGGGCCGCCGCGGTGCTGGGCACCGGTATTTCCACAAGGATTGCGGCGAGCGTCGCGGCGCTCGGCGAGGCGCAGATCAGCGAGGCCATCGACCAGCTGCACACCGCGCGCATCCTGACGGTCCTGACCACGGTGAAACGCGACGAGGTCGTGGAGTTCTTCCACCCGCTGATCGCCTCTGCCGTGTACCGGTCCATCCCTCCGGGCGTACGCGTCGCCATGCACGGCATGGCGGCGAAGGCCGTGATCGACGCCGGCCTCGGCGCCGGGGCCGCCGCCCGCCACATGTTGGAGATGCACCCGGAAGGCGACACCTGGGTCGTGCAGCAACTGCGCCAGGCCGCCCGCGAGAACTTTTCCGCCGGAGCCCCCGACGCCGCCCGCCGCTACCTGGCCCGCGCTCTGCGTGAACCGCCGGATCCGGAGGACCGCGCCCAGGTGTTGTTCGAACTCGGCTCGGCCAGCCTCCTCCACGAGCCCGCCACCACCGTCAACCACCTGCGGGCCGCGTTGGAGGAGCCCGAGACCGAGCAGGCTCTGCGGGAGGCCGTCATCTACCGGCTTGCCCAAGCTCTCGCCCACACCGGCCAGTTGGCGCAGGCCTCCGAGCTCCTCGCGGTCGAGACCCGCCGTACCACCAGCGCCCGGGCCAAACTGCGCATGCAGGCCGAGCAGTTCAAATGGAACGCGGTCCGCGTCGACGAGCAGGACTCACCGGCCCGTTCCCGGCTGCTGGCCCAGTTCGCCAAGCGCCTCACCGGCCGAGACCTCGCCGAACGCCACATCCTGGGAATGCGGGCCTGGGACGGCGCGATGCGCGGCGAAAGCTCCGCCACTGCCCTGAAATTTGCCGAGCAAGCCCTTGCGGGCGGCCTGAGCTGGACCGACCAGGACTTCGGGTTCGAGGTGCCGGTCGTCGTCGCCATCACACTCATGTACTGCGACCAGCCAGGCCGAGCCGAAGAGCTCTTCAACGACGGCATTGCCGAGTTCGAGGAACGAGGCTGGCGCGGCGCACACCTGTCCTTCGCCTACACCCTGCTCGGCTACATCCGCTACCGGCGCGGACGGCTCGCCGAAGCGGAGGACTTCGTACGCCAGGGACTCGGGATCGCCAACCGCGTCGGGCACGACATCCCCGCACAGTGGTACGCGATCGGCACCCTCATCGAGACCCTGATCGCGCGCGGCCAGATCGCCGAAGCCCAAGCCTTCGCCGATTCCTACGACGTTGGGAAGGATTTCCCCAATGCGGTCGTCTACCCCGACCCGCAAGCCGTCTGGGGCAAGCTCCTCCTGGCCCGCGGCATGAGTGAGGAGGCCGAGCGGCAGCTCGCCGAAGCCGGCCAACGCCTCGACAGCCGAGGCACACGCAACCCCGCGTGGAGCCCCTGGCAACTCGACCTCGCCCTGGCACAGGCCAAGCATCACCCCGAGAAGGCCCGTGCCACCGCGCAAGAGGCCGTTGAGCGCGCCCGCGCGTTCGGCACTGCCAGCGTCATCGGTCACGCACTGCGTGTCCAGGCGGCGACCACCGACCCGGCCCAGGCGGTCGGCCTCCTCCAGGAAGCCGTCGAGCACCTCGAACAGTCCCCGGCCGCGTACGAACTCGCGCACGCGCTCATCGACCACGGCACCGCCCTGCACGCCCTCGGCGACCTGGAGCGGGCGGCCCACCAGCTCTACTCGGGGATGGAAACCGCGACCGCCTGCGGCGCCGAAGCCCTCGCGACCCGCGCCCGATGCGAGCTCGCCTCCGCCGGACTGCGCCCGCGCCGCCGCCAGGTCATGGAACAGGAGACCCTCTCCACAGCGGAGAGCGCGGCAGCCCGCCACGCCGCGCTCGGACTCGACAACGCGGCGATCGCCGCCGAGCTCGGCACCGGCGAGGACGCCGTATCGAAACTGCTGTCCTCGGTCTTCACCAAACTGGGAACCGACCGAGTGGGCCTACGCCGCACGCTCGGCATGTGATCGTGCCGGGCCCGGGACGGCACCTCCCCGCAGGGAAGGGGTCCGGTGCCGGGCGTGCTTCCCGTGCACGAAGGCTACGGGGCTCATCCCGACGACGAAGGCCGTGGGGATGAGCCCGGAAAGATCCGGACGAGAGGCCCTGGGCGCCATCGCCGAGCCGGGGAGGGGCCCGCCCGGGGACGGAGGGCGTCGGCCCGATCGAGAGCGCCCCCACCTCGCGTCCCCGACCTCACCGGGCCATACGCCTAGCGCGCCGGCGCTCCTTGCGGCACGGGCAGTTCACCCGAGCCGCGCGGGACCAGGCGGGTCGGGATCGTGACCGTGCGGGCCCGGGTGCGGTCGCCGTCCAGGCGGGTCAGGGCCGTCGCCACCGCTGCCGTGCCCAGTTCGGCCGGGTTCTGGGCCACCACCGTCAGGGCCGGTTCCAGCACCTCGGCCAGTGGCAGGTCGTCGAAGGAGACCAGCGCGATGTCCCTGCGGCCGGTACGGGCGAGTTCCGCCACGACACCGAGGGCCACGATGTTGTTCGCGGCGAAAAGGGCGGTGGGCGGCTCCGGCAGTGCCAGCAGGCGCGTCGTGACCGCCGCTGCCGTGCCCTGGTCGTGTGCACCGGTCACCAGCGCGCGGTCGTAGGCGATGCCCGCCTCCTCCAGGGCGGCGCGGTATCCCGCGAGCCGCTCGCGCCGGGTGTACAGCTTCACGGGCAGGTCACCGACGAATCCGATACGCCGGTGGCCGCGCTCGACGAGGTGGGCCACGCCTTCCTGCGCGCCGGCCCGGTTGGAGCTGACCACACAGTCGGCGGACAGGCCGACTCCCGGGCGGTCGAGGAAGACGACGGGCAGTCCGGCCGCGCGCTGGGTCTTGAGGTAGCTGTGATCGGCCCCGAAGGCCGGCACGACCATCAACATGCTGACGCGCCGTGCCAGGAACGTCTGGATCAGAGCCCGTTCGCGGTCGGCGTCTTCGGCGGACGAGCCCATCAGGAGTGTCAGTCCCCGGTCCCGTACCGCGTCCTCGATCCCGCCCGCGACCGTGCCGAAGAACGGGTTGCCGAGGTCCGGGACGATCAGACCGATGGTGGTGTCGGGACCGCCCACGCGGATGTTGCGGGCCATCAGGTTCGGCTGGAAGCCGAGCTTCGCGACGGCGGCGAGCACCCGCTCCCTGGTCTGCGGCGAGCTCGGTCCGTCCTCGTTGAGCACCCGTGAGACCGTTTTGGCGCTGACGCCCACCTCGCGGGCCACATCGGCCAGGGTCGGGCGTCGGGTAGCGGCCATGTGTCACCGTTCCTGTGTCTGCCGCCCGGGGGCTCCGGCGGGGGTCCGGCCGGGACCCCCGGCGGGGATGCTGTATCAGCTGGCGGAGACTCCGGCGGCCTTGGCGGCGTCGGTGTCCGCCACGACAGTACCGCCGCCCTCCCGGACGCTCAGCGCCCCCGTCATGAGGGCGACGACCTCGGCCATCGAATAGTCGGACGGCTTGATGAGGGCCTCGCGCCGGCCGAGCCGGTGGACGTGGATCCGGTCGGCGAGCTCGAAGACATGCGGCATGTTGTGGCTGATCAGGACCACCGGCATGCCCTTGTCGCGGACCCGGCGGATCAGGTCGAGGACCTGTCCGGACTCCTTCACTCCCAGCGCTGCCGTGGGCTCGTCCATCACCACGGCGCTCTTGGCCCAGGCGACGGACCGCGCGACGGCCACGGCCTGCCGCTGGCCGTCGGAGAGCGTCTCCACCGGCTTGGCCAGCGACCGCAGGCCGATCTTGATGTCGGCCATGTGGGCCGCGGCCTCCTGCCGCATCCGCTTCCTGTCGAGCACGCGGAAGGCGCTGCCGAGGAGCCCCGGCCGGCGCGGCTCGCGCCCGAGGAACATGTTGGAGGCGATGTCCATCGAGGCGGCGACGGCGAGGTCCCGGTAGACGGTCTCGATGCCGTGCTGCCGGGCGCCCTGCGGGCCGGTGAACCGGATGGGCTCCCCGTTGAGCCGTATCTCCCCCTCGTCCGGGGTCAGCGCGCCGGTGAGCGCCTTGATCAGGCTCGCCTTGCCGGCTCCGCTGTCGCCGACGGCGGCGAGGACCTCGCCGGGCAGCAGGTCGAAGTCGGCGCCGTGGATGGCGGTGACGTGGCCGTACCGCTTGACCAGGCCGCGGGCCTGAGCACGGGCGTCACGGCGGTGGATTCGTTCGCCGGACCGGTGGGGTTCACCGGGCCGGGCCGGGCCGGGCCGCCTGGCGACGGTGGCGCGGCGAGCTGCGGTGCCACGGAGCCCGGGGGCTCCGAAATGAGGGAACAGTGTGCTTTGGCGGGCAGTGCCATCGTTGACTTATGTCATCGTTGACACAACCTGCCGAGGATGATGGACTCCGCTTCCCGGCAACGTCAATGCCCTGGGCCCGTCACAGATCGACAACGTACGGAAACGGTCGTACCGGGCGGCGCCGCGGTCCCGTATCCGCCCCGCCCCTCCCCTCCCGAAGAGAGAAGCAGCCATGCACCCACAGCAGGTCACTGTCCTGGGTGAATGCGTCGCCGACGCCTTCACCTCACCCCGGCACACCCCGGCCGAACTCACCCTGCGCGTCCTGCCCGGCGGCGGCCCCGCGAACACCGCGGCCGCCCTCGCGCGCCTGGGTACACCGGCCCGCTTCCTCACCCGGCTCTCGCAGGACGTCTTCGGCCGCCTCTTCCGCGACCACCTGGAGGCGTCCGGCGTGGACCTCTCCGGCGCGGTACGGGCGGCGGAGCCCAGCACCCTGGCGGTGGCCGAACTGGACGACCAGGGGCAGGCGGCGTACTCCTTCCACGCCGAGGGCAGCGCCGACTGGCAATGGACGCGCACCGAGCTGGCGGCGGCCGACCTGGCCGGCACCGCCTGTCTGCACTCCGGCTCGCTGGCGCTGGTACGCGACCCCGGCGCGTCCGCGGTCGAGGAGTTCCTGGCCGGGGCCACCGCGACAGCGACCGTCTCCGTCGATCCCAACGTGCGCCCCCTCCTGGTCCGTCCGGACGTGTACCGGCAGCGGCTGTCCCGCTGGTGCGCCTTCACCGACATCCTCCGGCTGAGCGAGGAGGACCTGGAGCTGCTGCTGCCGGGCGCGGCTCCCGAGCGCGCGTGCGACGCATGGCACGCGGCCGGGGCGCGGCTGGTCGTCGTGACCCGCGGCGCCCGCGGAGCACTGGCGTCGCTCGACGGGGAGCGGATCACGGTGCCCGCGCCGCCCGCGCGGGTGGTCGACACCGTGGGCGCCGGCGACTCGTTCACGGCGGGGCTGCTCCACCACCTCGGCTCCCGCGGCCTCCTCGGCGGACGGCTCACCGAGCTGCGGATCGAGGACGTCGCTCAGGCGTGCGCGTTTGCCGCGAGGGTGGCGGCTCTGACCTGCGCGGTGGCGGGTCCCAACCCGCCCTGGGGCCACCAGCTGACGTCGGCCGCAGCGGTCGCCACCGAGTGAACGCGACAGCCGAACAGAGCGCCACCGGCTCCGACAGCGGGGCCCTGGGCTGGGCGTCGTTCGACCTGCGCGCCAGGCGGGCAAGCAGGCTCGGTCCAGCTCGTCGACATGAACACCGGGGGCTGGGGCCACATCCTGGCCGACCGGTTCACCACGGCCGACCGGCCCGCGACGTCCGCCGTGCAGCGCGCGGACTGGTCGATCGCGGAAAGGACTACTACGGGGCCGTGTCCCGGGAAGACGCCCCGGACGGCAGGCGCCACGTGATCGGCTGGATGAACAACTGGCGGTACGGCAACAACATCTGGACGACCCTTAGCTCCGGCACCTGTGGTCGTACCGGGGCTGACAGGTCTGCCGGGATCCCGACCCGCCCGCCCCGGCACCCCGACCGATGCCGTCGGGGAGGAGCGGGTCGGCTTCCGGCTCCATCCGACGACGTGGACGGCGACGGCCCCGGTGCCGCCCAGTACGTCGCCGCTTCCGCACGGACGTCCGTCGTCGGCCGCCCACAGCGTGACAATGGAAGGAGGGACACGCCTTCTGCCACGGAGAGGCGGGACACCGACGTGCCGTACATAGCCGTGACGGCCTTGAGCCATGCCGGGCTGATCCGCGATCACAACGAGGACAGCCTGGTCATCGGCCCATGGACGCTGTGCGGGACCGTGACCGAGAATCCGCAGACCTTTCTGTTCCCCATCGGCAGGCCGCTCGTCGTCGCCGTCGCCGACGGGCTCGGCGGGCACCCTGCCGGTGAGGTGGCGAGCGCCCTGGTCGTCCGTCGGCTCTCCGCGCTCGGTCCGTCCCTGGACGACGCGGAGACCGTCCGCGATGCACTGGAGCTCTGCAATCACGAGGTGTACTTTGCCGCGGAGGGGACGCCGGAGCTGTTGACCATGGGGACCACCGTCGCCGGTACGGTACTGCTGCCCACGACGCAGCTGACGTTCAACGTCGGCGACAGCAAGGTGTACGACGCGGGGGCCGACGGGCTGCGGCAGGTGAGCGTGGACGACAGCCCGCCGCCGGAGCCCGGGCAGCGCACCACGTCGATCGTGACGCAGACACTGGGCGGCACCCCCGACTTCCGTGCCGTCACACCCCATGTCACGGCATCCGCGCTGACCGAGGGCGATCGCTACCTGGTGTGCAGCGACGGGCTCACCGACCCGGTGCCGGACGGGACGATCGACGACCTGCTGCGCGTGCACGACGACGGCCGGGCCGCCTTCGAACTGTGGAAGGCGGCCATCGAGGCGGGAGGCCCCGACAACATCACGCTGGCGCTGGTACGCATCAGCTCCTGAGACCTCCGGCCCGTCACGGCACCCGTCCGCGCTGGGTCACCCCGTCCGACCCGGCCACCCCCTCCGACCCGGCCACCCCCTCCGACCCGGCCACCCCCTCCGACCCGGGTCACCCCGTCCGCACGGTCGCTGAGCAGTCGGCCGCCCCTCGCGGTTGTCAGCTCGCCCACCGCCCTCCCGGTCATCGGCTCATGGTCGCCCCGCGCGTTCGTCAGCTCGCCGTCGCCCTGTGCGGTCGTCAGCTCGCGCCCCTGCACAGGGCGTTGTCGTCGAACGGGTCCAGGTGAGCCATCTTGTGCACGTGGCCCCCAGATGCACAGCCGCGCCGGGACGCACCTCGGCAGCCGTAGCGTGACTTGTGCGGGCGTCACACCTGTGCGGAGAACCCCGGCGGGCAGCGTGAACGATCCATGGAGAACTGCGGTAAGACACACTCCACTTGGTGCCTCGGAAGCCGTACCGGCACGGCGCGGGCGGCTCGACGAGATGGCAACCCGGCAGGCGGAGCGCGGGCGGCACGCGTCCATGACCCTCGTCCAACTCCCCGGCCGCACCGGGAAGACGTCGCCCACGCGCGCATGGCCCCAGCCCTCACAGGCGGTGGTGGTGGACGGGCGTCCGAGGCATCGCCCCGGGCTGGCTAGGCTTATGGCCGCCGCGACTCCTTCACCTTTTCTCCTTGCGGAGGCCGCGGGCGGCTCGCGATGGATCCGGAACGAGGTTGGGTGCAGCAGGTGCTGGTGGCTGATCGATACCGGTTGGATGCCCGCATCGGGCAGGGTGGCATGGGGGAGGTCTGGCAGGGCTCCGACGAGGTGCTCGGCCGGCCCGTGGCCGTCAAACTGCTCCTCGGGCAGAACGCCGACCCCCAGGCGGCGGCCCGGTTCCGTATGGAGGCGCAGACGGCGGCGCGGCTGAACCACCCCGGCGTCGTCGCGGTGTTCGACTTCGGGACGTGGGACGGCCGCTTCTACCTGGTGATGGAACTGGTCGAGGGCAGGAGCCTGGCCGAGGAACTCGCCACCGACGGCCCCCTGCCGCCGGAGCGCGTCGCGGCCGTGGCTGCCCAGGCGGCCGCCGGGCTCATGTCGGCACACCGGCAGGGGATCGTCCACCGGGACATCAAGCCGGGAAACCTGCTCGCGGACAGCGAAGGAGCCGTCAAAATCGGTGACTTCGGGATAGCCCGCTTCGTCGACGATCCGTCGGCCGCGCTCACCACCACGGGCCAGATCGTCGGCACGAGCCTGTACCTGGCACCTGAACGGGCACTGGGTCGCACCGCAGGGCCCGCCTCGGACGTGTACTCGCTCGGCTGCGTGCTGTACCAACTGCTCACCGGACGGCCTCCGTTCAAGGCCGACACCCCGACAGCCACGCTCTACCAGCACATCGACGCCGCGCCGGTCCCGCCGCTTGACCTCGGCGTCGGGCTCTCGCCCGCGTTCCAGAACTATCTGCTCGTCATGCTGGCGAAGCAGCCGGAGGACCGGCCGACCGCGGACGAGGTCGCCGCATGGTTCGCCTCCGACGCCTGGCAGGGACGCTCCCGGCCCATGCCGACACCGCAACCCGTGCCGACACCTCAGCCGACACCGCAACCCGTGCCGACACCTCAGCCGACACCGCAACCCGTGCCGACACCTCAGCCGACGCCGCAACGCGTGCCGACAGCCCCGCCGTCGCCGCGGCACGCCACGGCTGCGGCCACCGGTCCGATCGGCTCCGCACCCGGCCCCGCCACCACGTACATGCTGCCCGGAGCCGTCCCGGCGTCCGGCGCACGCCCCGCCCTGCGGGCGCTCGCCAGACGCCGCCCCCGGGTGGCAGTGCTGGTGGCGGGGTCGCTGGCCTTCGCCACCGCTCTGCTGATCGGGCTGGCGGTGTTCTCGCCCTGACGAGAGCGCGGCGCCCACACCGCCCACGAAGAGCCCGCGGCCTCGGTCACCGGGTCCCTCCCCGAGAGTCCGGCCGCGGAAGAGGCCGCTCAGCGGCCCGCCGCCCCACCGGACGCCGACCGGACACAGGAAGAGGCGGACCGGCGAGGACGAGACCGGGACACTGACTCCAGCTCCATTGGTTCGACATGTGTCAACATAGATGCATGTCGAATACGAAGGTGCTGCCGCTGCTGGAACCGGAGTCCGTGGTGCCGTGCTGCCCGCCGCTGACCGAACGCCCTCTGAACGCGGACGAGGCGGAGCGCACCGCGAAGATGTTCAAGGCGCTCGGTGACCCCGTACGCCTGCGCCTGTTCTCGGCGGTCGCCTCGCACGAGGGCGGCGAGGCATGCGTGTGCGACATCTCCGACGTCGGCGTCTCACAGCCGACCGTCTCCCACCACCTGAAGAAGCTCAAAGAGGCCGGACTGCTGACTTCCGAGCGGCGCGGCACGTGGGTGTACTACCGGGTCGAACCGGCGGTGCTTGCCGCCATGGGCCGACTGCTGACGACGGCCGCCGCGGCCTGACCGCGGCGGCGCCGCGGACCCCCGCACCGGCGCGGACCCCCGTAGCACCGCAGACCTCGCATCGGCGCAGGCGGTCGATCCGCCGTGCCGCGTCCCGAACTGTGCGGCCGACACCGATCGGCGTGGCGGAGACGGACCACCGCGCGAGTTAGACCTCCGGGCCGGGCGGTGGTCGCAGCCACGGCACCGCCCGGCCCGGACCCTTCCTGTGCTCAGTCGTCGAGGGCGTCCGTCACCTCGCCCAGGTCCACGAACTTGAAGCCCGTCCCGGCGCGGTCGCCCTCCGCCGGGGTGGCGTCGCCGTCCTGGACCACCAGCAGGCCGTTCGGGTACCTGTGGCCCAGTGGGGCGTTCAGCACCGCCGCGCCGTCGCACTCCTCGGCCCCGTCGAGCGTCGCGGACGCCGCGGCGACCGTGAACCCGCCCTCGTACTCGGTGTCGTCCGCGAGCTCGCGGTCGTACGCGGCGAAGGTGTTGTCGCCCTGGCTGGAGGCGAGGACGTAGCCGTCGCCGCCGGGCTCGGTGAGCAGTGTCAGGCCCTCGACGTCCGCGGCCAGGCGCGTGCCGCCGTAGCCCGGGTCGGGTCCTGCGACGCACTCGTCCGCCGGCTCGTCGTACGTGCCCGGCACGCCGTACTCGCGCACCGTGTCGACCAGCTTCGGCGTGCCCGTCAGATCGGCGCGCAGCCGCCAGATGCCGACGTCCTCCTGACCGGCGTAGAGCGTGCCGTTCGCCGGGTCGACCACCATGCCCTCGACCTGCGGGAGTTCACCCGGCTCCGCGCACGGGGTCCAGGACGTGCCGTTCGGGAGGCGGAAGGCGGAGGGCAGGTCCAGGGTGCGGACCGTGCGGTGGGTGACCGTGCCGGCGGACGTCGCGGTCAGCTCCAGCAGCGCGATCGTGGTGCGCTCCCGGCGGCTGACGAGGGCGTACGAGCGGCCCGTCGCCCGATCGGTCCAGGTGGCCAGGCCGTATGCGGTGCGCTGGTCGTTGATCTCGTCCTGGTCCGCGGAGAAGACTGGCGGCGCGGCGGGGTCGGTGACGTCGGTGAGCGGACCGCCGGGCCGGTCGCGGTCGATGCGGTACACCCGGAGCCGGTCGTGGCCGCGGTCGCTCGTCACCGCGAGGTCGGTCCGACCGGACGGCAGGCGCATGCCGTGGACGAGGTCGACGTTGTTGAAGCGGCCGGGGGCATCTCCCTCGGCCGCGGGCGGCGGTGCGGGCACCGACTGGACGGGCCGGGCGGCGAGGTCGTAGACCCGCAGCCCGCCCTCCTTCGCCGTGGCGATGACCAGGCTCCGCCCGGGATCGGCCGCGTTGCGCCAGATCGCCGGATCGTCGGCGTCGGCGTTGCCGCCGGCCTCGTCGTCGTGGAGTGTGGGCGTCTCGGCGCGGGCCGTCACGGCGGGCAGGGAGCCGGACGACACCGAGGCCGGACCCCCCGTCGACGCCGGCCGCGACGCCGACGCCGGGTTCGACGCCGAGGCCGGCGCCTGGGCGACGGCGGCGAGAGCCGTCAGGGCCGTGACGAGAGCGGCTGCACGAGCGTTCACAAGAGCTCCTTCATGCCGGGGACACGGGATCGCCACGGTGAGCCTGCGGACGGTCGGTGACCGCACGGCGTCCCGGGGGTGATGCCCGCCCAGTCATGTCATGAACTCGTCGGGCTAACCCCCGGCCACGGCTGCGCGTGGCCGCGAATGGCACACTGGCCCATCGCCGCCGAGAAGGGCCCCGTCGTGCCGATGATCCGCCGCCTGCGCCGCGTGGTGCACCGCGCCTACCGGCGCACCGTCGACCTCAGCCACCCCGCCAGGTCGCCGCTCGGCAGCTCGGTGGTCAACTGCGTGCTGTACGAGGACGGGAAGCGCCGGCCAGGCCCGTACACGGCCGACGAGGCACTGCGCCGGGCGCGCACGTCCGGCCGCGGGTTCGTGTGGATCGGCCTGCACGAGCCGACCGAGGCCGAACTCACCTCCCTCGCCGAGCGGTTCCGGCTCCATCCGCTCGCCGTAGACGACGCGGTCCGCCCTCATCAGCGTCCCAAGGTGCAGCGCTACGACGACCCGGACGGGCCGGGGACGCTGTTCGCCGTGTTCAAGACCTGCCGCTACGTCGAGCACGAGGAACTGACCGCCACGAGCGAGGTCGTGGACACGGGCGAGCTCGCGGTCTTCACCGGCGCCGACTTCGTGATCACGGTCAGGCACGGCGGGCACGGCTCGCTGGGCCCGCTGCGGGAGGAACTGGAGGCCTCGCCCGAGCAGTTGGCCAAGGGCCCGGCCGCCGTACTGCACGCGATAGCCGACCACGTCGTCGACGACTACCTGGCCGCCGCCGACGCGCTGCAGAACGACGTGGACGCCGTCGAGACCGCCGTCTTCAGCGAGCACGCCGGCCGCGGCGACGCCGGGCGCATCTACCAGCTCAAGCGCGAGCTCCTGGAGCTCAAGCGGGCAGTGACACCACTGGAGCGACCCCTGCGGACGCTGGCCACGGCTCCCCTGCCGCCGATCGGGGAGAGCATCCAGCCCTACTTCCGCGACGTCGCCGACCACCTGGCCCGTACGTGCGAGCAGATCAACGCCTTCGACGGACTGCTCGACTCGATCCTCCAGGCGCATCTCGCCCAGGTGACCGTCGCCCAGAACGAGGACATGCGCAAGATCACGGCATGGGCGGCGATCATCGCCGTACCGACCATGGTCTGCGGGGTGTACGGCATGAACTTCACGCACATGCCGGAACTGCGCTGGACCTACGGCTATCCGCTCGTCCTCGCCGCGATGGCGGTCGCCTGCGTGGTCATCCACCGCGGCTTCCGCCGCAACGGCTGGCTGTGAGCGGTCCGGCCGGCTTCAGGTCAGCGTGATGAACAGCCCGAGCGTCACGACGGCGACCGCGCCGCCGTAGAGGGCGAGGGTCACCGAGCGCGCCTCGGCGGAGGGGTCGGTGCCGCCGGCGCGGCGCAGGCCGAGGACAGACCTCGCGAGCAGGACGAGCGCTGCCGCACAGCAGGCGGCGATCAGTGAATCAGCCACGCCGCGACGTTCTCACGGGTCCCCGGGCCCCGCATCCGCAACGCGTCCGACCGGGGCGCGAAGCACGCGCGGGGCGGGAAGCCGCTCAACGCCCGCCGCATGGCGCGGCCTCCGGCCACGGGGGCGGCCGAGCCGGGCGAGGCGTGGGGACCGAGGCCGGCCGGGTCGCCGTACGGGACCATGCGCCGCGCGGTCCGGTCTCAGGACGTGGGGCGGCCGGACGCGTCGCCTCGGGACGGGGGCCGGTCGGGGCCCGGGGAGAGTTCCGCCAGGGTGTCCGTCAGCCACTTCGTCCAGAACGTCTCCAGTTCGATGCCCGCCCGCAGGACGACATGGCGCAGCCGGTCCTCGTGGGTGATCCGGCGCTCCGGCGGGAAGTCGCGCTCCTCGATCGCCTCGTAGTCCGCCAACTGGGCGCGGTGCAACCGAAGATGGCGGACGAGCTCCTGCGCCATCCCCGCCCCGCCCACCACCGCCGAAGCGCGCAGGCGCAGCAGCAGCGGGTCGCGCACGGTCTTGGGGTCCTCGGGGCGGGCCGTCCAGGCGGCCAGTTCCTCGCGGCCCGCGGGCAGGACCTCGTACTCCTTCTTCTGCCCGCGGGTCGGCTGGACGGACGGCAGCGCCCTGATGTGGCCCGCCTTCTCCAGCTTTCCCAGCTCGCGGTAGATCTGCTGGTGGGTCGCCGACCAGAAGTAGCCGATCGACCGGTCGAACCGGCGCGTCAGCTCCAGGCCCGACGAGGGCTTTTCGAGCAGGGCCGTGAGGATGGCATGCGGCAGGGACATGGCCGCATCGTAGGACTCGCCTCGCCACGGCGGTTCCGCCGCCCGGCCTGCGTACGGGCCGGGCGGCGGGAGAGGCGTCTCGGTGAGCGCGGCCCCCGCGCGCTCCGCAGGGCGTCAGCCCGCCCAGACCTCGGCGTCGTCGGCCGGGACGGTGGTGGCCAGGCCCAGTTCCTTGCGGGCGGCGATCGTCTTGTTCGGGTCGAGGCCGGTGAAGGCCGGGTCGTAGGCGATGTAGAACGCGTCGGAGTCGGCCGCGTTCGCGGCCTTCTTCCATTGGCCTGCGGTCTTCTCCAGCTGCGCGCGGAGCTTGCCGGTCTCCGTGCCCTCGATGCCCTGAAGGCCCTTGAGGTGCGCGTCGAGGGCAGCGGCGACCGCCTTGGCCTGCGCCTTGTAACCGTCGAGGTCGTCCTCGACGTTCTCCGCCTCGGGCTGGTTCGTCCACAGGGCCTCGTAGACGGCGTTCGCCCCCGTGAGGTACGCGGTCTGCTCGGGCTTTTCCCCGCTGCCCTTCAGCGAGCCGGCGAAGGTGCCCTTCTCCTTGGTGTAGGTGCAGCTCACGGCGCGGTCACCCGTCGACCAGCTCTCCTTGGTCGGCGTGTAGTAGAAGATCTCGACACCCTTGGGGAGTGCCCAGGTGTCCGGGGCGAACTTCGCCGCCTCGGCCGGGCACCGCTCGTCGGCGATCGCCCAGATCGCGTCGTTGCCGGGAAACGTCTTCCCTTCGTCGAGGGTGAACTCGCCGACGACCTGACCCTGGTGCGGCTCGCCGCAGGGCACCATCTCGATGCTGAACGTCTCGCCCTCGGCCGCCTTGCCGTTCGGGTTGTAGCAGTCCCCGGTGTTGAGCTGGAACACCGACCGCTGGCGAGCCACCTTCTCCGCACCGTCCTTGGCGCTCTCCACGACATCGGAGCAGCCCACCGCACCCACCGCGAGCAGGGCGACGACGGCGGATATACCGCGCAGGCGGGGACGGGACGAGGTGCGGACTGCCATGACGCGTACATCCTCTTACGTGAGCCTTATAAATGTCGTGCGCATCGTATGCGAGCCCTGTGACAAGGCTGCGGCCGCATCCCGAGGCAGACCCCGACGCGGGAGATCACAGGTCGGCGGCCAGCCGGGTGCCCTGGTCGATGGCGCGCTTCGCGTCCAGCTCGGCGGCCACGTCCGCGCCGCCGATGAGGTGGACGCTGCGGCCGGCCGCGGACAGCTCCTCGTACAGCGAGCGCTGCGGCTCCTGGCCGGTGCAGAGCACCACTGTGTCGACCGGCAGGACGGAGGCCGTGCCGTCGACGCTGATGTGCAGGCCCTCGTCGTCGATCCGCTCGTAGGTCACACCGGCCGTCATCGTCACCCCGCGGTGCTTGAGCTCCGTGCGGTGGATCCAGCCCGTCGTCTTGCCGAGTCCGGCGCCGACCTTGCTCGTCTTGCGCTGGAGCAGGTGCACGGCGCGCGGCGGGGCCGGGCGCTTGGGCGCGGTCAGGCCGCCGGGGGCGGCGTAGGCCATGTCGACGCCCCACTGGCGGAAGTACGTCTCGGCGTCCAGGCTCGCGCCCTCGCCGCCGTCGGTCAGGTACTCGGCGACGTCGAAGCCGATGCCGCCCGCGCCGACGACCGCGACGCGCTCGCCGACCGGCGCGCCGTCGCGCAGGACGTCGAGGTAGCTGACGACGCTCGGATGGTCGATTCCCTCGATCTCGGGAATCCGCGGGGACACACCGGTGGCGACCACGACCTCGTCGTAGTCCTGCGCCGACAGGTCGGCCGCGGCGACACGGGTGCCGAGGCGCACCTCGACACCGCGGAGCTCCAGCTGGGTGCGGAAGTAGCGCAGGGTCTCGTCGAACTCCTCCTTGCCGGGTACGCGCTTGGCGACGTTCAGCTGGCCGCCGATCTCGTCGGCCGCGTCGAACAGGGTCACGGCGTGGCCGCGTTCGGCGGCGGAGACGGCACAGGCCAGGCCGGCGGGGCCGGCACCGACGACGGCGACGCGCTTGGCCCGTCGGGTGGGGGCGAGGACGAGCTCGGTCTCGTGGCAGGCGCGCGGATTGACCAGGCAGGAGGTGATCTTGAGGCTGAAGGTGTGGTCGAGGCAGGCCTGGTTGCAGCCGATACAGGTGTTGATCTGCTCCGGCCGGCCGGCCCGCGCCTTGGCCACGAACGCGGGGTCGGCGAGGAAGGGCCGCGCCATCGAGACCATGTCCGCGCGCCCGTCGGCGAGCAACTGCTCGGCCACTTCGGGGGTGTTGATGCGGTTGCTGGTCACCAGCGGGACGGACACCTCGCCCATCAGCTTCTTGGTGACCCAGGTGTAGGCGCCGCGCGGCACGGACGTCGCGATGGTGGGGATGCGGGCCTCGTGCCAGCCGATGCCGGTGTTGATGATCGTGACACCGGCCGCCTCGACGGCCTTGGCGAGGGTGATCACCTCGTCCAGCGAGGAGCCGCCGGGCACCAGGTCGAGCATGGAGAGCCGGTAGATCAGGATGAAGTCGGGGCCGACCGCCTCACGGGTGCGGCGGACGATCTCCAGGGGCAGTCGGATGCGGTTCTCGTACGAGCCGCCCCAGCGGTCGGTGCGGTGGTTGGTGGAGCTCGCGATGAACTCGTTGATGAAGTAGCCCTCGGAGCCCATGATCTCGACGCCGTCGTACCCGGCGGACCTGGCGAGGACGGCCGCCCGGACGAAGTCCTCGATCGTCTCCTCGACCTCCGCGTCGGTGAGCGCGTGCGGGACGAACGGGCTGATGGGGGCCTGTATCGCGCTGGGAGCGACCAGGTCCTGGTGGTACGCGTACCGGCCGAAGTGCAGGATCTGCATGGCGATCCGGCCGCCCTCGGCGTGCACGGCGTCGGTGACGACGCGGTGCTGGTCGGCCTCGTCCTCGGTGGTGAGCTTGGCCCCGCCCTCGTACGGACGGCCGCGGTCGTTCGGCGCGATGCCGCCGGTGACGATCAGGCCGACGCCGCCGCGGGCACGCTCGGCATAGAAGGCGGCCATGCGCGCGAAGCCGTTCTCGGCCTCCTCGAGGCCGACGTGCATGGATCCCATCAGCACCCGGTTGGGCAGCGTGGTGAACCCAAGGTCGAGCGGGCTCAGCAGATGGGGGTAAAGGGTCGGCCGGGCTGTGCTCGTACTCATCGGGTCGCCTCCTCGCGCGGACTCATCGGACCCAGTTCTAGCGGCCGCTCCAGCCTTTTGCAACAAAGTGCAAAATGAGCTCGGTCACGCTCGACCGGAGCCGGTCGCACTCGCGGTCGAATAGTGCTTTCATCAGCCATACGGGTGATCTTGGGCATACAACCCCGTTCCGGACCTCTACCGTGTCGGCGTGGTGGGTTGGCAGCAGGTGAGCGCACTGGGGATCGCGGCCGTTCTCGGCACGCAGGGAGCCGGCATCGGCTCCCTGTCGTCCGAGGAGCCCAAAGTGTCCGGGCCGGCCGGGGTGTCGGCGCCCGCACCCGGGGCGGAGGCGGACGAGCCGCCGCCCGTCGTGTCGGTGTCCGTGTCCCTCCCGTGGCCCTTGGGGCTCCACCTCGGCGTGACGATCGGCCTGGGCGACTGCCCGCCGCCGACACCGTCACCCACCGAGGCGACGCCCCCACCCACGCCGTCGCCTGTTCCCGAGCCGCCCGCCCCGCCGGCGGAACCCCCTGCGCCGTCGCCACGGCCGCCGTCCCCCAAGCCGCCGCCCGCCGCGCCCGCGTCCCGGGCCGAACTCCCGTCACCCGCCGCGCCCTCCGCACCACCGGCACCACCGGCACCACCGGCACCACCCGAGCCGCCCGAGCCGCCCGCGGCCGCACCGCCGCAGCGGGCGGAGGCGGTCGTCATCCGCACCTACCGGCCCGCCTCCCGGAGACCTCAGGACACCGGCACGCCTCTCACCGTCCTGATGCTGGTGACCACGATTCCGGCCGTGCTCGCCGCGGCCATGCTGCGCCCCCGGTCCGGCTCCGCCGGACGGCGCGGCCGCACCTGATCCGTCCCTCGCCCCGCAAGCCCCTCACCGCACACCGGAGATCCCATGTCCGAATGGCTGGTCCTGGCCACCGTGATGGCGGCCGCCTGCACCGTCGTCCTCGTCGTCACGCTCCTCGCCCAACGAAGGATGCGCAGCACGCCGGACGGTGTGGAGGAGGCCGGGGCGCCGGAGACACCCGACGTCCTGGAGTACATGGTGATGATGGTCGGCGTCGTGTACGCGATCGTGCTCGGCCTCGCCATCGCCGGCGTCTGGGAGGCCCGCGGGGCGGCCCAGGACGCCGTACAGGCCGAGGCGCAAGCGCTGCACGAGGTCACCCAGCGCGCCCAGGTGTATCCGGCGGACTACCGGGAGGAGCTTCGGGCGAACGTCGACGCCTATGTCACGGAGGTCGTCGAGGAGGAGTGGCCGCGGATGATCGACCACGAGGAGCTGTCGCCGCGCGGGACGGAGCTGCTGGCCACCGTACGCACCGCAGTGGCCGCGCACGAGCCTGCGAACGAGCTCCAGGCACAGGCGTACCAGCCGATGCTCGACCAGGTGGCCACCGCCGAGGACGCGCGCAACGCCCGGGCCTCGGGCGCCGGAGAGACGCTGCCGGGCATCGTCTGGTTCGGCCTGATCAGCGGGGCCGTCGTCACCATCGGGCTGATCTTCACGATGCAGATCGGCCGTTCGTTCCGGGAGCTGCTGCTCGCCGGACTGTTCAGCGCCCTGATCGCGTTCCTGCTGTTCCTCGTGTGGGACTTCGACGCGCCGTTCGGGCGCTCCGGCACGGAGTCCGCGGACGCCTTCCGCCGGCTCTTCCCGGGCGCGGCCGGCACCGGCTGACCGCGGCGGGCGGCGCACACCGGACCCGGGCCGGTGTCACTTCTGGGCGTGCTCGCCGACGTAGAAGAGGAGCCAGACGAAACCCGCGAAGAGGTGGGTCACGAACACGTACACGAAGACGCGCAGCGCCACGCCGCGTTCCTTCCACTCTTCGCTCTCGTGCCCGCCCATGTCAGCCTCCGGCCTTCGGTCCCGGCCCCGGCGGGGCCGTCCCCAGGGTACGGGGACGGGTCGGCGTGCGCGGAGCAAGGAGGGGCGGGCCACCTGCGGGCCGCGGTCGTACCGACCGCGGTGTACGCGGCGTCGGAGGACTGGGGGGCACGGCGCCGCGCCCACCGCCACCCTGCCGGACCGGATCGCACGGGCGGGGCGCGAGCCGGCCCGCGTGCCGGCCTCTACGGGGGCGTCCCGGCCCAGGGCGCATCCGAGGAAACGGCCATCGCGGGGCTTTTCGCCTAGTTACCAGCTCTTTGCGTGGTTCTCCGTAGGCTGGAGGCGAGTCCGAGCTGAGGCGAGTGGCGAGCTCTTGAACCACGGAGGTGGCGGTATGGCGAAGGCGGGCAGGATCGTCGTAGGAGTGGACGGCTCCGAGCCGTCCATCAGGGCCCTGCGCTGGGCCGTACGACAGGCCGGGCTCACGGGGGAGGCCCTGGAGGCCGTCATGAGCTGGGAGTACCCGGCAGCGGGCTGGGCGGCCATGGTGCCCGCCCTGCCCACCGACTTCGATCCCGAGGGGATGGCCGCCAAGATCCTCGACGACACGCTGGAGCAGACGCTCGGCGCCGAGGCAGCCGCGGCGATCACCCGGAAGGTGATGATCGGAAACCCGGCGCAGGCCCTGATGAACCGCGCCGAGGGCGCGGCGCTGCTGGTCGTCGGGGACCGCGGGTACAGCGGCTTCAAGGCGGCGCTGCTGGGCTCGGTCGGTCTCCACCTCGCCCAGCACGCACCCTGCCCGGTCGTAGTGGTGCGAGGCGAGCAGGACGCGGCCTGACGGAGCCTGCGGGTCGCGGCCTTACGAGGGTGGCTGTTCGGGTTGGCCGCCGGGCCGGTCCGGGGCCCGAGGACGGAGCCGGCGTTGAGGCCGAGCCGGGGCGGCCGCGCAGCGCCGAGGCGTAGCCGCGTACAGGCCGAAGCGAGGACGGAGCCGCGCAGCGCCGATGCCCGGGTCAGAACCGGTGGGCCAGCGATGGGCCATGGCCTGAGCCCGGGCAGGGGCCGGGCAGGGCCAGGGGCAGGGGCCGGGCAGGACCAGGGGCAGGGGCCCGGGTTGGCCCAAGCCGCCGTTACCCGGCGCCCCGCCCGCCGTTACGTGCTGATCACCTCGGCCACCACGCACGCGATGTTGTCCGCGCCGCCCCCGTCGTGTGCCCGGGCCATCAGGGCGTCGACCGCTGCCTCCGGGGCGGCGGCGGCCGTCAGGCACTGCCGTACGGTCGCCTCCGGCACCGTCGTCGACAGGCCGTCCGAGCAGAGCAGCAGGCGGTCGCCGGCCCTCGCCTCGTGGAGGCGCAGGTCCGGCCGAGGCCGTCCGTCGCCGCCGTCCAGCGCGCGCAGCAGCATCGCCCGTTGGGGATGCCCCGCCGCCTCCGCCTCGTCGAGGCTGCCCTCGTCGACCATCGACTGCACCACCGTGTGGTCGTTCGTGAGGCGCCGGAGCGTCCCGCGGCGCAGCAGGTACGCCCGGGTGTCGCCGATGTGCGCCAGGGCCAGACCGGAGCCGGTCCACAGCAGTGCGGTCAGCGTCGTGCCGGACTCGGGGAGTCCACGTACCGTGGTGTCGGCCCGGTGCACCGCGTCCTCAAGGGTGTTGAGCAGATCGCCGGGCCGCAAGGCCCCCGACGCCGCCGCGGCCTCCACCGGTTTCAGCGCGTCGATCGCCGCCGCGCTCGCGGCGGCACCCGCGACGCCGAAGCCGTCCGCGACCGCGAGCAGCCGCGTCCCGGCGTACACGGCGTCCTGGTCGGCCTCCCGGACGAGGCCGCGGTCCGAGCGGGCCGCGCAGTGCATTCCCAGGGGCATGATGATCCGATCCATCGTGTCGGTGTCCTTCCCGGACAGCTGGTCCACGAGGAAGCCGGCCAGGCCCCGGCGTGCGGAGGTCTCCGACTCGACCTGCGTCCAGTACGCCCGGATCTCCCGGGCCGCCGCAGCCTTGTCCGTCTCCGCCAGATCGCAGACCCGGCCGACGCGGGCGAGCGGCATCCCGATCCGCCGCAGCCACGCCACCAGCCGGGCCCGTTCCACCTGGGCGTCGTCGTAGTAGCGGTAACCGGTGAACTGGTCGACGCGTGCGGGCGGCAGCAGCCCCAGCTCGTCGTAGCGCCGCAGTGTTTTCGCGGACAGCCGCGACACACGGGCGAACGCACCGATGGTCAGCAACCCCATGCCTGCCCCGGCCTTCCTCCTCGTACCGGGCGGGGACGCCCGGCTGCACCGATGCTGGAGCTTCCCCCGCGAGGAAGGTCAAGGCAGGACGGCAAGGGCGCTCAGTTGCGGTTGCAGAGCCGCATCGTCACCGAGCCGAACACGACCACGAGCACGGCGGACCGGCCCAGCGACCAGGCGATGTCCGGGTGGGCCAGTTGCCCGCCGTCAACTCCCGTACCCGGTCACCCATGTGGCAACTCCGGTCCGCTGAGCCTCACTCATGGGTGTAGTAGTAATAGAACATCACCAGCCCCACCCCCGCGCCGACCGCGACGCCGATGCCTGCCGCCCGGAGCACGCTCCCCCCGGCCAGACTGGTCAGGAAGCCGATGGTCGCCGCGGTCAGCGCCCCGTACGCCAGGGCGCGCAGTTCGCGCGGCAGCGCGTGCTGGATGCGGCCGAGACCGAACGCGAGCGCGCCGATCACCACCGCGGCGACCACGCCGAGGACCCATTGACCGCCGGTGGCGACGCCGCCGTTCTCGAAGCGCTCGATGGACGCGGCCCAGATGCCTACGGTCAAGGCGAGCACTGCGGGCAGTACCAGACCGAGCGGGCTGTGGTGCTGTCGTCCGGACGCCCGGTGGCGACGCCGTCGCTGCGGCATCGCTGCTTGTGTGGCCATGGCGCAGAGCTCCTTCCCTCTGACCCCGACCCCCGTCCTCCTCTCAGAGCACACCCGCGCGCGCCGGGCGGCAAGTCGGCCCCCGTGACCGCCGGACAGCGGCAACGCGGTCGGCGAGACTGACGTCCTCACGACAGACGGAACTGCAAACCCGATCGACGACACATCTCGCGGCACGGAGGTCTGCGTGGACCAGGAGACCCAGGAGACCCAGGAGCCCGGGGACGGCAGCAATCCGGCGGCGGGGCCGTACGACGCCGGACCGGGCCCCGCAGTCGGGCGGCGGCGTGGCGGCGCGTGGTTCGCCGGGCTGCTGCTCATCGTGCCGACCGTCGTCGTCGCCTGCCGCGCCGCGGACACCGACGCCGTCACCCCCGTGCCGCAGCTGCTCGCCTTCCTGCCGTGGCTGCTGGTCCCGGCCGGTGTCGCGCTGCTGGCGGCCCTGGCGGGCCGCCACCGCGTGCTCATTGCGTGGGCGGTGGCGGTGCTCGCCATGACCGGCTGGTTCGTCAGGCCCTACGACGTCGGCCTGACCGAGAAGCCGCCCGGACCGGCCGTCGCCCGCGTCGACGTCCTCACGGCGAACCTCGAGTTCGGCGCGGCCACCGACGCACTGCTCGCGACCCTCGCCCGGGAGCGGCCCGGCCTGGTCTTCGTCCAGGAATGCACCGCCGCGTGCTCCGACGCGCTCGCGGCGGGTGTCTCCCGCGCCGACTATCCGTACCGCCATGTCGTCGAGGCGGGCGGCGCCGCGGGCTCGGCGATCCTCAGCAGGTACCCGCTGGCCCCGGCGGCAGGCGTCCGCTCCGTGCTCGCCATGCCCGCCGCCACCGCCGACATCGCGGGCCGCTCCGTCGACCTCCAGCTCGCGCACCCCCTGCCGCCCGTTCCCGAGGCCCTGGCCGACTGGCGCAGGGAACTGGGCCTGCTGCGCGACCGGGCGGCAGCGACCGGGGACGGCCCGGCCGTCGTGGCGGGCGACTTCAACGCCACCCAGGACCACGCCGCCTTCCGCGGCATCCTCCGGGCGGGCGGCCTGAGGGACAGCACCCGGCTCGCCGGCGCCTCCCGTACCCCGTCCTGGCCGGCCGGCCTCCCGCGCCCGCTGGGCGCCCAGATCGACCATGTACTCGTCAGCGAGGACTTCTCGGTGCGCTCCGCGCGCTTCCTCGACCTGGGCGGCACCGACCACCGGGCCCTGCTCGTCGCGCTGGAACTGCACGACGTGCGCTGACCTGCCCGCGGGGTGAGAGTGGGGACGTGGTGCGAGGCACCGCGGGGTGCTCGCCGGTGACGTGGACGGGGTCGGCTTCCGGCCGCATCCGTCGTCGACTCTGCTCGACGCGCTCGCCGCCGCGGCGGCCGACGGTTCGCTGCGGACGCCTCCGGAGGCCGAACTGCCTCTGGAGAAGGCGTCTGACGCGGCGCGCCCGGAGCCGCGCCGCAGGAGCGCGCGGCAAGGCCGTCTTCGTCCTGTGAGCAGGAGGTGGTGGGCATGAACGACGAGCAGATCATCGACGACATCGGCGCACTCGTCGAGGAGGAGCGGGCCCTGCGCGACCACTCGATCCAGCAGGGCGGACTCGACGCGGACCAGCAGGCCAGGCTCAAGGAGCTGGAGATCCGCCTCGACCAGTGCTGGGACCTGCTGCGCCGGCGGCGGGCGAAGTCGGAGTTCGGCGACGACCCCGACACGGCGCAGGTGCAGCCGCCCGACGAGGTCGAGAACTACGAGAGCTGACATGCCGCCCGACGAGACCGAGAACCACGAGAGCTGACATGCCCCCCGACGAGACCGAGAACCACGAGAGCTGACATGCCCCCCGACGAGACCGAGAACCACGAGAGCTGACATGCCCCCCGACGAGACCGAGAACCACGAGAGCTGACGTGCAGGCCGGGGACGATCGCAACACTTGCGCACGGCGGGTCCTTCGGGTCTGTTGACTCCATGGCGGAGCACGAGGGCGGGGCGAGAGCGGCGGGCCGGCGCGCGGGGCGTCGGGCGCTGACCCCGCCCGAGTGGCTGATCCGCGGTCTGCGCCCGCAGGACGCGCCTGTCCCTCGGGCCGCCGTCGCCCGTGCCGCCGTGGCCCTCTCGGCGCCACTGGCCGTGGGCCTCGCGACCGGCCAGCCCGCGTACGGGGCGCTGACCTCGATCGGTGCGCTGTCCGGAGTCATCGGCGACACGGCCGACGCCTACCGGATGCGGCTGCTGAACATCGCCGTCCCCCAGCTCTTCGGCGCGGTCGGCATCATGCTCGGCACGCTCGTGTACGGGCAGGGCTGGGCCGCCGTCGGCGCGCTCACGCTGGTCGCGCTCGTCTCCGGCATGATCTCCTCGATCGGCGCGGTCGCCTCGGTGTCCGGTCTGCTGCTCCTGTTGAACGCCGTGGTGGGCGCCGGCCTGCCGATGCCGGGACCGTGGTGGAAGGCCCCGCTGCTGATCACCCTCGGCGGGCTGTTCGTGCTCGTGCTGACCCTGCTGGGCTGGCCGCTGCGCGGCCGGGCACCGGAAGTGGCCGCGGTGGCCGCGACCTACCGCAGCGTCGCCGAGCTGCTGGCCGCGGCGGGCACGAGCGACTACGACGCCCGGCGCCAGGACGTCACCGAGTCCCTCAACACCTCCTACGACCTGATCCTGGCGCGGCGTGCCCACGACCACGGCCGGCGCGGCCCGTTGGTGCGGCTGCTCGCGCAGCTGAACGTCGTCATCCCACTCGTCGAGGCCGCCGCGGCGGCACACCGCTACGGACGGGCCTCCCGCCGCCCCGAGATCGCCGCCGCCGTGCGGGAGTTGGCGGACGCCGTGGAGCACGGTCGCCGCACGGCGCCGGAGGCTGTGCTGCCCTCCCCCGAGGGCCCGGCGGACCGCGCCGTCGAGCGCGCCGTGCGTCACGCGTCCGCGGTCGTCCACCGGCCGGACGCCGATCCCGCCCGTGCCGACGACCGGCTCGGGCGGCCCGCGGCGCTCGGGGTCCGCGTCCGCCGGGCGACGCGCGGCGTGCTGCTGTCCGAGCAGTCCTGGCGGTACGGGCTGCGGCTGGCGCTGTGCATCGGCATTGCCCAGTCGTTCGTCTCGCTGGTGCCGCTGACCCGCTCGTACTGGGTCGCGCTCACGGTCACGTTCGTCCTCAAGCCCGGCTTCGGCTCGGTCTTCTCCCGCGCGGTGCTGCGTGCGCTCGGCACGGCCGCGGGCCTGCTCGTCGCCACCGCGGTCCTCGCCGCCGTGCCGCGCGGCTGGGCGGACGTACCGGTGATGATGGTCCTCGCCGCGCTGATCCCGGCGTTCTCGGCGAAGGGGTACGCCTTCCAGACCGCGGCGATCACCCCGGTGATCCTCCTGCTGTCGGACGTCCTCAACCACCAAGGCTTCCACCTGGTGCTGCCCCGGCTCGTGGACAGCCTCATCGGCTGCGCCATCGTCCTGGTGGCGGGCTACCTGCTGTGGCCGGAGAGCTGGCACACCCGCATCGGCGACCGGCTGGCGCAGGCCGTGGAGGACGCGGCGGACTATGTGGCGTGCGCCTTCGGCAGGGTCGGCTCGTCGGCCCCGGGCGACCAGGGCGAACGGGTGCGGCGACGGCGACGGCTGTACCGGGACCTGTCGAACGTGCGCTCCGAGTTCCAGCGGGCGCTGACCGAGCCGCCGCCGACGGGTGCGAGGGCCGCGGCCTGGTGGCCGCTGGTCGTGGCCGTCGAGCGGATCGTGGACGCCACGACGGCGGCACGGGTGCGCGTGGACCACGGGGCCACGCCGCCGCACGACGCGGAGATCACCGGCATCGAGCGGCAACTGCGCGAACTCGCCGAGGGGCTGCGCTCCAGCGAGGAACTGGTGGAGGTGCGCGCCGACCTGCCGGGCGACGACAAGGGCGTGCTGGAGCCGCTCCGCCAGGAGGTCAGGGCTGCGCGGGCGATCGCCTCGCCCGCGCCGAGGTCATGATCCCGGCCGGTGGCCCTGCAGACGCTCCAGCTCGCGGCGGTCCCGCTTGGTCGGGCGTCCGGCGCCCCGGTCCCGTACGGCCGCGGGAGCGGTGAACTCCTTCGGCGGGGGCGGCGGGCTGTTGTCCACGTAAGCCTGCACGGCGACCGGCGGACCGACCCGCTTCCGCACGATCTTCGAGACGACCACCAGCCGCTCCCGCCCGGCGTGGAACACCCGCACCTGGTCTCCGACCCGCACGGACTGCGCGGCCTTGACCCGCTCGCCGTTGACACGCACATGGCCCGCCCGGCAGGCCGCGGCGGCCTGCGAGCGGGTCTTGGTGAGCCGTACCGACCAGACCCAGACGTCGACCCGTACGGTTCCCTCGTCCGCCACCTCTGCAGCCATGCCACCGACTCTACGGCTCCAGGTCCCCGCGGGGCACTCGCACGGAAGTGGACGGCACCCCACCCCCTCACCACAGCGCACCCGTCCGACTACGATGCGCACGATCTCCCCTTGACGGAGGGCTCTCCTTCGAACGCGGGTGTTCGCTTCTGTCGTGCCCGCATCTCCCGCGCGGCACAAGGGCATTCGGAGATTTCCATGCGCAGCAGCTCCGGCAGAGGGCTCCGGCCAGGAGTCCTCGGGACGTTCGACACCGTCGTCATGGCGGTCGCGGGCAGCGCCCCGGCCTACTCGATCGCGGCGACCACCGCCGTCCTCGTCGCCACCGTGGGTCTCGCGGGACCGGCGGCCCTGCTGTACTGCGCGATTCCCATGTTCGGCATCGTCCTGGCCTTCGGCAGGCTCGGCCGCCTCGACGTGAACGCGGGCGCCGGATACTCATGGGTGGGCCGCACCCTGCACCCCTTTCTCGGCTTCCTGTCCGGATGGGCGCTGGTCGTCTCCACGACGATCTTCATGGTGGCCGGATCACTACCGGCCGGCGCGATGACCCTGGCGCTGATCGACGAGGACCTCGCCGACGACACGGCACTGGCGACGGTCGTGGGCGCGGCCTGGTTCGTCGCGATGCTGCTGGTCGTGCTCGGCGGTGCGCGGCTGACCGTACGCGCCCAACTGCTGCTCTCCGGCGTCGAACTGGGCATCCTCCTCCTGTTCATCGCCGCGGCCGTCGTGAACCGCGGCAGCCGTGTCGCCTTCGACTGGTCGTGGTTCGGCTTCTCGCACTTCGAGGGAACCGGCGGATTCGCCTCCGGCGCCCTGGTCGCCGCCTTCTACTTCTGGGGCTGGGACGTCACCAGCAACCTGAGCGAGGAGACGCGCGACAGCCGGCGCACCGCGGGGCTCGCCGCGCTGATCGGTGTGGGCATCGTCTTCGTCCTCTTCGAGGCGTTCACCGTCGCGGTCAACCTGTTCCTCTCCGCCGAGGAGGTCCGGGCCTCCGGCGCCCAGGTGCTCGGTGCGCTGGGCGAGGCGGTCTGGCCCGGAGTGGGCGGCAGACTTCTCGTTGTCGCCGTGCTGTTGTCCACCGTGGCCACGCTGGAGACGACGCTCATCCAGGTGACGCGGTCGCTGTTCGCCATGGGCAGGGACCGCACCATGCCCCCGGTCCTCGGGCGGGCGCACCGCCGCTGGCACACCCCGTGGGCCGCGGTCGCCGTCGTCGGCGCCGTCGCGCTGACGATGTTCGCGGCGTCCGCCGCGCTCGGCTCGATCGGCGACGTGCTCGCCGCCGCGGTCGCCGCGATGGGACTGCAGATCGCCTTCTACTACTCTCTCGCGGGCATCGCCGCGGTCGTGGCCTACCGCAGGACGCTGCTCGGCTCGGTGCGCGACTTCGTCCTCGGCGGCGTCTGGCCGCTGTTCGGCGCGCTGTTCATGCTGTGGATCTTCTTCGAGTCACTGGGCGAGCTGAGCGGGGCGTCGATCGCGATCGGCCTCGGCGGGCTCGCCGCCGGCATCGTCCCGATGGTCCACTACTGGCGGAAGGGCAGCTCCTACTACCGGCCCGCCCCGCTCGACGCGACTCGTCCCATCGACACCGACGACCACTACGGGGACCGGGGGCCGGGCAGCCGTACCGACTACGCCGACAAGGCATTCGCCACCGACTACTGACCGCTGCCCCACCTCATCCGATCGCCGCGCCGGACCGGCCGTCGCCCCCCGTAGAGCCTGTGGATCCCCGCAGTCGCCCTGGATCCCCCAGATCGTCCCTGAACCGCCGAGGAAAGTGCCGCCCATGGCCGCTCGCCGCCGCTTCGTCCCCGACTTCGATCCCGCCTACGGGGACCGAGCGCTCATCGACGCCCTCGACGACATCGTTATCGGCCGCTGGCAGGGCGTACGGGACCTGCTGCGCGACACCGGCGACGACTGGGGGCTGCGCACCCACCGGATACGGCTGCTGGCCCACGCCGCGGCCGGCTCGTCCGCCACCGGGATCTGGCGGGCCGCCGAACCCGCCGGCCCCGACGCGGCGGTCCTCGCCGCGGCGACGGAGGTCGTACGGGTCTTCCACCGGGCCATCGCCGCGGGGCGGGGCGGCGGCGTGGACCGCGACCGGCTGGACCTCGCCGTGCGGTCCTGCCTGGCGGCCGCCGACCTGCACCCCGCCGACCCCATGCCGTGGGTCTCGCTGCTGACGGTGGCGCGGCTGTACGAGGGCGGGGTGCCGCACCGCGAACTGCGGCGCTGGTGGGACGAGATGCGCGGGCGCGACCCGTACAACGTCGAGGGGCATGTGCAGCTGCTGCGCTACCACTCGGCGCGCTGGCACGGCACGCACGGCAGGATGTACGACTTCGCGCGGGACGTGGCGGGGGCGTCGCCTCCCGGGTCGCCGCTGCCGGTACTTGTGCAGATCGCGCGCGCGGAGGAGTACCGCCATGTCTGCGACGCCGCCCAGGGACGGGCGGTGCGCGGGCTGGACCAGCACTGGAAGCACGAGCTCGCCGTCGTGGAGATCCGGCGCACCTGGGAGCGGTGGATCCTGTGGCGGACGGACGGACCGGTCGCACCCCAGGAGATCGGGGAGCTCAACTACCTGACGCACGCAGCCTGTTACGCGGGGCTGCGGCAGGAGGCCTGCGGCCTCTTCCAGCTGCTGGGCACACGGGCGGCGCATCTCCCGTGGGCGTACACGGGAGATGCGGCCGAGCAGTTCACGAGGTGGCGCACCCAGGTGGGGGCCACCCCCTGAACCGCCCCGTGAACCGCCGCACGGTCACGCGCCGATGCCGCGGCCGTCCTTGCGGTAGACGGCGACGACCGACGGGCGCACGAGCTTGCCCGGTCCGTCGGGCCAGGCGCTCGCGGGCTTCTCGACGGACGCACCGTCGACCTCGCCCGGGTGCTGGACCGCGACCAGCACGCGGCGGTCCTGGATGACCGGGCCACAGGTCTCGGCGCCGGTCGGCACGGTCAGGAACTGCTTGAGCTCACCGCGTCGCTCGCCGTGGGTCGCCACACCGAACAGGCCGTCGTGCGAGCCGAGCGCGTTGCCGTCCGTGGAGATCCACAGGTTGCCGTACGGGTCGAAGGCGACGTTGTCCGGGCAGGAGATGGGGCTGACCTTCTCCTTGGGGAAACCGGCGAAGTAGGTGGCAGGGTCGTTCGGGTCGCCCGCGACCAGGAAGAGGCGCCAGGCGAAGCCGTCGCTCGCCGGGTCGTCCCAGTGCTCGGCCAGCTCCAGGACCTGGCCGTGCTTGTTCTTGTTGCGCGGGTTGGCCTCGTCCGCGCCGGCCTTGCCGGCGGCGCCGCGGTCCTTGTTGTTCGTGAGCGCGACGTAGACCCGGCCGGTGCGGGGGCTCGGCTCGACGTCCTCGGGGCGGTCCATCTTGGTGGCGCCGACCTTGTCACCGGCGAGGCGGGTGAAGACGTACACCTCCTCGGCGGTCATGCCCGGGACGTGCGAGACGTCGCCGGTGGCGAGCGGGATCCACACGCCGGAGCCGTCGAACTCGCCGTCGTTCGGCAGCTTGCCGGTGCCGTCGATCTCCGCGGCCGGGCTGTCGCCGGTCAGCTTGGCGACGTACAGCGTGCCCTCGTCGAGCAGCGTGAGGTTGTGCTCGCGGGCGGCGCGGCCGCCGCCCTTCATCATCCGCTTGGACGAGACGAACTTGTAGAAGTAGTCGAAGCGCTCGTCGTCACCCATGTAGACGACCGGACGGCCGTCGTCGGTGAGACGGGGCTGCGCGGCCTCGTGCTTGAAGCGGCCGAGCGCGGTGCGCTTGCGGGGCGTCGACTCGGGGTCGTACGGGTCCAGTTCGACGACCCAGCCGTGGCGGTGCGACTCGTTCGGCTCCTGCGCCGCGTCGAAGCGCTTGTCGAAACGCTCCCACTTGCGCTCGGTGGGTCCGGAGGCGATGCCGTAGCGCTTGTCGGTCGCGCTGGAGCCGCCTGCGAAGTACTGGTTGAAGTTCTCCTCGCCGTGCAGCGTGGTGCCCCACGGGGTGGTGCCGCCGGCGCAGTTGTTCAGCGTGCCGAGCACCGTGGTGCCGGACGGATCGGCGGACGTACGCAGCAGGGGCGAGCCCGCGGCGGGGCCGGTGAGCTCGAACTCGCTCGTCGCGGTGAGGCGGCGGTTGAGCGGGTGACGCGTGATGGGGGTGAGTCTGCCGTTGCGGTGCTCCTCCTGGACCACGACGACGGACAGACCGTGCGCGGCCCAGGCGATCTCGACCTGCTCGCGGGTCGGGTTCTCGGGGTCGTAGCCCTTGAACATCAGGACTTCGTCCGTGTACTCGTGGTTCGCGACGAGGACCTGGCGGCCGCGCTCGCCCTTGAGCGGGAGCAGGGAGAGGAAGTCGTTGTTATAGCCGAACTGCCCGGCCTGCGCCTCGGCGGTCTGCCTGTCCGGGTCGAAGGCGGGCGCACCGCGCAGGATGGGCTCGCCCCAGCGGATGACGATGCTCTGCTCGTAGCCCGCGGGGACGGTGACCTTGTCGTCATTGTTCGGGGCGACGGGGGCGAAGCGGAGACCGCGGGCCCCGTCGGCCGTGCCTGGCTTGTGCGGGTAGCCGGTTCCGGCTGCCGTGGCCGGGGCTGCGCCCTGCACGACGGCCGCGCCGCCCGCCGCGGCGGCGACGGTGACGACGGCGGCGGCGCGCATGATCGAGCGGCGCGACAGCACGCTCGCTATGACGTCACCGACGTACTCGTTGTCGCTGGTGTTGGGGACCTCGTGGAAGCAGGCGTCGCCGCAACGGTAGCGGCAGGTCAGCGCGGAACGACCGCCCGCGTGGGGGGCGGCGTTCAACAGCGGCAGCAGTTTGCGCACTTCGTCCTCCTTCGGCGCAGCCTGCGCCGACATGGTGTCGGAATGATTCCGGCCGTGACGTTAGGTGCGTAGCTCTGCCCGGCGGCGGACACAGAGTGAACGGGCGATGAATGCGGCACGGACGAGGCACGGTTGGGATGTGTGGGGGAGGCATGAGGGTGCCCTCCCCGAAGCCGCCGCGGGCTGCCGCTAACCTTACGTGTCCGCCCTGTCCTGCGTTGCCCGGGCGGAACGTCTGCAGGAGCGGACAGTCACCGCACCCAACTCATGCGAAAGGCCCGCCCATGGGTATTCGGAGCTTGCTGCGCAAGGTGTTCGGCCGCGATCGCGCTGACGGCGCCGGGCACGAGGAGTCGGCGGCGACCTCCGTTCCGGCCCAGACGGAGCGCAAGGAACCGGCCACGGTGCCGGCGCAGGCACCGGTGGACCGGGCGTCGGACCTGGTCTCGGCGGCGTTCGACAGCCCGCCCTCACGCCGCGCCTCGGTCCCGCTCCAGTCCACGCCGGAGCCGGCGAAGCCGGCGAAGGTCGTCACCACGGAGACCGCCCCCGCCACGCCGGAGACGGACCCGGTCGAGCCGGCCGAGAGCGTCGCTGCGGAGACCACCACCGCCGCGCCCGACACGGACCCGGTCGAGCCGGCCGAGAGCGCTGCCACGGAGGCCGACGCCGCCGCGCCGGAGGCCGACCCCGCGCCGGAGGCCGACGCGGTCGAGCCGCAGGACGAGGCCCCCGCCACGAACGCCGCTGCCGCGGAGGAGGCCCCGGCGAACGAGGTCACCCCCGAGCCGGAGGCCGACCTCGACGAGCAGGCCGACGAGACACCTGAGGCCGCCGCCAACCCTCCCGCGGCCGAGAACATCACCGCAGAGACGACCACCGCCGCGCCGGAGACCGCCCCCGAGCCGGAGGCCGACACCGCCGCGGCGGAGAGCGTCGCCGCGGACACCGACGCTGCCGCGGAGGAGGCCCCGGCGGACGAGGTCACCCCCGAGCCGGAGGCCGACCTCGACGAGCAGGCCGACGAGACACTTGAGGCCGCCGCCAACCCTCCCGCGGCCGAGAACATCGCCGCAGAGACGACCACCGCCGCGCCGGAGACCGCCCCCGAGCCGGAGGCCGACGCGGTCGAGCCGCAGAACGAGGACCCCACCACGAACGCCGCTGCCGCGGAAGAAACCCCGGCAGACCAGGTCACCCCGGAGCCCGAGGCTGCCCCGGTCGAGCAGGCCGACGAGACGCGCCTGGCCGCCGCACCCGCGGAACCCGCCGCACCCGCGGAGCCCGCCGCGGCCGAGAGCATCGCCGCGGAAACCGCCACCCCCGCGGCCGACGCCGCCGCGCCCGAGGTCACCCCCGAGCCGGAGGTCACCGCCGCTGCGGTGACCTCGGCCGACGAGGGCACGGGGGCCGCAGCCGAAGGCGGCAAGGCCGCCACCGCGCTCGCGCGCGTCAAGGCCCGCGCTCCCCGGCTCGTCGACGCGTACAAGACCGCCGGCGCCGCCCTCAAGAAGGCCGGGCTCACCGGTGCCCGCGCGCGGGTGTATCTCGTGCTCGACCGGTCCGGGTCCATGCGGCCCTTCTACAAGGACGGCAGCGCCCAGCACCTCGGCGAGCAGGCGCTCGCCCTCGCCGCGCATCTCGACGAGCGTGCCACGGTCGACGTCGTCTTCTTCTCGACCGAGATCGACGGCACCGGCGAGCTCACCCTCGACGCCCACGAGGGCCGCGTCGACGAGCTGCACGCGGGGCTCGGCCGTATGGGACGTACGAACTACCACCTCGCCGTCGAGGAGGTCCTCGCGCTGCACGCCAAAGCGGCCACGGACGCCCCCGCGTTCGTGATCTTCCAGACCGACGGCGCGCCCGAGTCCAAGACCGCCGCCACAGCCGCCCTCGCGGCCGCCGCCGCCCAGCCGGTCTTCTGGCAGTTCGTGGCGTTCGGCGAGCACGACGCCAAGGCGTTCGACTACCTCCGCAAGCTGCAGGCCGACAACGCAGCCTTCTTCCACGCGGGCCCGGCGCCCGCCGACCTGCCGGACGCCGAGGTGTTCCAGGGGCTCCTCGGGACCTGGCGTCCCTGAGTCACCGGCATCACACGCCACACCCGACGGCCGGGTCGCGCACACCGCGCGGCCCGGCCGTCGGGCGTCCGCCTCGCACCCCCGCGCCTTATGCGTGTGAGTTGATCTCCAGCGGGCCGATAGGATTTCGACCATGGCGGCCACTGGATCCGAGAAGCAGGGGGCGAAGGCGTACTACGTCTCGACCCCCATTTACTACGTCAACGACGCTCCTCACCTGGGCCACGCCTATACGACCGTCGCAGGCGACGTGCTCACCCGCTGGCACCGTCAGCGCGGCGAGAAGGTGTGGTACCTCACCGGCACGGACGAGCACGGTCAGAAGATCATGCGCACGGCCGAGGCGAACAACGTCACGCCCCAGGCATGGTGCGACAAGCTCGTCGAGGAGGCGTGGAAGCCCCTCTGGGAGCACCTGAACATCGCGAACGACGACTTCATCCGCACCACGGAGAAGCGGCACACGGATCGTGTGCAGGAGTTCGTGCAGGACCTGTACGAAAAGGGCGAGATCTACAAGGGCGGGTACGAGGGCCCCTACTGCGTGGGCTGTGAGGAGTACAAGCTCCCCGGCGACCTCATCGAGGCCGAGGACGGCACCAAGCTGTGCCCGATCCACAAGAAGCCGGTGGAGATCCTCAAGGAGGAGAACTACTTCTTCAAGCTCAGCGAGTACGGCCCGAAGCTGCTCGACCTCTACGCGGCGAACCCGGACTTCATCCAGCCCGAATCCGCGCGCAACGAGGTCGTGAACTTCGTCAAGCAGGGCCTCCAGGACCTGTCGATCTCGCGCTCCACCTTCGACTGGGGCGTCCCGGTCCCGTGGGACGAGAAGCACGTCATCTACGTGTGGGTCGACGCGCTGCTCAACTACGCGACCGCGGTCGGCTACAACGAGAACCCGGCGAAGTTCGAGGAGACCTTCCCGGCGAACGTGCACCTGGTCGGCAAGGACATCCTCCGCTTCCATGCGGTGATCTGGCCCGCCATGCTGATGGCGCAGGGCCTGCCGGTGCCCGGCAAGGTCGCGGCCAACGGCTGGCTGATGGTCGGCGGCGAGAAGATGTCCAAGTCGAACCTGACCGGCATCAAGCCGCAGGACCTGACCTCGCACTTCGGCGTGGACGCCTACCGCTGGTACTTCCTGCGCGCGATCGCCTTCGGCAGCGACGGCTCGTTCTCCTGGGAGGACTTCAGCGCCCGCTACACCTCCGAGCTCGCCAACGACTACGGCAACCTGGCCTCGCGCGTGGCGGCGATGGTCGGCAAGTACTTCGCGGGCTCCCTGCCCGCCGCCGACGCCCCCGGGGACGCCGAGAAGGCCGTCCAGGACGGTCTGGCCAAGGCGGTCGCCGAAGCCGACCGGAAGATCGGCGAGGAACTGGACTTCCAGGGCGGCATCCTGGCGATCTTCGACTTCGTGAAGCAGGTCAACGGCTACATCACGGAGCAGGAGCCGTGGAAGGTCGCGAAGGACACCTCTGACGAGGGCCGCGCCCGCCTGGCGACGATCCTCTACACCGCCGCCGATTCCCTGCGCGCGGTCGCGGTCCTGCTGAACGCGGTGATGCCGGAGACGTCCCAGAAGCTGTGGGAGTCGCTCGGCGCCGAGCCCGTCCTGGGTGCGCTGGCCGATCAGCGGGTCCAGGAAGCGGGCGAGTGGGGCAAGCTCCCCGCGGGCACGACGGTGACGAAGGGCGCGGTGCTGTTCCCGCGCCTGGAGGAGCCGAAGAAGGACTGACCCGGCACGGCGAGGGGCCCGGAACCACACCTTGGGACACCTTGGGTTCCGGGCCCTCGCCACATCCGCCGCGCAAGCAGCTCCACGGGCTCCTCCCGTATCCGCCGGGCCCGGCCCCTCGCCGTATCCGCCGCGCAAGCAGGTCCACGGCCCCCCGCCGTACTCCGGCGTGCGCTCGGCCCGTCAACGTGCGCTCATCCCTTCGGCGATCCCGCGTCCCCCATCACCACCTCCGGCCGGAGCCCGGCTCCAGATGCAGCCGCCCTGCGCGGCGGAGCCGCCGGGCGCAATGGGGAGGGCCCCGGGACCGGCCGACGGCCGGTTCCCCCGCCCACCCCCCGAGGGGGGGGGTCCAACTCGGCACACATGGCGACCCCCATGCCACCCTCGAGTTTCCGCACCCGCCGGCG